>CAVZGE010000006.1:0-471530 GCA_963774745.1 uncultured Actinomycetes bacterium | reverse complement strand
GCCCGCCCTACGGCCCGCCCTACGGTCTGAGCAGGTCGGAAGCCATTTGGTCCAGCCACCAATCCCTCACGATTCCGACTCTGCACCTGCTTCTGCACACATTCAGGGACGGGCATGATGTCCGGCGCTTGGTCACGCGCATCGACGCTCTGTGGCCCAGTGCTGACAGTCATGGGCAGGCCGCCGGACCATGGGCCTCAGCGGATGCGATCTGACCATCCCTGCGAGTCCAGCCCTGCGACCAGGCCGTCGATCATCTGCTCGAAGCTGGCGTCGATGTTGACGGGCAGGCCGAAGCCACCTGCCCGTTCGAGGGTGACGAAGCCGTGCAGGCACGCCCGTAGGGCGCGTGTCGCGTGGATCGCTGCCTCGTCCCGCAGGCTGAAGCCGGCCATGACGTCGGTGACGATGGACACGATCCGATCGCTGGCCGCGACGTCCTGCGTGTCGTGCGGATCAGGGGCCGGGACCAGCGCTTCGTACAGCCCGGGATGCGCAAGGGCCCAGTCCCGGTAGGCACGTGCCAGCGCATGCACGGCGTCCCCGCGCGCCCTGCCCACCGCTGAGCGTGAGAGCGCCTCGGCGAGGTCCTCCTTGGCCTTCAGGGACAGCGCCCGGCGCAGCCCGTCTGCACCGTCGACGTGCTTGTAGAGCGACGGCTGGCGGACGCCCAGCTCCTCGGCCAGGGCGGCCATGGTCAGGTTGGCCAGGCCGAGGTCGTCGGCCATGGCCGCCGCCGTCGCCACGACGCGCGCAGGTGTCAGCCCCGCCCTAGGCACTGGGGGCCACCTCGGCGAGGAAGCGGGTCAGCGCGGACAGCACGGCCTGGGGCTGCTGGGCCTGCGGGTAGTGCCCCGCCTCGGGGACCATCACGACCTCGGCCTGGAGCTGCTCACCGATCCACGCGGCCTCGGCCCGCGGATCGCCGAAGTCCGGGTCCAGCTCCCCCATGATCACGATCGCGGGAGCACGGACGGCCGCCAGGCGGGCCTCAGCCGGGCCGTGGCCGGTCCGGGTCGTCCGGGAGAGGGCCAGGGCGTACCCGGGTCGGTGCAGGCTCGCGGCGACGGCGGCGAGATGCTCGTCGAGGTCCTTCGGGCGTCGACCTGCATACAGCGACGGCAGGTACGCCTGCCACACGAGTCGAACCCAGGGCCTTGCCATCGCGATGCGGAACAGGGCGCGCTTGACCGGTCCGATGGACCCATCCCGGACGAAGGGCCCGAGGAGAGCCAGTCCGGTCACCAGGTCAGGACGCTCCGCGGCGGCCACGACAGCCGCGCCCGCTCCCATGGAGTTGCCCACGATCACCGCGGGGCCGCCCAGCTGCTCGATGAGGGCGGTCAGGTCCCGCGCGGTCGGCTCGTCGCCGTACGCATCGAAGGTCGTGTCGCTGTCACCGTGTCCACGAAGGTCGGTGCAGGCCACGCGGTAGCCACAGCCACGCAGCTGGTCCGCAACGTGGCGGTAGGTCGAGCGCAGGTCCCCCATGCCGGGCACGAGGACGACCAGCGGGCCGGCGCCGGCGACGTCGAACGCCACGCGGCCCCCGGGGCGGGAGAGGAAGGACGAGGTTCGGGTGCTGACAGCCATGAGGTGAAGATACTTAGCGCTGTGGCTAATGTCAATAGCCACACCCCTTCCCGCAGCCCCCAACTCACGTCCAGCCGCCTACTCCTGGGAGGCGGCGACCCGTGCGTCGTGGAACTTCACCTGTGGGGCGTTGGTGACCAGGTCGCGGCAATAGTTGTTGGGGGTCGCGCCGCAGACCGGGCACGTGATGTAGAGCGGGTGGGTCCTCATGGGACTCTCCTATCCTCGAACATCCAGATGGGCCGTTGAGATCCTCGATGAACGCCTCGATCGCCCCGGGCATCGGCCCCGTGCGGGCGAAGATCCCGGGGCCCTCGTCGTAACGGCCCTCGTAGGTCGTGCGTTCATGATCGGTGAGCCGGCGATGCCGGACTCGAGTCGACCAGGACCCAGTGCAGGTCGACGTGCACGATCGGCCTGGGCGTGGAATCAGTCACGCGGTTCCCCTTCCTGAGGTCAGCCCCCAGCATGCGTGCCACCCCTGACACTGCAACGATCCCCGACTCCGCCGGTCGGCGGGACAGCCGGGCCAGCGCCGCGCGGAACCCGGCGTTCGGGCTCGCCGCGGGCAGGGTCGAGTCAGTCATCAGGCGGCTCCGATCAGGGGTGCGTGTCCAGCATTGCGGACAGGTGGGCGACGTCGCGTCCGCGGCAGACCCCGCGAAGGCTGACGCCGCGGTGGCAGGCGCGGACGGCCCGATCCCGGCCGGACCGTCGACGGTGAGGCGCAGCCGCTCGACGGCCACTGCGAAGTCGTGGGCGGCCTCGCCCCATCGGCAACCCCAACCAGTTGCGCCGTCGCCGTTCAGTTGAGCAGTTGTGACACCCGCTGCGCTGAGACCCCGAGGATCCGGCCGGCGTCACGCACGGTGTAGCCGGAGTCGGCGAGCTTGCGCGCGAGATCGCGTGAGGCCGCCGCTGCGGCAGCCTGCGCAGCCGAGGCCGCGGCCTGGGCCGACCGGACTTCCTCCATTCGACGCTGGATGTCCGCATCGAGGTCGACGACGATCTCCACGTCGACCTCGGACTCCGGGACGTCGAGCACGATCGCGATCGCCTCGCGGGCCACAGCCTCTGCCTGGTCCAGCCGCCTGGCCTGGGTGTGGACGCCAACCCCCTCAGGCTTAGCCTCGAGCGCCCATACGCGTCCGAACCGAGCCGCATGAACGGCATAGGTGGTCATGAGAGTCCATCTCCTCCTGGGCGTCAGCGAGAATGCCCTGCGCCGTCCTCTCATTGACCTCCCGGTGCCGTGGGATTGGAAGGTTCCGGGCGCCAATCCGGAACGCTGAGTGCTCCCTGCCCTCCCGGACTGCCCTCCCGGACGAACACCAACTCCACCCCACCCGCCACCGCGAGCTCCTCGAGCCGCTCAGAAGATCCCTTCGTTTCACTGTAGTCAATCCCCAATTGACTTTCAAGTAAAGGGCCACTGGACACCTGTTCGCCGCCTGTCGTCCCGGGCTCAGTACGGCCGCTGCGGATTCAGGACCTCGTCCCGCTGGGATGGTGAGGCGAACCGTTCGCGGACCTTGGCCCGCGCACGGCTGATCGTGACCGCGACACTCTGTCCGCTGGCGTAACCGAACTCCTGCGCGATGTCGGCGTTGCTGAAGCCGTCGAGGTGCCGGTCGACGACCGCGCGCTCCTGATCGGAGAGCACGGCGAGGACGTGCTCCATCATCTGGGGCCGCATGCCCGCGGCACTCGGGCCGACGACCCACATGCCGATCCGCTTCAGCGCATCCGACCCCGCACCGTCGAGGGCGGTGGCGGGGTCAACCCCCTCATGGTCGTGGCGCCTCTCGGCCGCCATCACGTCGTTGCAGCGATTCCTCGTCGCCGTGACGACCCATGCCTCCCAGTTGTCGATGACGTCGAGGTCCAGGGAGGCGAACCGCAACAGGACCTCCTGCACGACGTCGTCGACCTCGATGCCTTCCCAGGCGCGAGCCCCCAGTCGCTGACTGGCGATCCGGCGGGCGATCTCCTGGGCTGCGGCCACGTCGGCCGACGTCGGGTTCATCGCACCCTCCCAGCGAGTGCGAGCCACCGGCTTCGCTGCACGTTCCTCATGGTCGAGTCCTCACGTCGAGATGGAACCTACTGAGCTCAGTCTGCGCCCCGGGTCTGACACAGCGACGCGGATCGAGCAGACCGCGGTCGGGCTGCGAACCGTTGTTAACGCCTGCCCCTCCTCGTTCGTCGTAGTGGATGACAGCACTTCGCCGGTGGTCCACCGGTGAACTCCGATCGACACATGAGGAACGACATGAACAACTCCGCGAACCACCCCAGCGCCCCCCGTCCGGCCACCTCGGCGGCCCCCGAGGTCAGCCTCGACGTTGCCCTCACGATCGCCGACCTCGAGGCCCCCGTCGCCTGGGACATCGAGTACCCGTCCTGGCGGGCCGACGAGATCCTGCCGGGCCTGTTCATGGGCGGCACCCACGACGACCGCACGGTCGCCGACCCGATGCCGCTGGGCAACCTCGGCGGCCGCCGCGAGTACGACGCCGTGGTCACCCTGTACGCCTGGGCCCAGCCCGTGGACTGGGAGGTCGAGGAGCTGCGCTACGGCTTCGGCGACGGCGCCCTGCATGGCTCGGACCTGCAGCGCGTCCTGCGTGCCGCGGCGTGGGCGCACGAGCGCTGGCAGTCCGGCGACCTGGTCATGATCCGCTGTCAGGCCGGGCTCAACCGATCCGGCCTGGTCACCGCGCTCGTCCTCGTGATGGACGGCTGGGACCCGGCTGAGGCCATCCGGCACATCCGCGCCCGCCGGTCCCCGCACGCCCTGTTCAACCGCCACTTCGTGCGCTGGCTGCTCACCGAGTCGGTCGACGCGGTCAGCGCCCTGCGCCCGAGCTCGCCGACGCCGGGGGCGCCGGAGTCGCGCCGAGCCGCGTGACCTGGGGGACCGGGACCGGCCACCCGGTCGCGGCCCCTGCACTGAGCGCGCCGGGGATATCTGTCATACCTCCGGCGCACCATGGATCCATCACCACCGACCCCGGCGGTCCGGGCCACGCCCGCCGCCACGCCCAGAAGGACTGAACCCTGTGCACGTCAACGCCCACCTGGATGTCGACCTCGTTGCTGTCGAGGCCACCGACACCGTCACCGTCATGCTCGACCTGCAGGCCCCCGAGGCCGTCGACGACCCGTCCGCCGTCCGGCCCGAGCACACCGCGATCGTCGTGCTCGACCGCTCCGGCTCGATGTCCGGCCACCGGCTCGAGGCCGCCAAGCGCGCGCTGATCGACCTGGTCGGGCGTCTCGACGACCGCGACACGTTCGGCCTGGTCACCTTCGACAGCCACGCCGACGTGGCCATCCCCGCCGGCAGGGTCGGCGACCACGGCCGCGAGCGCCTGGCCCGCCAGATCGAGGCCATCCACCCGGGCGGCTCCACCGATCTCTCCAGCGGGTACCTTCGGGGCCTGCAGGAGGCCCGCCGCGCAAGCGGCGCGGCCGGCGCCACCCTCGTGCTGCTCTCCGACGGGCACGCCAACGCCGGCGTCACCGATCCGGTGAAGCTGCGCGAGGTCGCGGCCAAGGCCGGGGCCCAGTCGATCACCACGTCCACGATCGGCATCGGTCATGGCTACGACCAGGACATCCTCGCCGAGATGGCCACCGGCGGGTCGGGCAACCACGCCTTCGCCGCCGATGGCGACGCGGCTTCGGCCGCGGTGGCCGGGGAGATCGAGGGCCTGCTCAGCAAGACGGTGCAGGCGGCGAGCCTGCTGATCGCCCCCAGCTCGGACGTCGTGCAGGTCAGGGTGCTCAACGAGCTGCCCTGCAACGCCGTGGCCGGCGGGGTGATGGTCGAGCTGGGAGACTTCTACTCCGGCGAGAAGCGCAGCATGCTCATCGAGCTGACGATCCCGGCGATGGCCGCCCTCGGGCTGGCCCAGGTCGCCGAGCTCACGCTCACCCACGTCGAGCTGCCCGCCCTGGAGCAGCACACCGTGACCCTGCCCGTCAGCGTCAACGTGGTGCCCGCGGACCTCGCCGCCGGGCGCGTCCCGGCACCCGAGGTCGAGCGCGAAAAGCTGCTGCTCTCGGCCCAGAAGGCCAAGAAGGCGTCGGAGGACGCCCTGGCCCGGGGCGACCTCGATGCCGCCCGCTCGTCCCTGGACGGGGCAGCGGGCGCGTTCCTCGCCGCCCCTGCGGGCGTGATGGACGACGAGGTCGCCGCGGAGCTGGGCTGGCTGACCAGCACCAGCCGGGGCATGGGCGCCTGGGACGCCGCGTACAGCTCGAAGCGCCTGCGTTCCGACCGGACCCGCAAGAGCCGCGGCTACAAGACCCGCGAGCAGGGCGGGGAGATCCCGGTGGCGGACGAGGACGACACCTCGCCGTGGTGAATGGGCAGGGGGGCAACACCTGCCGCGCCGGGCATCGCAGCTGTGTGCCACGCCCAGCCCCCACGCGCGCACGTCGCGCAGATCTGTCACACCCCTCGGTGATCATGGACCCATCACCCGAACCAGCGCCGCAACCACGGCGCAACCCTGGAGGAAGAACATGACCGACATCGCCCACGCCGACCTTCACTGCGACGTTGAGGCCTCGGCGCGCTGGGAGCTCCCCGGCCAGTTGCTCGTAGAGGTCCGGATGACCGGCCGCGGCGAGTCAGAGCACGTGTCCCGGTGGCTGGCCGCGCCGGGCATCAAGGCCGAGTTCCTCAGCTCGCCGGGTACACGGGTCGTTGCTGCGCGCGGAGCCAGGAATCTGACGCCGGGGCTGACCCAGAACCGTGGTGCCGCATGGGTGGAGAGCCCCGCGCTCGATGACGGCGAGACCGACACCGCCCAGTTCCATGTTGTCGTTGGCGATGTGGCCCCGGGTCGGACCATCGGCAGGATCGCCGTGATCCAGCGCGACCCCTTCGACCCACGTGGCGATGTCTCCTGGGCACTGACGGCCTCGTTCGCCCTGTGCCTCGCTGACGACCAGGGTGCCGCGGAACCGGCCGTCGAGATTCGGCCGGCAACCTTCACGCTGTCAGCGGCACTCGTCGAGGGCTTCGACGAGGGCGGCGCACCGGAGGGCTGGACGGAGCACACAACCGACGTCACGCTGGTGTCCGAGGTTGGCCGCACCTGCATCCACGAGCCGTGCTACGGCGAGGAGTTCTTCCGCGTGACCCCCGATCCGCCGCTGCGGTCGGTCCCCACCACGTGAGAGCGTCGGCTGCGAACGGACGCACGGACAGCAGCCGCCCGTCCCGGCGACCGACGACGAACCCGGCAGGGCCGGCAACGGAGGAACGATGAGGATCTTCAACGACACGCTCGTCTACTCGGCGACCGACCTGATCACGGCAGCCACGTGCGAGTACGCCGTCCTGCGCAGCGTCGACAAGCTGCGAGGGCGTGGCCCGGGTCCGGTTCGCGAGGACGATGCCCTGATGAGGCTCGCCGGCTCGTTGGGGGATGACCACGAGACCAAGATCCTCAGAACCCTCGAGGCGCAGTGGGGAGTCGGGACGGTCGACGCCCCGCACGGCGTCGTCGCGTTCCCCAACCCCAAGGAGGCGGACCTCGCAAGGGATCCTGACCGCACGGTCCAGGTCGCGCTCGCAGGAGCCGATGTCATCTACCAGGCCGTGCTGTTCGACGGCCGGATGGCCGGATCGGCCGACTTCCTCGTCAAGGAGCCCGGTGGCCCCGCCTACGACGTGACGGACGCGAAGCTCGCCCGGCGAGCCAAGCCGAATGCCCTGTTCCAGATCGCCGCGTACGCCGAGCTGGCGCGGATCGCCGGAATCCCGCTGACGGGCCGGGGCCGGCTGCTCCTGGGCAGCGGGGACGAGCCTGAGTGGGACATCGCCCGGCTGGCACCGGTGGTCGCCGATCGCCGGCGCCGTCTGGAGGCGGTCCTGGATCGCCATGAAGCCTGCGGTCTCGCAGTCGCGTGGGGCGACTCCTCGATCAGTGCCTGCGGCCGGTGCGCCACCTGCGACGAGCAGGTTCAGCTGCACCGCGACGTGCTCCTCGTCGCCGGGATGCGATCCACCCAGCGCGCCAAGCTGCGCAGTTCTGGCATCGAGACGATCGACCAGCTCGCGAAGTACGACGGGCCCGAGCCGGGCCACGAGTGGCCCGTCCCCCAGCGCACGCTCAGGGGGCTGCGCGAGCAGGCCCGGATCCAGGTGGCCCAGATGGGCGACGCCGGGGATGAGCCCGGCCCCGTCCAGTACCGGGTGTTCGACTACAGGTCCCTTGACGCGCTGCCGACTCCGAGCGCCGGCGACATCTTCTTCGACTTCGAGGGTGATCCCCTCTGGCAGGACCCGACCACCGGGGAGTGGGGCCTGGAGTACCTGTTCGGCGTCGTCGAATTGGGTACGGACGGAGCATGCCCCCGGTTCATCCCGTTCGTGGCCCATGACCACCAGCAGGAGAAGGTGGCCCTCCGGGACTTCCTGGACTACGTCGCGCGGCGACGTGAGCAGCACCCCGACATGCACATCTACCACTACGCCGACTACGAGCGAGCCGCGCTCAAGCGCCTCACCGTCCGCCACCGGGAAGGTGAGGACGAGCTCGACGAGCTGCTGCGCCAGAACGTGCTGGTGGACCTCTACCCGGTGGTCCGCCGATCGGTGCGCGTCTCCCAGCGCTCCTACTCGATCAAGAAGCTCGAGCCGCTGTACATGGGCGACGAGCTGCGGGACGCCGAGGGTGTGACGAACGCAGCCGACTCGGTGGCCGAGTACGCGGCCTACCGCAACCTCAGGGACGCCGATCCCGAGGCCGCGGAGCAGAAGCTCGCGGACATCCTGGACTACAACCGCTACGACTGCGTCTCGACCCTGCGCCTGCGAGACTGGCTGCTCGACCGGGCGGCCGAGCAGGTGATCGACCCCACGGCGTGGCTCCCGCCGGTCGAGCCGGCCGCGCAGGAGGCGTCCACGACCGAGGACGCGATGAGCACCGCCCAGCAGGAGGCAGAGCTCGTCGACCCGCTGTTCGCGTTCGCCCAGGCACCCCGAGATGGGCAGCGGACCCCGGAGCAGAGTGCGGTGGCGCTCGTCGCAGCGGCCGTGGGCTATCACCGGCGCGAGGACAAGCCGACCTGGTGGGAGCACTTCGACCGACTCGGCAAGGCCCTTGACGAGATCGACGACCGGGCGGCGATGGTCCTGGAGGACGTCCAGGTCGTCGAGGACTGGCACGTGCCGCCCAAGGCTCGGAAGCAGCGCCGCCACGTCCGGCTGATCGGGCAGCTCCCGGCCGGCCATGAGTTCAAGGTGGGGCAGGGTGCCTACCTGCTGTACGAACCGCCCGCCCCGGCCGGGATGGACAACGGCGGTCGCCCGGACAATCGCGGGTACAAGACGATCACCGTGCTGTCCATCGATCCAGCGGCAGCTGGCATGGACGCCGTCCTGATCCAGGAGATGGAGGGGGCACCCGGAGCCGAGTCGATCCCCACGGTCCTGGCGGCCGACTCCATCGTCCAGTCGACCTCGATCCGCGCCGCGCTCCGTGAGGTCGCCCAGCAGGTCGGAGCCGCCCTGGATGCGGGGGCGACGTTCGAGGAGGCGCTGCCGCGACCCGTCGCCAACCTCCTCCTTCGCAAGCCGCCCACCCTGACCGCAGGGGAGGCCCTGCCGGCCGTCGACCACGACGGGTACGTCGGGGCGATCACCGAGGCTGTGATGCGCCTGGAACGCTCCTGTCTGGCAGTCCAGGGCCCGCCCGGCACCGGGAAGACGTACGTCGGATCCCACGTCATCAAGGCGCTGGTCGACGCCGGGTGGCGGGTCGGGGTCGTCTCGCAGTCGCATGCCGCTGTCAACCACATGCTCGACAAGGTGGTGGATGCAGGTGTTCCTGCCTCGCAAGTCGGCAAGGCCAAGAAACGGCCGGACGGCGCGAAGTGGACGCTGCTGGAGGGCAAGGGCAAGGACAAGGTGACCGTCGCGGAATTCCTCGCCACGCATGCGAACTCGGGGTGTGTGCTCGGTGGCACGGCCTGGGACTTCACCAATGCGAAGCGGGTCGCCCGCGGGGCCCTGGACCTGCTGGTCATCGACGAGGCCGGCCAGTACTCGCTGGCCAACACGATCGCCGTGTCGGTGTCCGCTGAGCGGCTGCTGCTCCTGGGTGACCCGCAGCAGCTGCCGCAGGTGAGCCAGGGCGCGCACCCCGAGCCGGTGCACACCAGTGCCCTGAGCTGGTTGCTGGGAGGGACCGGCGAGGATCCGCACAGGACCCTGCCGACCGATCTCGGCTACTTCCTGGACACCAGTTGGCGCATGCACCCGCAGATCGCCGAGCAGGTCTCCCGGCACAGCTACGAGAGCCGCCTGCACGCGAACGAGGCGGTCACCGCTGCTCGGCAGATGCTCGACGAACAGGGCACCATCGTCGAACCAGGCGTCTTCGTGGAGCTCGTCGACCACGAGGGCAACGACGTGCGCTCCGACGAGGAGGTCGCCCGAGTCCTGGACCTCACCAGGGAGGTGCTCACCTGGACCTGGTACGACCCGGAGAAGGCTCCCGTGCATCGCCCCATGCAGCAGCGGGACGTCCTGGTCGTCGCCCCGTACAACGCCCAGCGCAACCAGCTTCTGGAGGCCCTGGCCGGCGAGGGGCTGGCCGACGTCCGAGTCGGCACCGTCGACAAGTTCCAGGGGCAGGAGGCACCCGTGGCGATCGTGTCCATGACGGCGTCCGCACCCGGGGACGTCCCTCGCGGGATGGGCTTCCTGCTCTCGCCGAACCGGATCAACGTGGCCGTGTCACGGGCGCAGTGGCGGGCGGTGATCGTCTGCAGTCCGCACCTGACCGACTTCATGCCCACCACCGCCGAGGGCCTGTCGGACCTCGGCGGATTCCTGGGGCTGGGCCGCTGAGGGGCGCCCGGGCGAAGCCGGAGCGGGCGCGGCCGCAGCGGATTCGGTGACGGCCGCCGCAGTGGCCCAAGTCGCTCGGATTCATCAGGCCCGGCTACCCGCCGAGCCTGTCCATGGCCAGCTCGAAGCGTGCGGTGGCAACCTCGGCGACGTCACCGTCGGGATCGTCGATGAGTCGGAGCAATTGGGCCTCGCCCGTCACGAGTCGGTTGGCCGCGGCTCCCATCCGGATCGCCGGGTCGGCGCCCGCGAGAGCGAGCTCAAGCTGGTCCGGGCCAGCCAACACCCCGAAGGCGGCACGCATCCCCGGCGGCTGCCCATCTGGCCGGCTGAGGCCGGACCGGACCTGGGCCGGCGTGAGCAGGCGGTTGAACACCGACGGACCGACCCACCTCGGCCCGGCCCCGGCAAGCTCGGTGACAGCCGCGTCAGCCACCGCGCGGGCCTCCAGACGGGGATCCCGCAGCAGGACCGCTGGAAGCATCAGCCGGTCGGACGGGCCCGAGAGCAACAGGAGGAGCACCTGGCCGTCGGGTACCCACCCATCGTCGACCCACGCTCGGACCAGGGCCGGGATGTCGGAGGCGTCTGATGGGGGCAGTGCAGGCGAATCACCACCCGGCGGGGCACCTGCATTCGCGGGCTCCCGCAACGCATCTCGCACCGCCTGGGCACTGTCGAGCGCGAGCAGGGCGCGGACATGGTCGGGCGCCGAGGCGTTGCGGGCAACCGCCGCGCGAACCAGGTTGCTGGGCGATTCGGCCAACTCCTCGAGCAGAGCCGAAGGAGCCCCGGGGTTACCGGCGACCGCGGCCGGCAGGGGCCACCCGCGGCTCCGGGCCAGCGTACGCAGCTGGTCATGCGGGGTTGCAGGGTTGGCCGCGACCGCCTCCTGGACCGCGGTCGAGACATCTGCCGCGAGCGAAGCCAGCACGTCGGCCGGAACCGATCGGCTGGTCGCCAGTCCCATCCGGCTGGCGATGTCTCCGTTCTTGGCAAGGGCCTCGATGCCGCGCCGGACCGCCGATGCAATCGCAGCCGGATCCGCCGAACCCTGCACGAGGTTCCCTTCTGTCCAACCCAGGTGCGACAACGCCCAGGGCAACGACCCGACTGCCCGATACTCTCAGGCGAACCGAGAGACGGAGATCCGTTCGTGGACAACTATGAGGCCACCTACCAGGCGCTGGGCGTCTGCATGGGCGCTCGTGTGCCGGTCATCCTGTGGGGCCCACCTGGGCAGGGCAAGACGTCGGTGATCAAGGACCTGGCGCTGGGGCAGGGTCGAGCGCTTGAGATAATCATGGCCAGCATCCGCGAGCCGCAGGACTTCGCGGGGCTGCCCGTCGTGGCCGATGGCGACATGCGCCTGGTGCCGCCGGACTGGGCCAGGCGGCTCTCAGCCGACGGCCACGGGATCCTGTTCCTCGATGAGGTGAACACCGCCCCACCGAGCGTCCAGGCCGCCCTGCTTCGGGTCAGCCTCGACCGCGTCGCCGGGGACTGCTACCTCGGGGACGGAACCTCCGTGGTCGCGGCCGCCAACCCGCCGGAGATTGCTGCCGACGGGTGGGATCTGGCTCCCCCACTGGCGAACCGGTTCTGCCACCTGCCCTGGGAGCTGCCCGTGTCCGTCGTGCAGGCAGGTTTCGGCGGGCGCTGGCCGCGCTACCTGGCCCGTGCCGCGGACCCTGAGGAGCACGCGCGGACCGAGGGCCTCGAACGCATCACAGCCGGCGGCTTCCTGACGGCCCGCCCCGAGCTGCTCACCGTCATGCCCGATTCCACAGCTGCTCAGGGCCGGGCGTTCCCCACCCCGCGGTCCTGGGAGATGCTGGCCACGTTGCTGTCGTGGTCGAGGGCCGCCGACCTGCCGCCCGAGGTCGATCGGATCCTGGCCCGGGGATGCGTGGGGCAGGGTGCCGCCGCCGAGTACCTCGTGTTCCGGGACAACCTCGACCTGCCCGATCCGGAGGCAGTGCTCGCAGACCCGCAGGGCACCGCCATCCCGCGACGGCCCGACAAGGTCTACGTGCTCCTCGGCGGCACGATGCACGCCCTGCGTCGGGACGCGGACGAGCAGCGCTGGGTGGCCATGGGTACTGTGCTGGAGCGGGTCGCCCGGTCGGGACTCGACGACCTCGCCGTCAGTTTCGGGCGGGAGTGGATCGCCCTGAAGCCCCAAGGGGCACGCGTCCCCGTGGCGGTGATGAAGTCGATGGTCCCGCTGCTGGCCGAAGCTGGGCTCATCTGATGGCTCTCCCCGCTGGGCGTCCCGGAAGGCAGCAGGCTGCCTCCCCCGAGGCCCGCCGGCGGATCATGGCGGCCCGGGTGCTGGCGCAGTCGCGATGGCCATACGTGTCGAGCCTGCTGTTCGCCGTCCAGCTGGTGGAGGTCGAGCCGGCCCAGTTGTCGACCGTCGGAGTGGACCGGGGTTGGCGCCTGTACTACTCGCCAGACTTCGTGGTGTCCTGCACGCCCGAGGAACTGGCCACCGTCCTGTTGCATGAGTGCCAGCACCTGATGCTGGACCACGCTGGCCGGTTCGATTCCCTGAAGCAGCCGCGGGCGCGTCACCCCCTCTGGAACCTGGCGGGTGACGCAGTGATCAACCAGACCCTTGACGAGGCCTGGATGCCCTGGCCGAGCGAGCGCGGCATCCGATACGCCGATCTTGCCGACCGCGGCGTCACCGAGGGGATGACGACGGAGGCGGCCTATTTCGCCATGCTGGGTCCTGATGAGCAGCAGGCTCCGCCGCCGACGACTCCCGGAGACGGGGACCGAGCCAGCGGAGACTCGGGCATGGATGGATCCACTGGGGAGAAGGGTGGGCAGGGGTCCGGCGAGGCTGGCGAAGGTGACGGCCCAGGATCGGGCGGCTCGGGTCCGTCAGGCGAAGGTGCTGCAGGGCCGTCAGGCGAGCCGAATGGTCTCGATGACGACGATGGGCCGGGGCCTGGCGCCGCGAGGACTCGCGGCCCGGGCGGCGTGCTGCACGGTGGTTGCGGATCTGGCGCGGGGGGCCACCCTGCGGAGTACGAACTGCCGCCCGACGACGAGGACGCACCTGGGGCGGGTTCTGCCCAGCGCGACCTGGTCCGCGACCGGGTCGCCCAGGATGTGCTGGCCCGACACAAGAGCTCGGGCGACGTCCCGGCGGGACTGGCCCGCTGGGCCGAGGACCTCCTCCATCCGATCGTCGACTGGCGGTCGGTGCTGGCCGGGATGCTCCGCTCGGCGTTGGCGTCCACCTCCGGACGGCGGGACTTCAGCTACCGGGTGCCGTCGAGACGGGCGGAGGGTCTCCGGCCGGCATTGGCAGGGGCCATCCTGCCAGCCATGCGCCAACCGCCGCCGCCGAGCGTGGCCGCGGTCCTCGACACGAGCGGCAGCATCTCGGCCGACGAGTTGCGGTCCTTCCTCAGCGAGATCCTCCACATAGTCCGATCCGTCGGGGTGAGCAGCGGCGTCACCACCATCGCGTGCGACGCCCGGGCGTACGAACCGATTCGGATCCGCCGACCGGGAGATGCGGTCGGCGCACAGTTCCCGGGGGGCGGCGGCACGAACATGGGCGCCGGGCTGGAAGCCGCCTGCGCCCTGCGCCCGCGGCCCGACGTGGTCGTCGTCTTCACCGACGGCCACACCCCATGGCCAGCACGTCCGCCGCACCCTGCGACGCACTTCGTGGTTGCGATCACCGCTCAGGATGGCGCGACTCCCCCGGAGAGCCCCGGATGGGCGCAGCGGCTGGTGATCGACGCGCGATGAGACGGCGACGCCCGCGGCCCCCTCGACGTCGAGAGGGGCGTGGACTACCCAGGGATGAGATGCCCGTGACCCAAGGGGTCGGATCGGCCCGCTCATCCCAGCACCCCTGGGTTCCTTCTCGATGGACAGCGCCGAAAGCCCCGATGCTGAGCCCACCGACGGCCCCGTAGGTACCAAACCGGGCGCTGGGTCCTGGTCGCGGGCAACCATGACGCAGGCAGCGTCGCGCGGCCTCGGCTGCGAGCACCCGGACCCGGTCCTCGGCCTCCGGCCAGGACTCGCACCCTGACCCACCTCAGAAGGGCCAGTCCTCCGGGCCGATGACCGTGAGCTCCCCCAAGGTGCGGTCCCACGAATCCCAGCCAGCGGCACCGGGGTAGAGGACGTGTGGGCCGGAGTGCGCGATGGCCCTGGGAAGGTCGGGATGGTGCGACGGGCCGTTTCGCACCCAGATCCCCCGGTTGGCCACCCGCCGTGCCCACGGCTCGGGCTGTGAGCGTTCGTCCGCCGCCCGGGGGTCCTCCTCGGCAGCCTCGGCGGTCTCCTCACGGTGTTCGCGTGCCAGGGCCTGCGGGTCGGCTCGTGCCACGTCACGTGCAGCTTGCATGCGCTGGTGCTCCGCCAACGTCACAGCCAACACACAGGCATCCGTGGTGAGGGTCATGGCGCTCGACAGGATGCTGGCCGGATCGTCGACGAACTCCCCGGACTCGGACCCTGTGACGCCCAGGATCTCCAACGCGGGCAGGCGGGGGCCCAGCGTGATCGTGTGCTCACCCGTGATGGTGTGGCCGAGGAGGATGCTGGCGTCCTGGCGGAGGGCCTGACGCAGGCGCACCGCCTCGTCGAAGGCGTCGAGGATGCACTCGCGAAGGTCGTCCGCAGGAAGGCCGGCGGATCGCTGGCGCACGAGCTGGACCAGCAGTTGCGGGGACGCCGCTTCGTGCTGGTCCACCCCCGCCGCCACCCGCAGGCCGCGCACCCACTCCTCGAGTTGCGCGCGGGCGAGGGCCAGGAGCCGGGTCTGGTCACGGTCCAGCCACGTCCCATCGGGGTCGGGGTGATCGTCCGGGTCAGATTCGGTCGCGACATTGACTCGCGCCGCTTCCATGGCCGCCTCGACGCTGACGAACCGCATCTCTGGTTCCGACATCACGGCCGGTCACCTCCTGAAGCCCGGCGCCCACCGGGTCGTCTGGCCGTGATAGCCGACCGTCGCGCACGGCTGGCCCTGTTCGAGCGAGTGCCGTGCCGGTCGGCCGGGCGGAGCAGCGCCTGACCTGCTGCCCGCCGGCTCACGAGCCCGACCCGTCGGGCCCAGCAACCCCGGTGGACTCGTCCGGATCCTCACCGTCGTCGGGGTCGATCAGGCCGTAGCGCTCCCAGTCGTCGGGACTCGTCTGCTCCTGGAAGTAGTCGATGGCCACCTCGGGACCGGTGTAGGCACCCACGGTGCAGTCGATGTCGTCGTTCCTTCCGACGAACCGAGCGCCGATCCGCCAGACGTCCATCGTCCCGTACGCCCCGGTCATGCTGTCCCCGTCGTCCAGGTCCCAGTGCAGGTCATCGATGAACTCCCAGGGGTCGGGATCCTGACCGCCGGAGGTGTCCAGGTACGTGGCCGGCGCGTCGTACCAGTCCTCGAACAGGAGGCCGTTGATCGACGGGACCACCTCATGGGTGCACCACCAGAGCAGGTCCGCGGCAAAGCCGAGCTCGAGACCCGTGGTGACCTTGAGCTGGTCGTCCGCGGCCCTCCTCGGGATGGTCGCAAGCAGCTGCTCCCCGATGCCCTCCAGGGCCTCGAGCAGCGCGTCGAACGTGGGCACTGGAGTCTCCAGCCCGTCAAGGGAGACCATCCACCCGTCCTCCACGCTGCGCACGGACAGCTCCCGCTCCCCGGTCACGTGCAGGACCGGGCCGGATCCGGTGCGGTACCACTCCGGTCGAGCCACCCGCAGCCACTGCGGGATCCCCGACTCCCGACTGACTCGCGGCGGGAACAGCGGCATCTCATCGAACTGGCCCGGGTACGCCTCGACAGCGGCCCGCTCACCCATGGGCTCCTCCTGCTGACCGTTCATCGGTTGCTCTCCTCTCATCCCCCTGCTCCTCTCGATCTCCTGCTCAGCCGGACCTGACAGCAGTGGCCCTCACGGCTGGTGAGGTCATGCCCATTCCGGGCCGCCTCGTGTACTCCTTGGGTAGTAGCGGACCCCGCGGATGGCCCCGCCACGGCGGTCCGTGGACCGCCCTCCCTGCGGATCGGCGCGGGCACGTCCTCCGACCGCGGGGATCAGTCAGGCGGCGAGCTCAACCCGATCGCGCTCGCGCCCGCCGGCCACCACGGGCCGACCCTGCGCCACACGCCCATCACGGTGCGCGGCGAGCGACTCCGCCACGATCCGACCCGCGACCTGGGCCGGAGCCGTCGTCCCCAACCTGGCCTCGTGAGCCCGACGGGCAGCGACCGCGAGCCGGTCGGCCCCGTCATGGAGGCCCGGCCCCGCGTGGCCCTTGACCCACTGGAGGACGACGTCGCGGCCCTCGAGCAGCGCGGTGATCGCGAACACCTCGGACCGCAACGCCGGCTGCGTGCTGCCGGGATCCCTCAGCCACGCGAGTGCGACCCGGGAGTCCGTGCGGATCGTCACCGAACGTCGGGTGGGGATGGTCATGAGCGCCAGGCGGATCGCGCGGAGCTCGGCCTGCGTGCTGGACCGGACGCCCATGTCCGAGCCGGAACGATGGGTGCCGTCCGAGGCGACGAACGCCCAGCCGCCGGCACCCAGGGCCCTGCCCCACGACCCATCAACAGCGACGAGCAGGCGAGGCGCCGAGGCCAGGGCGTGGTCCAGCTCAGCGCTGGCGGCACGGGCCACCTCGAATCGGGCAGGATGCAGGCGCGCCATCCCGACGGGGTACGCCTCGACTCCAACGATGCCTGCTGCGCTCTCGACCACCAGAGCCGTCGCGCAGTGCAGGGCGATTCGCGCGCCGTCGACCTGTGCCTGCTCCGCCAGGCGGGCGAGCACCACCTCAGCCGCATCGGCGGTCCCGCCGCGCAACCGACCCGACACGGGATCGTCGGCCCCCAGCTGGAGGGCCCATCCGGCGAATCCGCCGCTGGACGAGATCGCAACGAAGGCGTCGATCGTCCGCGCCCGTACAGCCGCCCTGGGGCGGCCAGCAGCACGGGGCAGCATGTCGGGACGGGGGATCATCAATGCGGAGGTCGTTGTCATGCCCTCAGCATCCGCCGGGGCCGTGACAGATCCCCGAGCTCGCACCCTCCGGTTTCTGTCACCCCACCAGCGGACGATGGGGTCATCAACGAGGCCGACCGCCGGCCACCGACCGACCTGGAGGACCCCATGATCAGCGCCGACCCCACCCTCTGCCCCCCCGCCCGGAGCGCCTGGACCCGCGCTGAGCGCGACGCGGCGATCGTCGCCCTCCGGGCGGAGGGCCACACCCTCGCGGCCATCGCCGAGGAGTTCGGGATGACCCGTGAACGGGTTCGCCAGATCGTCGTGAAGAACGGCGGGGCCGACCGCGCCGAGGTCCGTCGGGTGCGCGCAGCGCAGGACGAGCAGTCGCATCTGGCACTCAGGAACCGCTGCCTGGCTCACCTCGACAGCCACGCCGGGCTGACCCTCGATGCGCTCGCGGTCGCCATGGGCGCCACCCCGGGCGACGTCCGCGCCGCGCTCGGCTCCGATGCCCGCCGCCTGCTGGCCCCGAAGCCGCGGCACCAGCCTGGACGGCTGTCCGACGAGGAGCTCCTGGGCGAGCTGCGCCTCGCGTCCGGCCTGATCCGCGGTCCCTTGACCGGAGGTGCCTACGACCGGATCGCTCGCGGACTGGGCCTGCACAGCCGGATGCACCTCATCCACCGGTTCGGAACCTGGATCGCGGCGTGCGAGCGCGCCGGCGTGACCCCCGGGCAGCCGCGCCGGGGTGCGTACCGGCGGGCCTGGACGTCCGAGCAGATGCTGGCCTGGGTGGCCCGCTACCTGCGCCAGCCTGACAGCCGCGGCACGTTCTCCGACTACAGCGCGTTCGCCCGCAGGACGCCGGGCGCACCCAGCGGCGAGACGGTCCGCGTCACCATCGGACCGTGGTCGGCGATCAAGGCCCAGGCTCTTCGCCTCGGCGCGGTTGAGGCCTCGGACGTCGACCGATCCGCCCTGACGCCTCCCCTGTTGGACGAGTGCCTCGACCGCGTCGACTGGGACGAGATCGCCTGGGCCGATCTGGACTTCCACGGCCGCGCCATCCCCCGACGCGTTCACGCGGTGATGCCCTGAGGCCCAGGACCTCGATCGCGACATCAAGGTGCCCGGCACGCCCGGTGGCAACGTCGACGCCGCGGTCCCCGCAAGTGGGTGGCTCGCTGCCCGGGGACGAACCACACGGTGATGATCAACCCACGCTCCGAGCAGGTCGGCTGCGGATACTGCAAGGTCACGGGGGGTCCGGAGGACCTGGCCGCGTTCCCTCGCGACTCGGCCCTGCGACAGGTCCTCAAGCGTGCGGCCGCGGGCACCCACTGGCATCCTCGGCCTGGACACCGAGGAGGGCCCATGGCACGAGCACCCGGCAGGCCGGCGGACGAGCAGCACAGGCGGATGGCGCGCATGCTGCACGCACTGGTCACCCATCCGCGCACCGGTCGCACGATCGGCCAGCTCATGCTGGCGGCGGACCTCGACCCCACCGATCCGAGCCACGTGCGCAAGACCCGTCGTGACATCAAGGCGCTGCGCACCGCCGGGTGGCACATCGACACCCCCAAACGTGGTCACAACGAGTTCACCTACCGGTTGCACGTCATCGACAACCGGATCAGGACGACGTTCACGGCCGAGCAACGGGCCCAGCTGCTACGGGCCGCGGAACGGGCGAATCTCGCGCAGCTGTACGACGACCTGGATCCCGACCGGGGCGACGGTTCCGACTCCTACGAGGGGCCGGAGTCCCTCGGCACGGCCGAGCACGCCGTACGGCACCGCTGTGTCCTGACCTTCACCTACCGGGAGCGCAAGCGCCGGGTGCATCCCTACGACGTGTTCTTCGCAGGCGACGAGTGGTTCTTCCGGGGGCGCGAGGAAGGCACGGACCTTGAGTTCAAGACGTTCCGACTCTCACGGGCCGAGGGCCTCTGCGCCGAGCTGCCCGGGACCGCGGACGCCGCCCGAGACCTCCCCACGCCCAACCGCGATCCGATGCGCGTGGCCGCCACAGACCCCATCCCGGTCGTCGTGGCGACTCACGAGATCGACCTTCCCGACGTCGTGGCCCACCTCGGCACGAACGGCCACCGGCGCCTCGACGACCGAACACCGGACGGCGAACTCCTCGTCGAGGTGATCGTCACGAATCCCCCCGCGCTGCTCGGCCGGCTCTTCGAACTGGACACCCGGGTTCGGCTGGTCGGCCCTGAGCCAGTTCGGGCGCAGGCCCGCGACCTCCTGCTCAGCGCGGCGGGGAGGGCGCGATGACCGGCTACTCGCCCCTCCTGGCGGATGTCTGCCAACTTCTCGAGCGCCATGACGGGCGCCTGACCTTCGCAGCGTTGGCCTCTGCGCTCGGCGCCGACGCCGACGAGATCCGCCGACAGGTCGACGCCTTCGCCGACCTCGACTCGGCAGCGACGCTGGACACGTACATCGGCACGTCGGCGTACCTGCTCATCGAGCCGGCCGATCCCCTCGACGAGGACCAGCCGCCCAGTGATGGGGACCAGGTCGTGCTGAACGCGACCTCGATGGACGTCCTCGGGGTCGAGCAGTTCGATGCGACCACGCTGGGCCCCCTCTACCAGGCGGCGGAACGGCTGCTCCTCGAGGAACCCGACAACGAGGTCCTGCAGGATGCCGTTGCGATCCTGCGCCAGCGCTTCCTGCCGGGGGTCCGTCGGGCGCGGCACTTCAATGCCCCACGAGTGGCGGAGCTCGCTCAGGCGATCCGGGAGAACCGGCGCGTGCGGATCGTCTACTCACGAGCGTGGCAGCCCGGCGTGACCGAGCGTGTCATCGAGCCGTACGAACTCAACCACTCGTCCCGAGGTGCGGAGGTGGACGCCGGCCCGGTCGATCAGAACGGGGAGATCCGTACGTTCCTGGTCAACCGGATCCGCGAGATGGAGGTACTCGACGAGACGTTCGAGCGCCCTGCCGATGCCGCCGAGCTGTCGATCACCGCGCGTGCGCTGGTCCCGATCTCCGGCTACGTCCCCCAGTCCGGACGGTGGGCGGTCGCGAAGTGGTCCGAGCGCACGAAGGTGACCGGCGAGGATCCTGACGGCGTGGCATTCACGGCCGATCTCCTGCCCCCCGTCGGTTGGCGGTGCGCCCTGATGATGCTGATGGCCGGGCCGGAGGCCTACCTGGACGATGAGGACGCCGACGTGGAAGCGGCCAGCCTCGCAGAACGGCTGCTGGCCCACCATGGGCTCGTCGAACCCCAGTGAGGGGCAGGCGATCACGTCACATATCGCTCGGGGAGGGCGGCTATGGCTCGCGTCTGGCTGGTGCAGGATGATTCGACGATGACCACCGAGTCGTACGAATGGGTTGCCGTCGTCACGCCACCTGTCGCTGCTGGCGAACCCTGGAGGGCGCTCCTCGCACGCCTGACCCCCCACGCCGATGGGCGCCCTGGACACCATTGGTGGCCGCTGAAGGCCGTGAGCGGGACGGGACCGATCGCCGGCGTTCGCCTCCTCCACGATGACGAGGGGAACCCAGCAGCGGTGGAGGTCACCTCGGAGTCACGTGGGGGCTTCGCCGCGTTGCTCGAGGCGGCGGGCCTGCCGGTCGACGCCCTTGGGAGCCCGACGCTCTTCCACGTGCCTGAGGAGCACGCCTACTGGGGTGGGTGGGTGTGGCCGTTCACCACGGTCGATGCAGGCTTCCCGTTCTCAACGGACACCCACGGGATGGCTCCCTAGCCTCAGCAACGAGGCGCAAGACACGCCCCACGACAGGCTGTAACGGTTACGTCCTCCCTGACGCCCGTCTGGCCGTCCGCCACGGCGAAACCGCGTCGATAATTGACGGGCCGTACCAGGCGGACTCCTCGAGGCGCCGTGTGACCCGATCGGTGCACCTCAGGCCACGGTGGTAACACTCTCCGTGCCCGCCGACCGCACAGGAAACGCACCAGACCACCGCCATTCGGGCCTTCGATCAGGAGTTCCACCGATGTCGGGGGTATGTGCCGAACACGAGATATCGACTACACTAAGTGTGCATTTGATCACGGACGGGGAGAGTCATGGTGTGGTCGCATTCCGTCTTCCGGGATTCCGGCGTCGCACAGCTGGTCGTCGGTCCGGCGGGACGGATCAGCGTGGCGAACCCTGCCGCACATGCCCTGGTCGGGCGGAGCTCATTGGCCGGGACCGACCTGGCCGACATCGTCCGCACCCCCGACCGCGCCTCGCTGGACGCATTCCTGGCCGCCCTGACCACCCTCGGGGCCGGACGCAGCCAGTCCCTCGGCCCGGTGCACCTCGTTGATCGGCTGCGGAACCGCCCCGTCCACATGGTCGGCTCCCGAACCCAGGGCGACGGGGGGTTCGACGCGCTGGTCGTCGCGATGCAGGAGCTGCCGACGACAGCACCGCAGACCGACGGTCCTGTCGCCCTCGTGGATCCGCTCACCGGTGTCGGCACCCGCGCACGAGGGCTTCGAACGCTGGAGCGAGCGGTCCGACCGGAGGCCACTGGGTGCCTCCTGGTCGTCGACCTCGACGGTTTCGGATGGCTCAACGAGAGCTTCGGGTATGCCGAGGGCGACCGCATCCTGGTGGAGGTGGCCCAGCGGCTGCTTCGGGCGGTACCGCCGCACGCGACGGTGGCCCGGATCGATGGCGACCAGTTCCTCGTCGTGAGCCCCAGCACGCCCCTGGCAGGCTCCATCGAGCTCGCCAAGGTCATGATGTCGGCACTGGCCTCACCCATGCACATCGCGGGCACGCGGGTCGTGACCGTGAGCATCGGCGTGGCCGGGCTGGAGGGCCGTCACGCCGACGAGGCCCTGACCCATGCCCAGGCCGCCCTGGCTGTTGCCAAGGAGCAGGGCGGTCAGCAGGTGGTCGTCAACGGCCCGGTGATGCACACCTACGGGCGCCGGGACGGCGATGTCCACGACGCTGTCGCGGACGCGCAGCAGGCGCACATCGACGCCGCGCAGGCCCAGGCGGCAGCTGCGCTGGCCAAGTCGGAGGCCGACCTGGCCCACCACGAGGCCCGCACCTGCCCGACGACCGGGCTGCCCAACATCCGCGCGTTCACCGAGACCGCCGAGGCGCTGCAGTCCCGGGCCCGTCAGACAGGGTCGTCCGTGGCGGTCCTCTTCGTCGACCTCGACCAGTTCGGCCTGATCAACAAGACCTCCTCATGGGAGGAGGGCACCAGGACGCTGGTCACGGTCGCCCAGGTCCTGGCCTCGCAGTGCCGCGGGGACGACCAGGCCTTCCGGTACGGCGGCGACGAGTTCGTCGTCCTGCAGCCGGGGACCGACCGTGCCGGGGCACTCGCCGCCGCCGAGCGCCTTCGTGCCGCCGTCGAGGCGGCCGCGATACCGCACAACGGCGACCCGGAGTTCCCCATCGTCACCCTCAGCGTCGGCGTCGCGGCCGGCGGCGGACCGCAGCTGGAGATCGCCGAGCTGGTCAATCGCGCCGACCGGCTGTCCCAGCTCGCCAAGTCCACCGGGCGCAACCGGGTCCTGCCGGAGGCCGAGCCCACCCCGCCAGAGGTCGACGGCCCCTGAGTCCCGGTGCCCGGCCCGACCCACGCACGCGGGGCCTGCTCCTGGCCACGTCCCCGCTGGCGTCCCCGCTCCTCGGGTGACCCGCACGGCATCTCACACCAGGGATCGACGCTCCGCCACCCCGGACCTGCTGAAGAGCAGGTGCGCCGACGACATGAGGTGATCGGCCGTCGCGCGGTTGCACGCGGTCGGGATGTCCCGCAGGACCGCGATCCGAAGCAGCGCCTTGACGTCGGGCTCGTGCGGCTGGGCGGTCAGCGGATCCCAGAAGAACACGAGCATGTCGATCCCGCCCTCGACGATGGCCGCCCCGATCTGGAGATCCCCCCCGAGGGGTCCGCTGCGCATCCGTTCGACGGGCAGGTCCAGGACGTCGCCCAGAACCTGGCCGGTCGTGCCGGTGGCGACCAGCCGGTATCCGGCCAGGGCGTCCCGGTTGGCCGTGGCCCAGGCCAGCAGGTCGTCCTTGCAGTGGTCGTGGGCCACGAGGGCCACAGTCAGGGGTCGTTCCATGCCGCCACGATGAACGACCCGGATGTCTGCGAGCGGGCGTGGGGATGTCGTGGACATGACATCTGCCCGCCCGGGCGCTCACCAGCTGTTGGCCCGAGCTCGGGCGAACCGCATGACACTGCCCGACAGGGTGGACAACGTGCTGTTCTGCATGCGCAGGCCCAGGAACAGCACGATGGTGTTGGCAGGGCTGACCAACCCGTTGATGCTCATGGCCAGGAGGACGACCAGCAGCAGGAGCACCCCCACCGCGGAGATGAGCCCGCCGACCTCCGCGGACACGATCCGCGAGCGCACCCGGACGTGGGTAGCGATCCGCGCCCTGGCCCGCCCGCTCTCGACGTACCGGCGCTGCTCGACGGACTGCCGGGTGAAGAGGCGTCCCAGGATCTCGGCGAGGACCGCGATCAGGACCACGTTGACCACGCCGAACACGGGGGCGAGCAGGACGAAGCAGGCTGCCATCACGAACACCTGGATGGTTGCCGTCAGGATCGTGACCAGCTCGAGTCCGAGGGCCCACCGCCAGCTCTCGACGTTCGCCGGGAAGGCGCGCTCGTCGGCGCCGAACGCAGCCTCGAGGAACCGCACGCGGTCGATCCGCTGGGCGTAGTGCGCGACCCGCGTGCCGAGGAAGAGCACGGCGAACAGCACCAGCTGGGGCGCGAGCTCGGCCAGGGACTGCGTGGTCCCACCCGTGATGACGTCGGTGAAGATCTTGGTGACGAGCAGCTCGGTCAACGGGATCGCGGCGCCGACCAGGACCAGGGACAGCAGCCGCCAGCGGTGCCGGCCGCGCGGGACGAGATCCTGGTAGGTCTGTGCCAGCGCCCGGGGCAGGGCCAGCATCGACTACTTCTTCGCCTTCTTGGTCTTCGCGCCCCTGGGCTGCTTGTCCTTCCCGCGGCCGGCGTCGAGGACGTGCGCGATGGCCACCCGCATGTGCCCCTCCACCTCGTCCTTGACCGCCTCGCTGACGCGGATGTCCCGCACCGGGCCGACGAGGTCCCACCGGCGCAGGTCGAGCCCGACGACCTGCGGCTTCACCACGTCGACGCCGGCGCCGAGCGCGTAGTCCGCGTACTTGATCCCGGTTCCGTGGACCGCGTCCTCGAACTCGCGGAAGGTGACCAGCCCGCAGGGGATGCCGTAGCTCTGGCAGGCCGTCATGACGTGCATCGCACTGGTGACCACGGCGTCGTACTGGACCAGGGCGCGCAGGAACGCCTCGATGTCCGCCCCTCGGCTCATCAGCACCGACAGCTCATCGACATGGTCGGGCAGGTCGATCGGGGCAGCCCGGTGCGAGTGGTGGCGGACCAGGGCGATGCGCCCGTTCGTGGCACCGCGCTCGATCGGCAGGATGCGGGAGAGCAGCACCCCGGGATCCCCGAACGCCTCGACCTTGGGCCCGCCGGAGTCGCGCAGGGCACGCGCCGTGATCGGGCCCCGTACCGAGATGTACCGGGCCCTGCGCGCCAGTTCGATGTCGTCGCGCGAGATGCCGGTGCCCACGACGATCGAGCTCGGTCGGATGAAGCGCCCGATCGAGCCCAGGGCCACCAGGTGCGCCTTCTTCGTCGCCCTGGCGACCGGCTGCAGCCTGATGTTGGCCTCCGAGTAGTGCGCGAGGGTCAGGGGGCTCAGCCAGTCCCCGAAGTTGCCGGGGAACGGCTTGGCCCACCACGCCAGGCGGATCGTCTGGTCGCTGCCCCGGGCGGAGTGCTCGAGGAACGCCTCGGCCACCTCGAACGTGACCTGATCACCCGTGGTGGCGAGGTACCGGTTGTCGAAGGCCCCGCGCGCCCGGTCGAAGCCAGAGGGATCACCGGCCATGCCCGCGGCCAGGATCGCGCCCACGGTCGTCGCGCGCTGCGGGTCGACGCCCTTGTCTGCGTCGGCAGTCAGCGCCCCGGTGACGCCCAGGGTGTCGACCATCCGACGCATCGGGCGGCGGGCGGCATCGGGCAGCGCCTGCTCGAGTCGCTTGGCCTGGCGCAGGGCCTTCTTGCGCGAGCCTGTGGCGGCCTGGCTGGGGTGCTGGGCGACCTTGTCCTTGTAGTGGGCCACGTTCCCACTCGAGCCGAACACGAAGAAGCTCTCGCGCGAGGCCGGGCCGGAGCCGGTGCTGCGCCGGACAACCCCCGTCGACGGGATCATCTGGAAGGTGAGGTCGTGGGCGTTGGCGCGCCAGGCCTCCTCGAGGAAGTAGTCGTCGGTGGCCCTGATGTCCGAGCGCTGCTCGAGGGCGAAGGCGTCATCGATCAGCTTGCGACCCTGTGGGGTGGCGTTGACGCCCCAGAACGAGGGCTCCCAGAAGCGGGTGCGGTTCTGGTACCCGATCTGCAGCGGCGAGCGGAAGCTGCGCTGGAAGCCGACGATGTCCGCGGTGGAGTCGCGCACGTAGTCGGGCAGGTGGGTGATGCGGCAGTCGACGTCGATCCAGAGCACCATCGCATCGGGATGCTGCTGGCAGGCGTCGCGGATGAAGCCGATCTTGCGGCGCGTGACGTCCGCCCAGTCCTCGGTCTCCTGCCGGTCGACCTCGAGCAGCTCGTGGGCCAGGCCCAGCGATTCGAGCTGGGCCCGCAGCTCCCGGGCATGACCGGCGTAGTACTCGTCGGTGGTGTGGAACGAGCAGATGACGGCCTCCCGGTGGGCCACCGGCGATCGGTCGGGGGCCGGCAGGTCGGCGCGCACGATGTGCATCGCGGGCGACGGGGCACGGGTGGGTCCGGTCAGCGGTGCGCTGCTGGCCTGCGAGGGGATGGAGAGCGACATGCCTGCACAGTCCACCCCCGGGATGGACTGCCCGGGGCGCGACGGCGATCCCTTGGGGAATGTCGGATGAACCCTGCACGGGTCACCAGTCACCCCGCAGCACAGCTCGGCCGTGGCGGTTGCCGGCGGCGCCCCGCGGCCCGCTGCCCGATGTCGTCGCACGTTCATCCTGTGGCCACGTTGCCGCCACCGACCCGCCCTAGGGTGCCGCCCATGCCCCGGCTGCGCGTGACCCACCTCGCGACCGGTCGCATGCTGGTCGGCTCGCCGGATGAGCTCCTCGACTGGCTCGGGGGATGGTGGCCGGACGAGGACCCGGACGACGCGGCGATCCACTCCACGATCACCCAGGCGGTGTACGCGTGGGAGCGCGGGATGCTCGACGGTCCGCACAACGAGCGGCTCGGCGTGCGGGCGGAGCTGCTCTGATCCGGCGGTCAAGGCGAGGCGGGCGGGAGTGGTGGCCGGCGGCATGCCGGCCGGCGGTGGGAGAAGGGAGCGGAGATGGCAACGGTCGACTCGACCCGACCCCCGAACATCCACGCCGGGCTGCTGCGATCCGGCCTGCTGCACAGGGCCGGGCGGGCTGCCTCGGGGTCGTCCGCCCCGAGACCTGCACCGGCACCGCACCCCGTCGGGGCGAAGCCACCCTCCGTGGTGAACCTGTCCCTGTACCGGGACGGGCGGCGACTTGTGTCGTCCTCGACGTTGCCGCAGCTGTTCGACGCGCGCCGGAAGCACCCCGGGGCGATCGCCTGGGTGGGGCTGTACCGGCCCTCCCATGACGACGTGGCGCTGCTCGCCCGCGAGTTCGACCTGCACGAGCTGGCCGTCGAGGATGCGATCGTGGCCCACCAGCGCCCGAAGCTGGAGCGCTACGGCGACACCCTGTTCGTGGTGCTGCACGCCGCCCGCTACCTCGACGACGTCGAGGAGGTCGAGTTCGGTGAGCTGCACGTGTTCGTCGGCCCGGACTTCGTGATCAGCATGCGGCACAGCGAGTCCCCGGACCTGACCGGGGTGCGTGAGCGGATGGAGAGCGAGCCCGAGCTGCTGGCGCTGGGGCCGGAGGCGATCCTCTACTCGATCCTGGATCGCGTGGTCGATGGCTACCAGCCCGTGGTCGCCGGGCTGGAGAACGACATCGACGAGATCGAGACCGAGATCTTCTCCGGCGACCCCGCGGTGTCCCGGCGCATCTATGAGCTCTCCCGTGAGGTGATCGAGTTCCGCCGGGCCACCCATCCCCTGAACACCATGCTCCAGGGGCTGCAGGACGGGTTCGACAAGTACGACGTGGACGCGGAGATGCGCCGCTACCTGCGTGACGTGGCCGACCACAACCTGCAGGCATCCGAGCGGGTGGACGGGTTCAGCCAGATCCTGCGCGACATGCTCACGGTGAACGCGACGCTGGTGGCGCAGAAGCAGAACGAGGAGATGCGCGCCCTGACCGAGGCCAGCCACGCCCAGGGGATCGAGGTCAAGAAGATCTCAGCGTGGGCCGCGATCCTGTTCGCACCGACCCTGATCGGCACCGCCTACGGGATGAACTTCGCCAGCATGCCCGGGTTGGACTCCCCGCACGGGTTCACCATGGCCGTGGCCCTCATGGTCGCGACCTGCCTCGGGCTGTACCTGGTGTTCAAGCGGCGCGACTGGTTGTAGTCGCGCGCCGGCCGCTGCCTCTACCTCAGGACGCGCTTGAAGAACTTGTCCCGGGCCTGGTCGGCCTTGTTGCGCGCCTTGGCCAGGGCCAGGGCGGACTCCTTCTTGACCTTCGTCGGCGGGGTGTCGCCGCCGAACGCGGCCAGGACCTCGGCGTAGCGGGCCTCGGCCTCCCGCCAGTCGCTGTAGCACTTCTCCACCTTGCCCACGTCAGCCATGGGGGCACCATAGGAGTACAAGATGAACACGCCGTGAAGCCCATACGGCCATCCCCCGGTCCGCGAGTCCGCGCGCGCTGGTCACGCCGACCTCACAGCCCGTGCACCTGCCGAACGGGTCGCCGGGACTTCGCCAAGGGTTGGCCGACACGACGTCACGCGGACCCCCACCGGTCTGCCCAGCGACCCTACCGTCGAGGCCATGACCATCGAGATCATCCCCGACCAACGTCGACGAACCGACCCACAGGAGCGCCCGCGAGCTACGGGCGTGACCAAGCACAAGGGACCCGTGCTCCTGCGCCGCGGGCAGGTCCAGGAGACCACCACCGACCAACGGCTCCTGGACACCCTGGACGCCGGGGAGTGGGTGCACACCGATCCCTGGCGGGTCCTGCGCATCCAGGCCGAGTTCGTCGAGGGCTTCGGCGCGCTGGCCACCATCGGACCGGCCGTCAGCATCTTCGGCTCCGCCCGGACCGAGCCCTCCGATCCGCACTACGCGCTCGCCGAGCAGGTCGCCGCCGAGCTGGCCGGCGCCGGGTACGCCGTGATCACCGGGGGCGGACCCGGGATCATGGAGGCCGGGAACAAGGGCGCCTGCCAGGCCGGTGGCGTGTCCGTCGGCCTGGGCATCGAGCTGCCCTTCGAGCAGGGCCTCAACGAGTGGGTCGACCTCGGCATCAACTTCCGGTACTTCTTCGCCCGCAAGACGATGTTCGTCAAGTACTCGCAGGGTTTCGTGGTGCTCCCCGGCGGGTTCGGCACCCTCGACGAGCTGTTCGAGGCGCTCACCCTGGTCCAGACCTCCAAGGTCACCCGCTTCCCCGTCGTCCTCATGGGCCGGGAGTACTGGTCGGGCCTGTTGGCGTGGCTCTGGTCGACCATGGCCACCACCGGCCGGATCTCGAAGCGCGACCTCGACCTGGTGCACGTCACCGACGACCCGCGCGAGGCCGTGGAGATCATCGTGTCCGCGACCCATGCACCCAGCACGGGAATCCCGTCCGACGCCACCGACGGGATGTGAGCGCGATGCCCATCGGCCGGCCCCGCAGCCCCCAGGACGGGGCGGGGAGCCCCACGCAGTCCACGTCAGCGACGGTCCTGATCGTCGAGGACGAGCCGACCATCGCCGAGACCCTGGCCTACCTGCTGCGCGAGGACGGCTTCACCGTGGCGATGGCGGACACCGGGCCCGCCGGCCTGGACGCATTCCACGCACTCGCCCCCGACCTGATCCTGCTCGACCTCATGCTGCCCGGGTTGAACGGGATCGAGGTCTGCCGCACCATCCGGCGCTCCTCGTCGGTGCCGATCATCATGGTCACCGCACGGGCCGCCGACGCCGAGAAGGTCGTCGGGCTGGAGGCCGGCGCTGACGACTACCTGACCAAGCCGTTCTCGATCGCCGAGCTGCGCGCCCGGATCCACGCCCTGCTGCGCCGGGCCGCCTCCACCCGATGAGCCGCTCGGAGTAGGTGCCCGGGGCACTCGGGCGCAACCGACGACCGTCGTCGTGCCCGGGACGTCGGCCTCAGTTTGCACGCTGGTAACACAGCGGCGCTACGGTGACGCAATGAGCATCACAGAGCACGAGATCGCCACCCGCACCGCACCCCCCGTTCCCGCGGATGAGAGCCCCACGACAGGTGCACGTCGAGTCGGCCCGACCTTCCCGCCCACGCATCCCCTGGCGATCGCCCCCGTCGCCTCCCCACCACATTCGGTGGACGGCTTCGTGCGCGAGTTCCTGCGGGAGCTGAACACCGGACAGGGCGTGGCGCTGTCCCGCTCGACCGTCAACGACCAGTACCTGGCCCTTGCCCGGACGGTCCGGCACTACCTGATGGCCCGGTGGCTGGAGACCGTGCGCACAACCGGATGTCCGAGTCCAAGGTGGTCGGCTACCTGTCCGCGGAGTACCTGCTCGGTCGCCAGCTGGGCAACGCCCTGCTGGCCACCGACCTCAACGAGATCGCCGAGAAGGCCCTGGCCAGCTGCGGCCTCGACCTGGCCACCCTGCGCGCGCAGGAGGTCGAGCCGGGCCTCGGCAACGGCGGCCTGGGCCGGCTCGCCGCCTGCTTCATCGACTCGCTGGCCACCATGAGCGTGCCCTGCATCGGCTACGGCATCCGCTACGAGTACGGCATCTTCCGCCAGACCTTCGTCGACGGCCGCCAGGTCGAGCAGCCCGACACCTGGCTGGCCCTCGGCGGCCCGTGGGAGTTCCCGCACCCCGAGGCCGCCGTCCAGGTCGACTTCGGCGGCCACACCGAGACCTACCGACGACGACGGCACCGAGCGCACCCGCTGGGTGCCCGACTGGAACGTGCTGGGCGTCCCGTACAACTACATGGTGCCGGGCTACCAGAACGGCCGGGTGAACACCCTGCGGCTGTGGAGCGCCCAGGCCACCAAGGCCTTCGACCTGGGCATCTTCAACGCCGGCGACTACGCCGAGGCGGTCCGGGCCCAGACCTTCGCCGAGAACATCACCAAGGTGCTCTACCCCGAGGACTCCACCCCCCAGGGCAAGGAGCTGCGCCTGCAGCAGCAGTACTTCTTCGTGGCCTGCTCGATGCGCGACTTCCTCGACCACGAGCCTCGAGGAGGGCTTCGACCTGCACGACCTGCCCGAGCGGATCATCTTCCAGCTCAACGACACCCACCCGGTGATCGCGGTGCCCGAGCTGATGCGCGTCCTGGTCGACGAGAAGGGGTTCGAGTGGGACGAGGCCTGGGAGATCACCCAGAAGTGCTTCGCCTACACCTGCCACACCCTGCTGCCCGAGGCGCTGGAGGTCTGGTCGACCGAGCTGCTCGGACGCCTGCTGCCGCGGCACCTGGAGATCATCTACCGGATCAACGACGACTTCCTCGCCGAGGTGCGCGCCGCCTACCCCGACGACGAGCTGCGGGCCCGGCGGATGTCGATCATCGCCGACTACCCCGAGCGCGCCGTGCGCATGGCCTTCCTGGCCACCGTGGCCGGGACCAAGGTCAACGGCGTGGCCGCGCTGCACTCCCAGCTGCTGCGCCGACAAGGTGCTGCCGGACTTCTCCAGCTACTGGCCGGACAAGTTCACCAACGTCACCAACGGCGTCACACCGCGACGGTTCCTGCGGATGGCCAACCCGTGGCTGTCGGAGCTGATCACCGACGCCCTCGGCGCCGGGCTGGGTCACCGACCTGGAGCGGCTGGCCGAGCTCGAGCCGTACGCCGAGGACGAGGACTTCCGCGCCGCGTTCCGCGACGCCAAGGAGAAGAACAAGGCCCGGCTGTACGACCTGCTGCGGCGCACGCGACGGCATCGACCTGCCCGACGACCACCTGCTCGACGTCATGGTCAAGCGCCTGCACGAGTACAAGCGCCAGTCCCTCAAGCTCCTGCACATCGTCACGCTCTACGACCAGATCATCTCCGGGCGGGTCGATCCGACGACGATCACGCCGCGCACGGTGGTGTTCGGCGCCAAGGCGGCCCCCGGCTACCGGATGGCCAAGGAGACGATCCACCTGATCAACCAGGTGGGCGCGACCATCAACGCCGATCCGCGCGTGGCGGGGCGGCTCAGCGTGGCGTTCCCGGCGAACTACAACGTGACCCTGGCCGAGAAGCTGATCCCCGCCGCCGACCTGTCCGAGCAGATCTCGCTGGCCGGCATGGAGGCATCCGGCACGGGCAACATGAAGTTCGCGCTCAACGGCGCGCTGACCATCGGCACCGACGACGGCGCGAACGTCGAGATCCGCCAGCTGGTCGGCGACGACAACTTCTTCCTGTTCGGCATGGTCGAGCCCGAGGTCGCCGCGCTGCAGGCGGCCGGGCTACCAGCCGACCAGCTACTACGAGTCCGACCCCGACCTGAAGAGCGCGATCGACCTGATCTCCTCCGGGGCGTTCTCCGACGGCGACCGGCATGCGTTCGAGCTGGTCGTCTCCAACCTGCTCTACGAGGACCGGTTCATGGCGCTGGCCGACTACCGGGCCTACATCGACGCCCAGGCGGCGGTGGAGGCGAAGTACGCCGACGCCGACCGCGTGGACCAGTCCGGCGATCCTCAACGTGGCCCGCACCGGGTTCTTCTCCTCCGACCGCTCCATGCGCGACTACCTGAGCCGGATCTGGGGTGCCTCGCCGGACATGTAGATCGGGGACGAGGAAGTCCGATCCCGTCACCACCAATCCGAGGCCCAGGGTGCCGCGAACACCTGTTGATGGCCCCACGATGGGGCCCCCGAGAGGCACCCCGATGAATCGCACCGCTCCCGCTGCACTGGCCCTCCTGCTCGGCCTCGCCCTCTCCGGGTGCGCCTCCGATGACCCCGCGAGCCAGCCCGCGGCCGCGTCGGAGTCGGCCATGGAGAAGGAGCCCAGCGCGTCGACCATGGAGAAGGACCCGAGCGCGTCGGCCATGGCCGAGGAGGACGCGGCCATGGCCGAGGAGGGCGCATGGGTCGACCAGGCGGCGTACGAGGCCGACGCTGCGACGTTCCATGAGTCCGGCGACGTCGTCCTGTTCTTCAACGCCTCCTGGTGCCCGACCTGCCAGTCGACGGTGAAGAGCCTGGACGCGGACGGCGTTCCCGCCGGGCTGACAGTCGTGAGCGTGGACTACGACGCCGCCACCGACCTGAAGAAGCAGTACGGGATCACCGTCCAGCACACGTTCGTGCAGGTCGACGAGGCGGGAGCCGAGCTGGCGAAGTTCACCGGATCGGTGTCCGGTGCGGACATCGCCGGACAGACCGTCTGACCCGGCACGACGACGCGCGAGGTCGAGGACATGATCGAGCTGTTCGGGGCCCTGCTCGCGGGGGTGCTGACCACCCTGGCCCCCTGCGTCCTGCCGCTGCTGCCGGTCATCGTCGGGGGCTCCATGGCCGGGGCGCTGGCCGAGGAACGGGCCGAGTCGGCCACCGGCTCCGTCGCCGTCGGGACCACCACGCGAACAGCGGCACCGACCCGCTCGGCCGTGAACCGGGCGCTGGTGATCACCATCTCGCTCGGACTGTCGATCCTGGTCTTCACCCTCGCGCTCAAGGCCACCACCGCACTGATCGGCATCCCACCCGAGGCGTGGCAGTGGGTCTCGGGCGGCATCCTGATCGCCCTGGGCGTCGTGGGCGCCCTCCCGGACCTCTGGGAGCGGCTGTCCGCGCGGCTGGGGCTGCAGGCGCGCTCCGCCACGAAGCTGGGGGCAGCCCGGCGGCGCGAGGGGTTCGCCGGTGAGGCGCTCACGGGAGCCGCACTGGGTCCGGTGTTCACCTCGTGCTCGCCGCTGTACGGGTACGTCATCGTCACCGTGCTGCCGGCCGAGCCGGTCCGCGGCCTGGTCCTGCTCGGCGCCTACATCGTCGGGCTCTGCGCGACGCTGCTGGTGATCGCCCTGGCCGGGCAGCGCGTGGTCGACGCGCTTCGGCTGGGCCGCTGACTCCCACGGGTGGTTCCGGCGCACCCTGGGCGTCGTGTTCATCGTGATCGGGGTCCTGGTCGCCACCGGCTGGATGCGGGTCATCGAGACCTGGCTGGTGGTCAACGCGCCGTTCGCCCCGTGGAACCTCGACTCGCAGTTCATCGGCTGATGCGACCATGAACCTCGTGACCCTGCGCGCCGCCGACCCCTCGCCCAGCGAGCTGGTCGCGCGTGTCGCTGCGGGCGACCAGGAGGCGTTCCGGATGCTGTACCGGTCGCAGTCGTCGGCCGCCTACGGCCTCGCGCTGCGGGTGACCCGCGACGAGCACATGGCCCAGGACGTCCTGCAGGAGGCCTTCGCCGACATCTGGGCGCAGGCCGGGCGCTTCGACCCGCAGCGCTCCTCGGTGCGGTCCTGGGTCACGATGCTCACGCATCGCCGCGCCGTCGACCGGGTCCGCCGCGAGCAGGGGGACCGTGACCGGGCCTCCCAGTGGGCGACCTCCACGCGGGAGCGCGACCACGACTCGGTTGCCGAGGTCGTGGAGCTCAACGCCGAGCACCGTCGCGTCCGCCAGGCGATGGCCGGCCTGACCCGCCTGCAGCGCGAGTCACTCGAGCTGGCGTTCCACGCCGGCCTGACGCACACCGAGGTCGCCCAGCGCCTCGACATCCCGCTGGGCACGGCCAAGACCCGCATCCGCGATGCCCTGCGTTCCCTGCGCACAGAGCTGGAGGGCGACCTGTGAACGACATCCACGAACTCGTCGGCGCCTACTGCACCGACGCCCTGGACCCCCAGGAGCGCGCGGACTTCGAGGCCCACCTCGCCGACTGCGCCGACTGCCGCGACGAGGTCGCCGATTTCCGTGAGGTGCTCGGGGACCTGTCCGACGCCCACGCCGTGCGCCCGCCGGAGTCCCTGGAGGAGGCCGTGCTGGCCCACGTCCTGGCGCCGGGCTCTGCCGCGGTCGCGCCGGGAGCCGCTCCCCAGCCAACCCCAGCCCGGAGCGCCGAGTCCGTCGCACCACCGAAGCCCCCACCCCGGCGCACCCCGCGTGGCGCCGTGCCGCGCCGTGGCTGGCGGCAGCGGCGGCTGGAGTCGTGCTGTTCGCCGGCGGGTTCGGCCTCGGCCGCCAGCAGTCACCGCCCCTGACAGCGGCCGGCGACGCCAGTGCCATGGCTGCCATCGTCGCCGTCGCCTCGGCCGCCGACGCCCACGTCATGTCAGCGGACCTCATGGGCACCACCTCACGCGTCGTGACCAGCGGGGAGATGGACAAATCGGTGTTCCTGGCCTCCGGGCTGCCCACCCCGGCGAAGGGCATGTGCTACCAGGTGTGGGCCGTGACCGCCGACGGCCAGATGGTCTCCGCGGGGGCCTTCACGCCGGACGCCGAGGGGCACATCGCGGCGGTCCTCGACGGCGGCGCATCCGGCGTCGACAAGTTCATGATCACGATGGAGCCCCCCGGCGGATCGGAGCACCCGAGCGGGGAGATGCTCGCCGAGATCGAGACCTGACGGAGCCCCGCTCGCCGCCAGCGCCGTTGCCAGCTGCGCCGCCCACGCGGCCGTGTCCACGAGTGACGCCGGGGGCGGTGAAGTGCTCGCCGATCGTCACCTGAAGGTCGAGATCGGCGACCCGATCATCGACGATCGAGAGGTTGGCGCACTCGCCGCGGCCGCCTGCCGGCTCCTGGTCGGGCTGGCCGTCGCGGGAGACGACACGCACCTGGAAGCCGACCGCCTCCAGCCGACGGGTGGCCGCCTTCAGCCGGGTCCCGAGCACGGCTGCCTTCACGTGCGCCTCGGAGGAGATCCCCGCAGTCAGCTCGTGCGAGTCGGTGGACGACCGCACCGGATCGGCCACGACGAGCGTCGGACGCACCGTGGTGGAGGCCATGATCCTGGGATTGACGTGGTCGTCGGTCATGTCGATGATCCCCTCCGTGGCTGCAGCTCTGATGGCACCACCACGGTACGCCGCACGGACTCCCAGGACCCGCCCGCCCGCCCGACGGGGAGCGACTCGCTGTCCCGCAGAGACGCTACGTTCCCGCGAGACGGTCCTCGGCAAGGCGCGCGAACCCCTCCTCGAGGGTGATCCGTGGCGACCACTCGAGCACCTGGCGGGTCCGGCGCTGGTCGAACCAGTGCGCGGTGGCCAGCTGACCCGCCAGGAACCGGGTCATGGGTGGGTCGTCGGTCCGCCGGCCCACCCACCACACGCCCTCGGCCACCGCCCCACCGGACCACGCGACCGACCGGGGCACCGACCGCCTGGGCGCCTGGACGCCGTACGCCCCGCAGATCCGCTCGAACAGCTCGGCGACCGTGCGCGGCTCCCCGTTGGAGATCACCAGCGCCTGCCCGTGCCCGACGTCGGCGCGGTCCAGGGCGGCCACGACGGCGTCCACCGCGTTGTCGATGTAGGTGGTGTCGATCAGCGCCCGACCGCCGGCCACCAGCGCGAGCCGCCCGGACCGGGCACGGTCGACGATCCGCCCGACCAGCTGGGTGTCACCCGGCCCCCAGATCAGGTGCGGGCGGATCGCGATCGTGGCGAACCCGGGGGCGTCCGCGGCCAGCACCTCGAGCTCGGCCCGGGCCTTGCTCCGGGAGTAGTGACCCTTGGCCCGCTGCGGGCCGGCGGGGTCCGCGCCTGCGCCTGCCAGCGCCGATCCGGAGTGCGCGACCGACGGCGAGGAGATGAACACGAACCGGGAGACCCCGTCGGCCCGCGCAGCGTCGAGGACGGTTCGGGTCCCGGTCACGTTCGTCTCGTGGAACTCGGCGCTGCTCCCCACGACGCCCACACGTGCCGCGAGGTGGACCACCGCGTCCGCACCCTGCATGGCCCGCCTGACCGTTGCCCCGTCTGTGAGGTCCGCGAGGTACTCGACGACCCCGAGAGCGGAGGCCACGGCTGACGGGCGCCGCTGCAGCACGACGACCTCGTCGCCCCGCGCGTGCAGGGCACGGGTCACCCCGGCCCCCAGCAGGCTGCTGCTGCCGGTCAGCAGGATCCTCATGGCGTCCCGGGCCGACGCCCGTCGAGCACCCGCTGAGCCCACTGCCCGACCGCGACCCGGTCGATCTTGGAGTTGTGCCGGACGTCCACGGGCAGGGACCGCACCACCAGGACCGCCGCGATGCCCGGGCCCTCCGGGGAGCCATCCGCCGCCGCGGCCCGGACCGCGTCACGCAGCGGTGCGGGGGCCAGGCCCGCCCGCCGGACCCCTGGCTGCTCGACGACGACGACCACCTGGGCAGCCTCCCGGGGCCCGACCCCGACCGCAGCTGCACGTCCGACCCCGGCGCGTGCCTCCACCCGGCGCTCGATCCCCACCGGCGTGACGGGACCCCCTGCCGTGACGATCACATGCACCAGCCGGCCCTCGATCCACAGCCGCCCCGAGGCGTCGAAGTGCCCCACGTCACCGGTGCGGTGCCACCCGGGGCTGGGCGTCGCGGCCTGATCGGTCACCCAGAGCCGGTCGTAGCGCGCCTTGATGTGATCAGCTCGGACGCACACCTCGCCGGTCACCTCCGGGTCGGTGGTCCGCTCCGGACGGGGAACGCCGTCGCCGTCGAGGGGGGCGATCTCGACCTCGACGCCGGGCACCGGGCGGCCCACGCACACCCCGTTGCCGAGGCCGGCCCCGTCCAGTCCGGCGAGGTCGATGTCCGCCACCGGAAGCACCTCGGTCATCCCGTACGGGGCGTGCGCCTCGGCCGCGGGCAGCAGTCGCCGCATCGCGTGCAGGGTCTCGGCAGGCACCGGGGCCCCGGTGGACAGGAGCAGCCGGACGCGGGCCAGGGCAGCGGCCCCTGCGGGGTCGAGGGACCCGGCAGTCGCCACCACGTTCGCCAGCGCCGCCGGGGAGGCGAAGACCATGGTCGCGTCGACCGCCTCGGTCGCATCGGCCATCGCCCGGGCCGTCAGCGTGCGCGGCGCGGTGAGGTCCATGTCGGGGACGGCCGACGGGATCCCCAGGGCCGCGCCGAACAGCGCGAACGGACCGAAGGCGGCCACCAGCCGATCGGTCGCAGTGATGGCGTACAGGGACGCGAGCTGGTCGCGCTGCGCCTGGAGCTGCCCGTGCAGGTACAGCACGCCCTTGGCGGGGCCGGTGGCCCCGGAGGTGAAGGCGATCACGGCCGGATCAGCGGCGGCGGGAGCATCCGGGGGCTCGACCCCGGCGCCCCGCGCCTCGATGTCCTCCAGCCGCCATCGCACACCGAGGGTTCGTCGCACCGATCCCGTGACCGGCCCCACCGAGATCATCTGGGCCCCGGTGCCCATGAGCCGTGCAGCGGCAAGGCCCTTCGCGGTCCCGATCACGTGAGCGGGCCCGGCACTGCGCAGGGCGACCCGCATCCCCCGGATTCCCAGGCCAGCATCCACGACCACCGCGACGACCCCGGCCCGCCAGATCCCGTAGAGCGTGGCCGTCAGGTCGGTCCCGGGGGGGACCAGCAGGGCGACCCGCTCCCCACGACCCACGCCGATGTCCGCGAGCCCCGCGGCGATGTGACCGACCCGGGAGTCCAGCTCGGCGAAGCTGACCGTGGCCGTCACCCCGGCGGGCCCCAGCTCGGTGACTGCGGCGGTGTCACGGGTCGTCGGATCGGCGGCGCGCTCGGTGATCCCGGCCCACAGCGGCCGCCCGGAGTCGGGCACCGAACGTGGCCGCTCCCCCGCTCCGGCACCGGCCGGCGGGCCGGGGAGCAGGCTGCGACTGCGCACCCAGGTGGCGACATCGGCGGCGAACGTCGGTGCGTCCTCGGGGACGAAGTGGCTGGAGCCCTCGTAGCGGTGGACGTCGGCGTGCGGGAGGCGCCGGATCAGGTCGCGCAGGTAGAGGTCGGAGAACACCGGGTCCCGTGGCCCCCACAGCAGCAGGACCGGGACGGCGGCCAGGGCGCCGAGCCCCTCGGCGATCGCGTCCAGCGGCTGCGCGCTGACGTGCTGCGGGTCCAGCGGGATGTCCGCGACGAAGTCCTCGATCGCGTGCCGTCGGCCCGTCCCGGAGTAGGGGGCGTAGTAGCCGGCCCGCACCGGCGGCGGGGGGACGGGACGGGAGAGGAACAACCCCGACCGGATGAACGTCCGGGTGCGCGAGGTGATCGTCGGCAGCAGCCCGGGCAGGCGCGTCGCGCGGATGAGGCTCGGCGCGCTGGCGTGGGCGGGCTGGTGGACTGCGGTGTTGGCCAGCACGACCCCGGCGAGCTGATCGACATGTCGCAGTGCCCAGCCCAAGGAGATGGGTCCGCCCCAGTCATGGGCGACCGTGATGACGTGGCCCGTGGCACCGGGTCCGGTGAGGCCGAGGGCATCGGTGAGCGAGTCGAGGTCGTCGACCCGCTGCGCGAGCGGGCGGACGGTGCCGGTTCGCTGCGAGAACCCCATGTCCAGGTGGTCGACGGCGACCACCCGCCAACCCTCCGGTGGCTGGGCCACGACCCGGCGCCAGAGGTAGGACCAGCTGGGGTTCCCGTGGACGCACAGCAGTGTCCCGATGGGCTCGGGCGTTCCCTCGGGCAGCCCGGCGTGCGAATCGAGCACGTGCCAGGTGCGCAGGACCCCGCTGGAGTCCGCCGCGGTCACCTCACGTGACCACCGGGCGTCGAGCCCGCTGAGTCCCGGAGGCGGCAGGCTCACCAGCGGATCTCGGCGGCCGCGGCGTTGATCCCCGAACCCATGCCGAGCAGGATCACGCGGTCACCGGGCTCGATCCTGTCCTGGTGCATGGCCAGGGTGATCGGGATCGCGGCCGGCCCGATGTTGCCCCGGGTGGGGAACGTCAGCGGCACGAGGTCGGCGTCGAGGCCCAGCCGCTGGATCATCGCCCCGCAGTGCACTGTCGACACCTGGTGCATGACGTAGTGCTGCACGTCGCTCCAGTCGAAGTCGGCCTCGGCGTCCTTCCACGTGGCCTCGGCCACGTCGAGCCCGGCCAGCAGCAGCCCCTTGCTGTCGGTGACCATCCGCTCCATGTCGCCCTGGCACAGCTCGTTGTGCTCCGTTGCGGCTCGCCCCACGCCGCCGACGAACACGTGGGCATCCGGGTGCCGATCGGCCGGCCCCATCACCATGCCGGCCGCCCCGGACCCGAGGGTGAGGGTGGCGAAGTCGGAGAACAGGTCGGCTGCGGTGGTGTCGTCGGACAGCAGCCGATCCAACGTGCGCTCCTGCACCGTGCGGCTGCCCTCGCCGTCGACGATAAGCGCGTACTGGATCTGCCCGGAGTCGATCATCATCGCCGCCAGCTGCATCCCGTTGACGAAGCCGAGGCAGGCGTTCGACAGGTCGAAGTTCAGGCAGGACGAGGGCAGGCCCAGCTCGTTGTGGACCGCGACCGCCGCGGACGGCTCGAGTCGCGCGCGGCACACCGAGGTGTCGATCAGCAGCCCCACCTGCTCCGGGGCGATGCCGGCCTCAGCCAGCGCCCGAGCGCCGGCCTGGGCCGCGGCGTCGGAGAACGAGACCTCCGGCGGCCACCAGCGCCGCTCCTCGATCCCGGCCAGCTGCTGGAGCATGCCCGCGCGGACACCCAGCCGCTGCAGGGTGGGCGCCAGTCGCTCGTCGAAGTAGTCCGAGGTCACGACCTCAGGGGCGTCCACGGCAACCACCGACAGGATCGCTGCATTGTCGAACCGGTAGACGGTGTTTCCACTCACGAGCACTCCTTGGCAAGGGAGGACAAGTTTCTCACGAGTCGGCGCCGGGGGCGCCACCCGTCGGATCGCCCGGACCCGCCGGGGGAAGCCCCCTCAGGTGTCCCAACCGGGGTCGGTGTGCAGCTCCACGTTCACCCACAGCAGCCGCCCGGGCTGGGTCAGTCGCTCGATCAGCGCACGGCGCACGCGATCGGCATCGTCGATCACCCACCCCCGGTCCGCCGCCACGAGGAAGTCCAGCTCCAGGTACACCTTGCGCCCCAGCTTGCCGATCCGGGTGGTCGGCTCGGGAAGCCCGAACCCGGAGCGCACGTCGGCGATGGCCGCATGGATCGGGTCGGTCACCGACGCGTCCGGCACCCCTTCGAGCAGCTCGCGGAACGCCTGGCGGAGCATCCGCACCGGGGTCGGGAGGATCAGTGCCGCCGCGACCAGGACCAGCACCGGATCAACGAACGGCGACAGGTGCGACACGGAGGAACCCTGCAGGGCGACAGCCACCGCGAACCCGATCACCATCGCCACCCCCAGGACCACCCCGGCGTGCCACTGGTCCACCTCCGCCGACACGAGGTCCGACCCCTCCCGCCAGCGCACCAGCAGCTGGCGGACCACCACGGCGGCCGCCAGGCTCAGCAGCGAGTACACCAGCGCCGAGCCCACCTCGGTCTGGCCTCCCCCCGCCAGGATCACGCCCACGGCGTCCACCGCCGCGTAACCGAACGTCCCCGCCAGCACCAGCGCCTGGGCGGCAACCACCAGCGGGGCCAGCGCCTCCCGCCCGAAGGGGTAGGCCGGGGTCGGGCCGTTCGCGACCAGGGCCGCCGCGCGCAGGCCGAACCACGACAGCACGAAGCCCACGATCGAGTACACCCCGTCGAAGAGGATCACCTGGGACCCGGCCGCCAACCCCCACACGATCCCGACCCCGGCGAGCACCAGCGCCGCCACCGCGGAGACCCGCAGCCCGAGCGTCTCCCGCCGATCGGTCGCCACATCCATGCCCATGCCGAGGATCCAAGCAGCCCAGGGGCCCCAGTGCACGACCCACTCGGCCGCCGCGCACCCCCGGCCCGCGGCCGATAGGGTCGCCAGACACCCCGCCAGCCGGAGGAGGACCACATGCACGCACTGGCGAACTCATTGGGCTCGGCCGAGAAGGACCTCCTTCGGGAGGCCGAGCCGAAGCGGATGGCGAAGCTCGACGAGGACGGGCTGATCGATCTGCACAGGAGGATCCGACGCGCCCGCAACAAGTACGCCGGGATCTACCGGCGTCAGGGCAGCGCCAAGGTGGGCAAGAAGGGCGGGCGCGGGCTGGCCAAGGAACGCAACGAGCGCAACGCCGGCCGGTCCGAGGTGTTCGAGGACGCACTGGCCCGAGTCAGCGCACGGCTCGCGGAGGTCGCCGCGGCCAGCGCGGAGCAGCTCAGGGCCGACCGGCTGGCTGCCGCCAACCCAGCGGGCACGTGGCCCGGCGCACAGGGTGCGGCCGCGGGCAGCGACGACGAGCAGGCCGACGCCCAGGTCACCGACCGCACGCCCAAGGGTCCCGGCAGGGAGAAGCGCAACGCCTCCAGCCGGGCCCAGGGAGCACGCCGCCAGGCCAAGCGCGACAACCGCTGACCGCCCCCAGCGGCGAACCCCCCACCCCGGGGGCTACCTTCACCGACCATGGACCTGGGATCGGTCGGGCTGCTCCTCGTGGGATTCGTGACCCTCGTCGTCGGGGGTGAGCTCCTGGTGCGCGGAGCCAGTGGCCTGGCCGCAGCAGTGGGCATGTCTCCCCTGGTCGTCGGGCTCACGATCGTCGCCTTCGCCACATCGGCGCCCGAGCTGGCAGTCACCCTGCAGGCCGTCCAGGACGGCAGCCCGGATCTGGCCGTGGGCAACGTGGTCGGGTCCAACATCGCCAACGTCCTGCTCGTCCTCGGGATCGCGGCCCTCATCGGCCCGCTGACCGTCCGGTACCAGCTGGTCCGCGTGGATGTGCCGGTGATGGTCGCCATGGGGGTGCTGCTGCTCGTGGTCAGCCTCGACGGGTTGATCGAACCGGCCAACGGGGCCGTGCTGGTCGCCTGCCTGATCGGCTACGTGATCAGCGCGGTGGTGATGGGACGTCGGGAGACCGCACGGGCGGCCCAGGTCGGAGGTCCACCGGACACCGACCCCGGACCCCGGACACCGACCCCGGACCCGTGCCCGCCCCCTCGGTCCGGCACCATGCCGGGAACGTCGCCCTGGTCGTCGTCGGCGTGGCGCTCCTGGTCGTCGGCGCCGGCTGGCTGGTCGAGGGGGCGACGCGGATCGCCAGCGACCGGGGCGTCCCCGAGATGGTGATCGGCCTGACCATCGTGGCCGTCGGCACGTCCCTTCCCGAGCTGGCGACCACGGTCATCGCCGCCATCCGCGGGCAGCGCGACATGGCCGTGGGGAATGCCGTCGGCAGCAGCATCTTCAACATCGGCGGCGTCCTGGGCCTCAGCAGCGTGCTCGGCCCCGACGGCATCCCCGTGGCCGAGTCCGCGATCCGGTTCGACATCCCGATCATGATCGCCGTCTCCATCGCCCTGCTCCCGGTGATCTACACCGGGTTCGAGATCCGGCGGTGGGAGGGGGGCCTGTTCGTGGGCCTGTACCTCGCCTACACGGTGTACCTGCTGTTGAATGCCAGCGACCACGAGCGGCTTCCGGCGTACTCGGCGATCATGCTGTGGTTCGTCCTGCCCACGGTCGCCATCACGTTGGGGGTGCTGGCCGGCTTCGACATGGGCCGCGCAAGGGGGCGTGCGGAGTCCACCACCGACGTCGACGTCCAGCCCGACGGGACCTCCAGGGTCGCGTAGCTGGTCAGGGCCGACAGCACGATACCCAGATCCCGGGTCGGCGTTGGCTGGGAATTGGGGGCGGATCACCCGCGGCCCGGGGCGCCCTTGAGGCATCTCCCGGTGAAGAATCGTCGTGAGCGCCGGCGCGGCAGAGCCGCTCCACCGGGACCCCACTGAGCTCAGCCAGGAAGGAATCGTCAATGGCACACGACACGGCAGGTGGATTGACCGGATGCGGACCTCGAGGGCTTCCACGACGGTGGCGACACCGAGTGCTGGCGGCGCCTCGGCTCGCACGTGGTGACGGTCCATGACGACGTGCGTGGCGAGATCCGGGGCACCCGGTTCGCCGTCTGGGCGCCGAACGCCAGGGCGGTACGGATCAACGCCGACTTCAACCACTGGACCGGCGACGACGATGTCCCTGGTCCCCGGCTCGGGGGTCTGGGCGCTGTTCATCGAGGGCGTCGGCGAGGGCACGCTCTACAAGTACAACATCCTCGGTGCCGACGGCGCGTGGCACGAGAAGGTCGACCCGATGGCCCGGTTCGCCGAACGGGCACCGTCGAACGCCTCGATCGTGTACGAGAGCCGCTACGTCTGGGGCGACGACGAGTGGATCGCCCAGCGGGCGCACGGTCGCAGCCGCACGAGGCGCCGATGCTCGATCTACGAGGTGCACCTGGGGTCGTGGCGCAAGGGCCAGCACGTACCTGGACCTGGCCGAGGAGCTCGTCGAGTACGTGACCGAGCATGGGCTTCACGCACGTCGAGTTCATGCCGGTGTCCGAGCACCCGCTCGAGGCGTCGTGGGGCTACCAGGTCACCAACTACTTCGCCCCGATGTCGCGCCTGGGTCGCCCGGACGAGCTGCGCCACCTGGTCGACCGGCTGCACCAGGCGGGCATCGGCGTGATCCTCGACTGGGTGCCCGGCCACTTCCCCAAGGACGACTGGGCCCTGGGCCGGTTCGACGGCACGGCGCTCTACGAGCACGCCGACCCACGCCAGGGTGAGCACAAGGAGTGGGGCACCTACATCTTCAACTACGGGCGCAACGAGGTGAAGTCGTTCCTGGTGTCCAACGCCCTGTACTGGACCCAGGAGTTCCACTTCGACGCCCTGCGCGTCGACGCCGTCGCCTCCATGGTGTACCTGGACTACGGTCGCGAGGACGGCCAGTGGATCCCCAACGAGTTCGGCGGCAACCACAACCTCGAGGCCATCGACTTCCTGCGCTACGTCAACCGGCACCTGTACGAGCGGGTGCCCGGGGTCGTCATGATCGCCGAGGAGTCCACCGCCTTCACCGGGGTCACCAGCCCGGTGGACCACGGGCGGTCTCGGCTTCGGCTTCAAGTGGAACATGGGCTGGATGAACGACTCCCTGGGCTACCTGGCCGAGGAGCCGGTCCACCGGCAGTACCACCACCACGAGATGACCTTCGCGATGATCTACCAGTACACGGAGAACTTCATCCTGCCGATCAGCCACGACGAGGTCGTCCACGGCAAGGGCTCGATGATCAACAAGGTCCCCCAGGACGCCTGGCGTCAGTTCGCGACCCTGCGCGCGTTCTACTCCTTCATGTGGACGTTCCCCGGCAAGCAGCTGGTCTTCATGGGATGTGAGTTCGGGCAGCGGCCCGAGTGGACCGAGGAGGCCAGCCTCGAGTGGTGGGTCGCGGACATGGAGGGCCACCACGGCCTGCGACGACTGTTCCAGGACCTCAACGAGCTCTACCGCGCGCACCCCGCCCTGTGGAAGCTCGACACCAGCCCTGAGGGCTTCCAGTGGATCAACGGCGGCGACGCGGGCGGCAACACGTTCTCGTGGCTGCGCTTCGACGGCGAGGGCCAGCAGGTCGCGGTCGCGGTCAACTTCTCCTCCGAGCCGTGGACCCAGTACCGCATCGGCCTGCCCGAGGCCGGCACGTGGACCGAGGTCCTCAACTCCGACCGCGCCATCTACGACGGCTCGGGAGCCCACGACAACGGCGGGCGAATCACCGCGCTGCCCGACCCGTACTTCGGCTTCCCGGCCAGCGCCACGATCGTGGTCCCACCCCTCGGGGCCGTGGTCTTCACCCACGAGCCCGCAGACCCGGTCAGCGTGCCGACGGTGTGAGTAGCCTCCCCCTGTGCGGCGGGCAGGCTGCACGTCGGCCCCCTGGACAAGGAGGATGACGCCCGCACTGATGGAAGGGACCCCACGATGGCGTTGCTCGTCCGGCCGCTCGATGCGTCGACGTGGGGTGCCTTCGCGGAGCTCGTGGAGCGCAACAACGGGATCTTCGGCGGCTGCTGGTGCCTCGGGTTCCACCCGGAGCGCAACGAGCGGGGGATCGACCGTCGGGCCCTCAAGGAGGACCGGGTCCGCAGCGGGCGCGCCCATGCCGCGCTGGTCCTCGACGAGGACGGCACAGCACAGGGGTGGTGCCAGTACGGGAGCCCCGCCGAGCTCCCCGCCATCAAGCACAGGCGAGCCTACGACAGCGACGCGCCGCCAACCCCGGACTGGCGGATCACCTGCTTCTACGTGGACCCGAGGCATCGCGGCCAGGGCATCGCCCGGGCCGCGCTGGGAGGCACCCTCGAACAGATCGCCGGGGCCGGTGGCGGGCTGGTCGAGGCCATCCCTGAGGTGACCACCGGCCGCGAGTCACCGGGCCGCTTCCTCTTCAGCGCGACCGTCGAGCTCTTCGAGGAGCACGGATTCTCCCGCACACGGCAGGTCGGCAAGCACGCGTGGATCGTGAGCCGGGTGGTCGACCCGGGAGCAGCGGGATGACGAGCACGCACGGCGGTGGGCTTCCGGCGGGGATGCCGGCCCCGCACCTGGCACACCGGCAGGTCCTTGCACGGGAGTTCCTCGCCAGCGCGCTGTATGTCGCGATCGTGCTGCTGACAGCCCTGGTCGCCCTGCCCAAGGCCCGGATGCCGTCGGACGCCTCCGTGGTCGCCACCCTGATGGGCACAGCCGTGGGCCTGATCGCTGCCCACTTCGTCGCCTTCCGCCTGGCGGCCCACCTGACCTCCGAGGAGGGGATCGCGCCCGCGCCGGTCCTCTCGGAGGCCGGCGCCGGGTTCGCCGGCGGGTTGGTGGTGGCCGTCCTGGCCGCCCTGCCGTTCGCCGTCCTCGACAGCCAGGACGCACTGCTGGCCACCCTGATCGCCCTGGCCATCCTGCCCGCACTGATGGGCCTGGCGATCGCCCGCCTGCGCGGACGCTCCTGGGGGACGAGCCTGCTGGCTGCCGGGCTCGTCCTGTGCCTGGCCCTGGCAGTGGTCGCCCTCAAGACCGCCCTCGGCCACTGAGCACCCCGCCCCGGACCGCAAGGGGCAGGTCCCCGCCCAGCCGCTCAGGCCGTCGCGACCCGCTTCGCGAGAACGACCCGCCGGAACAGCGCCTTGCCTGCCTCGACCAGCAGGAAGACCACCACCGACAGGGCCAGCGGAATGAGCCAGCCCTCCACCGGCAGCGGCGCGGAGCCGAACCACGTGTGCATGAACGGGGCGTACACGAACACCAGCTGCAGGGCGAGCATGACGCCGATGGCGACCCACACGGCGGGGTTCCCGGTGAGCATGTCGACCCTGATGCTGGACTCGCGCAGCGAGCGGGCGTTGAACAGGTAGGCCGCCTGCCCGAGGGCCAGCATGGTCACCGCCATCGTCTGGGCCTCGTCCGTGGGCCAGCCCCAGGCCCGGGCCAGGTAGAACACGGCCATCGTCGCGCCGGCGATGAGCAGCGACACGTACCCGATCCGGACCAGGTACTCCGGGGTCAGGATCGAGGCCCGCGGGTTGCGCGGAGGACGCTGCATCAGGTCCGGCTCGGCCGGCTCGTAGGCCAGGGCCAGCGACAGGGTGATCGCGGTGACCATGTTGATCCACAGGATCTGGACGGGGGCCAGCGGCAGCGCCAGGCCGAACAGGACGGCCACCAGGATCACCAGGGACTGGGCACCGTTGGTCGGCAGCAGGAACACCAGCGACTTCTGCAGGTTGTCATAGATCCGCCGGCCCTCCTCGATCGCGCGCTCGATCGAGGAGAAGTTGTCGTCGGCGAGCACGACGTCGGCGGCCTCCTTCGTGGCCTCGGTGCCCTTGATGCCCATCGCGACGCCCACATCGGCGCGCTTGAGCGCGGGGGCGTCGTTGACCCCGTCACCGGTCATCGCGACGACCTCGCCGTTGGCCTGCAGCGCCTTGACCAGGCGCAGCTTGTGCTCCGGGCTGGTGCGCGCGAACGTGTCGGTGGTCCCGACGAGCCTGCGCAGCTGGTCGTTGGTCGCCCGCTCGAGCTCCGGGCCGCTCACGGCCGCACCGGTGCCGTCCCCGGCGATCCCCATCTCGCGGGAGATCGCCGTGGCCGTCCCCGCGTGGTCGCCGGTGATCATCTTCACCCTGATGCCGGCGCGATGGCAGGTGGCGATGGCGTCGATGGCGTCCGGGCGCGGGGGGTCGACGATCCCCACCAGGCCGACGAAGCGCATGTTGGCCAGGGCGTCGTGGTCCAGGTCGTCGCGCTCGGGACGCGCCGGGCGCGCCGCGGCCGCGAGCACCCGCAGCCCCTGGGCGCTCAACCGGTCGATCGCCGCCTCCCACGCTGCCCGGTCCAGCGGATGCGTGCGCCCCTCGGCGTCGAGCTCGGTGGCGCTGCGGTCCAGCACCCGGTCCGGGGCGCCCTTGAGCAGGACCACCCGCTGACCGCTCGGGGTCTCGTTGAGGGTGGCCATGTACTTGTGCTCGGACTCGAACGGCAGCACCGCCAGACGACGGTACGTGCTCGGGTCGAACCCGGCCTTGATCCCCAGGGTGCACAGCGCCCCCTCGGTGGGCTCGCCGAGCACCCGCCAGTGCCCGTCCTCGGGCACGACGTGGGAGTCGTTGGCGACCGCCATCACCGTCACCAGGGTGCGCAGGTCGCCGAACGCCTCCAGCCCCGCCTCGAAGCCGTCGATGGTGATCCTGCCCTCGGGCTGATACCCCAGGCCGTCGACGTCGTACTGCCCGCGCCGGGTCACCACGTGCCGCACGGTCATCTCGTTGCGGGTCAGCGTGCCGGTCTTGTCCGAGCAGACCGTGGTCACGGCCCCCAGCGTCTCGACGGCGGGGAGGTTGCGCATGATCGCGTTCCGCTTGGCCATCTGCTGCACGCCCAGGGCCAGGGTGATCGTGACCAGGGCGGGCAGGCCCTCCGGGATCGCCGCGACCGCGAAGCCGATCGCGGCCGAGATCAGCTCCGCCGGCTCGAAGTCGTGGATCACCCGGCCGATCACCAGCATCACGCCGGCCATGGCCAGGATGACCACCGACAGCTGCTTGCCGAACCGGTTCATCTCCCGCGTCAGCGGGGTGTCGAAGTCCTCGATCTGCGCCAGCATGCTCTGGATGCGCCCGATCTCCGCCTCGGCCCCGATCGCCGTGACCACGCCCACGCCCTGTCCCGCGGCCACCAGGGTGCCCGAGAACAGCATGCTCGTCCGATCCCCGACCCCGGCATCAGCGGCCACCGCTGCAGTCGACTTCTCCGCGGGCACCGCCTCCCCGGTCAGGGCCGACTCCTCGACGCGCAGGTTCGTCGCCTCCAGCAGCCGGAGGTCGGCGGGCACCTTGTCCCCGGATCGGACCCGGACCACGTCGCCCGGGACCAGGCTCTCTGCCGGCACCTCCTGCCACTGCCCGTCACGGCGGACGTGGGCGTTCAGCGACAGCATCTTGCGGATCCCCTCGAGCGCGCTCTCGGCGCGACCCTCCTGGATGAACCCGATCATCGCGCTGATGACCGCGACCGCCAGGATGACCCAGAAGTCGATCCACTCCCCCAGGATCGCCTTGAGGACGGCGGCGGCGAGCAGGATGTAGATCAGGACGTCGTCGAAGTGCTTGAGCACGCGGCGGACCAGCGACTCGCGGGCCGGCGCGGGCAGCCGGTTGGCACCGAACTGCCGCACCCGGCGGGCGGCCTCGGCTCCTGCCAGGCCCTCCGCGGAGGAGTCCAGGCCGGCAACCACCTCGGCAGCCGTGGCCGCGAACGGGTCGGCGACGGGGACGATGGGCAGTGCCGTGGCGGGCTGCGTGGTCACACATCTCTCCCTTCGATCCTGGCGGCGCGGGGACGGGCGCCCGCCAGTGCGCGCAGGGAGACGCTACCCCGAACTCGCATCCCGAGATCCCAGCAGCACCTGCCCATAGCTCTGGAACAGTGTTGGATGGGCCGCACCCGGGTCACCACTCACCCAGGGCATCGCGTGGGTGATCGGGGTCGGGGTCGTTGTCGACATCGTCGACGTCGTGCGCAAGGCCCGCGCCTGACCCCGGCGGCGCGCCGGGGAGCCCTCTCAGGCCGGCATCAGCGACTGCCGCGACACCCGGAGCCCGTCGAGCACCTCGGGGATCGGCTCCACTCCCAGGCCCGGCCCCGTCGGCACGGACATCATCCCGTCGCGCATCGTGAACGCTGCCGTGAGGTCCTGGGCGAAGAAGCGGTCCGAGGCGCTCGTGTCACCGGGCAGCGTGAACCCCGGCAACGAGGCGAGCGCCACGTTCGCCGCGCGGCCCAGCCCCGTCTCGACCATCCCCCCGCACCACACGGGGATCCCGCGGCCAACCGCCATGTCGTGGATCGCCCGGGCGCTCAGGTAGCCGCCGACCCGCCCTGCCTTGATGTTGACGATCTCGCACGCGCCGTAGTCGATGAGGCTCTCCGCGTTGTCGACCGAGAGCACCGACTCGTCGAGGCACACCGGCGTCACCATCCGCTCGGCCAGCAGCTTGTGACCGAGGTAGTCCTCCTCGTGGATCGGCTGCTCGACCAGCAGCAGGTCGAACTCGTCGAGCCCGCAGAGGTGGTCGATGTCCTCGCGGGAGTAGGCCTGGTTGGCATCGACCTGCAGCGGGATGTCCGGCCAGGTCTCGCGCACCAGCCGCGTCGGCACGAGATCCCAGCCCGGCTGGATCTTGAGCTTCACCCGCTTGTAGCCGGCGTCGACGTAGCCCGCGACCTCGGCCAGGAGGGTGTCGAGCGAATCGTCGTCCGGGATCCCCGTCGAGACCCCGCACGGGATCTCGGCCCGCGTCGACCCCAGGTGGGCCGCCAGCGAGTGGCCCGAGGCCCGCAGCTGCGCGTCGAGGATCGCGAGCTCGAGCGCGCCGCGGGCCATCGGGTGACCGCGCACCGGACCCAGGAGCCCCGGGACGTCCTCGGCGCTCAGGTCGCGGCCGAGCACCCGGGGGACGAGGAAGTCGCGCCACACGAGCAGCGCGGCCTCGTTGAACTCGTGGCTGTAGAGCGGTTCGCGCGCCGCCACGCACTCTCCCCAGCCGACCGTGCCGTCCTCGGCGGTCACCTCGAGGATGAGCACGTCCTTGGTGTACTCGGTGCCGAAGGACGTGCGGAACGGGCGCACCAGGGGCAGCGCGCACCGGTGCACCTCGACGTCGATGATCCTCATGGTCCGACCTCCACCACGTAGCTCCCGTCGGTCGTCAGCCCGACGACCCGACCCCCTGCTCGCACCCGCGGCTCGAGGGCGGCCCTGACCTGAAGCCGCCACCGCCCGGCCAGCGCCGGATCGATCCGGCGGGTGTCGACGATGTCGTCCGGAACGGCCACGAGCACCACCGCCGAGCTGGTCGGCTGCAGCCGGGGCCCCTCGTCGGTCGCGACGAGCAGCTCGGTGGCTCCGCGCGCCCGCACCTGGGCCGCGGACATCGCGGGCTCGGCGCCCATCAGGGCCGTATCGACACGCGCCGAGGCCAGGTCCCACTGCACCAGGAGTCGATCGCTGGCATCGCCGGCATTCAGCGGGTCGTCCATGGCGCCGTAGAAGTCGACGAGGTACTCCACCCCGACTCCGCCGAGCTTCACGAGGTTGAGCCGAGCGTTGCGCCGCACGAGCGGGTCGAACGTCCACATGATGCGGTCGATCCCCTGGTCGAGCGCCCAGGCTCGCTGGTGCAGCTTGAGCGAGGTTCCGATGCCGCGGTCCTCGAACCCCGGCAGTGCTGCCGTGACGTGCGAGTGCAGGTGCGTGTGCCAGCCGGCGGCGCCCCGCGAACGGCCGACGATCGCCAGGCACGACCCGACCATCCGCGGGCCGTCGAACGCCCCGCCGATGTAGCCCCCGGAGTGCTCGATGGCGCGCAGGAAGTTCTGCGTGACCTCGGTCGCCCCGGGCACCGTGGGCCACACCGTGTCCCAGATCGCCCGGGCGTCCTCGAGCTCGTCGTGGGTGTGCAGTGCGCGCACCTGCACCCGTCCGCGGGCGGCAGCACGAGCCGCGAGGTCGGTCGCACGAGCCAGCAGGTCGGGGTCCACCGCCCCAACCTAGCCAGACCACCGGTCGGACACAGGAGTCCCGGCGGGTGCGTCCGCGCGACCTCAGGCGTCGCGACGCACGAACAGCACGCCGGCCAGGCCGACGAGGGCCACGGCCCAGATGACGGCGACCGCGGCGGGCCGCCCATCCCCCTCGGCGGCCCAGGCCAGCACGTTGGTGAAGGGCAGGTTCTCGGTCAGCCACGCGGCACGGCTGACCGCGTCGCCGGTCACCGGGTCAGAGTTCGTCAGCAGGCCGATGGCCAGGTTCTCCAGGATCAGGGCGAACACCAGCGAGACGATGATCCCGGCGGCCAGGTTGCGGATCAGGGCGGTCACCCCGGCCACGATGAGACCCCACCAGAGCCCCAGGCCGACCTGCCGCAGCCCGATGGCGGCGACCGCACCCCAACTCTCCTGGGCGGCCACGTCGAACAGGAGCGCGGCCCCGGCCACCGCGATCCCGAGTGCGAGCAGGATCGAGACGACCACGAATGCCGCGGGCACCGCAACCTTGGCGAGGAACACCTCGGTCCGCCTCGGGAACTGGGACAGGACCAGGCGCATGGTGCCGTCCCGGTACTCGTGGCCGAACGCCTGGGCGCAGATCGTCGTGATCAGGATGATGCCCAGGGGGCCGCCGCCGTCGAAGGTGGCCACCCGCTCCATCCCGGGGCGGCTGCCCGGCGCTGCGCCCTCCTGCGCCCCGTTGAAGATCATCGCGGCCCATGCGATGAACACCAGCAAGCCCATTCCGAGCCCGATGAAGCCCCAGGTGGAGCGCAGCGACACCGCACGACGCCACTCGAAGGCCGCGATCCGACTCATGCCACATCCCCGATCGATCCGGTCCGGAACTGCTCCTGGCCCTCGGTGAGCTCCAGGAACGCCTCCTCCAGCGAGGCTCGCCGGGCCATCAGCTCGAGCACCGGAACCCCGACCGCGAACGCGATCAGCCCGACCTCCTCGGACGAGGCGCCCACCACCGACACCGCATCAGCGCCCTCAGGGCTGGCTCCCACGCCCGCGGCGGCCAGCCCGTCGACCAGGGACTGACGAGCCTCGGGGCGCGTGCGCACCAGGACGTCGTTGCGGGTGCTCGAGGCCACCAGGTCGGCCATGGTCCCATCCGCCACGAGCTCGCCCTTGGCGATGACCACCACGTGGTCGGCCATCAGCTGCATCTCCGAGAGCAGGTGGCTGCTGACCAGCACGGCGTTCCCGCGCTCGGCGTAGCCCTTGAGGAAGTCGCGCATCCAGTGGATCGACTGGGGATCGAGCCCGTTGGCCGGCTCATCGAGCATCAGGGCCCGGGGCTCGGCCAGCACCGCGCCGGCCAGTCCGAGTCGCTGGCCCATGCCGAGGGAGAACCCCTTGGGACGCTTGCCCGCGACCGAGGTCAGGCCGAACACCTCGAGCACCTCGTCCACGCGGGAGTCGGGCACCCGCGCCTCCGTGGCCAGCATCCGCAGGTGCGCCCGCGCCGTCCGCTTGGGATGGAAGTACTTGGCATCCAGGTGCGCCCCGACCGTGCGGGTGACGGAGCGGACCTCCGTCAGCGCCTGGCCGTCGAAGGTGGTCGCCCCACCCCCGTGGTCCAGCCCCAGCATCAGGCGCATGGTGGTCGACTTGCCCGAGCCGTTCGGCCCGAGGAAGCCGGTGACCACCCCGTCGGGCACGACGAAGGAGACTCCGCCCACCGCCCGGACATCCCCGAACGACTTGCTCAGCCCGTTGACCTCGATCACGCGGCATACCCTAGCCATCGCGCGGATCCAGCTGAGCGGTTCGGCTCGTCGGCCGACCTATGCTGGCCAGATGAGCAGGCAGCTGGCCCAGTCGTACAAGCGTCATCCGGTCACCGAGGACTACGACGCGATCGTGATCGGCTCGGGGATCGGCGGCCTGGCCACCGCCGCACTGCTGGCAAAGCACGGTGGGAAGCGGGTGCTCGTCCTCGAACGGCACTACACCCCCGGCGGATACACCCATGTGTTCCACCGCCCCGGGTACGACTGGGACGTCGGCGTGCACTACATCGGCGACGTCGCGCCCGGGTCGACCCTGCGCCGGTTCTTCGACGAGATCAGCGACGGCCGCATCGAGTGGGCCGACATGGGCGAGGTCTACGACCGGGTGATCATCGGCGGCGATGTCTACGACCTGCCCAAGGGCCGGCGCAACCTGCGGGCCATGCTCGTCGAGCGGTTCCCGGGCCAGGAGTCCGCGATCGACGGCTACTTCGAGGCGGTGCGCTCGGCGGTGTCCGCATCCCTGCCGTTCCAGGCCGTGAAGACACTGCCCGGGCCGCTGCAGGCGGTGGCCGGACCACGGCTGCGCAGCACCTTCCGGAGCTGGGCCGACCGCACCACGCGGGACGTGCTCGAGGAGCTCACCGACGACCAGCGGCTGATCGCGGTGCTGACGGCCCAGTTCGGGGACTACGGGCTGCCCCCGGCACAGTCCAGCTTCGCGATGCACGCCCTGGTCGCCAGCCACTACTTCCGGGGCGGGTACTACCCGGTCGGTGGGTCAGGCGTCATCGCGGAGTCGATCATCCCCGTCATCGAGCGCGCGGGGGGCCTGGTGCTCATCAACGCCGAGGTCGCCGAGGTCGTGGTGGCCGACGGTCGGGCCGTGGGCGTGCGGATGGCCGCCGACGACCACGTCATCCGGGCACCGATCGTGATCAGCGACGCGGGCGTGCACAACACGTTCGCCAGGCTCCTGCCCAGCGAGGTCGCAGAGAGCGCGGGACTGCTCGCGGACCTGACCCAGGTGGCCCCCTCGATGGCACACCTGTGCCTCTACCTCGGCTTCGAGGAGACCGCCGAGGCCCTCGACCTCCCGAAGCACAACCTGTGGATCTACCCCAACGACGACTACGAGCAGACGTTCGACAACAGCATCGCGGACCCGGACGCCGACCTGCCGATGGTCTACGTGTCATTCCCCTCCGCGAAGGACCCCGACTTCGCCCGGCGGCACCCGGGGCACGCGACCGTCGAGGTGATCACCGCCGCCCCCTACGCATGGTTCGAGCGGTGGGCGGGCAGCCGGTGGAAGCATCGTGGGGAGGAGTACGACCAGTTCAAGGCCGGGCTGGCCGAGCGGATGCTCGAGGCGCTCTACGAGCAGATGCCCCAGCTGCGCGGCAGGGTCGCGTACGCCGAGATCTCCACGCCCCTGACGACCGCGCACTTCGCCGGCTACGGACGCGGCGAGCTGTACGGGCTGGACCACACGCCGGCCCGGTTCCGCCAGGGCTTCCTCAAGCCGGCCACGCCGATCCCGGGGCTCTACCTGACCGGCCAGGACATCGTGTCGTGCGGGGTCTCCGGCGCCCTGTTCGGTGGGGTCCTGACCGCCACCACGCTGCTGCGCGGCCGGTTGATGGCGACATTGGCCACGTCGGCCGCCAGGCGGACGCTGCCCGGACCACGACGGCGGGACGCACCGGCAGCGAGCTCGGAGGCCGACGCGGCGCAGGGTCACTGACGCCGGGGCGACTCCCACGCCGCCCTCATCATCGGCAGCTGCAGCGGCAGCCGACCCCACGCCGCCGCCTTCTGCCATGCCGGGCGCCTGCTGCGCTGCAGGTCGAGCGCCATCTGCAGGTTGCCGACCCAGACGACGGCCAGCGTGGCGGTGGTCACCGCAGGGGCCCACGGCTGGCGCGTGGCCAGCCCCGCGGCGCAGGCCAGCTCGGCCACGCCACTTCCCAGGACCCACGGCTCGGGGTCACCCAACCGGGGCGGGATGAGCGGGGCGAACGTCGCGGGTCGCACCAGGTGCACGAGACCGCTCACGGTGAAGGCGCCGATCACGATCCTGGTCCCGACCGGCAGTGTCATGGGGGCACCGTAATCGCGTGCCGGAGGCAGCGCCCGCGGGAGGTCCCGACCAGGCCGTGCTGCGGGGCGAGCGACGCTGATCGGTGCATCCGCCGGCAACCCGGACTCGTATGCTGGCCCGGTCCCCGCAGGGAGTCAGCCGCCCGGGCGGCGCACGCTGCCGGTGGACCGGGTGCGGACCCGCGCCCAGGGTGCGCTCGAGGGACGGATGGCTGATGGATCACCACGATGTGGCTGCCGCGCTCGACGTGGGGATCGCAGCCGTCCGCGAGGCCGGGTCGATCGCCCTGGACCACTTCCGCACCGACATGACCGTCGACAACAAGCTCGCGGGAATCGCCTACGACCCGGTGACCGCGGCCGACCGAGGCGTCGAGGACCACGTGCGCGCGGCCCTCACCGCACGCTTCCCGGACCACCAGGTGATCGGGGAGGAGGGCGGCACCACGGGCGCGGGGCCGGTCAGCTGGATCATCGACCCCATCGACGGCACCCGGGCCTTCATCAGCGGGATGCCGACCTGGGGCACATTGCTCGGGCTGGTCGTCGACGGCGAGCCGGTGGCCGGCGTGATGCACCAGCCGTTCACCGACGAGACGTTCGCCGCCGACCCCGCCCGCGGCTCGCGGTTCCTGCGCGCGGGCACCGAGCGGCGCCTGCGCACCCGCACGAGCGCGACCCTCGAGGACGCCGTCATGTACAGCACCCACCCGACGATGCTGGAGTGGGCCGGCGTCCTCGAGCGCTACCACGCGCTGAGCTCTCGCGTGCGGCTGCAGCGGTGGGGCGGGGACTGCTACGCCTTCGCCCTCGTGGCGATGGGCACGATCGACCTCGTGGTCGACGGCTGCCTCATGCCCTACGACATCGTGCCGCTGATCCCGATCATCGAGCTCGCCGGCGGCGTCGTCACCGACATCGAGGGCCGCGTGCCGATGAACGGCGGCACCGTGATCGCCGCCGCGAACCCCGACCTGCACGCTCAGGCCCTGGCGGCCCTGCGGGGGTAGCGGCCCGGCAGGATCGCCTGCGGGGGTAGCGGCCGGAACGATCGCCTGCGCCGACCACCGGGAACCAGCTACGAGTCCCCCGCGCCGTTGCCGGGCCCACCGCCCGGCAAACCGTACCGGTCCTCGCCCACCAGCTCGAGCAGGCCGTCGGCGACCAGGCCATCGAGGGCACGCTCGCGTTGGAGCTCCTCGGCCCACACCGCGTCGATCGCCGTTCGCTGCACCGAGCCCTCGGTCGCCCGCAGCACCGCCATGATCCGACCCCGGACCTGGCGGTCCGTGCCGGCGAACCGCTGGACCGGCCGGGCCGGACCGTCGTACGCCGGGCGTCCGGCCCGCACCCACGCGCACATCCCGACGACCGGGCACGCCGTGCACCGCGGCGCGGTCGCGGTGCACACGAGTGCGCCCAGCTCCATCACGGCCACCGACCAGTGCGCCGCGGCGGCGGCGTCCTCCGGCACGAGCGCGTCCGCCCGGGCACGCTCGGCCACCGTCAGGCCGGGCCGGGGATGCTCCTGCCCGTCGACCAGCCGCGCGAGGACCCGCCGGACGTTGGTGTCCAGCACGACCGAGCGCTGCCCGAACGCGAACGCGCGCACCGCCGCGGCCGTGTACTCGCCGACCCCCGGCAGCGCCCGCAGGTCCGGCTCGTCGGCCGGGACCCGGCCCGCGTGCCGCTGGACGATCGCGACCGCCGCGGCGTGCAGGTTCAGCGCCCGCCGCGGGTAGCCCAGCCGGTCCCAAGCGCGGACGGCATCGCCCGGGGAGTCGGCCGCGAGGTCCGCAGGCTGCGGCCAGCGCGCCATCCAGGCGGTCCAGGCGGGCACGACCCGCACCACCGGCGTCTGCTGCAGCATCACCTCGCTGACCAGCACGCCCCAGGCCGTCCGGTCGGCCGCGCGCCAGGGCAGGTCGCGGCGATTCGCGTCGAACCAGTCCCCGACGGCCTGCGACACCCCGCCGGACGCCGTCGCCCCGGTCAGGGGCGACGGCCCCCGGGATCCCTCCCCCAGCCTCGGCATGGATCCCATTGTCGATCCGGGGCCTCGGGCCTGCACGGGGAGGCCAGCGCAGGCGATACTCAGGGCATCGCCCGCGCCAGGAGGATCACATGAACGAGCGGCTCAACGCCCTGATGAAGCAGCAGCCGGGACTGGGCATCGCGCGCCGGTCATCGATCCTCGTGGCTGCCAGCGGCCCCTACCAGCCGGGAATCCAGCGGAAGGTCGACCGGATCCCCCTGGCGAACCTCGCCCTGGCCGGGGTGGTCTCGTCCTTCTACGTCGCGATGACCGCAGTCCCGCAGCTGGCCATCGAGCGGGCGGCCGACCAGTCCCTCGGCGGGAAGCCGACCACCCCGGAACAGGTGGCCCGGCATCGCCGGATGATCCTGGCCGGCAACGCCGCCACGATCGCCACCGCCGTCCTGGCGCAGCGGGCGATCACGCACAGCCCGAGATCCGGACCCCTGATGGAGGTGGGGCGCATCCTCACCAGCCAGGTCGCGATCGGGGCGGCTGCTGGGGCCATCGTGACCGGGTCGGATGCGATCCTGGGACCGATCGCCCGCCGCAAGGACCAGCAGTCGCCGGCGACGATCGCCGTCGCGGCCGGGATCATGGCCGTCAACAGCCGGCTGCTCAAGAAGTCCGCCCGGGCCCTGACCCTGACGACCCGGCCGACCCCCTACTCCTACGTGGGCTGACCAGCCCCGACAGGGCTGGCGGAATGCGGGCACCCTCCATATAGTTGAATCTTGTACAGACTCTCCAGGAGGATCGCATGCCCGCCGTGACCGCCGACACCATGACCCTGCCCCGCGTCGACGCCCCCGACCCGCAGGGACGCTCCCGCTCGGTCCGGACCGTCACCACGGCCCCCCGCGGCTTCGAGGGCGAGGGGTTCCCGGTGCGCCGCGCCTTCGCCGGCGTGGACAAGGCCGACCTCGACCCGTTCGTGCACATGGACCAGATGGGCGAGGTCGAGTACGGCGTCGGCGAGCCGCGTGGCACCGACTGGCACCCGCATCGCGGGTTCGAGACGTTCACCTACCTGATGGACGGCACGTTCATCCACCAGGACTCCCACGGCGGTGGCGGCGTGATCGCCAACGGTGGCACCCAGTACATGACCGCCGGTGCCGGCATCCTGCACATCGAGACCCCGCCGGAGTCACTGGTCCGCTCCGGTGGGCTGTTCCACGGGATCCAGCTGTGGATCAACCTGCCCGCGTCCAAGAAATGGCTCGCTCCGGCGTACCAGGGACTCGAGAGCACCGACATCGCCCTGGCATCCAGCGCCGACGGTGGGGCCCTCGTGCGCGTGCTCGCCGGGACCGTGGCCGGGCACACCGGTCCGGGGCGCAGCCAGTCGCCGATCTCCATCGTGCACGCGACGCTGGCCCCCGGAGCCCGGCTGGAACTGCCCTGGCGCACCGACTTCAACGCCCTGGTCTACGCCCTGTCCGGGCGCGGCAGCGTGGGCGCGTACGGGCAGCCGATCAACTCCGGTCAGCTCGCCGTCCTCGGATCCGGCGACCACATCACGCTCGAGGCGGCGGCGAGCCAATCGGTGGCCACCCCGGCGCTCGACGTCCTCCTGCTCGGCGGGGTCCCCCTGCGCGAGCCCGTCTTCGCCTACGGCCCGTTCGTGATGAACACCAAGGCTGAGGTCATCCAGGCCATCGAGGACTACCAGGCCGGCCGGCTCGGGGTCATCCCCGAGGGCGCGATCATGCCGCACCACGGCTGAGGCGGAACCTCGCGGCCGTTCGCGTTGAACCGGCACTGATCGGAGCGTTTGCTGCCGCACCGCACGATCCTCGCGCCCGCTCGTGTCGATCCCGCCCCTCACCGGGGCACCGGATCGACAAGAGCGGGCGCGAGGTCTCTCCGCGCGACGGCAGGCCACCCGGGGAACAACCGGAGGGGGCGCGAGGTTCCAGCAGTACCTGTAGGAGGAGGACGACATGCAGATCGGGATCCTGGGAACCGGGATGGTGGGCCGCGCGCTGGCCGAGGGGTTCGTCCGAACCGGCCACCGCGTCAGCATCGGCACGCGCGACGTGGACGAGACCATGGAGCGCCAGCCAGGCGGCGAGGCCGTGACCTTCCCCGATTGGCTGGCTGCGAACCCCACAGTGACCCTGGCCGGGTTCGCCCCGGTGGCCGGGGCGGCCGAGGTGGTGGTCAACGCCACCAACGGCGCTGCGACCCTGGCTGCCCTGACGTCGGCGGGTGCAGCCAACCTCGCTGGCAAGGTCGTCCTGGACGTCTCCAACCCCCTGGACTTCTCAAGGGGCTTCCCGCCGACCCTGACCGTGAAGGACACCGACTCCCTCGGCGAGCAGGTGCAGCGAGCCTTCCCGGAAGCACGCGTGGTGAAGTCGCTGAACACCATGACCGCGGCCCTGATGGCCAATCCGGGGGCCCTCCCCGAGCCGACGACGGTCTTCCTGTCGGGTGACGACCCGGGTGCCAAGTCCGTCGTCGCCGGGCTGCTCGAGGAGTTCGGGTGGGCCGACATCCTCGACCTCGGCGGTATCAGCACCGCCCGGGGCCCGGAGATGTGGCTGCCGCTGTGGCTGCGCGTGATGGGCGCCGTCGGCGGCCCGGCGTTCAACGTGCGCATCGTGCGCTGAGGCGCGCCCCGGCGGGCCGATGTGCGGCCCGCGTCAGCGGCGCGTCGCGATGAGGTCCGCGCTTGGCCGACCGGCGGCAATGCCCCGCCGCTCGTAGCCGGTGATCGGGCGCCACTCGGGTCGGGCGACCAAGCCCGGCCCGACGTCCAGCATGGGCTCGGCCGAGCACACGGCCAGCATCTGGTCGGCGTAGTGGCCGATGTCGGTGGCCAGGTGCAGCGTCCCACCGGTGGCCAGCAGCACGGCGGCCCGATGGACGAACGCCGGCTGGACGAGGCGGCGCTTGTGGTGGCGGACCTTCGGCCACGGATCCGGGAAGTACGCCCGGATGCCCGCGAGCGAGCCCGGGGCCAGGCGATCCATCAGCTCGACCGCATCGCCGATGCAGACCCGCACGTTCCCGAGGCACTCTCGCTCGGCGCCGGACAGCAGCATCCCGACGCCCGGCGTGTGCACGTCGACGGCGACGATCCCGGTGGCGGGGTCGGCCTGCGCCATGGCCAGGGTCGCCTCCCCCATGCCCGACCCGATCTCGAGCACGACCGGACGGGGCGGGTTGAAGGCGTCACCCAGATGCGCCGGCGGGGTCTCGACCTCGATCCCCCACCCGGGGAGCAGCCGGATGAGCGCTGAGGCGGCCGAGGGCGTGGTCCGACTGCGCCGCGGGTGGAAGGTCCGTATCCGGTGCGCCGGACGGCCCTCAGACATCGGGACCAATGGGCGGTATGCCCGGGTTCGAGGTCAGGCAGGGTTGCACCTGGTCATCCCCAATCGGAGGAATCAGCATGAGTTCGTCCATTATCGACTCCGCGGACGCCGTCACCACGCCCTCGACCGGCACCCGGGCCACCCACCACTCGATGCCCCGTGCGTGGCTCGTGGCGGTCGCCGTCGTGGCCGTGACCACGCTGGGCCTGACCGTGGCGTGGCGGGCCACCCCGGACGCCGCCGCGACGAACGCCCCGGTCGCGGGCGCACCGGACGCCGCGGCGCCGGGCATCCCTGCCGTATCTGCCGGAGCCGGGCTGCTCGCGGTGGCCTGGGAGCTGACACCCCCCTCGCAGCGGGACTCGGTGTGCGCCCAGTTCGCGGCGGATCCGGTCACCTCGTGGGCGTCCTACAGCGACGGCGCCGATGCCGCGTCCATCGCCACCCGCCTGGAGTTCGCCGCCTTCCTGGACGTCAGCTGCTGACGAGGGCCCAGGCGTCGGCGGATCCCCGGATGGGCCGCGCGGCACCGCACGCTCCAGCCTGCCCGTCGGTGAGTGTGGTCCGCACGACCGCCTAGGAGGGACCAGTCGTGCGGACCACACGAACACCCCCTACCCGTCCGCGAGCCGGGCATGCCCAGTGCGCGGAGTCGTGACCGGGGGACGAGGCCCCGCCGCGGAGCGCGGGGGTGACAACGCGGCGAGGCCTCGGTACCGGAGCCAGCCCCGCCGCGTGGACGACTGGGCCGCTCACTGGGTCTCTGCCCGCTCGTCGCCGGTCCATACCCGCGGGCGGCCGATTCCTGTCCCCACTGTGCGGCCAGAGCAGGTCCCCGGCCGTGCGCGGCGCCACCGAACATCGAAGAGGCCCTCTCCCGGAGGTGGGATAGGGCCTCTGACCTGCTGCGTTGCTCCCCCATCTGGACTCGAACCAGAAACCTATCGGTTAACAGCCGAACGCTCTGCCAATTGAGCTATGGGGGATCGAACGCCAGAAGGATATCAACCCCTGCGCCCACGACCCAAACCGCCGCCAAACCGCCGCACGGCCCGCCGCAGCCCATCCGCCCCGCCGGCCCGCCGCGCCGGCCCGTCACACCCCGAGCTGCCCGCGCAGGTCGTCCAGCGCCGCATCCGCAGCCGCGCGCCAACCCGGGTCGCCCGGGTCGAGTGCCGGGTCGAACACAACGGCCCAACGGACCCCTCCGGTCTCCGGCGAGCGGCGGGCATTGAGCATCGCCCACCCCGTGCGGCCGTCGGGATGCGCGAGCTGCGTCGGATGCGAGGCCACCACGGTCCACTGCACCCGCTCCTTGACGACGGCGGGGACCTGTCCGGGCTCCTCGAACCGCAGCCGCAGCGCGGCGCTCGGCGCACCCGGGGCCGGCTGGATGACGAGGTCGAGGAACTCCTCGGACCACGCGCCCCGCACCACCAGGTCCCAGGGGACGCGCCCATGCCCGGGCACGTGGATCGCGAGGTCGGTGCAGACCACCACCTGCCCGTCGACGAGCTCGCCCCACGCCAGCAGCCGCTCCCGGGACCAACCCGCCAGGATCTCGACCACCCGCGGATCGACCTCACGACGCCAGCGCATCAGTCCTCCACCTGCCCAACCCGGGAGAGCTCCCGACGATAGGCCTCCAGCGCCATCACGTCGGCGAACACCGCGGCGGCCTGGTCGGCCTGGGCGATCTGGTCGAGCTGCCCGAGCTCGCGCTTCAGGTCCGCCAGCCGCCTGCCGGCCTCGTCGGAGAGCAACCGGGCCACGATGGAGGTCGCGTAGCGGGCGGACGGCTCGCCCGAGGTCACCAGCGGCTCGACTGCGAGCTCGCGCACGAGGTTGCGGACGGTGTCATCGGGGCAGGCCGACAGGACGGCGTCCATCCACTCCCGACCGCCGGTGCGCCCCGCCGGCCCCCCGGCCGCGGCAACCGCCTGCTGGACCTCCGCGTAGCGCGGATGCCGGAAGGATCCTGGCTGGACCGAGTCGAACCAGTCACCGACAAGGTCCGGCACCTGCAGCACGCACTTGAGTGACTCGCGCTCCACGAAGAGTCCCGGGTCCCGCGGATTCGGTCGGGGGGCACGCTCCGGTTCGACATCGCGGGGCGAGCCCGGGCCGTCCCCGTCGCCAACCTGAGGACCGGAGACCGTCCCCCCGGCGGTTGCGCCGCTGCCAGTCCCGGCGCCGGCAGCTCCGCCGCCGCCAGCCCCCGCACCTGACCGCTCGCCGGTGCGCTCGGCCCCGCGCCCCGATTGCCCGCCCGCCCGGGCGGCAGCGACACCAGCACGCCCCGCGGCGGTCACGGCAGCACGCACGTCCCCCTCGGGCACCCCGACCCACCCGGACAGCAGCCGGGAGTACTCCGGGCGCAGGGCCGCGTCTCGGATCCGGGCGACCAGCGGGGCTGCCTTGCGCACCGCCGCCACCCGTCCCTCCGCTGTCGTCAGGTCGAACCCGGCCACGGCCGAGCGGATGGCGAAGGCGAACAGCGGCGTCCGCGAGGCCACGAGCTCGCGCACGGCGGCATCCCCGCTGGCCAGGCGCAGCTCGCAGGGGTCCATGCTGTCCGGGGAGATCGCGATGAAGGTCTGGGCGACGAACCGCTGGTCGCCCTCGAACGCCCGCAGGGCCGCCTTCTGTCCCGCCGCGTCCCCGTCGAAGGTGAAGATGACCTCGCCGCCGAAGGTGTCGTCGTCCATCAGGTACCGGCGCAGCAGGGACGCATGATCGGGTCCGAAGGCCGTTCCGCACGTGGCGACCGCCGTGGTCACCCCGGCCAGGTGCGCAGCCATCACGTCGGTGTACCCCTCGACGACCACGACCTGCTTGAGCTTGCCGATGTCCCGGCGGGCCAGGTCGATCCCGTAGAGCACATGGGACTTCTTGTAGAGCACGGTCTCTGGGGTGTTGAGGTACTTGGGGCCGTCGTCGTCGTCGAACAGCTTGCGGGCACCGAACCCCAGGACGTCCCCGGCGGCGTCCCGGATGGGCCACACGAGCCTGCCACGGAAGCGATCGTAGGTGCCTCGCTGGCCCTGCGAGGCAAGACCGGCAGCCAGGATCTCAGCGTCGGTGAAGCCGGCCGATCGCAGGTGCCCGAGCAGCCCGTCCCACGACCTCGGCGCGAAGCCGACACCGAAGTGCTCGCACGCCGCGGCGTCGAAGCCCCGATCGGACAGGAACTGCCGACCGATCGCCGCCTCGGGCGAGCCCAGTGCGCGCACGTAGTGGGCGGCCGCGATCTTGTTCGCCTGGGCCAGGCGCTGGCGGTTGGGCCCGGTGCGGCTCGGACCGACGCCGTCCTCGTAGCGCAGGGTCACCCCCGCCCGGTCGGCGAGCTTCTCGATGGCCTCGGTGAACGTCAGGTGGTCGTGCTTCATCAGGAAGTCGACGACGTCGCCGCCCTCGCCGCAGCCGAAGCAGTAGTACAACCCACGCGCCGGGGTGACATGGAAGCTCGGGGAGCGCTCGTCGTGGAACGGGCACAGCCCCTTCAGCGAACCCGCGCCGGCCGATCGCAGGGTCACGACCTCGCCGATCACCGAGTCGACCCGCACCCGCTCGCGGACCAGCGCCACATCCTCCGTGCGCACTCGACCGGCCATGGTCCGCATCCTAGGGACGACCGCCGACACCGCCGAATGCGCCCGCGCACCACGACCGCCGCGCACGGGTGATTCCCCCGAGCGCGAACGCGTCGCACAGCCCCGCGGCGCCCAGCCCGTGGGATCATTGGCGTCATGACAGCGCCAGCCGTACTCCTCCTCGAGTGGAGCCCCGGCCGGCCTGACCGCTCCCGCCGGCGGCGTGCCCGCCGCCGCTTCGTCGCCCTGGTGATGGCCGTGGCAGCCGTCACGGTTGCCGTGCCCGCCGGTGCGGTCGCCGACGTCCTGCGTTGGGCTGGCGTCGATGACCGCACCCCCACCGATGCCATCGTGGTCCTCGGTGCCGCCCAGTACCAGGGCGCCCCGTCCCCGGTCCTGGCCAACCGCCTGGCCCACGCCCACGAGCTGGTCACCGCCGGGGTCAGCGACCGCGTGATCACGGTCGGCGGCTTCCAGCCCGGCGACATCACCTCCGAGGCCCAGACCGGCAAGGAGGAGCTGGTCGCCGACGGCATGCGCCGCGCCCAGGTGATCGCCCTGCCGTTCGGCGAGAACACCGAGGAGTCGATGAAGGCGGTGGCAGCGATCGTGCGGTCCGAGGGCTTGGACTCCGTCACCCTGGTCACCGACCCAGCCCACTCCGCGCGGGCCCACGCCCTGGCCACCCAGTACGGACTCGACGCCCACGTCTCGGCGACCACCGACGGCCCCGGGAGCACCGTCACCAGCGAGTACCTGCTGCGTGAGTCCGCCGGGCTCATCACCGTCTGGTTCGACCGCTAGCCGCACCCGCCCCGGCGCACGAGCTCATCGGGCCGCGCGGGACATCGATCCCGCGTTGGCCTCCCCCCGCCCGGACTCCTACGGTGGGGGCGTGCCCGAACCCGGATACTGCGCTGCTGACGAGGAGCGCTGGGCTGTCGAGCCGCCCAAGCGCCCCACCCGCTCAGCCTTCGCGCGCGACCGGGCCCGCGTGCTGCACTGCGCGGCCTGGCGGCGCCTGGCCGCCAAGACCCAGGTGATGATCGCCGGGGAGGGCGACTTCCCGCGGACCAGGATGACGCATTCGCTGGAGGTCGCCCAGGTGGGGCGGGAGCTGGGGGCCGCGCTGGGCTGCGACGCCGACCTCGTGGAGGCCGCCTGTCTCGCGCACGACCTCGGGCACCCCCCGTTCGGCCACAACGGCGAGGACGCCCTGCACGCGCTGTGCGCGGACATCGGCGGCTTCGAGGGCAACGCCCAGACCCTGCGGATCCTCACGCGGCTCGAGGCCAAGGCGTTCGGCGACCCCGAGGACCGCGGCCACGAGCGGTCGGTGGGCCTGAACCTCACCCGGGCAGCCCTGGACGCCGCAACCAAGTACCCGTGGCCGCGCACCCCGGGTAGCCGCAAGTTCGGCGTCTACACCGACGACCTGCCGGTGTTCGAGTGGATGCGTGCCGGGGCCCCCGCGGGGCGGCGCTCGTTCGAGGCACAGGTCATGGACTGGGCTGACGACGTCGCCTACAGCGTCCACGACGTCGAGGACGGGATCCACGCCGGGCTCATCGACCTCACCGCCCTGCGGGATCCCGACACCTCGGCCGCGATCTGCGAGCTGGTCGCGCGGACCTACCTGCCCGGCACCGATCCCGCGGACCTCGCCGCCGCCCTGGACCGGCTCGTGGGCTCCCCCGCCTGGCCCGCCGGGTACTCGCGCTACACCGGGAGCCTGCGCGACCTGGCCGCACTCAAGGACCTCACGAGCCAGCTCATCGGCCGGTTCACCGCCGCCGCCGAGGCGGCCACCCGCGCCGCCCACCCGCAGGGGCAGCTGACCCGTTACGCCGGATCACTCGAGGTGCCCACCGAGATCCGCCACGAGGTCGGCGTGCTCAAGGGGATCGCCAACCTGTTCGTGATGCAGCGCAGCGGCTCCACCAGGTCCTACGCGCGGCAGCGGGCGATGATCACCGAGCTCGTGGCCGCCCTCACGTCGTCGGCTCCCGAAGGCCTCGAGCCGCACTTCCGGCCCACGTGGCAGCACGCCCCCGATGACGGGGCCCGCCTGCGCGTGGTGGTCGACCAGGTGGCCAGCCTCACCGACATCTCCCTGCTCGCCTGGCACGAACGCCACTGCCGCCCATAGCCCTACAGCCCTGGGTGGGCCGGCCGTGCGTGGGCCGGCCGGGTGGGCCGCCCAGCGATGGTGCGGCGATCCTCGCGGGCGTTCGCGTCGAAACCGCCTCACCCGGAGGAGGGTACGAGCACCAGGGGGCAACCTCGCGGGCGCTTCCGTCGAAAGATCACCTCGCGACGGATCCCTTTCGACGCAAGCCCCCGCGAGGTTGGGCTGCGGCTGGCTGGAGACACGCCGGATGGACGGGAACGGGCGCGCGGATTCGGTCCACCAACGAGCCACCGACCCAGGGCCGACAGGCCGGTGGCTCCGGCCCCCTCGGAAGGGGACCGGAGCCACCGGGACGGATGCGAGGCTCAGCGGCTGTCGCTACCCCCACCGTCGCGCATCAGCGATGCGCGACCGGCCTCCAGCCGGGCGATCGGAACGCGGAACGGCGAGCAGGACACGTAGTCCAGGCCGACCTCGTCGAAGAAGTGCACCGACTCGGGGTCGCCGCCGTGCTCGCCGCAGACGCCGAGCTTGATGCCCGGGCGGGTGGCCCGACCCTTCTCAACGGCCACGCGGACCAGGGCGCCGACGCCGTCGCGGTCGATCGACTCGAACGGCGAGACGCCGAACACGCCCTTCTCCAGGTACGTGGTGAAGAAGGCGCCCTCGACGTCGTCGCGGCTGAAGCCCCACGTCGTCTGCGTCAGGTCATTGGTGCCGAAGGAGAAGAACTCCGCGGCCTCAGCGATCTGGTCAGCGGTCATGGCGGCACGCGGCAGCTCGATCATGGTGCCGATCTGGAACTCCAACTCGCTGCCGGTCTCGGCGGCCACGGCCGCGATGACCTGCTCCGCCTCGTCCTTGATGAGCTCGAGCTCCTGCACGGCCCCGACGAGCGGGATCATGATCTCCGCGCGCGGGTCGCCGCCGACCTTCTTGCGCGCGGCTGCCGCCTCGGCGATCGCCCGAACCTGCAGCGCGAACAGGCCGGGGATCACCAGGCCGAGGCGCACGCCGCGAAGGCCGAGCATCGGGTTCGACTCGTGCAGGCGCTCGACGGCGGCCAGCATCCGCAGGTCGTTCTCGGTCACCGAGCCTGCGTCCTCGGCCCGGGCCACCGCCACCGCGAGGGTGGTGAGGTCGGGGAGGAACTCGTGCAGCGGCGGGTCGAGCAGGCGGATCGTCACCGGCAGCCCGTCCATGGCCTCGAGGATCTCCTCGAAGTCGCCGCGCTGCAGCGGAAGCAGGGCAGCCAGCGACTGCTCCTTCTCCGCGTCGGACTCGGCCAGGATGAGGCGCTCGACGTACTGCTTGCGGTCGCCGAGGAACATGTGCTCGGTGCGGCACAGGCCGATGCCCTGGGCGCCCATGCGGCGGGCGCGCGCGGCGTCCTCGGGGGTGTCGGCGTTGGTCCGCACCTTGAGGCGGCGCACGTCGTCGGCGTGGGTGACGATCCGGTGCACGGCCTTGACCAGGTCGTCACCGTCCTCCGGGGCCAGGCGACCCTCGAAGTACTCCACGACCGGCGAGGGGACCACCGGCACCCGGCCGAGGAAGACCTCGCCGGTGGCGCCGTCGATGGACACGGCGTCACCCTCGCGGATCACGACACCGCCGGGGGCGGTGGCGAACTTGGCGTGGGTGTCGACCGTGAGCTCCTCGGTGCCGCAGACCGCGGTCTTGCCCATGCCGCGGGCGACGACCGCAGCGTGCGAGGTCTTGCCACCGCGGCTGGTCAGGATGCCGGCGGCCGCGACCATGCCCGCGAGGTCGTCGGGGGTGGTCTCCCGACGGATCAGGATGGTGTCGATGCCCTCGGCGGCCTTGGCCACGGCGGTCTCGGAGTCGAAGACAGCGGTGCCGACGGCCGCACCGGGCGAGGCCGCGATGCCCTTGGCCACGATCGCGCGGTCCCCGGAGTGGTCGAAGTGCGGGAACATCAGCTGCACGAGCTGGGCACCCGACACGCGGCGCACGGCCTCGTCCATGTCGATGACGCCCTCGTCGGCCAGCTGCGTGGCGATCCGGAAGGCCGCACCGGCGGTGCGCTTCCCGACGCGGGTCTGCAGCATGTAGAGCTGCCCGCGCTCGACGGTGAACTCGATGTCGCAGAGGTCCTTGTAGTGCGCCTCGAGGGCGTCCATGTTGGCCAGCAGCTGCGCGTGCGCCTCGGGGTCCAGACGGCCCATGTCGTTGAGGGTCAGCGTGTTGCGCACCCCGGAGACGACGTCCTCGCCCTGCGCGTCGGGCAGGTAGTCGCCGTAGTGGCCGGTCGCGCCGGTGGCGGGGTCACGGGTGAACGCCACGCCCGTGCCGGAGTCGTCGCCGACGTTGCCGAAGACCATCGCCTGCACGTTGACCGCAGTGCCCAGGTCGGCGGGGATGCGCTCCTGGCGGCGGTACAGCTTGGCGCGGTCGGTGTTCCACGAGTCGAACACTGCCTTGATGGCGCGGTCGAGCTGCTCGCGGGGATCCTGCGGGAAGTCGATCCCGGCGTGATCCTTGACGATGCCCTTGTACGTGGCGACCAGGGCCTGCAGCTCGGGCACGCCCAGCTCGACGTCGGTGGCGACACCCGCGTCGGTCTTGGCCTGGTCGATCGCCATCTCGAAGAAGTGGCCCTCGATGCCGAGCACGGTCTTGCCGAACATCTGGATCAGGCGGCGGTAGGAGTCCCAGGCGAAGCGCTCATCCTTGGAGAACGCGGTCAGGCCGGCGACGGCTGCATCGCTCATGCCGATGTTGAGCACCGTCTCCATCATGCCGGGCATGGAGAACTTGGCACCGGAGCGCACCGAGACCAGCAGCGGGTTCGCCGGGTCGCCCAGCGTGCGCCCGATCTTGGCCTCGAGGCTGGCGAGCTGCTCGGTGACCTGGTCGGCCATCTCCGGCGGGCACCGCACCGCCGTGCAGGTAGGCGCGGCAGGCATCGGTCGTCACCGTGAACCCCGGGGGGACGTTCAGGCCGATCTTGATCATCTCGGAGAGGTTGGCGCCCTTGCCACCGAGCAGGTCCTTCTTGTCCTTGTCGCCCTCGGCGAAGTCGTAGACGTAACGCATATGTGTGGATCCTCCTGGACCGTGGATACAGAACGTCGCCAAGCCTACTCCCGGGCGGGACACGACCGGCCCGCGAGCACAGCTCGCGACCGCCCGCACCCCAACGCCGGTGGCAGCGGCTGACGGCGCGCGGCGGGTGGGCCCCCTGCCCTAGCCTCGGGACCATGACGCAGTGGTGGCGTGATGCCGTGATCTACCAGATCTACCCCCGGTCCTTCGCCGACGGCGACGGCGACGGGATGGGCGACCTGGCCGGCATCACGGCCCGGATGGGCTACCTGGCGGAGTTGGGCGTCGACGCCCTGTGGCTCAGCCCCTGCTTCGCCAGCCCGCAGGTCGACCACGGCTACGACATCAGCGACTACCGCGACGTCGACCCGATGTTCGGGTCGCTGGCCGACATGGACGAGCTGATCGCGACGGCCCACGACTACGGCATCAAGGTGACCCTGGACTTCGTGCCCAACCACACCTCCGACCAGCATGCGTGGTTCCAGTCCGCGGTGGCAGCCGGTCGGGGCTCGCCGGAGCGCGACCGCTACCTGTTCCGCGACGGCCGCGGACCGGGGGGTGACGAGCCGCCGAACAACTGGAAGTCGGTGTTCGGTGGCCCGTCGTGGACCCGGGTCGAGGAGCCCGACGGTTCACCCGGCCAGTGGTTCTACCACCTGTTCGCCGCCGAGCAGCCGGACCTCAACTGGCGCAACCCCGAGGTGGTCGAGGAGTTCGCCAGCATCCTGCGGTTCTGGATGGACCGCGGCGCCGACGGCTTCCGGATCGACGTGTCCGATGCGCTCATCAAGGATGAGGCGTTCCCCGACACGGCCACGGGCGAGCCGATCATCCCCAAGGACGACGACAGCCCCGTCCACGACGTGTACCGGGAGTTCCGCCGCGTGATGGACGCCTACCCCGGTGACCGGATGGCCGTCATCGAGACCGGCGCCGAGGACGACATCGTCGCCCTGTTCATCCGACCCGACGAGATGCACCTGGCGTTCAACTTCCGCTTCGTGCACGCCGGCTTCGACGGTCCCGGGCTGCGCGCGGCGATCGACTCCTCGCTGGCGGCGAACGCCGGCGTCGGGCGCGCCGACGACGTGGGTGACCGACAACCACGACACCCCGCGATCGGTGTCCCGCCTGGGCCAGAACGCCGTCCTCACCGGCGCCTACGTCCCGGGCACGATGGCATCCGGGGTGTTCCAGGAGGTCGACCTCGAGCTGGGCACCCGCCGGGCGCGGGCCCTCGCGCTCATCCTGCTGGCGCTGCCGGGAGCGGCCTACATCTACAACGGCCAGGAGCTGGGCCTGCCCAACGTCGACGACCTGCCCGACGACGTCCTCCAGGACCCGATCTGGGAGCGCAGCGGACGCACCGTCCGTGGCCGCGACGGGTGCCGGGTGCCGATGCCGTGGACGACGGGCGCGAACCTCGGGTTCACCCGGTCCCGCGCCAAGCCGTGGCTGCCGATCCCCAAGCAGTGGGCCGCGCTGTCGGTCGCCTCGCAGCGGGCCAGCGGCGACTCGATGCTCAGCCTGTACCGCTCGGCGCTGGCGCTGCGCCGCACGAGCCCGGCCCTGGGCCGCGGCGAGCTGCGCTGGGTGTCCGCGCCCGACGAGGCCACCGACCTCATCGTCTTCGACATGGTCGGCGGCGACGGGACCGTCCGGGTGGTGCTCAACCTCTCCGGGGCTGCGATCGACCTGCCCGACGGTGAGCTGCTGCTGGCCTCGGAGCCGGTGGTCGCCGGGCAGCTGCCCGCGATCGCGGCTGCGTGGATCGCCCGGCCGACGTCCGACGGGATCACCGCCCGACTGGGAGCCCTGGTCCAGTTGGTCGCCGACGTCATCGACCCCCGGCGCTGACACCCCGGGGCTGCCGCGCTCTGCGTCCCCGACCGGTGGCGGGGACCCTCAGCCGGCCAGGTCGCGCCGGTTGAACACCCAGGTGCCCCCGGCCACCAGCAGGACCGAGAGGGCCATGGGCAGCCAGAAGTTCAGGGCGCCCGGGGCGGTGGTCACCGGGTTCTCCCGGAGCAGCCAGTACCAGGGCGAGAAGTCGCGCGCGGTCCTGAACGCCTCGGCCACGCCCGCCAGGGCGTTGACCAGGAATCCCACGAGGGCAAGGCCCGCACCCAGCCCGATCGCCAGGCCCTTGCGGCCGGTGGCGGCACCGGCGGCGAACGTCAGGGCCACGTGCACGGCCACGAACGCGTAGGAGGCGGCGGCTGCAGCACCGAACGCCCACCATGGCAGGCCCTCGTCGAGCCCGACCACCGGGGCGTAGGCGGCCAGGACCACGTGCCCGACCGCATTGACCAGGAACAGCGCGACGGCGATCCCCAGGGCCCTGCCGAGGGCCACGGCGACCCGCCGGACCGGATTGGTCAGCACCATCTCCAGGGTCCCCTCGGACTCGGAGCCGGCGATCGACCACGCCGCCCAGCCCAGCCCCAGCACGAGCAGGATGATCACGTACATGTTCGAGTACAGCTGGCTGACCAGGTAGCCCTCCGGTGAGGTGATGCTCGCCCCCGCCAGCCCGAACGCCTCGACGAACGCCTCGGGCAGTTGGTCCATGTAGTCCTCGAACACGTCCCCGGAGTCGCGGACCGACGGGTACACCGCAGCCATCAGGACCATCAGGATCGCGACCCCGATGCTCCACCACAGCAGCGGGCGCCGCCGCTCACGCAGCATCTGGCCGGCGATCCGCAGCGCAGCCATCACGCCACCTCCCCCGACCCGGACGCCGGAGCCCTGCCGGTCCTGTCGCCGGGCACGGCGTCGTAGACCCCGTAGAAGATGTCGTCGAGCAGCAGGGGGTCAGCCGCGATGTGCTCGATCGGCAGCGCAGCCAGGGCCTGCACCAGCGGGGCGATGCTGCCCTGGACGATCACCGAGACCCGCATCCGCTCGACCTCGACCGACTCCACGCCCGGCACCCCCGCCAGGACCTCGGCGGCCACCGGCGCGGAGAAGCGCAGGTGCAGCGACTGGCGCGCGGTGATGGTCTGCAGCCCCGACACGCTGTCCTCGACGACCTTGCGGCCCTCGCGCAGGATCCCCACGCGGTCGGCGACCTCCTCGACCTCGAAGATGATGTGCGAGCTGAACAGCACGGCAGCCCCGGCGTCACGGCGCTCGCGGACGAGGTTGAGGACCTCACGCTGCATCAGCGGGTCGAGGCCGGAGGTCGGCTCGTCGAGGATCAGGACGTCCGGGTCGTGCATCACCGCCTGGACGACGCCCACCTTCTGCCGGTTGCCCTTGGACAGCTGGCCGAACGGGCGGGTGACGTCGAGCTGCATCTGCTCGCAGAGGGCATCGATCCGGTCCTGGGCCACGCCGCCGCGCAGGTCGGCGTAGAAGTCCAGGATCTGGCGCACCTTGAGCCGGCCCTCGAGGCGCAGGTCACCGGGCAGGTAGCCGATCCGGCGCCGGATGTCCGGGTCGCGGGCACTTCCGCCGTGCACCGTGGCCGTCCCAGCGGTGGGGTGCAGGTAGCCCAGGATCGTGCGGATGGTCGTGGACTTGCCCGCCCCGTTGGGCCCGAGCAGGCCGTACACCTCGCCCGGGGCAACCGTGAGGTCCAGCTTGTCGACAGCCGTCAGCGCGCCGTACTTCTTCACGAGACCCGACGCCTGGATGACTGGCTCACTCATCGCGGTGCCTTTCGTGTCGAGGACCGCACCGCCACCCAGCGTATCGCCGCGCATCAGGTGTCCTCGGCCTCGACCTGGAGGAACACGTCGAGCAGCGAGCTGCGCCACAACGTGGCAACGAACGGCTCGGCGAACTCGAGGATCACGGCTGGACCGGGCAGCGCCAGCCTCCCGTTCGCGACCTCGAGACGCTCGCCGGAGATGAGGTCGTCGTAGCGGCCGTCGGGCAGCTGCACGCGCGCACGACCGCGATGGCCGCCCACGTTGAACACCCCGTACAGCCCGTTTCGGCCGACCGGGGTGAGCACGTCCCCCGCGGGGTTGGCCCACGCCGCCTGGACCACCGGCTCGTCGGCGAGCACCCAGAAGTCCCCGAGCCGCATGGCCTCGTGCTTGGTGGCGGTGGCCAGGGTGCGCAGGAAGTCGGTCAGCGCGTACTCGCCCCACTGCACCGGTGCCCGGTCGAACAGGGAGGGCCACGCCCGGGCCGCCGACTCCTGGCCGGCATAGATCATGAACGGTCCGCGGCTGAACGCCATGAGGGCGGTCCACGCCCGCGCCCGAGCCTGGGTGGGCGCGAACCGCATGATCCGGAACTGGTCGTGGTTCTCCACGAACCGCAGCTTCGCGTAGTTGGCCGGCAGGGTGGCGTCCTGCCAGCGCAGCATCTCCAGGTAGCGCCCGACCGGCTCGCGGCCGGTGACCACCGCCTGCCAGATCGACCACAGGTCGTGGGCGTACTCGATGTCGAACGCGGCGAACACCTCCGCGTCCGACCACGTGGGCAGCCCGTGGGCCCGGCGGTGCGCGACCCACGTCGGGTGCGGCGACTCCGCGAGCCAGATCAGGCCGGGGCGGACCTCGGCCAGCTCAGCCCGGGCCTGCATCCAGAAGTCCACGGGCACCAGCGAGGCGACATCGCAGCGGAACCCGTCCACCCCGCGCCGGGCCCACTGCGCCAGGGTGTCGATCAGGTACCGGGTCAGGTCGAGGTTCGGGTGCTTGAGGTCGATGATGTCGGTCCATGCGGGCACCGTCGTGACGGGTCGACCCCCGTCGTCCTGGTGGAAGAACTCCGGATGCTCCTCGACCAGGACGCTGTCGGGCGCCGTGTGGTTGAACACCACGTCCATCATGACCGAGAGGCCCGCAGCGTGGGCGGCTGCGACCAGGTCGTCGAAGTCGGCCTCCGTGCCGAGCTCCGGGTTGATCGTGCGGTGGTCGCGGATCGCGTACGGGCTGCCCAGCGCGCCCTTGCGGCCGACCTGGCCGATCGGGTGGATGGGCATGAGGTAGAGCACGTCCACCCCGAGTGCGGCGATCCGCTCGACGTCGGCGGTCACGTCGGCCAGCCGGCCGGACGGCCCGTGGTTGCGCGGGAACACCTGGTAGATCACCAGCGAGCGCACGTCCAGGGGGGTGTCGAGGGCCACACCCGCGATTCTGGCGGCTATCCGCCGCTGACGCCGATCTCGGCGGCCGACAGGTCCTCGTCGAGGGCCAGCTGACACGAGTCGAGCCAGCCCTCGGGCAGGGCGACGCGGCGCTGGCCGGAGGTGCGCCCGCGCGGGCCAGCACCCACGTGGCTGGGGTACGGCTGGTCGGGATCGATGCCGGAGAGCAGGTCGTCGAGCTCGGTGAGCGTGCCCACTGTGCCCAGGGCGGCCCGGATGGGTTGTGCCACCCGGAAGCCCTTGAGGTACCAGGCCATGTGCTTGCGGATGTCGCGGCAGCCCTTGAGCTCGTCGTCGTACATGTCGCCCAGGAGTTCGGCATGCCGTCGAAGGATGGCCAGCACCTCCCCCGATGTCGGCTCCGGGGGTGGTGGTGCGCCGGCGAACGCCGCAGCAAGGTGGCCGAACAGCCATGGCCGGCCCAGGCACCCGCGCCCCACCACCACGCCCGCGCAGCCGGTCTGGGCGACCATGCGCAGGGCGTCGGCGGCGGTCCAGATGTCGCCGTTGCCCAGGACCGGGACGCCGAGCGGGGCGAGCTCGTCGACCAGACGCGCGATCGCCGACCAGTCGGCCTGGCCGCCGTACATCTGCTCGGCGGTGCGCCCGTGCAGCGCGACCCACGCCGCGCCCTCCTGGGCAGCAGCCCGCCCAGCCTCGAGGTAGGTGAGGTGGTCGTCGTCGATGCCCGTGCGCATCTTGACGGTCACCGGCACCCGCCCGTCCGCAGCGGCCACGGCTCCCGCAACGACGTCACGGAACAGGTCGCGCTTCCACGGCAGCGCCGAGCCCCCGCCCTTGCGCGTCACCTTGGGAACGGGGCAGCCGAAGTTGAGGTCCACGTGGTCGGCGAGGTCCTCGGTGACCACCATCCGCACGGCCGCGGCGATGATCGCCGGGTCGACCCCGTACAGCTGCAACGACCGGGGCGCCTCGTCGGCGTCGAACCGGATCAGGTTCATCGTCTCGTCGTTGCGCTCGAGCAGGGCGCGCGAGGTGATCATCTCCGAGACGTAGATGCCCGCTCCCGACTCCCGGCACAGCCGCCGGAAGGCCCGGTTCGTGATGCCCGCCATCGGCGCGAGCACGACCGGTGGGTCCACCGGGCGGCCGCCGATCAGCGGGAGGGCACGGGGCATGGCACCAATTCTCCCCCACCGTCGCCCGGGCGGGGTCCGTCGTGACACCCGACCGCCCCCGACCGCCCCTCTCGGTGATCCATTCGGGTTGAAGAGTCTCTAGCGTCGCGAACCTGAATGGATCACTGGCGCGAGGCGCGGACGGGACGTGCGCGAGCTGGCGGGAGGGGCAAGGACGGATCAGTACGCGGGCAGGCGCTCGGCCAGCCACGCGCGCAGGCCTGTGAGCGGGATGCGCTCCTGGGCCATGGAGTCGCGCTCGCGCACGGTGACGGCCTCGTCGGTGAGGGTGTCGAAGTCGACCGTCACGCAGAAGGGCGTGCCGATCTCGTCCTGGCGGCGGTAGCGCCGGCCGATCGCGCCGGCGTCGTCGAAGTCGACGTTCCAGGTGCGGCGCAGCTCGGCAGCGAGGTCGCGGGCGACGGGCGAGAGGTCGGCGTTGCGCGACAGCGGGAGCACCGCGACCTTCACCGGCGCCAGGCGCGGGTCGAGGCGAAGGACGGTGCGCTTGTCGACCCCGCCCTTGGCGTTGGGGGCCTCGTCCTCGTCGTAGGCGTCGAGGAGGAACGCCAGGACGCATCGGGTGAGCCCGGCGGCCGGCTCGATGACGTAGGGCACCCAGCGCTCGCCGGACTCCTGGTCGAAGAACGACAGGTCCACCCCGGACTTCTCGGAATGGGTCCGCAGGTCGAAGTCCGTGCGGTTGGCGATCCCCTCGAGCTCGGCGAACTCCGAGCCGGCGAACGTGAACCGGTACTCGATGTCGACGGTGCGCTTGGAGTAGTGCGAGAGCTTCTCCTGCGGGTGCTCGAAGAAGCGCAGGTTCTCCGGCTTGAGCCCCAAGTCGATGTACCAGTCCCAGCGGGCCTTCAGCCAGTACTCGTGCCACTCCTCGTCGGTTCCGGGCTTGACGAAGAACTCCATCTCCATCTGCTCGAACTCGCGCGTCCGGAAGATGAAGTTGCCCGGCGTGATCTCGTTGCGGAAGCTCTTGCCGGTCTGCCCGATGCCGAACGGCGGCTTCTTGCGCGACGTGTTGGCCACGTTGAGGTAGTTCACGAAGATGCCCTGGGCGGTCTCGGGGCGCAGGTAGTGCAGGGAGCCGGCCTCCTCGACCGGGCCGACCGTCGTGCGCAGCATCCCGTTGAAGTCGCGCGGCTCCGTGAACTGCCCGCGGGTCCCGCACGCGGTGCACACGATCTCCTCGAGCCCGGTCGCCGCGCGGCCGTGCTTCTCCTCGAACGCCTCGAGCAGGGTGTCCGCGCGCCAGCGCTTGTGGCACTGCTTGCACTCGGTGAGCGGGTCGACGAAGGCGTTGACGTGCCCGGAGGCCTCCCAGACCTGGGGGGCGAGGATCACCGAGGAGTCCAGGCCGACGACATCGTCGCGGCCGCGCACGACCGCCTGCCACCAGGCGCGGCGGATGTTCTCCTTGAGCTCCACGCCCAGGGGGCCGTAGTCCCAGGCGGATCGCGTGCCGCCATAGATCTCCGAGCAGGGGTAGACGAACCCGCGGCGCTTGCTCAGGTTCACCACCGATTCCACGCGGGCGTCGGGCTTGGTCGGCTTGGCCATCGGATCTCCAGGGCGCTCGAGGTTCTCAGCTGGGTGGGCGTGCCCCGCTCCACGGGGACGCCGGGGCATCTGGCGTCCAACCCTACCTGCACCCGCGGCCGCCGATCGGCGAGAATCATGCCCATGGCCAAGAAGCGCGTCCACCGCCCGGACGGTTCCCGACCCATCCCACCGTCCGCGCCGAGGGCGGCAGCAGCCGGCGCTGGTTCGTCGGCGCGATCGGGGCGGAGCCTGCGCGACCGGTTCGAGGACGCCAGCCGCCCGATGCTGCGGCGGATGCAGGCGCTGCCGGCGTTCCTGATCCCCGTGACCCTCGGGATCCTGCTGTTCCTCGGCCTGACCCTGAACGCGGCGTGGTCGGGCCTCCTGCTGGTCGTGATCGCCGCGTTCCTGTTCTGGCTGACGGCGGTGTCATGGCCGGCGATCACCGCCGGCAGCCGCATCCTGCGCCTGGCCGTCGACGTGGGCGTGCTCGTCCTCGGCGTGCTGAAGCTGCTCGGCCGGCTCTGACTCGTCAGCTCTCGGGCACGACGTTGGGGATGGCTCCCCCGTAGCGCCGGTCCCGGTCGGCGTAGATCTCACACGCCCGCCAGAGGTCCAGCCGGTCGAAGTCCGGCCAGAGGGTGTCGAGGAACACCAGCTCGGCGTACGCCGACTGCCAGAGCAGGAAGTTCGAGGTCCGCTGCTCACCCGAGGAGCGGACGAACAGGTCCACATCGGGCATGTCCGGCTCGTCCAGATAGCGGACGAGCATCGCCTCGTCCACATCCTCGGGACGGACCAGCCCGGCCCGGACGTCGGCAGCCAGCGCGGCCGCGGCGTCGGCGATCTCCGCACGCCCGCCGTAGTTCACGCACATCGCCAGGGTCATCACCGAGTTCGCGGCGGTGAGCTCCTCGGCACGCTCGAGCTCGGCGATGACGCTTCCCCACAGCTTCGGGCGGCGGCCCACCCAGCGGATCCGCACCCCCATCTCGTTGAGCTGGTCACGGCGCCGGCGGATCACGTCCCGGTTGAACCCCATCAGGAAGCGGACCTCGTCGGGCGAGCGCTTCCAGTTCTCCGTGGAGAACGCGTAGGCCGACAGGTACTCGATCCCCAGCTCCAGAGCACCCTCGACCACGTCGAGCAGGGAGCCCTCGCCGGCCTCGTGTCCCGCGGTCCGGGGCAGGCCACGCTCCTTTGCCCAGCGGCCGTTCCCGTCCATGACGATCGCCACGTGCTTGGGGATCAGCTCCGCCGGGATGGCCGGCGGGCGCGCGCCGGAGACGTGCGGGGTCGGGGTCAACGGCGGCCGCGCCGGGTCGGCCACGTCCGGGCCCGGCCGCCCACGCCGCCACCAGGACCCCGAGCTGTCCGCCATGACCGCCATCCTCCCGCCGACCGGGGTCCCGTTGCTGGCTGCGACGCGCCCTGCGTCCCGTTCGGCTGCGGCGCTGCCCGACCCCGGCGCGCACTTCCTGCCGGCGCGCGGGATGCTGGGGCCATGGACGACGCGCAGGCGGACACGACACCCGATGGCGGGGCACCTCGCGACGACCGGGGCCATCCCGTGTGGGCGAACGCGCACCGGGTGACGCCCTTCCTCTACGTGGGCGGATCCCTGCGCAGTGGCGATGCGGACCCGGGCACGGTGCTCAACGAGCTGCAGGGCCACGGCCTGACGCACATCCTGGACTGCCGCACGGAGACCTCCGACGAGAAGCTGGTGGCCCAGCTGGCACCGGACGTCGCCTACCACCAGGCCGGGACCGAGGACGAGGCGGCGGGGACCGCCGAGGGCTGGTTCGACAGCGGCGTGACCTTCGCCCGCGAGGCGCTGAAGATCCCCGGGACCGTCCTGCTGACGCACTGCGCGCTGGGCCAGGCCCGCGGGCCCTCGATGGCCTACGCGGTGCTGCTCGACCAGGGCTACGAGCCGGGCGAGGCGCTGCTGATGATCACGCAGGCCCGACCCGAGGCCAAGGCCTCCTACGCCGAGCATGCCCTGGACTGGCACCTGAACCGGACGGGCGCCAGCGAGGCTGAGCGGACGGCAGCGTTCGAATCGCTGCGGGCAGCCCGCGGCAAGGCCGGTGGCTGGCAGCATCGGCGGCACTGAGCAGAAGCTCGGTCACGTGCGCTCGACCAGGGGCAGCGACTTCAGCTGGCGCTCGAGGTGCCACTGCAGGTAGGCCGACACCAACCCGGAGGCCTCGCGCCGCGACCGCTCATCGGAGGCCTCGGCCAGCGCCCAGTCACCGGATAGCAGGGCTCCCAGCAGCTGCATCGTGGCCGGGCGGGGCGTGGCCGACCCGGGGATCCGGCAGTCGGCGCACAGGGCCCCACCTCCGGGCAGGCTGAACGCCCGGTGCGGGCCTGCCTCGCCGCAGCGTGCACACGCGTCGAAGGACGCGGCCCAGCCGGCGATCGCCAGCGACCGGACCAGGTACGCGTCGAGGACCAGTCCCGGCGGGTGCTCGCGCTGGGCCAGGGCTCGCAGCCCGCCCACCAGCAGCTGGAACTGCGCCGGGGCAGGCTCGCGCTCCTCCGGGGTCAGCCGCTCGGCGGTCTCGCAGATCGCCTGCGCCGCGGTCCAGCGGGGGTAGTCGCCGGCCAGGTCGGCCCCGAAGGAGAACAGCGACTCGACCTGCGTGACCGAGTCCAACGACCGGCCGATGTGGAACTGGGCGTCGACCAGCCCCATCGGCTCGAGCCTGGCGCCGAACTTCGAGCTGGTCCGCCGGACGCCGCGGGCCACAGCGCGGACGCGACCGTGGCTGCGGGTCAGCAGCGTGATGATCCGGTCGGCCTCACCGAGCTTGTGGGTGCGCAGGACCACCCCGGAGTCGCGGTAGGTCGGCACCGACCCATTGTGCGCCCACCGCCGGCCACCCGTCGGGACCGGCGCCCGCGCCGAGCCGACGCCGAGCCGGCGCAGCCCCGGGCACCCGCCGCGAGGTCAGAAGCCCAGGCGGCGCAGCTGCTTGGGGTCGCGCTGCCACTCCTTGGCGACCTTCACGTGCAGGTCCAGGTAGACAGGTGTCCCCATCATCGCCTCGATCGCCGCGCGCGACCGGGTGCCCACCTCGCGCAGCCGGGCACCCTTGGCACCGATGACGATGGCCTTCTGCGAGGGCCGTTCGACGAACAGGTTGGCGTGGATGTCCAGCAGCGGGCGATCCGGGTGCCGGTCCGCGCGCATCGCCATCTCCTCGACGACCACGGCGATCGAGTGCGGCAGCTCGTCACTGACCCCCTCCAGCGCGGCCTCGCGGATCAGCTCGGCGACCATGATGATCTCCGGCTCGTCGGTGAGCTCGCCGTCCGGGTACAGCGGCGGTCCGACAGGCAGCGCGGCGACGAACTCGGCGATCACGTCCTCGAGCTGGTCGCCGGCCCGCGCCGAGACCGGCACCACCGCAGCCCACTCGAGGCTCGCGGCCGTCCCGAGCTCCATCACGGCGGTGAGCTTCGGAGCCAGGTTGGCCCGGGAGATCCGGTCGGTCTTGGTGACCAGCGCGATCACCGGCGTGCGCGTGCCGCCCCGGGTGGCTCCCGCCAGGCGGTGGGCGATCCGCCGGTCGCCCGGACCGATCTCCTCGTCGGCGGGCAGGCACAGGGCGATCGCGTCCACCTCGGCCCACTGCTGCTCGACCAGCGCGTTGAGCCGCTCCCCCAGGGCGTTGCGCGGACGGTGGATGCCCGGGGTGTCGACCAGCACGATCTGGGCTTCTGGCCGGTGGATCATCCCGCGGATCACGCGTCGCGTGGTCTGCGGCTTGCTCGACGTGATGGCCACCTTCTGGCCGACCAGGGCGTTGGTGAGCGTGGACTTGCCGGCGTTGGGCCGTCCGACGATGGCCACGAAACCGCTGCGGTGCTCGCTCATTCGGGCCCGACCTCCCGGCCGTTCGAGCCGCCGGATGCGGCGTTGGCCGGCTCGCCCGCCCGCGTGGCCGCCGAACCCGGGCGACCCTCAGCAGCCAGCGTCGCGACCGGCTCGGCCAGCACGGTGGTGATCCGGTTGCGCCGGCCCGCGGCGTGCTCGGCGGTCAGGACCCATCCCTCGATCGTGATCGCCGACCCAGGCAGGGCCACCTTGCCCAGGCGCTTGGCGATCAGCCCTGCCACGGTGTCCACGCCCTCGGTGTCGGAGTCGATGTCGAAGCCCAGGAGCTCGCCGGCGTCCTCCACGTGCAGCCGCGCGCTCAGGCGGTAGCCGCCGCCCGCGAGCTTCTCGATCTCGGGGGGCTCCTGGTCGTACTCGTCGGTGATCTCGCCGACGATCTCCTCGAGGACGTCCTCGATCGTGACCAGTCCCGCGGTGCCGCCGTACTCGTCGACGGCGATCGCCAGGTGCACGCGCTGGGACTGCAGGTCACGCAGCAGGTCGTCGACGAGCTTGGAGTCCGGGACGAACGTGGCTGCCCGCATGCGCGAGTCGATCCGCTCGGTGGCCTCGGACTCGCGGTGCTCGAACACCCGGTTGACGACGTCCTTGAGGTAGAACACGCCCACGACGTCGTCGGGGCCGTCGCCGATCACCGGGATCCGGGAGTACCCGGAGCGCAGGGCCAGCGACAGCGCCTGGCGCAGGGTCTTGTGCCGCTCGATCCAGACCATCTCCGTGCGCGGGACCATGACCTCGCGCACGATGGTGTCGCCGAGCTCGAACACCGAGTGCAGCATGGCCGCCTCGTCGTCCTCGATGACCCGGTCGGCCTCGGCCTGGTCCACCAGCTCGCGGAGCTCGGCCTGGCTGGCGAACGGTCCCTCACGGTAGCCGCGGCCCGGGGTGAGCGCGTTGCCGACCAGGATCAGCAGCGAGACGAACGGGCCCAGCACGGCGGCCGCGGCGCGCGCGAACTTCCCCCACCGCAGGGCGATCCGGTCGGCGTGCTGGCGGCCCAGCGTGCGCGGGGCCACGCCGAGCGCGATGAACATCACGCCGGTCATGATCAGCAGCGCCACGAACAGCCCGACCAGCGGTCCCCACGTGCCCACCTCGACGCAGAGGTAGGTCACCAGGGCCGTGGCTGCCGCCGCGAACGCCGTGTGCAGGAAGAGCATGACGTTCACGTAGCGCGCCCGGTCCTCGACGATCACGCGCAGCCGCTCGGTTGCCCTGCCGGGCTTGTCGCGGGCCATCTCCTCGACGCGCGAGCGCGAGACCCGCCCGATCGCGGTCTCCGCGGCCACGAGGAACGCGGCCGTGATGACGAACAGGATCGCCAGGCCCAGCATCACCCAGTCGGAGTCCGCCACGTCCTCAGCCCCGTCCCCGCCATGCGGCGAGCAGCTCGTCCTGCAGGCCGAACATCACCGCGTGCTCCTCGGGCTCGGCATGGTCGTGGCCGAGCAGGTGCAGGATCCCATGGGCGAGCAGCAGCTCGAGCTCGCCCGACAGCCCATGGCCGGCGGTCGCGCCCTGCTCGGCCGCCACCTGGGGGCAGATCACCACGTCGCCGAGCATGCCCGGCTCGGCGGTCTCCCCCGGCTCCGGCACGCGCAGCTCGTCCATCGGGAAGCTCAGCACGTCGGTCGGCCCCGGCAGGTCCATCCACCGCACGTGCAGCTCGGTGATCTCCTCGGGGTCCACCAGGGAGATCGACAGCTCCACGTCGGCGTGCAGTCCCAACCGCTGGAGCATGAACCCGGCCTGGGCGACGAGCGGCTCGGCGTCGACCGCGATGGCGCTGCGGTTGTCGACCTCGACGTCGGCCATCAACGACGCCTGACCGGGCGGACCGGACGGTCCGAGCGCTCGGTGCGGGCCTGCTCCTCGTCGTAGCGGCCGTAGGCCTGGACGATGTCGGTCACCAGGCTGTGGCGCACCACGTCGTGGGCGGTGAGGTGGCAGAACGACACGTCGCGCACGCCGTCGAGGATCCCCTGGACGACCTTGAGCCCGGAGTCGGTTCCGCCGGGGAGGTCCACCTGAGTGACGTCGCCGGTCACCACCATCGTGGAGCCGAACCCGAGCCGCGTCAGGAACATCTTCATCTGGTCCGGCGAGGTGTTCTGCGCCTCGTCGAGGATCACGAAGGCGTCGTTGAGCGTGCGTCCGCGCATGTAGGCCAGCGGCGCGACCTCGATCGTGCCGGAGGTGAGCAGCCGCGGGATCGAGTCCGGGTCGAGCATGTCGCGCAGGGCGTCGTAGAGCGGGCGCAGGTAGGGGTCGATCTTCTCCGAGAGCGTCCCGGGCAGGTAGCCCAGGCGCTCGCCGGCCTCGACCGCCGGGCGGGTCAGCACGATCCGGTTGACCTTCTTCGCCTGCAGCGCCTGCACGGCCTTGGCCACGGCGAGGTACGTCTTGCCGGTGCCCGCCGGGCCGATGCCGAACACGATGGTGTGCTGGTCGATCGCGTCGACGTAGCGCTTCTGGTTCAGCGTCTTGGGCCGGATCGTCCGCCCCCGGTTGGACAGGATGTTGGCGGTCAGGACGTCGACCGGCCGGCTCTCCGGCTCGGCGCGCAGCATCGACAGCGCCCGGCGGGCGGCGTCGGGGCTCATGCCCTGGCCGGTGCGCACGATCGACACGATCTCGTCGAACAGCCGCTCGACCAGGTGCAGGTCCGCCGATCCCCCGGTGAGGGTGATCTGGTTGCCACGGACATGGATGTCCATGGCGGGGAACTCGGACTCGATCGCGCGCAGGACCTCGTCACCGACCCCCACGACGGCGACCATGTCGAGGCTCGCGGGGACGATGACGGTGTGCTGGATGCGCTCGGCGCGCAGTGGGGTCTCAGTCATGACCCCTCAAGGGTAGGCCCGAGACGACCACAGCGGGAACCTGCGAACCCCGCAGCGGCCCCGCCGTGGGGTCAGCCCGGGGGCCACGAGTGCGCGCGGCCGCCGAGGACGTGGGCATGCAGGTGGCCGACCTCCTGGCCGCCGAGACGGCCGTTGTTGACGACCACCCGGTAGCCACCGGTCAGCCCCTCGGCCTGCGCGACGTGGACGCAGCGCGTGATGACGTCCGCCGCGATCGCCGGGTCGGCCGCGACTGCCTCGTCGAGGGTGGCGACGTGCCGCTTCGGGATGATCAGCACGTGCGTCGGGGAGACCGGCGCGATGTCGCGGAACGCCAGCGTCGTCTCGGTCTCGTCGACGATCGTGGCCGGGATCTCCCGGGCGACGATCTTGCAGAACAGGCACGCATCGCTCATGGGCCCATCCTCCCACCGCTGGGGCCGGGGAACGCGATCAGCGCTGGACGCTTCCCTACGGCCGCTCAGGACCAGCGGCGGGTGGCCGACAGGACCACCGCGGCGGCGACGGTGCCGGCCGTCGACGTGCGCAGGACCGTCGGGCCGAGCAGCGCCGGGCGGGCACCGGCCGCAGTGAACCGGTCGAGCTCGTCGGGGCTGATGCCGCCCTCCGGACCGACGATGAGCACGACATCCCCGGCGGTCGGCACGGGGATGGACCGCACCGAGGCACGCGCCTCCTCGTGCAGGACGATCGCGGATCCGGCGGCGGCGACCAGCTCCACGACGTCGGCGGACCGGGCCAGCGGCGCGACCTCGGGCAGCCATGCACGTCGCGCCTGCTTCCCGGCCGCGCGGGCGGTCGCCGCCCACCTGTCCCGACCGCGCTGGACCTTGTCACCGGTCCAGCGCGCCACGCAGCGCTCGGCCTGCCACGGCACGATCACGTCGACGCCGACCTCGGTGAGCGTCTCCACGGCGGTCTCCCCGCGCTCCCCCTTGGGCAGCGCCTGGACGACGATGATCCGCGGCTGCGGCCGGGCCACGTCGGCGCGCTCGAGCACCGCGGCAGCAAGAGAGTCCCGGCCGGTCAGGGCCTCGACGACCGCGTGCAGGAGTGTCCCGGCGCCGTCGGCGAGGTCGATCCGCTCGCCCACCGCCAGTCGCTTCACGGCGACGGCGTGCCGCCCCTCGGGGCCGCTGAGCTCCACGACGTCGCCGACCCCAGCCGCGGCCGCGACAGCGGGCTCGATGAGGAACAGCGGCGCGGTCATCGGGCGGAGAACGCGTCCTTGATCCGGGTGAACAGCCCCTCCTTCTCGGGGCGGTGGAAGTCGGTCTTCACGTGCTCCTCGCCGCGGATGGCGGCGAACTCGCGCAGGAGCGCCTCCTGGCGCGGATCGAGCTTGGTCGGGGTCTGCACGTCGATGTGGACCAGCAGGTCGCCGCGCCCGGAGCTGCGCAGGTGCGGCACCCCGCGCGCCTTGAGCGTGACCACGTGCCCGGGCTGCGTGCCGGGGCGGATCTCCACGTCCTCGGTGCCGTCGAGGGTCTCGAGCTTCAGGACCGTGCCCAGGGCGGCGACGGTCATCGGCAGGGCGATCGAGCAGTGCAGGTCGTCGCCACTGCGCTGGAACACCGGGTGCGGCCGCGTCGAGACCTCCACGTACAGGTCGCCAGCAGGTCCGCCGCCGGGGCCGACCTCGCCCTCGCCGGACAGCTGGATCCGGGTGCCGTCGTCGATGCCGGCCGGGACCTTGACCTTCAGGGTGCGCCGCGTGCGCACCCGGCCCTCGGCGTTGCACTCGGGGCAGGGATGGGTGATCACGGTGCCGTAGCCCTGGCACTGGGGGCAGGGCCGCGAGGTCATGACCTGGCCGAGGAACGAGCGCTGGACCGACTGGATCTCGCCGCGGCCCCGGCACATCGAGCACTCAGTGGGCTGGTGGCCGGCGGCCGCGCCCGTCCCGGTGCACGTCGGGCAGACCAGGGCGGTGTCGACCTGGATCTCCTTGACCACGCCGAACGCGGCCTCGGGCAGGTCGATCGTCACCTTGATCAGGGCGTCCTGGCCGCGGCGGACCCGGGGCTTGGGCCCGCGCGCCTGCTGGCCGCCGAAGAAGGCGTCCATGATGTCGCCGAACCCGAACCCCGCGGTGCCCGGACCGAAGGGGCTTCCCCCGCCCGGGCTGCGCGGGTCGGCACCCAGGTCGTACATCTGGCGCTTCTCCGGGTCGGAGAGCACCTCGTAGGCGGCGGTGACCTCCTTGAAGCGTTCCTGCGTGACCGGGTCGGGGTTCACGTCCGGGTGCAGCTCACGGGCGAGCCGGCGGTACGAGCGCTTGATCTCGTCCGCATTCGCGTCGCGGGCCACGCCGAGGGTGGCGTAGTAGTCGTTTGCCACAGGTGTCCTATTCGTTTCGCAGCAGCTGCCCCAGGTACCGGGCGACCGCCCGGACCGAGGCCATCGTGCTGGGGTAGTCCATATGGGTGGGGCCGACGACCCCGAGCCGTGCGACGGTCCCGTGGTTCGGGCCGTACCCGGCGCTGACCACGGAGGTGCTGCTCATGCCGGCGACCAGGTTCTCATGGCCGATCGTGACGGTCACGGCCTCCGCGCGGGTCTCACCGAGCAGGCGCAGCAGCACCATCTGCTCCTCGAGCGCCTCGAGGACGGGCTGGAGGCTGTCGAACCCGTCGACGTAGCGGGCGAGGTTGGCGGTGCCGCCCATCACGATGCGCTCCTCGTGGCGCTCCACGACCGTCTCGAGCAGGGTCGCGAGCACGACCGAGACGGCCGGCCTGCTGGCCTCGTCGAAGCGATCGGGAACGTCGGCCACGCGGTCGGCCACCGAGGTGAACGAGCCCCCGCCCACCGACTCGTTGAGCAGGCTGCGCAGGCGGGCGAGGTCGTCCTCGGACAGTGCCGCGGGCACCTCCACCACGCGCTGCTCGATCCGGCCGGTGTCGGCGATCAGGACCAGCAGCAGGCGATGCTCGCTCAAGGACACCAGCTCGACGTGGCGGACGGCGGAGCTGGTCAGCGACGGGTACTGCACCAGCGCCACCTGGCGGGTGATCTGCGCGAGCAGGCGCACCGAGCGCCCCATCACGTCGTCGAGGTCGACGGCCCCGGCCAGGAAGTTCTCGATCGCCCGGCGCTCGGCGGGGCTCAGCGGCTTGACCTGGGAGAGCCGGTCGACGAACAGCCGGTAGCCCTTGTCGGTCGGGATGCGACCGGCGCTGGTGTGCGGCTGGGCGATGAAGCCCTCCTCCTCCAGCACGGCCATGTCGTTGCGGATCGTGGCCGGGGAGACGCCCAGGGAGTGCCGGTCGACCAGTCCCTTCGAGCCGACGGGCTCGTGGGTGCGGACGTAGTCCTCGACGATGGCACGCAGCACCGAGAGCTTGCGGTCATCGAGCATGGGCACCTCCTGCGGGACGACGAGTGCGCGCGCTGATCGACGTTGGCACTCAACGGGTCGGAGTGCCATTCTACGCCCGGCCGCGCCATCCAGCCCGCGATCCCAGCCGCCCCGCCGCGCTCCGACGGATCCTCCGGGACTTCACCGAATCCCCCCCACGTTCGGCAGAATCCGGCGTTTCGAGGAGATTGCGCGTGGATGTGCGACGTGATCGGGCGGGCGGTGTTCGCCGCCGGGCGTTCGGTGGTCGCGGGCCGCCAGAATCGGGTGCATGCTCATCGTCCATGTCCACGTGCAGGTCGTGACCGACTCGGTCCCGGCGTTCCTGGTCGCCACTGAGGCCAACGCCAGGGCCTCCCTGGAGGAGCCGGGCGTACTGCGCTTCGACGTCCTGCACGACCTCGCCGACCCCACGCACGTCGTCCTCGTGGAGGTGTACGTCGACGACGCCGCGGCCGCCGCGCACAAGGACACCACCCACTACGCCACGTGGCGGGACGCCGTGGCCCCCATGATGGCCGTGCCGCGCACGGCGACGAAGTTCTCCGCGGTGTTCCCCGCCCAGGACAGCCGCTGGGCGACACCGGCCCCGTGAGCACGTCCTTCGAGCTGTCGCTCCCGCCGCGGATCTCCTTCGGGCCCGGCCGGGTCGCCGACCTGGCCGGCATCGTCGCCGGGCTCGGCTCCCGGGTGCTCGTCGTCACCGGCGCGACGCCCGCGCGGGTGCAGGCCGTCATCGCGCCGCTGCGGGCCGGGGCCGATGCCCTGGAGGTCGTCACCGTCGCCGGCGAGCCGACAGTCGCCGATGCCCGGGCGGCCGCCGCCGCCGGGAGGGCGCTGGCTGCCGATGTGGTGGTGGCGATCGGCGGTGGCAGCCCGATCGACCTGGCCAAGGCGGCCGCGATGCTCCTGGGCAACGGCGGGGACCCGATGGACTACATCGAGGTCGTCGGCCGCGGCCAGCCGATCACCCGGGCCCCCGTGCCCCTGGTCGCCGTCCCGACGACGGCCGGGACCGGTGCCGAGGTCACGGCGAACGCCGTGCTCGCGGTCCCCGAGCAGGGTGTGAAGGCCAGCCTGCGACACCCGCTGATGATCCCGAGGCACGCCGTCGTCGACCCGGAGCTGACCCGCGACTGCCCGCCCGCCGTGACTGCCGCGTCGGGGATGGACGCGCTGACCCAGTGCCTCGAGCCCTACGTGTCGCATCGGGCCAACCGGATGACCGACAGCTGGGCCCGGATGGGCATGATGGCCGCCGGCCGCAGCCTGGTCGCCGCGTACTGGGACGGTGCCGACCTGGCCGCCCGCACGGACATGTCGCTGTGCAGCCTGCTGGGCGGGCTGTCGCTGGCCAACGCGAAGCTGGGGGCGGTGCACGGGTTCGCCGGCGTCATCGGCGGCATGACCGACGCACCCCACGGCGCCATCTGCGCGGCCCTTCTGGGACCGGTCTGCCAGGCCAACCTCGCACGCGCGGACCCCCGCCTGACAGCGCGCTTCGACCAGGTGGCCGCCTGCCTGACCGGCGTCCCGGATGCCACCGCGGAGGACGGGCTGCACTGGATCGAGCACACGTGCGCCCTGCTCGAGATCCCGTCCCTGTCGGCTCACGGGCTCTCCGACAAGGACACTGACGAGGTGGTGTCCAAGGCCGCACGCGCCAGCAGCATGGCGGGCAACCCGGTGGTGCTGACCCCCGACGAGCTGGCCAAGGTGTTCCGCGCCGCCCTGTAGGCGCCGCCGGTTGCGGTGCATCTGGGACGTTCCGGCGTCCGGGACGCGCCGCAGGTCCGTGTCGACCCGAGCACGTGCGACGCAACCTCGCCGGACGGCGCCGGGGTAGGGTCGCGGGCGTGCTGGATCGCTATGGTTCCGACGTGCTGGGCCCGGGGCGGCACCCGCGGGCTCCCCGGGTGGCCGCCGTCGTCGGCGAGGCCGGCCTCGTGGTCGAGTGCGCGTCGAGCGGGTGGTGCGGGGCGATCGTCGGCTGGGAGAAGACCACGGTCGGATGGTCCGTGGCGCTCGAGGACCGGCACGGCCGCCGCCGGCTGTTCCCCGCCGAGCCCGCGGCCTTCCTGCTCGAAGGGCGCACGGTGTCGCTCACCCGACCCCGGTCCGCCGCGCCCATCCCGCCGAGTGCACCGACCCGGACGGCCTCCGGCTCGATCGCCGCACCACGGACCACCGCGAAGGTCGCCAGGGCAGCGCGCATCTGGGTCGAGGGCACCCACGACGCCGAGCTGATCGAGAAGGTCTGGGGCGCGGACCTGCGCGAGCTCGGGATCGTCGTCGAGCCGATGGGCGGCATCGATGACCTCAGCACGCTCGTCTCGGCGTTCGAGCCCGGCCCGCAGCGCCGGCTCGTGGTGCTGGTGGACCACCTCGTTCCCGGGACCAAGGAATCTCGGATCGGCGACGAGGTGACACATCGGTGGGCGCCGCACGTGGCGGTGCTGGGGCACCCGTACGTCGATGTCTGGCAGGCGGTACGGCCGTCGGCCGTCGGGATCGACGCCTGGCCGAGCATCCCGCGGGGCACGCCCTGGAAGGCGGGGATCTGCGCGGCCCTGGGCTGGCCGGATGACGAACGCGCGGCGTGGCGGCGGATCCTCGGGTCGGTGCGCTCCTACGCCGACCTCGACCCCGCGCTGCTCGCCCGGGTCGAGGAGGCGATCGACCTGGTCACCGAGCCGCAGGGCTGAGACGCCGCATTTCCGACCATTGCGGGCTTCAGGGGGCTAGCCTCCAGTCGGAACCACCCTCTGCAAAGGAGCGTCCAGGAATGACCCAGCCGCCCGTCGACCCGCCTGAGGAGCCCCTCGGCGGAGCACTGACCCCACCACCGGAGGAGGTGCCCGAGCCCACGGCCCCGACGTACGAGGAACCCGCCGCGCCGCGCCTCCCGCCTCACCCCCGCCGCCACCCGCGCCTGAACCGCCGCCGGCGTACAGCCCGCCCCCGCCGCCGGCCGGGAGCTACCCGCCGCCGCCCGCCGCCCCCGGTGGCTATCCCCCGCCCCCGCCCCCGCCGCCGATGGCCGGCTCGGGTGGGTACCCGCCCCCGCCGCCGCCGCCTGCCGCGGGGCCCGGTGGGTACCCGATGGCACCGCCTGCTGGCGCCTACCCGCCGGCGTTCCCGCCCGGCCCCGGTGCCGGATATGCGGCCGCCGGGCTCAAGCCGCACCGGGCGACCCTCGTCCTCGCGCTGGGGATCGTCGGGCTGCTGTGCTGCGGCCCGTTGGGGATCGTGGCCTTCCTCTTCGGCAAGAAGGATCTCGAGGAGATGGACGCCGGGATGATGGACCCCTCCGGACGTGGGACGACCAACGTCGGCAAGATCCTCGGGATCGTGGCCATGGTGTTCCTGGTCCTGCAGGTGCTCTACGTCATCGTGGCGCTGGCCACGAGCAGCATCTGACCGACTCTGCGATCCGAGGGGCCGGCGAGCCTGGTGCGGTCATCGACCCGCTGGGCTCGCCGGCCCCTTCGCGGATCCCCCCTCGGTGCGCGGCCGTTCCGGGTTCGCGGGCCCGACGGCAGCTCAGGGCACCAGCCGGCGCACCACGGCGTCGGCCAGGAGCCGCCCGGACCGGGTGAGTCGGAACCGGCCGCCCTGCACCGACCCGAGCCCATCGGAGACCAGTACCTCCAGCTCACGTCGCTGCCCAGGGGTGAGGTCGTTCACGCCCAGCCCGTCGGCCATCCGGACGCCCAGCAGGATCTCCTCGAGCGCGCGGGTGTCGGCGTCGAGCACCTCGCGGCCAGCGGCCGGTGACTGGCCGGCACGCAGTCGCTGGACGTACGCCGCCGGGTGCTTGACGTTCCACCAGCGGGTGCCGGCCACATGGCTGTGTGCTCCTGGACCGGCCCCCCACCAGTCGGCGCCGCGCCAGTAGGCCAGGTTGTGCCGGCACTCCTGGCCCGGCACGGCCCAGTTCGACAGCTCGTACCAGGGCAGCCCGGCGGCCGCGAACGCCTCGTCGGCCAGGTCGTACATGTCGGCCATCAGGTCGTCGTCGGGCGCGGTGATCGCACCCCGGCGGACCGCCGCGGCCAGTCGCGTGCCCGGCTCGACGATCAGGGCATAGGCCGAGATGTGGCCCACCTGCGCCGACAGGACGGTATCGACCGTGCACCGCCAGTCGGCCAGCGACTCCCCCGGCGTGCCGTAGATCAGGTCGAGGCTGACCTGCTCGAACCCCGCGGCCCGGGCCTCGGCGACCGCACGCAGGGCACCCCCTGGGGTGTGGGTGCGGTCCAGGACCGCCAGGACGTGCGGGACCGCGCTCTGCATGCCGAACGAGATCCGGGTGAAGCCGACCTCCCGCAGGCGGGCCAGCGCCGCCGCGTCCACCGAGTCGGGGTTGGCCTCCACCGTCACCTCGGCGCCGGGGGCCAGGCCGAACTCGGCGTCGATGCGGTCCAGGACCGAGCCCAACGCCTCCGGGGCGAGCAGGGTCGGGGTGCCCCCGCCGACGAAGACGGTGCGCACCGGGACCTCCCGGGCGCCGAGCAGGCCCCGGGCGAACTCGACCTCCGCGGCAAGGTGCTCGGCGAAACCGGCCCGGTCGACGCCGGTCGAGGTGGCCAGCTCGGGGGCGGTGTAGGTGTTGAAGTCGCAGTACCCGCAGCGCGTGGCGCAGAACGGCACGTGCAGGTAGAACCCGAAGTCCCGCGCACCCCACGACCGGGCCGACTCCTGGGGCAGGACCCCGTCGAGGGGCGGGACCTCCCCGGTCGGCTGGCTGGGCATGGCCGTCATTGTCCCGCATGTGCCCGGCGCATCGGCCCGCTCGGGTTAGCGTTGACCCATGGGGAGGCGGCGGATCGCGCGTGCGGCAGCGGTGCTGTGCTCCGGCGTCCTGGCGCTGGGGGGCTGCGGCCCGGGTGAGCCCGCGCCCCGGCCCACCATCGGGTCCCCGTCGCCGAGCCCGACGCAGACGACCGCGGCCTTCGACCGGTCCGTGCAGCTGGCCCGGGAGTGGGGGCTCACGGGTGCGCCCCTGCCTGCGGACTGGCCCGACGTGCCGCTGCCGACGGGCGCCGAGGTGGTCACCGCCTACGCGATCGGATCACCACCGCGGCGGACCTGGACCGCCACCTTCACCACCGACAACGGGACCGCCCTGGACATGGCCGAGCCGATCGTGGCGGCCCTGCGCGCGCGCGAGTACGTCCCGATCGCCGAGTACGTCGGCGCGGCCGAGACCAACACCGGGCTCTACAGCTTCTCAGCGCCGAGCTTCGCCGTGTACGTGGTGCTCGGGGAGGACGACGGCCAGCCGAACCTGGTCCTCACGGTCCGGGGTTCGGCCGCGGCCGCCGGGACACCCGGGGCCGAGGGGGCCGGGGGGGCCGAGGGGATCACTGGGATGGGCCGGCAGCGGCCGACGGGCGCCCGGTCGCCCAGCGCGACGCCGGACGTGTGACCCGCCCCCGACCGCCCTACGCGTACATCGCCTCGATCTGCTCGGCGAAGTGCTCCTCCACGACCTTGCGCTTGACCTTCAGGCTGGCCGTCAGCTCGCCGCCCTCCTCGGACAGGTCGCGGTCGAGGATCGTGAACTTCTTGATCGTCTCCCAACGGTTGACCTGGGAGTTCAGCTCGTCGATCGACGCCTGGATGTCGGCACGGACCTCGGGGCTCTGCGAGAGGGTGGCGAAGTCGCCCGAGAGCCCGTGGGCGGCGGCGAACTTCTCCAGCGCCTCGGGGTCCAGGGACACCAGGGCGGTGGCGTAGTTGCGGTTGTTCGCGTGCACCACCAGGTTCGAGGCCAGCGTCGAGATCACCTTGAAGCGGGCGGCGATCGCCCCGGGGGCGATGTACTTGCCGCCCGAGGTCTTGACCAGGTCCTTCTTGCGGTCGGTGATCCGCAGGCGACCCTCGTCGTCGAAGACCCCGATGTCCCCGGTCGCCAGCCACCCGTCGGGCAGCAGCGCCTCAGCGTTGGCCTCCGGCAGGTTGCGGTAGCCGCGCATGACGTGCGGACCGCGCAGCAGGACCTCACCGTCCGCGGCGATCATGGCCTCGGTCCCGGGGAACGGCTTGCCCACGGTCCCGAACGCGAGGTCGTCGGGACGCACGATGAAGGCAGCGGCGCTGTTCTCCGTCAGCCCGTAGCCCTCGATGACCGGCATGCCGGCCGCGTCGAACCAGCGGGCGACATCCGCGTTCAGGGCTGCCGACCCGGAGACGAACAGCCGGACCCGCCCACCGGTGAGGGCCTGGATCTTGGAGAAGACCAGCTTGTCGGCGAGCGCCATCTGCGGGCCCGCCAGGGGGCCGGCCGACTGGCCCGAGCGCTGCTTGGCCTTGATGCCCGCCGAGGTGCTGAACGCCCACTCGAAGATCTTCGCCTTGGCGCCGCCACCGGCCCTGGCCTTGGCGTTGGCCCCCTGGTAGATCTTCTCGAAGATGCGCGGGACACCGCACATGAGCGTCGGCTGGACGATGGGCAGGTTGGCCACGATCTGGTCGATCCGGCCGTCGACCGCGGTCTCCAGCCCGATCTGGTACTGGGCGGCGAGCAGCACCTTGCCGAACGAGTGCGCCAGCGGCAGCCAGAGGTAGTGGACGTCGTCGATGTGCATGATCTGCAGCGCCTCGACGCTGGCGCCCTGGAAGACCCAGTTGCTGTGCGGGAGCTCGACGCCCTTCGGTCGACCGGTCGTGCCGGACGTGTAGATGATCGTCGCCAGGGACTCGGGGCTGATGGCCGCGACCCGCCGCTCGATCACTGTGGGATCGGCGGCCAGCGCCTCGGCACCGAGCTGGTGCAGGTCGTCCCAGCTGATCACCAGGTCGCCGTCCCCGGAACCGTCGATCAGGATGATCCTGGTCAGCTCGGGCAGCCGGTCGCGCTGCCCGAGCGCCTTGTCCGCCTGCTTCTGGTCCTCGGCCACGAGGAAGCGCGCGCCGGAGTCGGCCACGATGTAGCCGAAGTCCTCGTCACCGGTGCTCGGGTAGATGGTCGTGTTGGCCCCGCCTGCCAGCAGCGCCGCGCCGTCGGTCAGGATCCACTCGATGCGCGTGTTGCAGGCGATGGCGACCCGGTCCTCGGGCTGCAACCCCAGGGCCACGAGCCCGGCGGCGAGCTGGGTCATCTCGTCGCCCGCCTCACGCCAGGTCATCACCGGCCAGCTGCCGTCGGGCCGGGGATAGCGGAAGGCGCGCCGGTCGGGAGTCGCTGCGACCCGATCCAGGATCGACTGCGCGAGGTTGGGGGCGTGCGCAGGGAGCGGGGTGTCGAGCGAGCCGACGATCGTGGCCATGCGGGAGGTCCTCCGGGTTCGGTGGGGGGATCGGGTCTGGCGCGGTGGTGTGGCGGGTCACTCTGCCGACTCCGGCGCGTCGGGTCAAGCACCGGCGGCCGGATCGGCCATGGGAGCGGCGATTCGCCCGGAACGCGACGACCCCCGTGGGAGCTCCACGGGGGTCGTCGACGATGGCCGGTCCTACGAGGCGTACATCGCCTCGATCTTGTCGGCGAAGTGCTCCTCGACGACCTTGCGCTTGACCTTCAGGCTGGCCGTCAGCTCGCCGTTCTCCTCGCTGAGGTCGCGGTCGAGGATCGTGAACTTCTTGATCGTCTCCCACTTGTTCAGCTGGCCGTTGAGGGTGTCGATGTTCCCCTGGATCGCGGCCCGGACCTCGGGGGCCTGCGACAGTGTCCCGAAGTCACCGGACAGGCCGTTCTTGGCGGCGAACCCCTGCAGCGCCTCGGGGTCCAGGGACACCAGCGCGGTGGCGTAGTTGCGGTTGTTCGCGTGCACGACCAGGTTCGAGGCCAGCGGCGAGATCACCTTGAACTGCGCGGCGATCAGCCCGGGGGCGATGTACTTGCCGCCCGAGGTCTTGACCAGGTCCTTCTTGCGGTCGGTGATCTTCAGGCGACCCTTGTCGTCGAGGACGCCGATGTCGCCGGTGGCCAACCAGCCGTCGGGAAGGAGGGTCTCGGCGTTGACCTCGGGCAGGTTCCGGTAGCCGCGCATGATGTGCGGCCCGCGCAGCAGGACCTCGCCGTCGTCGGCGATCCGCACCTCCGTGCCCGGCAGCGGTGACCCGACCTGGCCGAACACGATGTCGTCCGGGCGCACGAGGCACGCGGCGGCCGTGTTCTCCGTCAGCCCGTACCCCTCGAGGATGGGCATGCCGGCCGCGTCGAACCAGCGGGCGACGTCGCCGTTGAGGGCGGCGGAGCCGGAGCAGAAGATCCGGATCCGGCCACCGGTCAGCTCCCTGATCTTGGAGAAGACGAGCTTGTCTGCGATGGCCATCTGGATGCCCGCGAACGGACCAGCCGACTGGCCGGCGCGCTGCTTGGCCTTCACCGCTGCCGAGGTGCTGAACGCCCACTCGAAGATCTTCGCCTTGGCGCCGCCACCGGCCTTCGCCTTCGCGTTGGCACCCTGGTAGATCTTCTCGAAGATGCGCGGCACGCCGGCCATCACGGTGGGCTGCACCTTGGGCAGGTTCTCGACGATCTTGGGCACCCGGCCGTCAGTGGCCGTCGTGAAGCCGATCTGGTACTGCGCCGAGATCAGCACCTTGCCGAACACGTGCGACAGCGGCAGCCACAGGAAGTGCATGTCGTCGGGCTCGAAGACGTTCATCGCCTCGATGCTGGCCCCCTCGAACACCCAGCAGCGGTGCGGCAGCTCGACGCCCTTGGGGCGACCCGTGGTCCCGGAGGTGTAGATCATGGTCGCCAGCGACTCGGAGGTCAGCTGGGCCACGCGCTCCTCGATCACCTTCGGGTTCTCGGTGAGCTTGGCCACGCCCATCTCGCGCAGCTGGCTCCAGCTGATGACGAAGTCGCCGTCGCCCTCACCGTCGATGAGGATGATCTTGGTCAGGTCCGGCAGCTGGTCACGCTGGTGCAGGGCCTTGTCGGCCTGCTTCGTGTCCTCGGCGATCAGGAACCGGGACCCGGAGTCGCTGACGATGTAGCCGAAGTCGTCGTCGCCCGTGCTGGGGTAGATGGTCGTGTTGGCGCCACCGGCCAGCATCACCGCGCCATCGGCGAACAGCCACTCGGTGCGGGTGTTGCAGGCGATCGCGACCCGGTCCTCGAGCTCGAGGCCCAGTGCGATCAGGCCGGCTCCCAGCTTCATCATCTCGTCGCCGGCCTCGCGCCACGTGTACTTCACGCTCCACGTGTCATCGGGCCCCGGGGACGTGAAGGCCAGCTTGTCCGGGCTCGCGGCGACCCGGTCCAGGATGGATCGCGAGAGCGTGTCGGCGTGCGGCGGCAGGGGCGTGCTCAGGGATCCGGCAGTTGTGGCCATTCAGGAGCCTCCAGGGCGTTGGTGGACGTCAGAACACAGGCAAGTGTGACCTACGCAACTCTGCCGATCTCACGCCCCCCGGTCAAGCCGTGGGCCGCACAAGGCCCACCACACCGCTCAATCGGCCTCCGCAGCGCCGCCGGCGGCCGGGTCGACCGCGCTGGGTGCGCCGGCACGCCTGCCCGGTCTCCTGATCGGGCCCGCTGCGCCCGGCATCCGCCCCACCTCCAGCAGGGCCCTGCGCAGCAGGAACTCGATCTGCGCGTTGGTGCTGCGCAGCTCATCGGCGGCCCACCTGGCCAGCGCGTCGTGGACGGCTGGGTCCAGGCGGAGCAGCACCGCCTTGCGCTCGGCCACGTCGGCCTCAGTACAGCGATCCGGCGTTGACCACGGGCTGGGTGTTCTGCTCGGAGCAGAGGACCACCAGGAGGTTGGACACCATGACCGCCTTGCGCTCGTCGTCGAGCACCACGACGTCCTGCTCCTCGAGCTGGTGCAGTGCCTGCTCGACCATGCCGACCGCACCCTCGACGATCCGGGCACGCGCGGCCACCACGGCGTCGGCCTGCTGGCGGCGCAGCATCGCCTGGGCGATCTCGGCGGCGTAGGCCAGGCGCGTCAGCCGCGACTCGACGATGTGCACGCCCGCGGGCGCCACCCGCTGGCCGATCTCGCGGCTCAGCTCGGCGGTGATCTCCTCGGCGTTGTCGCGCAGGCTCAGCCGCGCGGTGCCCGCGTTGTTGTCGTACGGGTAGGAGTTGGCGATGTGGCGCACGGCGGTCTCGGTCTGGATCGACACGAAGTCGACGAAGTTGTCCACGTCGAAGCTGGCCATCGCGGTGTCGGTGACCTGCCAGACCACGACCGCTGCGATGTCGATCGGGTTGCCCGCGAGGTCGTTGACCTTCAGGACCTGGGTCTCCTGGTTGCGGATCCGGGTGGAGATGGACTTCCGGACGGTCAGCGGGTTCACCCAGCGCAGGCCGTCCTGGCGGATGGTGCCGACGTAGCGGCCGAGCAGCTGCACCACCCGGGCCTGCCCCGGGGCGACCGGGGTGAGGCCGGTCAGCAGCACGATGATCAGGATCAGGGCGACGACGCTGACCCAGAAGTACACCGGCATCGCGAACGTGTCACCCGCCCGCTCGATGGCCACGCCGATGGCCCAGGCGCAGGCGATGATCCCGACGATCCCCGCGATCACCACCGGCCAGCCGTTGACGCTGTGGGCGCGCTTCTCGACGACCTGCGGGGTCGAGGTGGGGATGGAGTCGGGTGCGGGTGTCGGGGCAGCCAGGGTGGCGCTCATTCGGGTCCTCCTCGGGACTATCAATCTGATATCAGATTACGCCCTCAGGAGGTGCGGGGCAAGACCTCGGTGCTACTTCTTGGCGCCCTGGTCGCCCTCGGTGTTGAGCGCGGCGATGAAGGCCTCCTGCGGGATCTCGACCCGACCGACCATCTTCATCCGCTTCTTGCCCTCCTTCTGCTTCTCGAGCAGCTTGCGCTTGCGGGTGATGTCACCGCCGTAGCACTTGGCCAGGACGTCCTTGCGCATCGCCCGAACGCTCTCCCGGGCGATGATCCGCGAGCCGATCGCGGCCTGGATCGGGACCTCGAACTGCTGGCGCGGGATCAGCGTCTTGAGCTTGGCGGCCATGGCCACCCCGTAGGCGTAGGACTTGTCGCGGTGCACGATCGCGCTGAAGGCGTCCACGGGCTCCCCGTGCAGCAGGATGTCGACCTTCACCAGGTCGGCGGCCTGCTCGCCGGTGGTCTCGTAGTCCAGCGAGGCGTACCCGCGGGTGCGCGACTTCAGGGCGTCGAAGAAGTCGAAGACGATCTCGGCCAGGGGCAGCGTGTAGCGCAGCTCGACGCGGGTGTCGGACAGGTAGTCCATCCCCAGCAGGTTCCCGCGGCGGTTCTGGCACAGCTCCATGATGGCGCCGACGTAGTCCGTCGGGCTCAGGATGGTGGCCCGCACGATCGGCTCGCGGACCTCGGCCACCTTGCCGTTCGGGTACTCGGAGGGGTTGGTGACCTCGATGCTGCGGCCGTCGTCGAGGGTCACCTGGTAGATCACGTTCGGGGCGGTGGAGATCAGGTCGAGGTTGAACTCGCGCTCGAGGCGCTCGCGGACGATCTCCAGGTGCAGCAGCCCGAGGAAGCCGCACCGGAAGCCGAACCCGAGCGCCCCGGAGGTCTCGGGCTCGTAGACCAGGGCGGCGTCGTTGAGCTTGAGCTTGTCCAGGGCGTCACGCAGCTCGGGGTAGTCCGAGCCATCGATCGGGTAGAGGCCCGAGAAGACCATCGGCTTGGGGTCGCGGTACCCGCCCAGCGGGATGGTCGCACCCGCCTTGCTCGCGGCGGTCACGGTGTCACCGACGCGGCTCTGGCGCACGTCCTTCACGCCGGTGATCAGGTAGCCGACCTCGCCGGCGCCGATCGCCGCGGACGGCACCGGGTCCGGTGAGATCACGCCGACCTCGAGCATCTCGTGCTGGGCACCGGTGGACATCATGACGATGCGCTCGCGGGTGGAGAGCTTGCCGTCGATCACGCGCACGTAGGTGATCACGCCGCGGTAGGAGTCGTAGACGGAGTCGAAGATCAGCGCCCGGGCGGGGGCGTCGGGGTCACCGGCAGGAGCCGGAACCGAGCGGACGACCTCGTCGAGCAGCTCTCGGACCCCCGTGCCCGTCTTGGCGCTGACCTGCAGGACGTCGGCGGGATCGCACCCGATGATGTGGGCCAGCTCCGCGGCGTAGCGCTCCGGCTGGGCTGCCGGCAGGTCGATCTTGTTCAGCACCGGGATGATCGCCAGGTCGTTCTCGAGTGCGAGGTACAGGTTGGCCAGCGTCTGGGCCTCGATGCCCTGGGCGGCGTCGACCAGCAGGATCGCGCCCTCGCAGGCCGCCAGGCTGCGCGACACCTCGTAGGTGAAGTCGACGTGGCCGGGGGTGTCGATGAGGTTCAGGACGTAGTCGATGCCATCCGAGGCCACATAGGGCAGGCGGACCGCCTGGCTCTTGATGGTGATGCCGCGCTCGCGCTCGATGTCCATCCGGTCCAGGTACTGGGCGCGCATGTCCCGCCCGTCGACGACACCGGTGATCTGCAGCATCCGGTCGGCCAGCGTCGACTTGCCATGGTCGATGTGGGCGATGATGCAGAAGTTGCGGATGATGGACTCATCCGTGGATCCAGGGGCGGGCGGCACGAGGGATATGGTCCCACAGGTTGGCCCGACCCCCGGCTACGCGTCCTTGCCCTCCGGCGCCTCGACCGCGTCGACGACGGCCGTGGAGATGGCGTCGGCCACCTCATCGACCTCGTGCGCGAAGTCCTCGTCCACCACGTCGGGGCTCTGCTCGTCGGCGACGCCGGGGACGAACGGCTCAGCGGGCTCAGGGGCGTCCTCGACATGCTCGTGAGCCGCCTCGCCCGGGACCTCGATCGCGTCGACGACCTCGGCCGCGAACTCGTCGGCAGCAGCATCGACCTCGTGCGCGAAGTCCTCGTCGACCACGTCCGGGCTCTGCTCGTCGGCCACACCTGCCATGAACGGCGTCACCGGACTCGCCGGAGCGCTCGTGGGGGCACCCCACTCACCCTCGCCGGAGAGGTGCGCCGCCGCTGCCGCCTGGCGACGCCTCCAGACGAAGTACGCCCCGCCAGCCGCGGCACCCAGGGCGAGGCCACCGAGCAGGATCTTCCCGCCGCGCCCACGCGTCTCCTTGGCGGCCGCCTCGGTGGTGGCCACGAGGGCCAGCGCCCTCTTCTCGAGGTCAGCCGCGGTCGCGGCCCTGGCGGATGCGACCTCCGCCGCGTGCGTCGCCTTCTCGGCCTTGGCCTTGGCCGACTCCTCCGCCACCGTGTCGACCATGGCCAGCACGCCCTTGCCGAGGGCGGAGTCCGCGCCCAGCCGGCGATCCGCCGCCTCACGGATGCCGTCGGGCAGCGCCTCACGCATCTTGGCCATGCCCTCGACGACGGTGGTCAGCCCTGCCTCGCCCGCGTGCACGATGCTCGTGGGACCCATCTGGCACCTCCCGGATTCAGCGCCCCACCAGCCGGGGCCCTGTTGCCACCATAGCCGGGGTCATCAGGCTGAGTCCCGGGCACGGAGCAGCGGCAGGCCCCGCGCACCTCGCCGCCCGCAGGTGCCCGGACATGCCCGGACATGGCGAAGCGCCACCCGCGGGACGGATGGCGCTGGCGCGGACCGACCGGGACAGCCCGGTCGATCGACTACAGGCTCGCGGCCTGCTTCTGGATGGCCGACTTGCGGTTGGCGGCCTGGTTGCGGTGGATGACGCCCTTGCTGGCGGCCTTGTCGAGCTGGCGCGACGCGGTGCGCGCGTACTCCTGGGCCTTCTCGACGTCGCCGGCCTGGGCCGCCTCACGGAAGCGGCGAACGGAGGTCTTCAGGCTGGAGGTGACGGCCTTGTTGCGCTGGCGCGCCTTCTCGTTGGTCTTGATCCGCTTGAGCTGCGACTTGATGTTCGCCACGTGGTGAGCCTTCGTCTTCCTGGTCCGGGGGCCGCGATCGACCCCGATGGGGTACTCGCACGGTCTGATTGCACGGTCTGTGGCCGCCGTGAGCCGGCGGGCAGACAATCAGGATACCGGACGACCCCCACTGCTGGCCAAATCCGGACCTACCGAGCCGTGGGACCGCCCCGCCCCCTGACCGCAGGGCGCTCCTGGAGGCCCACGGTGTCGACCACGAAGGCTTCGAGCGCCCTGACCTTCTGGGCCGGTTCGAGGCTCTCACCGGGGCGCAGACCACCCTTCATCTGGGCGTCCACGGTGGCCAGGTGCCGCACGGCATGCGCCAGTTGCGCCGGTTCCCAGTTGGTGGCCGCGGAGCGCAGGGTGCGCACCTTGAACGGGGGCACTCCGGCCAGACGGGCGACGTCGGCCTCGGGCATCCCCCGGGGCGCGCCGGCGACCTTGACCATGGCCCGCAGCCCGGCCGCGAGCGAACCCACGGCAGCGGCACCCGAGATCGTCTCGCTGACCAGGGCCCACCGCAGCCGCTGCACCGCCAGCAGCGCCCGGCCCTCCCAGACGGCATCGGCCAGCTGGAATCCGCTCATCTCCGCCACCCCGGCGAAGCTGGCTGTCACCTCGGCGGCATCGATCGGGTCCTCGGGGCTGTCGGCGACCAACTGCTCGAGCGCGCCGACCAGCAGCGCGATGTCGGATCCGAGGGCCATGACCAGTGCGTCCACGCCATCGGAGGTGATCCGCCGACCGGCACGCCGCGCCTCGTGCTCCAGCAGCTCGCGGGTGGGCCGCCCCGCCTTCACCTTCGCGCAGGGGATCTCCACGAGTCCACCGGGCACCTGCAGGGACCGCAGCTCGTCCAGGGCCCGCTTGTTGCGCTCACCGGAGTGCAGGGCCACCACCCAGGTGTCCGCCGGGAGATCCATGAGGCCCGCCCTCAGCGCGGCCATGACCTGCGCCGACGCGTCGGCCAGCTCGGAGACCACCACCACGGCGGCCCCTCCGAACAGCGACGGGGACAGTGCGGTGAGCAGGTCCCCCTGGGCATCGGGGGCCTGGGCGTCCACCTCCCGGCGATCGACCTGGGGATCGATCGCGCGGGCGGCGGCGACCACGCGCGCGACCGCCCGGCTGAGCAGGAACGGCTCGGAGCCGGTCAGCAGGGTCAGCGGGGCCGGGGCGGTGGGCACCGGGGTGACGTTCGCGGGCGTGTTCATCGGCGCCAGCATCCCACGTCGCTGTGACAACGCGACGCGCCCGCGGCACGGGTCACCGGCGGGCGAGCAGGGCGAGGCCGCCCGCAGCAGGGACCACCGCGAGGTCGCCCTGCTGGTCAGTACGACCGACCCGCGCCCCGGCCGCGCGGTACTGGAGCAGCGTCGACTCGCTGGGGTGCCCGTAGTCGTTGTCCCGGCCGACCGAGAACAGGGCGATCCGCGCCCCGGACCACCGCGCGAACTGCGGCACCTGGTAGCGCGACCCGTGGTGCGGCACCTTGACGACCTGCGCCCCGGGTGGCGGGCGCGCCATCAGCACGGACTGGGCCTCCGGCTCGACGTCCCCGGTCAGCAGGGCACGGATCGTCCCGTGGCCGGAGGGCACCTCGGCCACAGCCACGACGCTGGCGTTGTTCGCCGGTGACGCCTCCATGCGGCGCGCGGGCCACAGGATGTGCAGGGCCACCCCTGCCACGGTGAGGCGGTCGTCGGCGCGGACGAGGCGGACCGGGACACCGGCCGCGCGCGCCCGCTCGACCACCAGGGAGGCACCATCGGCCGGCTCGGGGACGGGCGTGGTCAGGACCGCCGACACCGGCCACCGCCCGAGGACCGCCGACAGCCCGTCGACGTGGTCGGCGTGGAAGTGCGTGATCAGCACGGCGAGCCGCTCGACCCCGGAGTCGTCCAAGCAGTCGGCGATCCGCTCAGGATCGGGCCCCGCGTCGACCAGCAGCGCCTGGTCGGATCCGGGTGCGCGCATCAGCAGGCCGTCACCCTGACCGACGTCACAGGCCAGGACGACCCAGGCCGGCGGTGGCCAGCGGGCATCCCGACCGTGGCCGATGACCAGGGCAAGGACGATCGCGCTGGCGATCCCCAGCACGAGGTGCCGCTGCCGCCAGGGCCGCCAGCCGCGGGCCGCGGCGGTGACGGCGAGCGCCAGGACCACCGCCGAGCCCACGGCACCGACGGGGCCGGAGGGCACGTCGAGCACCCCGAACGGCAGCTCCGCGGAGATCCGTGCGACCCGTGCGATGGCCGCCGTCGCCGGCGAGGCAGCTGTGGCGATCAGGGCCGCCGGACCTGGTGCGGCCGGGGCGAGCAGGGCAGCGGCCAACCCCAGAACGGTGGCGACCGGCACCAGGGGGGTCACGAGCACGTTGGCGGGCAGGGCCACGAGGCTGGCGCCGTTGCCCATGAGGATCGCCAGCGGAAGGGTGGCCAGGTGTGCTGCCGCCGCGACCGCGAGAGCGGCACGGATCGGCTCCGGCATCCACGAGCTGGCCGGCCACCGGCCCAGGCGGTGAGCGATCGGCGGACCCAGGACCAGCAACCCCGCCGTTGCGGCGAACGACAGGGCGAACCCCAACGACAGCGCGAACTGCGGCAGGACCAGGAGCAGGACGAGCGCCGAGGCCAGCAGGGCCGGCGGTCCGCGGCGGCGGCCGCCGGTCGAGAGGGCGACCAGGGCGACCACGCCCATCGCGGCTGCCCGCAGCACGCTGGGCTGGGGCCTGACCAGCATCACGTAGGCCGACAGCACCACCAGGCACGTCACGACGCGAGCCCGCCAGCCAAGGCCGAGTCCGGCCACCGCCGCCATCGCGATCGCCACGACGAGCGAGGTGTTCGACCCGCTGACGGCGGTGAGGTGCGCCAATCCCGCGCGGACCATGGCCGCGTCGAGGTCCACCGGCAGGGTGGACTCGTCACCGACCGCCAGCCCGAGCAGGAGCGCCCCGGCGTCCGCCGGAAGCCCGGAGCACGCCTCCCGGAAGGCATCCCGGACCCGGGTCGTCGCCCGCGCCACCGGCCCCGGTGGCGATCGGACCTGGACCGGACCCAGGACCTGCAGGGTCAGCGACTGCGCCTCCGGCGACCATGACTCCGCGGCGCGACCGGACAGCGCGATCCGCGTTCCGTAGCGCAGCAGGCGCACCTCGGCACCCCGCAGCAGCACGGGGGCCCGAACCGAGTAGGTGCGGCCCCGCACGACGAGGCCGCCCAGCCTCGCGGGCACCGACCAGGTCGGCGCCATCGGGCGGCCACCGTCGTCAGCCGGGACGCTTGCCCGCGGGTCGCCCGTGACGGTCGCCTCGACGCGCATCACCGCACCCTGGTGAGCAGCACGCTCCAGCACGGGAGGATGCAGGCGCGCGAGGTGCGCCGAGCCCACCCCGATACCCAGGCCGAGCCCGCACACCCCGATGAGCAGCGCGATCAGGGGCAGACCCCCCGGGCGTGCCCGCGCTGCGGGCGGATCCCCGCCCGGTCGCCCGCCGCCGGGCCGGCCGCGGACAGCGCCGTCGGACCCGCGCCGCGCCACCGCGACCACGCCCACGAGACCCGCTGCGATCAGCACCGCGGCGCCACCAGCCCAGGCCGCAGGTCGCGTGGGGTGGACGAGGAGGACCAACGCCTCGCCCGCCCAGAGGGTTCCGACGATCGGGGCCAGCCGCAGATCGGGGTCCCCAGGTCCGCCGGCTCTCGGGGCGCGAACCGGCTCCGCGGACGCCGCCGTCGCCGTCGCCGCCCCATCCCCTCAGACACGGACCAACGGGCGGAGGTCGGCGAGGGTCCGGGGGCCGATCCCCGGGACCTCAGCCAGTTCGTCGACCACGCTGAACCGGTTGTGCGTCGACCGCCAGGCGAGGATCTTCGCCGCCGTGACCGGACCGATCCCGGGCAGGGCGTCGAGCTGCTCGGCCGTGGCGGAGTTGAGGTCCAGCAGGCCACCCGGGGACCCGGCCGGACCACCAGCGACCCCGGCCACGGCGGTCTCCGGACCGCCCACCTCGAGCCGTTCCCCGTCAGCGAGAACCCGGGCGAGGTTGGTCCCACCGAGCTCGCCACCCCGGCGCAGCCCCCCGGCAGCCCGGAGCGCATCCACCACCCGCGAACCGGCGGGCAGCTCCACGACCCCGGGATCCCGGACCTCACCGACGACATGGACTGTCACCGAGGCCGCTGGCGACGGGGAGGCTGCCGGGAACGGCTCGGCGAACGGATCGGAGGCACCCGCACTGGGAGCGACCGTGGCGGCAGGCTGTTCCCGGGGCCAGGACGTGAGCAGTGCGGCGGCCCCACCGACCAGGACGAGGACCACCAGGAGCCCCACGAGCTGACCCCACAGCCCCAGCGCCGGCCACGTCGGACCACCATCGGGTGGGTCCCCTCCAGAGCGCCACCCCGCAGGGTCCTCCGGGGCCACGCCGTGACCAGATCCGTCCGGGTCGAGCCACTCGCCCGCGCCCTGCTCGACCTCGTCATCGCCACCGCCGGGGTCGCGGGCCCAGGCATGGGCGGCGCCCGGCACGGCGATCTCGCCGGGTCCGTCCGTCGAGCCGGGTGCCTCGGCGACGCCTGGCGTCCCCACCTGCCAGCGCAGGGCGATGAGACGCAGGCGGGCGAGGACGAGGTCCTGGGTGCGGCTCACGCCCGTGACGCTAGGGCCCGGTGCCGGGCCCGTGAACCCGTCGCGGACGATCTGTGGACGAGCCCGCTCCTGCGACCGCGTGGCCTCAGGCGGGGACCGCCTCCGGCACCGCGGGGCTGGACCCGGAGTCACGCAGCATGGCCACGAAGGACCGGATGTTCCTGCGGTGGCGGTACACGACCAGCCCGGACATCCCGGCGGCGAAGCCGACCCCGGCCCACCCGCGCCAGACCACGAACGAGGTCGGAACGAGCGTCAGGGACCCCACCACCGAACCGATCCCCACCTGGCGGGTCAGGCCCACGGTGGCGCCGAAGCCCACGAGAACGGGCACCGCCCACAGTGGCTCGATCGCGAGGATCGCGCCCAGCGACGTCGCGACCCCCTTGCCCCCCCTGCCCTTGAGCAGGGGCGAGGTGACATGCCCAAGCACTGCGGCGATGCCGGCCACCTCGCCGCAGGGCTCGCCGTACCGGTTGAAGATCATCACCGGGGCGAACCCCTTGGCGACGTCCAGGGCGCCGACGACGACACCGACCTTCACCCCCATGGCGCGCGCTGCGTTGGTGGCGCCGGGATTGCCCGAGCCACTGCCGCGCAGGTCGACCCCCCGCAGGCGCGCAGCGGCAGCCGCGGGACTCAGCGACCCGAGGGCGTACCCGGCCGCTCCCGCGACCACGACGGCGCCCCAGTTCACGTCGCCCACCGAGGGCCAGGTGACCGCACTCATCGGGGGCACACCGCCACGGAGATGGTGCCCAGCCCGACGTGCGCGCTGATCACGGCACCGACCTCCACCACGTGGACGTCGGCCGTCGGAAGCGCGCCGCGCAGGGCGCCGGCGAGATCCTCGGCCCGCTCAGGGGCCGCGCAGTGCTGGACCACGACGTCGGCCGGGGCCGATCCCGCGTACTCGCTGGCGATCTCAGCCATCCGGGCGATCGCCCTGCCCATCGTGCGCTGCTTCTCGAGGGGCGAGATGGTCCCGTCGGTGATCTGCAGGATCGGCTTGACCATCAGGGCATTGCCGAGCAGCGCCTGGGCCGCGCCGATCCGCCCCCCTCGGCGCAGTTGGTCGAGGCTGTCGACCACGATCCACGTTCGGGAGGCCGCAGCCCGGCGGGTCGCCGCGGCCGCTGCCTCGTCGGCGCTCCCCCCGGCAGCGACGACCTGCGCCGCCGACCGGGCGGCGAAGCCCAGCGCGGTCCCGACGGTGCGCGAGTCCACGACGGTCACCGGGACGTGCGCCTCGCGGGCAGCGATCCGCGCTGCGTCGTAGGTACCGGACATGTCCCCGGAGAGGTGCACGCTCACGATGTGGTCGTAGCCCTCGTCGGCCAGCCGGGCGTACTCCTCGGCGAACCGGGCCGGCGCCGGCCGCGAGGTCGAGACAGCTGCCTTGCGGCGCAGGGCGTCGGCCACCTCGGTGACGCTGATCTCGGTGCCCTCGTCGTAGGACGTGCCCTCGAGGATGACCGCCACCGGGACGATGGTGAGTCCCGGTGGGGTGAGTTCGGGCGTGAGGTAGCCAGTCGAGTCGGAAACGATCGCGACGTTCATGGGCGATCAGGCTACGCGCTGATCACCCGGGAACGACGTTGACCAGCTTCGGGGCGCGCACGATCACCGCGCGCGGCTCGCGATCACCGATCGCCGCCACCACCGCGGGCGTGGCCATCGCCAGCGCGCGCAGGTCCGACTCGCTGATGTCCGGGGACACCTCGAGGCGCTCGCGCACCTTGCCGGCGATCTGCACCACGCACGTCACCGACTCCCGGACGAGCAGCTCGGGGTCGACCGTCGGCCAGCCCGCGAGCGCCACGCACGGCTCGTGTCCCAGGCGCGACCACATCTCCTCCGCGGTGTAGGGCGCCACCAGCGAGAGCATGATCGCCACCGCCTCGGCGGCCTCACGCACCGCGGGGTCGGCCGGGCCGACGCCGGAGTCGATCGCCTTGCGGGCGGCGTTGACCAGCTCCATCGTCCTGGCGACAGCGACGTTGAACCGGTAGGTCTCCACTGCCAGGGCGGCGTCGTGCACCGATCGGTGGGTCATCCGACGCAGGGCCAGGTCGCCCCCCGCCGGGTCGGTGCCCGGCGTGCTGGTGACGTCACCGGACAGCCGCCACGCACGGGCCAGGAACTTCTTCGACCCGCCGGGCGAGACGTCAGCCCAGTCGATGTCGTCCTCGGGCGGACCGGCGAACACCATGGTCAGGCGCACGGCGTCGACACCGTGGACGGCCAGCTCGTCGGACAGGCGCACGAGGTTCCCGCGCGACTTGCTCATCGCCGAGCCGTCCATCTGGACCATGCCCTGGTTGAGCAGCCGGGTGAACGGCTCCACCGCGTCGAGCATCCCCATGTCGTGGATGACCTTGGTGAAGAACCGCGCGTACAGCAGGTGCAGGATCGCGTGGGTCACGCCGCCCACGTACTGGTCGATCGGCATCCAGCTGTTGGCCTGCGCCGGGTCGAACGGGCCGTCGGACTTCGCCGGGTCCAGGTAGCGCAGGAAGTACCACGAGGAGTCCACGAACGTGTCCATCGTGTCCGGGTCGCGCCGGGCGGGCCCGCCGCAGCGCGGGCAGTCCACGATCGACCACTCGTCGAGGGCTCCCAGGGGGGAGGCGCCCTTGGGCTTGAGGTCCAGGCCCTCGGCGCTGGGCAGCTCCACGGGCAGCTGGTCCTCGGGGACCGGCACCTCCCCGCAGGCCGGGCAGTGGATGATCGGGATGGGCGTGCCCCAGAAGCGCTGCCGGCTGATCAGCCAGTCGCGCAGGCGGTAGTTGACCGCGGCCCTGCCCCGGCCCTGCTCGTCGAGCCACTGGATCATCCGGGCGATCGCCGCGTCCTTGTCCAGCCCGTCCAGCGGGCCGGAGTTGACGTGCGCGCCGTCGTCGGCGGTGGCCACGCCGGTCTCGGCCGGATCCGTGTCGGACTCGACGACGACCCGCACCGGCAGGTTGAACGCGCGCGCGAAGTCCAGGTCGCGCTGGTCGTGCGCGGGGACGGCCATGATCGCGCCGGTGCCGTAGTCGGCCAGGACGTAGTCCGAGGCGTAGATCGGCAGCCGTTCGTCATTGACCGGGTTGATCGCGTACCGGTTCAGGAACACCCCGGTCTTGGGGCGGTCGCTGGACATCCGGTCGATGTCGGTCTCCTGCTTGGTGGCCACCAGGTACTCGGCGAACTCAGCCTCCGCCTCGGTTCCGGCAGCCAGCTCGGCGGCCAGGTCGGAGTCCGCGGCGACCACGAAGAAGGTGGCGCCGAACAGGGTGTCGGGCCGGGTCGTGTAGACCGTCACCGGCTCTTCGCGGCTCTCGATCTCGAACTGGACCTCGGCACCGGTGGAGCGCCCGATCCAGTTGCGCTGCATGTGCAGGACCTTGTCCGGCCACTGCCCCTCCAGCAGGGACATGTCGTCGAGCAGCCGGTCGGCGTAGTCGGTGATCTTCAGGTACCACTGGGTCAGCTTCTTCTTGGTGACCACTGAGTCGCAGCGCTCGCACAGCCCGCCGACGACCTGCTCGTTGGCCAGCACCGTCTGGCAGCTCGGGCACCAGTTGACCGCGCTGGCCTTGCGGTAGGCCAGGCCGCGGGAGAACATCTTCAGGAAGAACCACTGGTTCCACTGGTAGAACTCCGGGTCGCAGGTGTTGAGCACGCGATCCCAGTCGAACGAGCAGCCGTAGCGGCGCATCGACTCCTTCTGGGTGGCGATGTTCTCGTAGGTCCATGCTCGGGGGTCGGCGCTGTTCTTGATCGCCGCGTTCTCTGCGGGCAGGCCGAACGCGTCCCAGCCGATCGGGTGCATCACGTTGAAGCCCTGCTGCACCCAGTAGCGGGCCAGGACGTCGCCCAGGGCGTAGGCCTCGGCGTGACCCATGTGCAGGTCGCCCGACGGGTAGGGGAACATGTCGAGCACGTACTTGCGCGGCCGGTCGTCGTCGGGGCGCCCGGAGCGGAACGGCGCGAGGCGGTCCCACACCTCCAGCCACTTGTCCTGCAGGGCGGTGGGGTCGTACCCCTCACGGGTCTCGGCGGTCTCCGACGGGCTGGTGCTCATGGGGCACAAGGGTAGTCGCTGTGCTCAGTGGCCCGGTCCCAACGCCCAAGGTGACCACGTGGCTGTGGACTCCGGTGGGCCGGGCAGCCAGACTTGCGCTGCGAGGGTGCGGGCCGCGACCGGCCCCGGATCCAAGGAGGCACCATGACTGCCGCAGGCACCACGGACGACCCCTGGCAGCTGACCACCGCCCCGGGCACGTCGCAGTACACGATGTACGCCGACACCGAGGCCGACCCGCCGGTCCTCGTGTGCCAGGTCGGCTCGACCCGGCTGACCTACCTCCTGTCGGCCATCGAGGACCTGCGCGCCATGCTGGTCGCGCACGGCGACTGGATGCCGCTGGGCGCAGCGGACGAGAACAAGCCAGCCGCCGCCGGCAGCATCGAGGCGTGGGGCCGGGCGCCTGACAACCCGGTCGGTGGGTGGTACGGCCAGCGCAAGGGCTACCGCGGGCGGTTCGGCATGTACCTGCCACCCCTGCTCGAGCACCTGGGCCTCATCGAGCTGGAGCACAACCCGCGGAACAACCGGGCCCGGGCGCTCTGAGGCGACTGACCGCGCCGTAACTCGATCCCCGGGGTCAGGCAGGGTCGTCGTCCCGCTGGGGCCTGCGATCGTGGGCGAGGCTGTCCAGCTCAGCCTCGCGGGCGCGCAGCTCGGCCTCGCGGGCATCCAGTTGCGCACGGCTGTGGCGCAGGCTCTCCTCATACTCCCGATCAACCCGGCGCAGCTCGTCGGCAAGGGCCCGGTCGATGTCACTCGTGTCGACCGGGGGCTTGGCGTACTCGGGGAACCCTGCCCCCGGACCCCATGCCTGCGTGGGTCGCTCCCGCGTCGGCCGTCCAGCGACCAGCCAGGCCACACAGCCGATGAGCGGGAGGATGATCACCAGGATCAGCCAGCCCCACTTCGGCAGGTTCCGCGTGGCGAACTCCGGTGTCTGGATGATGTCGATGACGCAGAACACCAGCAGCGCCAGTTCGATCGCGAAGGGCAGGAAACGCACCATGGCAGGACCCCCATCTCGGCAACTCCGCATCCGAGGCTAGTCCCGCCTTGACGCGCACTCCCGCTGGGGAGGTCTTCGACAGGATCGAACAGCAGAACCCGCAAGCCCACGGCAACACCTGGGGGATTTTCCCTGGACGCGCCGACTGGGTTAGACTTCCGGGGTATTCGGGGCTGTGGCGCAGCTGGTAGCGCACCTGCATGGCATGCAGGGGGTCAGGGGTTCGAGTCCCCTCAGCTCCACAACGTGAAGGGCCCTCGGCTGATGTCGGGGGCCCTTCACGTTGCGCCGGGGGCGGCTGGACGCGCGAGGGTCCCCGAACCGGGCGGGGGCGCACCCGCACCGCACAGCGCCGCGCAGCTGGGCGCCTCAGGCGTCGTCGGCGCCCAGCGCGGGTTCCGGGGCCGCTGCCGCGTTGTACTCCTCGAGGCGCCACCGGGTCACCGGCTCGCCGCCCGGCTCGGCCGGGAGGGTGAGCTGGCTCAGGACGCTCCAGGCGCAGTTGCTGATGACTCCCAGGGCGGTCCACTGCTCGGGGGCCAGGCCGAGCAGCCCGCCGATGGCCCCGCGGATCGACCCGCCGTGGCTGACCACCACCAGCGTCCCGCCCGAGGGCAGCACCGCGACCTGCCGGTCGACCGCGCCGACCACGCGGGTCACGACCTCGCTGCGCGCCTCACCACCAGGTGGTCGGACGTCGTGCCCGGCGACCCACCCGAGGAACAGGTCGCGATCCTGGGCGATGATCTCGTCGCGGGTCAGGCCCTGCCACTGGCCGCCGTCGGTCTCCCGGAGGCCGGCATCCTCGACCACGTCGAGACCGGTCAGGTCGGCCAGGACCCGCGCCGTGGTCACCGCTCGATCCAGGTCGCTGGAGACGATGGCCGTCGGGCCCATCCGGGCCAGCGCTGGGGCGGCCGCAGCTGCTTGGGCCAGGCCGACCTCGTCGAGGGGGACGTCGGTCGCGCCCTGGAACCGGTTCTCCAGGTTCCACGCCGTGCGTCCGTGCCGCCAGAAGATCACCCGGCGCCGGGGCGCGGCGTTCCAGCCGCCGCTCATGGGGTCGCGGAGCGGGGCCGGTTGACCTCCTCGGGGAGCTCGATGAGCGGGCAGTCGCGCCACAGCCGTTCGAGGGCGTAGTGGAACCGCTCCTCGGACTGCTGGACGTGCACCACGATCTCGTTGTAGTCCAGCAGGACCCAGCGGCCCTCGGCCTCGCCCTCACGACGCAGCGGCTTGGCGCCGAGCTTGAGCAGCGCCTCCTCGATCCCGTCCACCACGGCGCGGACCGCGCGATCGTTGGCCGCCGAGCAGAGCAGGAACACGTCCGTGAGGACCAGGTGGTTGCTCACGTCGATGGCCACGATGTCCTCGGCCAGCTTCTCGGACGCCGCGTGGGCAGCGGCGATCGTCAGGGCCACGGCATGGGTGTCAGCAGTCACAGCGGCGAGCCTACCGCCCCCACAGGGCCCCGGCCGTCGGCTCAGGGCGTGAAGTCGGCCCCGAGGATGACCACGACGTCGGCCACGTTCTGGCCGTCCTGCGCCACCTGGACGGCTGTGGCCGGGACCCCCAGGGCCTCGGCGACCTGCTCCCCCAGCGCCACCGATGCAGCTGCTGCGTCCTCGACGATCACGAGGGTCTGCGCCTGGTCGAACATCTCGGCGTTCCCACCGTTGATGTAGACCATGTCCGCGCCCACGAGCCGATCACGGGCACTGGCCCCGAGCCCCGGCGTGCCCACCCCGTTCTGGACCAGCACCCGCGGGTTGGTCTCGGTGCCCGTGAGCATGGCCTGGGGCAGCAGGGAGCTGACCACGGACTCAGCGGCCACCAGGTCGACCCGGACGACCGCCAGGGTCTCGCCTGCCTCGATGTCGGTCGTCGGCAGGACCCTGACCTGCTGGCCGCCCTCGAGGATGCTGCCGCGCATCTGCAGCAGGAAGGCCGCGACCGCCTGGGTGGTGGTCGTCGTCCGTGCCGAGGCGCCGAGGGAGGTGAGCATCTGCTCGATGCGCAGGGCGTCGTCGGGCAGTCCGGAGACGGTGGCGGTCATCACCTGGGAGTAGCGCGCGAGACGGGCGGCCTCGGGCTCGTCGGGCAGCCACGCCAGCGCATAGGTGGCGGCCTGGTTGCCATCCAGGGTCTGGGTCCCTGAGGGGACGACGACGGTCTCGACCTGGGTGGTCTCGTCGGTCACCGTGATGGGCTGGTCGACGTCGACCGTGATTCCACCGACGAAGTCGACCATGCCGGCCAGGGCCAGGCGCGCCAGGCTCAGGGTCCCGTCGATGCGCAGGGCCAGGAGGTCGGACAGGGCGTCCTGGGAGGCCGAGCGGTCGAGCAACCGGGCGCTCTGGCCCAGGGTCTGCTGCCCGGCTCCGGGCACGTCGACGATCAACCGCGAGGGCACGAGGAGCTGGGCTGCCGGAAGTCCTCCGCCGACGCCGGCAACCATGTTGTCCGCGCCGAGGTCGGCATCGTTGCGGACCTGGATCAGCAGGGTCTGCTGCTCGGCGAACGCCGTGGGCGACGGCGTGGGCACGGCCGTCCCGTCGGGGTTCGCCGGCCGCATGGTCACGATCAGCCATCCGACCAGGGAGATCCCGAGGACGGCCAGGAAGGCCCACATCCAGCGCGAGCGGATCCGCCTCCCACCGGGGCGCCGCGGGGGCGGTCGCCGCGGGGAGGGGGTTGGGGTTGGGGCAGAGGTGGGGGTGGGAGTGGGTGGGAGTGGGGGTGGGAGTTGGGGTGGGGCGGGGGGTGGGACCAGTCACCGTCGGGGCCGGCTCGGCCGGACCAGCAACCGTCGGGGGCTGGGCCGTCGGCGCGGGCGGTGCCGCGGGTCCGCGGGCTGCGTGGCTCGGTGGCTCCGCGGGCTCCGCGGGCTCCGCGGGCTCCGCGGGCTGCGGTGGCGGTGGCGGTGCGGTGGTGGCCGGGGGGACCGTGGGGGGTGCTGCCGCGGGCTGGGTTGGCGGTGCCTGCGCGGCGACGGGCTCGGCCGCCACTGGTCCGTCCGCGGCGGGCGGCGAGGGCTGCGGCGCATGGGCCGGCGGCTCCGCTGCCTCCTCGGGCGGCTCGGGCTTGGCGTGCTTGGGGCTCACGGCTCACCGGCCCGGTACAGGCCCATCTTGACGATGAACCGATCCACGCCTGCGGGCACGAGGTAGCTGATCGGCGCGCCCTGCGCGACCCGCTCCCGACAGTCGGTGGAGGAGATCGCCAGGGCTGGGATCTCCACGATGCTGGCCGAGCCGGCCGGCAGGTGTGCAGCGTCGGCATCGTGGCCGGGACGGGTCACGCCCACCATGTGCGCGAGACCCAGGACGTCGAGCGGATCCCGCCATGTGAGGATCGAGCCCAGCGAATCGACACCGGTGATGAAGAACAGCTCGGCGTCCGGACGCTGCCTGTGCAGGTCGCGCAGGGTGTCCACGGTGTAGGTCGGTCCCTCACGGTCGATGTCGACCCGGCTGACGGTGAACCTCGGGTCGTCAGCCGTGGCGATCACGGTCATCAGGTAGCGGGTCTCCGGGTCGGTGACGTGCCTCTCGGCCTTCTGCCATGGCTGCCCTGTGGGCACGAACACGACCTCGTCCAGGGAGTACAGGTGCGCCACCTCGCTGGCGGCCACGAGATGGCCGTGGTGGATGGGGTCGAACGTGCCCCCCATGACTCCCAGGCGCACGGTCATCAGTGCGCGCAGCTCACCGGTCGGGATTGAACCGGGTCACGGCGAAGAGCAGGACGAGCAGCAGGACCAGGGCGACGACCCCGAACACCCACGCAGGAACACCGGCGTGCTCCTCGACTGCCGCCCCCTCGGAGAGCCGAACCAGTGCGTTCACCATCGAACATCCCCTTCCCAGTGGCCAGCGCCGTGAGCCTACCGGATCGGCAGCGGGCGGCGGCGCATGGCCGGTCGCGTGGGCGGAGGGCGATGGCGACCGATCCCGTCAGGTGCGGATGTGACCGTCGCCGTGCACGAGGTAGGTCGTCGAGGTCAGCTCAGTGAGTCCCATCGGCCCGCGGGCGTGCAGCTTCTGCGTCGAGATCCCGATCTCCGCGCCGAAGCCGAACTCGCCACCGTCGGTGAACCGGGTCGAGGCATTGACCATCACCGCGGCGGAGTCGACGCCGCCGATGAACCGCCGCGACGCCCCGAGATCCTCGGTGACGATCGCCTCGGTGTGCCCGCTGGACCAGCGGCGGATGTGGGCACAGGCCTCGTCCAGCGAGTCGACGATCCCGGCGGCGATGTCCAGCGAGTAGTACTCGCACGACCAGTCCTCGTCGGTGACCGGGGCGAAGGAGATCCCGGCGGCCTGGGCGTAGGTGGCCATCCGCTCGTCGCCGTGGATCGTCACGCCCTGCTCCGCCAGCGCGGCCAGTGCGGCCGGCAGGAACTTCTCGGCCACCGCGCTGTGCACGAGGAACGTCTCGGCCGTGTTGCACACGCTCGTGCGCTGGGTCTTGGAGTTGACCAGGATCGCCACGGCCTTGTCGATGTCAGCGGACGCGTCGATGTACACGTGGCAGTTGCCGACCCCGGTCTCGATCACCGGGACAGTCGAGTTGTCCACGACGTTGCGGATCAGCCCTGCGCCCCCGCGAGGGATCAGCAGGTCGACCAGCCCCCGGGCGGTCATCAGCGCCATGACGGCCTCGTGGCTGCGCCCGGGCACGAGCTGGATCGCGTCCACGGGCACCTCGGTGGCCGCCAGTGCGCCGCGCATGACCTCCACCAGGGCCGCGTTCGAGTCGTAGGCCGACGAGGACCCGCGAAGGAGTGCCGCGTTGCCGCTCTTGAGGCTCAACCCGGCGGCGTCCACGGTGACGTTCGGCCGGGCCTCGTAGACCATCGCCACGACACCCATGGGGACGCGCACCTGGCGGATCTCCAGGCCGTTGGGCTGGTTCCAGCCACGCACGACCTCGCCGACCGGGTCGGGAAGGTCGGCCACGAGTTCCAGGGCTGCGGCGATGTCCGACAGCCGGGCTTCGGTGAGCGTGAGCCGGTCGACGATCCCGGGCGCCGTGCCGGCTGCGACCGCACGCTGCACGTCGATCGCGTTGGCGTCCAGGATCTGGTCGGTGGCGGCGCGCAGGGCATCTGCCATCGCGCGCAGCGCGAGGTCCTTCTGGGCGCGGGTCAGCTGCCGCAGGGTGACGGCCGCCTCCTTGGCACGCCGGGCCGTGGCCAGGACGAGCTCGCGCTCAGCGGCGATGGTGGGGTCATCGGACATGCCCCAAGGGTAGACGAGCACCGATCAACCAGCGCTCGTGAATCTGACGCCCGCTCACTCGCCAGCCGCCCCGCCCCTCGATTCGTCCGGATTCCCGAGCATCGGCGCTCCGACAGGCGGACGAAGCCGCGGATGAGCCGCGCGAAAGCGGACGACCCGGAGGGGGTGGAGGGGGTGGGAGCGGGTGGGAGCGGGAGGAGGGGGGCGGGGGTCGGGGTCAGCGGAGGAGGACCAGGTCGTCCCGGTGGACGACCTCGCGCTCGTACTCGGGGCCGAGCGCTGCGGCCAGCTCCCGGGTGGAGCGACCCAGGAGCGCAGGCAGCTCGGTCGCGTCGTAGGCCACCAGCCCGCGGGCGACCAGCCGGCCGTCCGGGCCGACGAGGTCCACCGGGTCACGGGCGACGAAACCGCCGACCACGTGGGTGATCCCCGCCGGAAGCAGCGACGCCCCCCGGTCCTGCAGCGCGCGCACGGCCCCGGCATCGAGATGGATCTGGCCGAGGCTGGAGGTGGCATGCGCCAGCCAGAGCATCCGGGAGGCCGACCGGTCGCCGGTCGCGTGGAAGTAGGTGCCGACCGGCTCGCCGGCCAGGGCGCGGGCGGCGTTGGCCGCCGAGGTCAGGACGACCGGGATGCCCGCCTCCGTGGCGATGCGGGCGGCCTCGACCTTCGTGCCCATCCCCCCGAGCCCGACCCCGGCAGCCCCGGTCCCGCCGACGACGACGTCCTCCAGGTCGGCGGCCGAGGCCACCTCGGGGATGAGCCGGCTGCCGCCACGCTCGGGCGGACCGTCGTAGAGTCCGTCCACGTCGGACAGCAGGATCAGCGCGTCGGCGCGCACCAGGTGGGCCACGAGCGCGGCCAGGCGGTCGTTGTCACCGAACCGGATCTCCGCGGTGGCCACCGTGTCGTTCTCGTTGACGATCGGCACGACGTCGAGCTCGAGCAGGCGCTCCAGGGTGCGCTGGGCGTTGCGGTAGTGGGCGCGGCGGATGAGGTCGTCAGCGGTGAGCAGCACCTGGCCGACCGTGCGATCGTGGCGCGCGAAGGCATCGTGGTAGTGCGCCATGAGGATGCCCTGGCCGACCGACGCGGCCGCCTGGGCCGAGGCGAGATCCCGCGGGCGCCGGCGCAGGCCCAGCGGCGCGATGCCCGTGGCGATCGCGCCGGAGGACACCAGGACGAGCTGCGACCCCTGCTGGCCTGCAGCGCCGAGGGCGTCGACCAGCTCGTTGACGCGGGCGACGTCGATCCCGGCCGACACGCCGGCGAGGACCGACGAGCCGTCGCGCGGACCCGGGTCGACGTCGGGGCCGGGGCGCGGTCCGAGCGTTCCGGGCGCCTCGCCGGCCGTCGCGCCGAATGCCCGTGCACCGCCGGCTCCGCTGGTCGCCGACCTCGCGACCGCGGCACGGTCGTCCCCCGCGCTGGCGGCCACACCGCCGTTGCCGGCTCCCCCCGCGCGCAGGGTCAGGGACGAGGAGCCGACCTTGACCACCACCCGCCGGGCAGCCCGGATCGCGTCACGGGGCGCAGGGTGGGCCGGCACGATCGCCATCAGGACCTGTCCTCCCCCGCATCAGCCGCCCCCGGGAGGGGATCCCCGATCTCCGCCACGGACCGGGGGCCGGCCGCCTGAGCGCTGGCCGCGTCCCCTGGGGGCGCGGACGTCGGGTCCGAGTCCCGCGGTGCGGAGGCTGTCCGCCGGCGATGTGTCGCGGGGCTCTCATCCACGGGGTCGGGCGCCCATCCGGCCTCGGGATCCTCACCCTCCTCCAGCTGGGCCCGGGTCCGCCCGTGCTGGCGGGCCTCGGGCGCCAGGATCCGCTGGTCCTGCCCGCGGGGGCCGGGTCCGGAGCCGCGCACGGTCGGCTCCCAGTCGAAGACGACGGCGTTGTCCTCCGGGCCGATCCGGACCTCGTCGCCGGGCCTGGCACCGAGGCGCACCAGGTCGTCCTCCACGCCCAGTCGGGCCAGCCGATCGGCAAGGTAGCCGACGGCCTCGTCGTTGGAGAAGTCGGTCTGGCGGATCCAGCGCTCCGGGCGCGTGCCCCGGACCCGGAACGCCTCGCCCTCACGGACGACCTCGTACCCGGAGTCGTCGACGGCCTTCGGCTGGATGACGATCCGCTCGGCGACCGGTGTGGCTGTGGCCGCCCGCTGCTCGGAGACGATGCGGCCCATCGCGAACGACAGCTCACGCAGCCCCTCGTGGGAGACGGCAGAGACCAGGAACACGGGCAGGCCGCGGGCCTCGAGGTCGGTGCGCACCATCTCGGCGAGCTCCCGGCCCTCGGGGACGTCGACCTTGTTGAGCACCACCAGGCGGGGTCGGTCGGCCAATCCGCCGTACTCGGCGAGCTCGGCCTCGATCACGTCGAGGTCGCTCATCGGGTCCCGGTCGGGCTCGAGGGTCGCGCAGTCCAGGACGTGGACCAGGGCGGCGCAGCGCTCGACATGGCGCAGGAACTCCAGGCCCAGGCCCTTGCCCTGCGAGGCGCCCGGGATGAGCCCGGGGACGTCGGCCACCGTGAACACCGTCGATCCGGCCGTGACGACCCCGAGGTTCGGCACGAGGGTCGTGAACGGGTAGTCGGCGATCTTCGGCCGGGCCGAGGACATCGCGGCGATCAGCGAGGACTTCCCTGCGCTCGGGAACCCGACCAGGCCGATGTCGGCCACGGTCTTGAGCTCGAGGACGACCGTGACCTCCTCGCCGGGCTCGCCGAGCAGCGCGAACCCGGGGGCCTTGCGCCGGGCCGAGGCGAGGGCCGCATTGCCCAGTCCGCCCCGACCACCGCGGGCGATGACCACGGACACACCGGCCACCGGGAGGTCCGCCAGGACCTCGCCGTCGACGCTGATCACGGTCCCCACCGGGACCGGGAGCACCACGTCGGAGCCGTTGGCCCCGTTGCGATGCCCGCCCTGGCCCGGGACGCCGTTCGTTGCCCGCCGGTGTGGTGAGTGGTGGTAGTCCAGCAGGCTCGGGGTGCCGGGGTCGGCAAGCAGGATCACGTCCCCGCCGCGACCGCCGTTGCCGCCGTCCGGCCCGCCGAGCGGCTTGAACTTCTCCGAGTGCACGGAGGCGCACCCGTGCCCGCCGTTTCCGGCAGTGGCGTGGATCACCACCTGGTCGACGAATGTCGCCATGGGCCCGTCTCCTCTCGTGGTCGTGCGGTTGCTCCGCCTGGTTGGCTCACCCTCCCCGCGGTGGCGCCATCCTCCCCGAGTTCAGGGAGCGTGAGCGAGGAGCCGGAGCGCGAACGGTGGGGAACGGGGGCGACAACAGAAGAGGCGAGCCCGACCGGGCCCGCCTCCGCTGAAGTGGTCCGGCCTCAGCCAGCCGGGACCTCGACGATGTTGATGACGCGACGCCCGCGTGCGGTGCCGAACTGCACGGCACCCGGGGCGAGGGCGAACAGGGTGTCGTCGCCACCGCGGCCGACGTTCTCACCCGGGTGGAAGTGCGTGCCACGCTGGCGGATGATGATCTCGCCGGCCTTGACGACCTGGCCACCGAAGCGCTTCACGCCGAGGCGCTGCGCGTTCGAGTCGCGCCCGTTGCGCGTGCTGGATGCACCCTTCTTATGAGCCATGAGGTCACTTCCCGCTCTCGATGCCGGTGACGCGCAGCTGGGTCAGGGCCTGACGGTGGCCCTGGTGCTTGCGGTAGCCGGTCTTGTTCTTGTACTTGAGGATCTCGATCTTCGGGCCCTTGGTGTGGGCCAGCACCTCGGCGGACACGGTCACACCGGCCAGCGTCTCGGAATCCGAGGTGACGGTGGCGCCGTCCACGAGCAGCAGCGCGGGCAGGACCACGTTGTCGCCGGGCTCGGCGGAGACGCGATCGGTCTCGATGACGTCGCCGACGGCGACCTTCTCCTGGCGGCCGCCGGAGCGGACAATGGCGTACACGGGTGGCACTCCTGATTTGGTTCGGGGCTGGACGCACCCGGAATACGGGCACGCACATGCGTGCGGCGCTCGCGCGCCAGGGTTCTAGGGTACGGAGCCGACTGGCATACGGTCAAACCGCGTCCACGCGGTCAGGTTCCTCGGCGTCAGCGTGTGCCTCGGACGGCGCATCCGAGGCGTCCCCATCGTGCTGCTCATCGGCGGCGTGGTCCTCGTGGTCCTCGTGGTCCTCGTGGCCCTCGTGGTCCTCGTGGCGTGGTCCTCGTGGTCCTCGTGGCCGTGGTCCTCGTGGTCCTCGTGGTCCTCGTGGTCCTCGTGGTCCTCGACCGCCTCGGGAACCTCCAGCGCTTCGACGCCCTCCGGAACGTGTCCGGACTCGATCGGAGCCGACTCGTGGGCACCACGGTCGTGCTCAGCGTGCTCGTCGCCGTGCTCAGCGTGCTCGTCGCCGGTCGCGTGCTCGTCGTGCTCGATGTGGCCCTGCTCGTCGAACCTGGGCGGCGGCGGGGTCTTGCCCGTCTGCTTGCCGCCGAGGACCGCGGGAGCCACCGGCTTCACGGCCCGGCGACCACCTCGATCCCGACGGTTGTTGCCCTCCTCCACGGGCTGGTGGTCCACCCCGACCGGCTCTGCGTGCACGACGTGCCCCCGGCCCCCACAGTGCTCGCACTGCGTGGAGAAGACCTCCAGCAGCCCTTGGCCGATCCGCTTGCGCGTCATCTGGACCAATCCGAGCGAGGTGACCTCGGCCACCTGGTGCTTGGTCCGGTCGCGCCCGAGGCACTCGACGAGCCGGCGCAGGACGAGGTCGCGGTTGCTCTCGAGGACCATGTCGATGAAGTCCACGACGATGATCCCGCCGATGTCGCGCAGCCGCAGCTGGCGCACGATCTCCTCAGCGGCCTCGAGGTTGTTCTTGGTGACGGTCTCCTCGAGGTTCCCGCCCTGGCCGGTGAACTTTCCGGTGTTCACATCGACGACGGTCATCGCCTCGGTGCGGTCGATCACCAGCGAGCCGCCCGAGGGCAGCCACACCTTGCGATCCAGGGCCTTGGCCAGCTGCTCGTCGATCCGGTGCGCGGCGTAGAGATCGGTCGGCTCGACCCACTTCTCCAGCTTGGGCAGCAGGTCGGGGGCGACCCATCCGATGTAGTCGCTCAGGGTCTGCCAGGTGCTGTCGCCCTGCACCAGCAACGTGGTGAAGTCCTCGTTGAAGATGTCGCGGACGACCTTGATGGCCAGGTCCGGCTCGCCGTAGAGCAGCGAGGGCGGGGACGCCGACTTCGCCTTCTTGGTGATGTCGGCCCACTGCGCGGCCAAGCGGGTCACGTCGGCGGTGAGCTGCTCCTCGGTGGCCCCCTCGGCAGCCGTGCGCACGATCACGCCGGCGCCATCCGGGACCACGTCCTTGAGGATCGACTTGAGCCGCGAGCGCTCGGTGTCGGGCAGCTTGCGCGAGATCCCGGTCATCGAGCCCTCGGGCACGTAGACCAGGAAGCGTCCCGGCAGCGAGATCTGGCTGGTCAGGCGGGCCCCCTTGTGGCCGATCGGGTCCTTGGTGACCTGGACCAGCACCGGGTCGCCGGACTTCAGCGCCAGCTCGATGCGCTTGGGCTGGCCCTCGAGGCCCGCGGCCTCCCAGTTGACCTCGCCGGCGTACAGCACGGCGTTGCGACCACGGCCGATGTCGACGAACGCTGCCTCCATCGAGGGCAGCACGTTCTGCACCTTGCCCAGGTACACGTTGCCCACCATCGAGGAGGACTCGGCGCGGTTCACGTAGTGCTCGACGAGGATCCCGTCCTCGAGGACGGCGATCTGGGTGCGGTCGCCGTGCTCGCGCACGCACATCACCCGGTTCACGGCCTCGCGGCGGGCGAGGAACTCCGCCTCGGTCAGGATCGGCGCGCGCCTGCGCCCGGCCTCCCGGCCGTCCCGGCGGCGCTGCTTCTTGGCCTCGATGCGGGTGCTGCCGCGCACCGAGGTGATCTCGTCCTTGGGTCGGCGGGCCTCCCGGACCTTGACCACGGTGTTCGGCGGGTCCTCGGAGGACAGGTCCTCCATCTCCTCGGCGACGCCGGCACGGCGACGACGCCGGCGGCGACGACGCGCGCTCGAGGACTCCGAGCCCTCGCCGCCGTCCGAGTCGTCGTCAGCGGAGTCCTCGTCGGACTCCTCCGCGGCCCCCTGTGCGGGCTCGTCGGCTTGCCCGGGCTCCGTGCCGGAACCGGCGTCGTCCGCTGTGTCGTCGTCCTCGGGGGACCCGGAGTCCTCACCGGTGCCCGGGCCGCCCCGACGGCGCCGGCGCCCACCCCTGCGGCGTCGCCGACGCGGTGCGCCCTCGTCGTCGCGGTCGTCGTCACGGTCGTCAGGATCACCGTCGTGGTCCTCGGCCCCGGTGTCGGCGTCGCGGTCCGGCTCGGTGCCACCACGGGGCTGGTCAGACGAGCTCGCGTCGGCCACCGGCGCGGTCGCGTCACCGGCCTGCTCGGTGGATTCGGATCCGGCGGAGCCGGCATCGACCGAAGGGCGTCGGCGACGGCGCACGGCCTTGGTCTCATCGGGCGGCTGGAACAGCGCCACCACGGGCGCCTCGGCCGGCGGCAGCACCGGGCTGGCCTCGGGCTCCGGCTCGGCCGAGAAGGCGACGGTCGTCACGCCGCGAGTCGCGCGCCGGGAGCGGCGGGCTGTCGTCGCGGCACCCTCGGCCTGACTCGGCTCGGTGGTCGCGGGCTCAGGTGCCTGGGCGGACTCCCCCGCATCCTCGGCGTCCGGCTCACCAGCGGACTCAGCCGCCACGTCGACGGCACCGTCACCCTCGGCATCGGTCACGTCACCGTCACCCTCGGCATCGGCCACGGCAGCGTCACCCTCGGCATCGGTCACGGCCTCGACGGCCGGGTCCGGCTCCAGGGCCCCATCGTCCGCACCGTCCTCCTGGACAGGTGCGGCGAACAGCTCGACCTGGTCACCCCCCGGGACGACCACGGGCGGACCGGCTGGCCGACTGGCGGCCCGGCGGCGGCGACGGGGCGCTGCCGTCTCGGGCGCGTCGGCGACCGCGGCTTCGTCGGTGGGCTGCTGATCCTGGTCCTCGACCATGGCGGTCTCCTCACGGGTACCGCGCAGCGATCACCGCCACGCAGTTCCCTGCGTATGGCCGAGCCGTGCACGCACGGTCCGGCGAAGCCTCTGGTGCCGCCCGTGGCGCGCACGTGGATCGTGCATCGACCTCGGGCTCCGCGCTGTCAGCGGGCCCGACTGGTGACGAAATCCGCCCACAGCCGGTCGCATCCTGACCGCACCCTGTGCCAGCTCACGGCGGCACGTAGGGCCTCGGTCGGTGCGACGCATCGAACACGGGTCACTCCGATGGACGGGGTGACTGGGGCGAATTATGCCACAGGGGGTGCCCCTCGGCGCGCAACGCGCGCGGAGGGGCCTACGCCGACGCGACCCCTGCCGCCGCCCGATCGAGCGCCAGCGGGTCGTCCACCAGCCCGGAAGCGGTCAGCGGACCCTGAGCCAAGCGGGTCGAGCGAGCCGGATCCATCGTGGGCAGCCCGCCGACCTCCCGCAGGGCGACCAGGATCTCCTCCGGGCGCACCGTCGGCGTCACATTGGCCACCGTCACCTCGAGCACGGCGCCGAGGGGACCAGCGTCCCCCACCTCGCCGGCCACCAGGGCCGGGCGCAGGTCGAGGGTGCGCAGGCCCTGCTTCATCATCCGCTGCACCGGCAGGGCCTCGGCCCGTGCGACCCGCTCCCACGCCTGTCCGAGGATGTCTGCGTCGACCCCGGGGATCTCGATCCGCCACCGACTGGCCTCCAGCCGGTTGACCAGGTCGGGGGTGCGGGCCTCCACGACCTCGATCACGTCCAGGCCCGGGGGCAGCGCGTCGTCCAGCTCGGCGCGCAGGGCCACCGGGTCGCAGGGCCGGACCACGCCGATCTCGACGTACTCCGCCTCGCTGGCCGCACCGGTGGGAGCCGAGTTGGCATAGGAGATCTTCGGGTGCGGCGAGAAGCCCGCGGAGTACGCCATCGGCACGCGCGCCCGGCGCAGTGCCCGCTCGAGGGCCCGCTGGAAGTCGCGGTGCGAGGAGAAGCGCAGCGGCCCGCGCTTGGCGTAGCGGATGCGCAGCTTCTGGACCGCGGGGACGATCTCGCGGTCCGGGGACCGCCTGGCGGCCATCAGGCCTCCACCCGCGAGGGGACCGCAGGCAGCGGCAGCAGCACGGCCGCACCCGGCCCGACCTGGATCTGCGTGCCCAGGTGGTCGCAGACCCCGCAGTCGAAGCACGGCGTCCAGCGGCAGTCCTCGACCTCTCCCCCGGCCAGGGCGTCCTCCCAGTCCTGCCAGAGCCAGTCCCGGTCCAGCCCGGAGTCGAGGTGGTCCCAGGGCAGGACCTCGTTCTGGTCCCGCTCCCTGGTCGTGTACCAGCCCACGTCGACCGGCTCATCGGCCAGCGCCCGATCCGCGGCGCCCATCCAGCGCTCGAACGAGAAGTGCTCGCTCCAGCCGTCGAACCGGGCACCGTCGCGCCACGCCTCGAGGATCACGCGGCCCACGCGGCGGTCCCCCCGCGACAGCAACCCCTCGACGATCCCGGGGCGCCCGTCGTGGTAGCGGAAGCCGATGGCCTTGCCGTAGTTGCGGTCGTTGCGGATCTCGTCACGCAGGGCGTGCAGGCGCCGGTCGGTGCTCTCGTGATCGAGCTGGGCGGCCCACTGGAAGGGCGTGTGCGGCTTGGGGACGAATCCGCCGATCGACACCGTGCACCGGATGTCGCGGGTGCCCGCTGCCTCGCGCCCGGCCCTGATCACGTTCTTGGCGAGCTCGGCGATCTGCAGCACGTCCTCGTCGGTCTCGGTCGGCAGGCCGCACATGAAGTACAGCTTCACCTGCCGCCACCCCGCGGTGTAGGCCGCGGTCACGGTGGCGATCAGGTCCTCCTCGGTGACCATCTTGTTGATCACCTGGCGCATCCGCTCGCTGCCGCCCTCCGGCGCGAATGTCAGCCCCGAGCGCCGGCCGTTGCGCGACAGCTCGTTGGCCAGGTCGATGTTGAAGGCGTCCACCCGCGTGCTCGGCAGCGACAGCGCCACCTGCTCGGACTCGTACCGGTCGGCCAGGCCCTTGCTCAGCTCGGCGATCTCCGAGTGGTCGGCACTGCTCAGCGAGAGCATCCCGACCTCCTCGAAGCCGGTCCTGCGCAGGCCGTTCTCGATCATCGCCCCGAGCACCTCGGTCGAGCGCTCACGCACCGGCCGGGTGATCATCCCGGCCTGGCAGAACCGGCAGCCGCGGGTGCAGCCGCGGAAGATCTCCACGCTGAGCCGCTCATGGACGGTCTCGGCGAGCGGCACGAGGGGGTTCTTGGGGTAGGGCCACTCGTCGAGGTCCATCAGCGTGTGCTTGGCCACCCGCCACGGGGCAGCCGAGTTGCGCGGCACGACCCGCCCGATCCGGCCGTCGGGCAGGTACTCCACGTCGTAGAACGCCGGGACGTAGACCACCCCGCTACCGGCCAGCCGCTCGAGCAGTGCCTGGCGCAACGAGGTGCCGTTGGCGATCTCACCGAACCCCGGATGCTCGGCCCGGAACGCGCGCACGATCTCGCTGACCGCCAGCACCGCCTCCTCCCCGTCACCGAGGACGACGACGTCGACGAAGTCCGCGACCGGCTCGGGGTTGAACGCAGCGTGCCCGCCCATCACGACCAGGGGGTGGTGATCACCCCGCTCGTGCGCCATCAGCGGGATCCCCGCGAGGTCCAGGCTCGTGAGCATGTTCGTGTAGCCGAGCTCGGTGGAGAACGAGACGCCGATGAGGTCGAAGGCACCGAGCGGGCGGTGGCCGTCCACGGTGAACGCGGGGATGCCCCGCTCACGCATCAGGTTCTCGAGGTCGGGCCACACCGCATAGCTCCGCTGGGCCAGCACGCCGTCGGCCTCGTTGAGGACCTCGTAGAGGATCTGCACGCCCTGGTTGGGCAGTCCCACCTCGTACGCGTCCGGGTACATCAGCACCCAGCGGACCTTGGCCGCGTCCCAGTCCTTGGCCGCCGCGTTGAGCTCACCGCCGATGTACTGGACCGGCTTGCTCACCTTGGGCAGCACCTGCTCGAGCTGGTCGAACACGGGCGCGCTGGAACGACTTGACGTTTCACGCATCCACCAAGGGTAGACCGGATCCGGAGAACCGCCCCGGTCACAGATTCCGCCACGACGAGCCGCCCGCCCGTCGGAACAGTCGGGGCAGGAGCGAACCTCGCGCCCGCTCCTGTCGAATGGGGCGCGGTTCCGGGGCGCACCGGGCAACCTCGCGCCCGTTCGCGTCGAACCGCCCGACCACGAGATCGCCGGAACGACGCAAGCGGGCGCGAGGTTGGCGCGACCAGAGCCCACGCGCCTCGCGCAGGCGTTCATTCGACCGGAACGGGCGCGAGGTTGTGTTCAGCCGGCCGTGACGAGCGCAGGACGGGTCCAGCCCTGCCGACGGACGCTATGTGGCCGCGGACGTCTGGCCTTCGGCATCCACTCGGTCGAGCGGATCAACCGCGAGCGGATCAACCGCAGGGGGCTCCGGCGCGGCTCCTGCACGCGATGCGGGCCCAGTCCGGCGCAGCCGCGGGAGCAGCATCCCCGTGCGGGCCTTGTAGGCCGCCCATTGCGGGTACCGACTCATGCTGGCCTCCTTGCCGAGCATGTTCGGCACGAACAGGGCCAGCCACACCCAGGCCAGCACCAGCCAGGGGATCCAGTGCCCGGCGACCACCGCGAAGGAGGCGTAGAGCACCATCTCGCCCAGGTAGTTGGGGTGTCGAACGCGGGCGAACCACCCGGTCGTGATCAGCCCGCGCCGGAACTGCAGGGTGTAGTGCTTCTGTGCGTCGCTGGCCATCATCAGGACCACGCCGAGGGCGTAGGCGATCGTTGCGCCGGCCAGCAGCCACGGAGGCTGCTGGGTGTCGTCGGCGATCAGCAGGATCGGTGCCAACCAGTAGGGACCGAGGACCAGCGCGAAGCTCATGAAGGCCCCACCGAGGGTGATGCGCGTCTGCCACCGGGCGTCGGGGATGACCGCGTCCTTGAGCAGCCAGATCAGGCCGTAGCTGCCGTGCAGGGCGAGGTAGGTCCATGCGGTGGCGGTCCAGGTGTCGGTCCAGATCATCAGGGCCAGGACGAAGGGCAGCGTGCCGCCCTTCTGGACGTTGATGACCCAGTTCATCTTCAGCACGCGCGGTCCGCCGAGGAAGTCCTCGGACAGGTACGTGCGCAGCCGGGTCCAACGCTCCAGGGTGATGCCCACACGCGCAGGATAGCCACCCCGGGCATGCCGGGGGGCAGGAGCCGACCGCCCTGCTGGGGCCTGATCCGGGGCCGTCCACGGATGTTCACCGGCGTGCCGCACGCCCAACGCGCCGCAGGCGGCCGATGCAGGCAATGATCGGGTGCCATGAGCAGCGATCGCGACACCCGCGAGTTCGACCTCGAGTCGATCATGGACCTGGCCGACATCATCGACGCCCTGCAGGACACCGAGGACGACCGGCTCCTGCACTTCGGCCTGACCGCCACGGAGACCTGGGACGAGGTCGACGACCCGGTGCTGCTCGGCCCCGACGGCACCCCGGTGGGCACGTGGCGCGAGGGGTACCCGTACGACGAGCGCATCACCCGCCACGAGTACGAGACCAGCAAGCGGCTGCTGCAGATCGAGCTGCTGAAGCTGCAGTCCTGGGTCAAGACCTCCGGGGCGCGGATCGTGATGGTCTTCGAGGGCCGGGACGCCGCGGGCAAGGGGGGCACGATCAAGCGCTTCATGGAACACATGAACCCGCGCGGCGCGCGCGTCATCGCACTGGAGAAGCCCTCCCAGGTCGAGCAGACCCAGTGGTACTTCCAGCGCTACATCGAGCACCTGCCCAGTGCCGGCGAGATCGTGATGTTCGACCGGTCCTGGTACAACCGCGCCGGGGTGGAGCGGGTGATGGGGTTCTGCACCGACGAGGAGTACAAGGAGTTCATGCGCCAGGCCCCCGAGTTCGAGCGGATGCTCGTGCGCAGCGGGATCATCCTGTTCAAGTTCTGGTTCTCGGTGAGCCGCAAGGAGCAGGTCTCGCGGTTCACGATCCGCCGGATCGACCCCGTGCGGCAGTGGAAGCTCTCGGACATGGACCTGGCAAGCCTGGATCGGTGGCAGGACTACACCGACGCGAAGGAGGCCATGCTGTTCTACACCGACAGCGAGTGGGCCCCCTGGACGATCGTGCGCTCCAACGACAAGAAGCGCGGACGCCTGGAGGCGATCCGCTGGGTGCTCTCCGAGGTGGACTACCCGGACAAGGACACCGACCTCGTCGGCACCCCGGACCCGCTGATCGTCGGCCCACCGGCGCACATCTACGAGACCGGCGAGAAGACCGGGCGGGTGTACCCGCTGCTCTGAGTACGACGACGGACCGCCCGATGGATGGGCGGTCCGTGGTCGCGCCGGGTGGTCCGGGCGGGGCCCGGCGCGAGTAGGTTGGCACGGTGAGCACCCGGGCACTGGCGACCGTCGGCAGGATCGTCCTGATCGTGCTCGCGACGATCGGGCTGCTCTGGCCGCTGGTCGCGTCGCTGATCCCGACCAGCGCCGGGGAGGCCGACGACCCGGTCGTGATCACCGAGCTGCGGTCTGCGTTCACCATCACCGCGGACGGGCACATGGCGGTGACCGAGCGGATCACGGCGGACTTCCCGTCGTCGCGCCACGGGATCTTCCGCTACTGGGACGTCTGGGACCCGAGCGACCCGGGCGCCCGGCACACCCCGACGGTCCGCGAGATCACCGTGGACGGCGCGGAGGCCGAGTTCGAGACCTCCTGGGAGGACGGCCGCCGGTTCCTGGTCGCGAGGATCGGCGACCCGGACGTGTACCTCACTCCCGGCGAGCACACGTACACGATCACCTATGCCGTCGACGGCGTGATCTCGGCGCCGGGTGCCGGGGCGGCGGGGACCTACGCCTCCTCCGCGGGGGAGGACGCCGGCGACCCCGGATCGGTCCTCTACTGGAACGTCGTGGCCCAGGGTTGGGAGATGGCGATCCGCCGGGCCCGCGTCGCCATCTCCCTGCCGAGTCCCAGCGGGCAGGTCCAGTGCTCGGCCGGGTCGGCGACCGGACCCTGCGGCATCGAGGGGGCGGGCACGACGGATCTGGTCCTGACTGCCACCGACCTCCCGCCGCGCAGCGGGATGACCGTGCGCGCCTCCATGGCACCGCCCGCCCCTGACCGACCGGGCCTGCCCTGGTCGATCCGCTGGGACCCCATCCTCGGCCGGTCCGTCGGCGTGGTCCTCGCCGTCCTGGCCCTGTCGGTCGCAGCGCTGGTGGCCGGTGTCGCGTGGGGTCGCGCCGGTCGGGAGGAGTCCCCCGGGTTCCCCGTCCAGTACGCACCCCCGGAGGGCCTCGGCCCCGTCCAGACCGTCTACATGGCCAGGGAGTCACACGGCCCGGCGCCGCTGGTGGCGACCATCCTGCACCTGGCCGACCGGGGCTTCGTGTCCCTGGAGAACCCCGGTGCGGACTCGTGGCGGATCATCGGCCGGGCGCAGGACGCGCAGTGGGGCGTGCTGGACCCCGGCGCGCAGGCGGTGGGTCGCAGCCTGGGCATCCAGGCACCGGGAGCGACCTTCGCCGCCGACGGGTCCATCGGGGCCGGCAAGACCCTCGGTGAGGCGCAGAAGGCGCTTCCCGCTGCGGTGGACGGCTGGGCCACCAGCGCCGGCCTGGTGCACGTGGCGCCCAACGAGTACCTCGGGCGGGTCGCCTGGGTGGTGGCCCTGTTCCTCGCGGTGCTGGGGTTCACCGGGCTGAACTGGCCGACGATGTGGGGCCTGCCCTTCGCCGCGTTCGCGATCGGGGGCGTGACGCTGCTGGCAACCGGGGTCGGTCATCGCCGCACCGCGGCCGGACGGGTCGTGTGGTCGAAGGCCGGCGGGTTCGAGCGGCTGCTGTCCACGCCGTCGGCGGAGGACCGGTTCGACTTCGCGGCCCGCACGGACCTGTTCATCGCCTACGTGCCGTACGCGGTGGCCTTCGGGGTCGCGGACAGGTGGGCTGAGAAGTACCGCGTGAGCACGAACTCCGAGCCGCCGATCCCGGCGTGGTACCCCTACTACGTCGGGTCGCAGTACGCCGGCTTCTACTCCGGCTCGCAGTTCGACTCGTTCGACTCCGCCGTGTCGGAGTCGATCTCGGCGTACACCGCCTCGCAGTCGTCGTCCTCCAGTGGGGGCGGGGGCGGCGGGTTCAGCGGCGGTGGCGGCGGCGGGGGCGGCGGCTCCTGGTGATCCCGCGCACGATCGATGAGAGGTGGATGCCCTGATGAGTTGGCTGATCGGCCTGGTGGTGGTCCTGGTGCTCGTGGGGATCATGGTCATGGGCTTCAACAAGCTGCGCCGGTTGGACATCCGCGCGCAGGAGGCGCTCGGCGGGATCGACGTGCAGTTGACCCGACGCGCCGACCTGATCCCGAACCTGGTGGCCACGGTGAAGGGGTACGCCGCACACGAGAGCGGCGTGCTCGAGGAGGTCACCGCGGCCCGCGCTGCAGTCAGTGCCGCGGCGAGGTCCGGGTCGGTGGCGGACAGGGCCACAGCCGAGGCGGCACTCGACCGGTCGCTGGTCAACGTCCTGGCGGTCGCCGAGGCGTACCCCGACCTGAAGGCGTCGGCGAACTTCGTGGCCCTGCAGCAGGAGCTCGGCGAGACCGAGGACCAGCTCGCGTTCGCCCGGCAGTACTACAACGACGCGGTCGCCTCGCTGAACACGGCCGTCGCGACCCTGCCGTGGATGCTGTTCGCCCCCATGGCCGCGGTGCACAAGCGGGACTTCTACGAGGCGCCGGACACCCATCAGGCTCCGCCCCAGGTCTCCTTCTGAGCCCTCCCACCCACCTGCGGCGGAGCCCAGGTGGGTGGTCCTCAGTCCGCGGCCGTCGCCCCGGCGTGGATGTTGAGGAGCAGTCCGATCGCGATCCACGCGGCGAACATCGACGAGCCGCCGTAGGACACGAACGGCAGCGGGACCCCGGTCACGGGCATGATCCCGAGGTTCATGCCGATGTTCTCGAACGCCTGCAGGCCGAACCAGAGGACGACCCCACTGGCGACGAGCCGGCCGAACAGGTCCCGCGCCCGCAGGGCGATGGTCAGCCCACGCCACAGCACCACGGCCAGAAGGCCCAGGAGCACGCACACACCCAGGAAGCCGAGCTCCTCACCGGCCACCGAGAACACGAAGTCCGTGTGGTTGAACGGGACGAACCCGCCCTGGGTCTGGGTGCCGTTGCCCAGCCCGCGGCCCCACAACCCGCCGGCCCCGATCGCGATGCGCGCCTGCTGGGTGTTGTAGCCGAACGTGCGCGCCCCCTCGTCGGGCCGGGCGAACGCCGTGAGCCGGTCGACCTGGTAGTCGTCGACCAGGCCGAGGGCGAACGCCGCGAGCACCGCCGCCGCGCCCATGGCCGCCAGGACGAGCAGGTGCAGGAGGCGCACGCCGGCGATCGCGAGCATCCCCGCGACGATCGACAGGATGACCAGCACGGTGCCCAGGTCGGGCTGGAGCATGATGAGCGCCACCGGGACCGCGGCGATGGCCAGGGCCCGGGCCACCGTCCGCACGTCCGGGGCGTCCGACGGGCTCCGGTCGGCGAGCACCAGTGCGACCCCGACGATGATCGCCACCTTGGCGAACTCCGAGGGCTGGATCGTGAAGCCGGCCGGCAGCCGGATCCATGCCTGGGCGCCGTTGATCGTGCTGCCCAGGGGCGAGAGCACGAGCACCAGCCCGGCGAGGCTGGCGGCGTAGAGGATCGGCGTGTAGCGCCGGATCGCGCGGTGCCCCAGGCGCGACACCACGAAGCACAGGCCCAGCCCGAGCAGCAGGTTCATCACCTGACGTGCGGCGGATGTCCCCGACCACTGTCCCGACGCGACGAGCCTGGCGGAGGTCGCCGACCAGATCAGTGCCGCCCCGAGCAGGCACAGCGACACCGCGGAGAGGACCAGGGCCCAGTCCCACTGGCGCAGCCGGGGCGGACTCGTGCGGGCTCCCATCGGCCCCGCGGTGCGCACCAGGGTCATGGTGACCCCGAGCCCGACCGGCGCGGCGGTTCCAGCGTGCAGCGGCGCGCGGTTCCCGAGCCCACAGCCGGCGCGGCGGCTCCCAGCGGTGCAGGCGGCGCTACGGGCACCCCGTCGGCGCCCATGGTGGGCAGCCCCTGAGCCACGTCCCCACCGACGAGCACGCTCCTGGCCGGATCGGCAGAGCCGTCCTGCACCCCGAACAGCGCCTCGTAGATGCCCTTCACGCTCGCGCCGGACGTGCCCGCACCGGTCCCTCCCTGGGACACCATGATGACCACGGCGTACCGGGGGTCGTCGGCCGGCGCGAAGGACGCGAACCACGAGGTCGCCTGCTGCCCGTACACCTCGCCCGTGCCGGTCTTGCCGGCAAGCGGCACCTCGTCGAGGGGGAAGCCCGCGAACGGCCGGCGGGCGGTGCCGCTGTCGATCACCCCGCGCAGCGCCCGGCGCAGGAACGCGAGGTCGTCGGCCGGGACGTCCACGGTGCCGGACGCCTGAGGGGGGAACTCCTGGGCCACCGACCCGTCGGCGTCGAGCAGGGCGCGGGCCACCTGGGGCCGGTAGACCGTGCCCCCGTTGGCGATCGCCGCGTACGCCGTGGCCACCTGCAGGACGCTGGCCGCGGTGTCGCCCTGGCCGATCGAGGCGTTGAGTGCATCCCCGACGCGCCAGAGCATCCCCTCCGCGCAGTTCTCCCTGGCCAGGCGGGTCAGGTAGCGGGCGCGCTCGGCGTCCGCGACCTCCGGGTACCCGTCCTCTGCCCGGGCACACCACTCGTCGCGACGCTGCTCCCACTGGGCTGCCCTGGTCTCACGGGAGGCGATCCGACCCGCGGTCTCACCCGGCAGGTCGATCCCGGTGGCCCGACCGAAGCCGAAGTCGACCGCCGTGGTGGCGACGAGGTCCTGCGGGTTCGCGATCGGCGTCGAGCCGCCGTCGGCGCGCCACTGCTCGTGGGCCACGCGGTAGAAGATGGTGTCGCACGAGACCTCCAGCGCCCGGCCCAGCGAGATCGGCCCATACGCCCGCGACCGGTAGTTCTTGAACGCCCGTCCGCCCACGGAGTAGCTGCTGGGGCAGTCGTAGGCCGCGGTGGTCGAGTAGCCGGAGGCCAGGGCGGCCGCCGCGCTGACCACCTTGAACGTCGACGCCGGTGCCACCGCGGTCTGCACCGCGCGGTTGAGCAGGGGCTGGCCGGCGGCGGGATCGGTCAGCGCCGCGTAGTCGTCGGCGGCGATCCCACCGGTCCAGACGTTGGCGTCGAAGTCGGGCGCGGACGCCAGGGCGAGGACCGCGCCAGTGCGCACGTCGAGCACCACTGCCGCTCCCCCATCGGCCTCGTAGGGCCGCTCGGAGATCGGGTCGATCCGCCCCCGAGCCCGGATGATCGCGGCCTGGAGCTGCTCCTCGACCACGGCCTGCAGCTCGGCATCGATGTGGGTCACCAGTGTCCTGCCCGGGACGGCGGGGACCTCGACTCCGGCAGACGCTCGATGCCCCGCGCTGTCGACGGTCACCCGCTCGAGCCCCGGCTGGCCGCGCAGGGCCTCGTCGTGGACCAGCTCGAGGCCGGCCTGGCCGCGGGCGGCTGCTCCTTCGAGCGCGGGGTCCTCGGCAAGGTCCTCGGCGGTCACGGCGCCGACATGCCCGAGGGCGTGCGCCGCCAGGGATGCGCCCGGATAGTTGCGAACGGGCACGCGGTCGATCGCGATCGCCGGGAACCCGGTCGGGTCGGCCATGACCTGCCCGGCGGCCTCGATGCCCACGTCGCGGGCCACCACCGGGTCGGCCCCCGGGGCACCGTTCCAGCAGTTGGGCTGCTTCTGCGCACCCGGCGTTCCGCAGTTCTGCAGTCGCGCGGCGATGATCTCGGCGTCGATGCCCAGCAGCGCGGCGAGGCGATCGGTGACCGCAGCCCCGTCGTCGTCGAGCCGGCGCAGCTCGCGGCGGTCGACGGACACGTCCAGGCTGATCCGGTTGGCGGCCAGGGGCCGACCCTGCTGGTCGAGGACCATGCCCCTGGCGGCGGGGATGACCAGCTCCCGGACGCGATTGCCCTCGGCAGCGGCAACGGCCAGCTCGCCGTCGACGACCTGCAGGCTGAACGCGCGGGCAGCCAGTGTGGCGACCAGGGACATCACCAGGACGGCCAGGATCAGCAGCCGGGCATGGACGCGATCAGTCACGGCGGCCACCCTCCCCTGAGGGTGGTGACCAGGCAGGTGCGACGCGGACTGCTGGCGGCGCCGGCCTGGTCGAACGGGTCACGAGCAGCAGCGCGAGGGGCGCCAGCAGCAGCCCCCAGGCAGCGCTCGCCACGACGGCGCCGAGGGTCGCCCAGGACGCCGACGACCCGCTGAACCACAGCACCGCAGCCCTGAAGAGCACCACGGCACCCGCCCCGAGGGCGAGCAGGAGCATCGCCGCGAAGGGGCCCGGCTGGTAGGTCTCGGCGACCCGCCCCAGCACGGCACCGGCGACCGCCAGCACCAGCATCCAGCCGCCGAGGGGCCCCGATGCCGGCGGGATGAGGTCGAGGACGAGGCCGGCCCCGGCGCCGACGAGGCCACCGGTGAGCGGGCCCTGCGCCATCGCCAGCGCGAGCACCGTGACGACCACCAGGTCAGGGACCGCCCACCGGGTCGGCAGGAAGTCGACGAGGCTGACCTGCACGAGCGCGAGCACCAGCAGGGCCACGGCGATCAGCACCAGCGCACGACGTGAGATCGCGGGGGCGCTCACGAGCCCACGCCCGACCCGTCGGGGACCAGCACCGCGACCCGATCCAGGGTGGAGCCATCGACCGCCGGGGTCACCTCGGCAGCGCGTGTCAATGCGCTGGAGGATCCCGTCACCGCCGCGATGGAGCCCAGCGGAAGGTCGGCGGGGAGGTCGCCACTGGGCGTCCCCAGCGTGACCACCAGGTCGCCGGGCGCCATCCGCCCGAGGGGGTCGAGCAGCTCGAAGCGCCCCGCACTGCCGGTCCCCCGGAACACCCCGAGCTCACCGGAGGACGCCACCCGCGCGGCGATCTGCGTCGCCGGATCGGTGGCGAGGCGCACGGTGGCCACCTGCGGCGAGACCGAATCCACGATGCCGACGAGCCCTCCGTCGCCGAGCACTGCCAGGCCCGCACGGACCCCGTCACCGGACCCGGCGGAGATGGCCACCGCCCTGGCCGGATCCTGCGCGGCGGAGATCGAGACCACCCGTCCCGGAACCGGCGTGAACCCCTCGGCGGGGGCCAGCGCGGCCAGCGCCCTGACCTCCGCGTCGGAGAGGGTTCCGGCTGCGGCGGCGCCCGCCCGGGCGCGAGCCTGCGCGAGCTGCGCCTCGAGCTCGGCGATCCGGGCGCGCTCGTCGGTCGAGCCGCCGAGCCGTTCACCGGCCTGCGTGCGCACCCAGGCCAGGGCCCGCTCGGGCGGCCCCGCCACCGCGCCGGCGACCCCCCGCAGGGCATCCGTCGGACCCGAGCCACGCATGTCGACGAGGATCAGCAGCAGGGCGACGGCGACGGCGGCCCCCACGAGCACGCGCGTGCTGCGCCAGGCCATCAGTGCCGCGGCTCCGCGATCAGGACACGCGACAGCGCATCGAAGGACTCCACTGCCCGACCCGCGCCGAGGACGACCGCATGCGTCGGATTGTCGGCCACCACCACCGGCATGCCGGTCTCGCTGGCCAGCCGCCGGTCGATCCCGGCGAGCAGCGCGCCACCTCCGGTCAGCACGATCCCGCGGGCCAGGACGTCGCCGGACAGCTCCGGTGGCGTCCGGTCGAGGGTCGAGGCCACGGCGTCGACGATCGCCTGCACGGGTTCGTCGAGCGCCCAGCGGATCTCCTCCGCGGTCACGTCGACCGTGCGCGGCAGGCCGGTCACGAGGTCCCGGCCGCGCAGCGCGGAGCCGGGCTCATCGGCGGACGGGAACGCCGAGCCGACAGCGATCTTCACGTCCTCGGCTGTCCGCTCCCCGATCAGCAGGGAGTACTCCTTCTTCGCGTAGCTGATGATCGCCTCGTCGAGCCGGTCACCTCCGACGCGCACCGACATGGAGGTCACGGTGCCGCCGAGGGCCAGCACCGCCACCTCCGTGGTGCCTCCGCCGATGTCCACGACCATCGATCCGGTCGCCTCGTGCACCGGAAGGCCGGCGCCGATCGCGGCCGCCATCGGCTCCTCCATGAGGTGCACCTCGCGGGCCCCTGCGGCGTAGCAGGCGTCGCGGACCGCCCGGCGCTCCACCCCGGTGATGCCGCTGGGGACCGCCACCACGATCCGTGGCCGGGACCAGAAGCTGCGCTTGTGCACCCGCCCCACGAAGTGGCGCAGCATCCGCTCGGCGTTGTCGAAGTCGGCGATGACCCCGTCGCGCAGCGGACGGACGGTGACGATGTGCTCCGGCGTGCGCCCGAGCATGGCCTTGGCGTCGTTGCCGACCCCGACCAGTGCCCCGGTGTCAGCCGCAACGGCGACGATCGAGGGCTCGGCCAGGGCGATCCCGGCGCCGCGGACGTAGACCAGCGTCGTGGCCGTGCCCAGGTCGATCGCGAGGTCCCGTCCGGCGAACACGTGACGGTTCGTGTCGGCCACCGCGCTCACCCCTCGGATCGGTCGGTCGGTGCGTGGGTCACAGGGTTGGTTCGGGCTCGGTTCGGCCACTGGAGCGGTCGGTTCCGATGCCCGCGCGCAGCCTCAGCCGAGGCCGGGGAAGAACAGCGCCACCTCGCGGGCGGCCGACTCCGGGGAGTCCGAGCCGTGGGTGACGTTCTCCTGCATGACCGTGGCCAGGTCGCCTCGGATCGTGCCGGGGGCGGCTGTCACCGGGTTGGTGGCGCCCATCATCGCCCGCCACTGCGCGATCGCGTCAGGGCCCTCGACGACCGCGGCGACCAGCGGGCCGGAGGTGATGAAGTCAACCAGGCTGGCGAAGAACGGCTTGGCGGCGTGCTCCCCGTAGTGCGCCTCGGCCGTGGCCCGGTCGAGGGTCCGCAGCTCGAGGGCGACGATCCGCAGGCCCTTGCGCTCGATCCGCGACAGCACCTCGCCGATCAGGTTGCGGGCCACGCCGTCGGGCTTGATCAGGACCAGGGTCCGCTCGGTCATGCATGCCTCCTGCGCAGGCGGGCGGAGCCTCCGCCCTCAAGGCGCCCAAGCCTACCCGCCGCCAACGGTGCCCCCGACGCACGCCCGTGACCCGCCCCCGCGGACCCGCCCCCGCGGACCCGCCCCCGCGGACCCGCCCCTCCCCGCTCCCCGGCGCCGCGGTCGATCGCCCCCGGTCGGTCGCCCCCGGTCGGTCCACTTTCGCGCGGCCCGATCCTGACTTCGTCCGGATCTCGGATCATGGACCGCCCGAAAACCGGACGAACGTGCGAGGGCGGCGGGCGCCGGCGGCGGGCGGCCCGCGCTACGCGGCGGAGTGCGCCTCGGCAGCTGACTCGGCCTTGCGGCCCAGGTGCAGGGCGGTCCACCACAGGGCGGTGAAGACCGCGCCCAGCACGACCATCATCCAGCCGATGAGCAGGCCGCTGGCGACGACCAGTGCCTGCAGCACCCATCCCGCCGACACGAAGAACGGCCGGCGGAACATCCCCGGAAGCAACGCGCAGGCCAGGGCGAGCGCGGCGAACAACCAGCCGACCCACGACGGCTGACCACCGGCCACGACCGCGACCGGGATGGCCAGGAGAAGGACGATCGCCTCCATGATCAGGACGCTGGAGGTCAGGACCCTCATTCCCAGCCCTCCGGCGCCCGGCCCCGCGGGGCGCCGCGCTCGGAGCGGGTGGCCCCGGACTCGTGGCCGGACTCTGCGCCCAGCAGCAGCCGGGCCTCGCCGGCCATGGTGACCGAACCGGTCGACGAGCACGCCCGCGCCGACCCCCACCGGGGAGCCCTCCTCGGCCAGCGCGATCGCACGGTCGAGGGCGTCATCGAGGCGATCGACCGCCTCGACCCGCCCGTCGCCCAGCACCTCGACGGCGATCGCAGCGAGCTCGGCGACCGGCACCGCCCGGGGCGAGCTCGACCGGGTGATCACGACCCTGTCGACGACCGGGTCCAGGGCCGCGAGGATCCCTGCCGCGTCCTTGTCGGCAAGGATCCCGACCACCGCGACCGACGACGTGAACGCGAAGGAGTCCGCGATGGCGGCGGCCAGCGCCTGCGCGCCCTGGACGTTGTGAGCGGCGTCGACCACGACAGTTGGCGCCCGGCGCACGACCTCGAGCCGGCCCGGCGAGGTGACCGCCGCGAGCCCGGCACGGACCACCACCGGGTCCAGGCGCCGTCCCGGCGTGGGCACGGGGATGTCAGTGGCGACGCCCTCGGCGGAACCGGCCTCCCGGAGGTCGATGGGACCCGCCGCGCCGCCGCTGCCCGTCCCGTCGGTGCCGGGCGGGTCCTGCCGGGACGTGATCCCGAAGAACGACTCGACCGCTGCGAGCGCGGCAGCGGCGTTCCTGGCCTGGTGGGCGCCGAAGAGCGGCAGGAAGACCTCCTCGTAGTCCGCTCCCATGCCGCGGAGGCTGACCTGCTGCCCGCCGACGGCGACCAGTCGCTCGAGCACGCCGAAGTGGATCCCCTCGACCACCGTGGGCGCCTCCAGCTGCGCGGATGCGGCGGCCAGAACCTCCATGGCCTCGTCGTCCTGGGCGGCGAGCACCACCGACGAGGTCGGCTTGATGATCCCCGCCTTCTCGCCGGCGATGTCGGCCAGCGAGTCGCCGAGGTAGTCCGAGTGGTCCATGCCGATCGGCATGACCACCGCGACCTGGCCGTCGGCCACGTTCGTCGCGTCCCAGGTGCCGCCCATCCCGACCTCGACCACGGCCACGTCGACCGGGGCGTCGGCGAAGGCCGCGAACGCCAGGCCGGTCATCACCTCGAAGAAGCTCAGCCGCGGACCACCCTCGAGCTCGCTGGCCTCGTCCGCCATCGCCAGCACGGGAGCGACCTCGTCATAGATGTCGAGGAAGGCGTCGATGCCGATCGGCTCGCCGTCGAGGCGGATCCGCTCGCGCAGGTCGGACAGGTGTGGCGAGGTGATCAGGCCCGTGTGCAGGCCGAACGCCCGCAGCAGCGACTCGATCATCCGCGCTGTCGAGGTCTTGCCGTTCGTCCCGGTCACGTGGATCACCGGGTAGGCGCGCTGCGGGTCGCCGAGGAACTGGGTGAGGGTGCGGATGCGGTCCAGGGTCGGGGAGATCTGCGACTCGGGCCACCGCGCCTCGAGCTCGCGGCGCACCTCGCCGAAGCGGTGCAGCGGGTCGCTGGGGTCGTTGGTCACGGGCCCATCGTCGCATCCCCCGGCGGGCGCTGCCGCCCAGCAGGCTGGCGATGGCCGGCGTACGTTGGGCTCCCCGACGCGAGGAAGCACCCGATGAGCGCTGCCATGGACGGGCCCCGCCCGAACGACTCCCACGCTGCCGAGCCCTCCGACGCCGGCCCCGAGGTGGCCGCCTCACTGACCCGGACGCTGGCCCTGTTCGGGGCATCGAGCGTGGCGGTCGGTGGGCTCCTGGCGGCGACGTCCCCGAGCGCGGCCGTCAGCGCGTTCGGCCAGCAGACCGCCATGTGGGGGGCGGTCAACACGGCCATCGCCGCGTTCGGCGCCTGGCGCTCCCGGACGAACCCGGCCGAGGCCGCCGGGCTGCGCAGGACGCTGCTGGTGAACGCCGGCCTCGACGTCGGCTACGTGGCGGCCGGGGCGCACCTGGCGCACCACCGCACGACCTTCGGCGGGCGCGTCGGCAGGGACGCGGCCCGCGGGCACGGACTGGCGGTGGTCGTCCAGGGGTTGGGCCTGATGGCGCTGGACCTGACCTACGCCCGACGTCTGGGCTGAGCCGCCGGGAGGGGGGCGGGCAGGGAGGGCCCCGCGACGGGCGAGCCCGACCTCGTGTCCCCAGTAGAATCGCGCCCCATGAGCCAGTCCCCGGATGCCCCTGCCGCCCGTATCCCCGAGAAGCCCTCGATCGACGGGATCGAGTCGGTGTGGTCCACCCGCTGGGAGGCCGACGGAACCTACCGCTTCGATCGCACCCGCCCGCGCTCCGAGGTCTACTCGATCGACACCCCACCGCCGACCGTCTCGGGGTCGCTGCACGTCGGCCACGTGTTCTCCTACACGCACACCGACCTCATCGCCCGGTACAAGCGGATGCAGGGCTATGACGTCTTCTACCCCATGGGCTGGGACGACAACGGCCTGCCGACCGAGCGCCGCGTCCAGAACTACTACGGCGTGCGCTGCGAGCCGACCCTGCATCACGACCCGAGCTTCACCCCGCCGGAGAAGCCGGATCCGAAGAGGCAGGTCGCGATCAGCCGACGCAACTTCATCGAGCTGTGCGAGCAGCTGACCCTCGAGGACGAGAAGGCGTTCGAGGCGCTCTTCCGGCAGCTGGGCCTGTCCGTGGACTGGACGCAGACGTACCAGACCATCGACGCCAACTCCCGAGCCGCCTCGCAGAAGGCGTTCCTGCGCAACCTCGCCCGAGGTGAGGCCTACCAGGCTGAGGCGCCCACGCTGTGGGACGTCACCTTCCGCACGGCTGTGGCCCAGGCCGAGCTCGAGGACCGCGAGATGCCCGGTGAGTACCACCGGATCGCCTTCCCATACTCCGATGGTTCCGGCGCGGTGCACATCGAGACCACCCGCCCGGAGCTGCTGGCCGCGTGCGTCGCCCTGGTCGCGCACCCGGACGACGAGCGCTACCAGAGGCACTTCGGCACCACGGTGACCACGCCCGTGTTCGGCGTCGAGGTGCCGGTCGTCGCCCATCACCTGGCCGATCCCGAGAAGGGCTCCGGCATCGCCATGATCTGCACGTTCGGCGACACCACCGACGTGACGTGGTGGCGGGAGCTGGCACTGGCGACCCGGCCGATCATCGGATGGGACGGCCGGATCCTGCCGGAGACCCCCGACTGGATCACCCGCGGGTCGGGGCGCGAGGCGTACGCGTCGATCGCGGGGATGACCGCGTTCTCGGCGAAGAAGCGGATGGTCGAGCTGCTCGGCGAGGCCGGCTGGCTGGAGGGCGAGCCCCGCGCCATCACCCATCCGGTGAAGTTCTACGAGAAGGGCGAGCGGCCCCTGGAGATCGTCACCACCCGGCAGTGGTACATCCGCAACGGGGGGCGCGACGCCGACCTGCGTGCCGAGATGCTGGCCCGGGGCGAGCAGTTGTCCTGGCACCCGGCAAGCATGGCCATCCGGTACCAGAACTGGGTCTCCGGGCTGGCCGGCGACTGGCTGATCAGCCGGCAGCGGTTCTTCGGGGTGCCGATCCCCCTGTGGTACGGGGTCGACCCGCACGGCAACCCCGACTACCACAAGGTGATCACCCCGGAGGAGTCCGCGCTGCCCGTCGACCCGTCAGCCGAGGCACCGGCCGGGTACGACGAGGCCCAGCGCGGCCAGCCGGGCGGTTTCATCGGCGATCCCGACATCATGGACACCTGGGCGACCTCCAGCCTCAGCCCGCAGATCTGCGGCGGCTGGGAGCGCGACCCCGAGCTGTGGGCTGCCGTGGCACCGATGGACCTGCGGCCGCAGGCCCACGAGATCATCCGCACCTGGCTGTTCTCCTCGATCGTGCGCTCGCACCTCGAGGACGACCGTCTGCCCTGGGCGCACGCCGCGATCTCCGGGTGGATCCTCGACCCGGACCGCAAGAAGATGGCGAAGTCCAAGGGCAACGTCGTCACCCCCGTGGACCTGCTGGACAAGCACGGCTCGGACGCGCTGCGCTACTGGGCGGCCTCCGGTCGTCCGGGCACCGACACCGCCTTCGACGAGGGCCAGATGAAGATCGGTCGGCGCCTGGCCATCAAGATCCTCAACGCGAGCCGGTTCGTGCTCGGCCAGGGCGTGGATGCTGCGGCGGCGAACCAGCCCGAGGTCGTCACGCACCCGCTGGACCGCGCCCAGCTCGCCGCCCTGGCCGAGGTCGTGACCGAGGCCACGGCGGCGTTCGAGGACTACAACTACACCCGCGCCCTCGAGGTGGCTGAGACCCACTTCTGGTCGTTCTGCGACGACTACCTCGAACTGGTCAAGGACCGGGCCTACGGGGCACAGGGCCCGCAGGCAGCAGCGTCGGCGCGGGCGGCGCTGGCCACGGCCCTGAGCGTGCAGCTGCGGTTGTTCGCTCCGTTCCTGCCCTTCGTGACCGAGGAGGTCTGGGCGTGGTGGCAGGAGGGTTCGGTGCACCGCGCGTCGTGGCCGACCACCGACGAGGTCGCCCGGATCGCCCAGGACGGGGAACCGGTGCTGGTGGCAGAGGTCGCCGACGTCCTCAGCGCGATCCGCAAGGCCAAGTCCGAGGCGAAGGTCTCGATGCGCGCGGAGGTCTCGTTCGCCGAGGTCCTGCGCCCGGCCGAGACTGCAGCACGCGTGTCCGGAGCTCGCGCCGACATCAGCGCTGCCGGGCGGATCGCGGACCTGCGCATCGCCGAGGGCGAGCCGAGCACCCGGATCGACCTCGCGGAGACCACCAGCTGACCTGCCCTCCCCCACGGTGGGGGCCCTCGAGGCTCAAGCCGGTGCCCTGCGGGTCCGATGACCCAGCAAAGGCGCCAGCACCGAGGAGAGTCCGCCATGGGTCGCAGGTCTACGAAGCCGTCCCCAGCAACGGGGGCACTGCCCTTTGACACGGTCGGGGTCACGATCCTGCCCGGCATCTCGCTGCCGGAGTGGGCGCAGCCCGGTTCCGAGTGGGACCAGCCCACCGGTCCGGAGCTGATCGCCGACGCCGAGCCCGTGGACCAGGTCGTGTCGCCTGAGGCCGCCGCGCCGGCGTTCGACGCCCATGCCGCGCAACCGGCCTGGGCTGCTGCGCCTGCAGCACACCAGGCTCCGATGGAACACCAGCCGATGGCACCCCAACCTGCCTTCGCCATGGCCGGAGCCGGACTGGTCGGCGCCGCCTCCGGTGCGCCGGCCGGGTACGGCCAGTCCGCTCCCGCCTACGGCCAGTCCGCTCCCGCCTACGGGCAGCCCGCCCCCGCCTACGGGCAGCCCGCTGCCCCTCCAGCAGAGCCATCGAGATACCCCGCAGCGCCGTCCGCCGGACCGGCCGCGCCGTGGGCGCCCCCCGCTCCGCCGGCCCCCCCGTCCGCGCCGGCAGGACCGGGGCAGGGATTCCCGGCCCCAGGTGCCGCAACCCAGGACCACCCCACCACCGAAGCCCTCACCACGGCCGGGCCGGACGTGGTGGCGGGGACGGCTGAACCTCCTGCGCCCCCAGCACCCAGCGAGGCCTGGGGGTCCCCCGAGCGGGCAACGCTGAGCCCCCAGCACGTTGCCCTGCTCTCCTGGTGGGCGGACATGATGGCTGCCGGCCAGTTCCCACCACCGGTCGCGGTCCCCGGGCAGGAGGCGAGCCCGACAACCGCGCCATCAGCTGAGCCCCGACGACGAGCCTTCCCGCTCAGGGCGGCCGCCATCAGCCTGGTCGCAGTCGCGGCGCTGGGAGCCGCTGCGGTGGTCGGTCCCAAGGTCCTGGCAGCCGAGGATCCGGTCGGCATCCCCATCACCCACGTGTCCATGCCGGCAACTGTCGGCGGGCTGGAGTCGATCACTGGTCCCGAGGTCGGCACCGAGCTGGAGACCCTGCTGGGCTTCGGCCTGCGCCCGGCAGGTGCCACCGCGACCAGCGCCTATGGGAGTGCATCGGAGGGCCCACTGGCCCTGGCCGCTATGGCCACCACCATGGGCGCCCCCGCGGAGGCGGTCGGCCAGATCGCCACCTGGGCGGAGCGGACCGGGGCAACAGTGGCACCGTCGGTGCCGGGAACTGGGGCGAACGAGGGCATCACCTGCGCCGCGGTCGCGGCCATTCCCGATGCTGAGCCCGGCTCGTTCTGCGTGTGGACGGCCACCGGCAAGCGCGGGCAGACGTACTCCGTGGCGACGTCCGTCGAGGACGCCCAGACGTTGACCAACCAGCTCCGGACGGCCATCACGGGCACCTGACCGGGCGCCGATCGGCGGGACGACGCCCGGCGGCCGTCACGGGACCCAGGGTTCACCGGACCCAGCGTTCACCGCCCGCGCCAGAGCGCCGCGGATCCGCCGGGAACACCAGGTGCGTTCGGTTCAGGCGGCCCGTTCGGTTCAGGCGGTCTTCTCCTGGCGGCTGCGCCGGGCGGGCGCCGCGGGCGCCTCGCGGGGCAGGAGCGTGGGGTTGACGTTGTCCTTGACGACCTCGCCGGTGATGACCACGCGACCGACGTCCTTGCGGGACGGCACGTCGTACATGACGTTGAGGAGCACCTCTTCCAGGATGGCGCGCAGGCCGCGGGCACCGGTCCCCCGCAGGGTGGCCTGCTCCGCGATCGCATCCAGGGCGTCCTCGCTGAACTCGAGCTGCACCCCGTCGAGCTCGAAGAGTCGCTGGTACTGCCGCACGAGCGCGTTCTTCGGCTCGGTGAGGACCTGCACGAGTGCGACCTTGTCCAGGCTGTTCACCGAGGTGAAGACCGGCAGGCGGCCGACGAACTCCGGGATCATGCCGAACTTCAGCAGGTCCTCGGGCATCACCTTGGCGAAGATCTCCGACGCGGTGGCGCTCCGGCCCTCGAGGCGGGGGTCGAGCTCCTCGGGCATGAACCCGATGGACTTGCGGCCGATCCGGGACTCGATGATCTTGTCCAGCCCGGGGAACGCACCGCCCACGATGAACAGGACGTTCGTGGTGTCGATCTGGATGAACTCCTGGTGCGGGTGCTTGCGCCCTCCCTGCGGCGGCACCGAGGCGGTGGTGCCCTCCAGGATCTTGAGCAGCGCCTGCTGGACACCCTCGCCGGACACGTCACGGGTGATCGAGGGGTTCTCGCTCTTGCGGGCGACCTTGTCGATCTCGTCGATGTAGACGATGCCGGTCTCGGCCTTCTTGACGTCGTAGTCCGCGGCCTGGATCAGCTTGAGCAGGATGTTCTCGACGTCCTCGCCCACATAGCCGGCCTCGGTCAGGGCGGTCGCGTCAGCGATGGCGAACGGGACGTTGAGCATCCGGGCCAGGGTCTGGGCGAGGAGGGTCTTGCCCGACCCCGTCGGACCGAGCAGCAGGATGTTGGACTTCGCCAGCTCCACCTGCTCGTCGCGCTGGCGGTCGGTGCCGCCACTGGCCTGGACGCGCTTGTAATGGTTGTAGACCGCGACCGAGAGGCTCTTCTTCGCGGTGTCCTGCCCGATCACGTACTGGTCGAGGAACTGGCAGATCTCGCGGGGCTTGGGCAGCTCGTCGAACTGCACGTCGGAGGACTCGTGCAGCTCCTCCTCGATGATCTCGTTGCAGAGGTCGATGCACTCGTCGCAGATGTAGACCCCGGGGCCTGCGATCAGCTTCTTGACCTGCTTCTGGCTCTTCCCGCAGAAGGAGCACTTGAGCAGGTCGCCGCCGTCACCGATGCGGGCCACGTTCGTTCCTCTCCTCGACTGACTCCGAAGGTACCTCCCGGGAGCGGGGCTGCACACACCCCACTCCGGATAAACCCGCCGTTCGGGTTACGCCCAGCGCGTACCCACCGACGCTCAGATCGTCGCCGTCTTGCGCGAGGCGATGACCTGGTCGATGACCCCGTACTCCACAGCATCCGATGCCGTCAGGATCTTGTCTCGCTCGATGTCCTTGGCGACCTGCTCGGGCGTGCGGCCCGTGTGCTTGGCGAGGATGCCCTCCATCTCCACCCGCATCCGCAGGATCTCGTTGGCCTGGATCTCGATGTCCGAGCCCTGGCCACCGCCCTCGGTGTACGGCTGGTGGATCAGGACGCGAGCGTGCGGCAGCGCGAAGCGCTTGCCGGGAGCGCCGGCAGCCAGCAGCACAGCCGCGGCCGAGGCCGCCTGGCCCAGGCACACCGTCTGGACCTGGGGCTTGACGAACTGCATCGTGTCGTAGATCGCCGTCATGGCCGTGTAGGAGCCACCGGGTGAGTTGATGTAGATCGAGATGTCACGATCCGGGTCGATCGACTCGAGAGTCAGCAGCTGGGCCATGACGTCGTCGGCCGAGGCGTCATCGATCTGGACCCCGAGGAAGATGATCCGCTCCTCGAAGAGCTTGGTGTACGGGTTGTGCAGGCGCTCGCCGTTGGCCGTGCGCTCGCGGAACTCCGGCAGGATGTAGCGGGCCGCGGGTTGCTGGATTCGGGTCACGAGGTGCTCCTGGGCTCGGGGATCGGTGGCGGGCAGCGGCAGCCGGATCATGCGGTGCCGCCCTCACCGGACACATCGCGCGCGCTGCGCACCACGTGGTCGACGAAGCCGTACTCCTTGGCCTCGTCCGCGGTGAACCAGCGGTCGCGGTCGGAGTCGGCGCTGATCGTCTCCAGCGATTGGCCGGTGTGCTGGGCGATCAGCTCGGCCATCTTCTTCTTCGTGTAGAGCATCTGCTCGGCCTGGATCTTGATGTCCGAGGCTGTCCCGCCGATGCCGCCGGAGGGCTGGTGCATCATGATCCGCGCGTGCGGGGTCGCGTAGCGCTTGCCCTCGGCGCCGGCGCACAGCAGGAACTGGCCCATCGACGCAGCCAACCCCATCGCGACGGTCGCGACGTCGTTCTTGACGAACTGCATCGTGTCGTAGATGGCCATGCCCGCGGAGACCGAGCCACCCGGCGAGTTGATGTACAGGTAGATGTCCTTGTCCGGGTCCTCGGCGGCCAGCAGCAGCATCTGGGCGCAGATGGCGTTGGCGACCTGGTCCTCGACGACCGAGCCGAGGAAGATGATCCGCTCGCGCAGCAGGCGCTGGTAGACGGAGTCGTCGAAGCCGGGACCGGTGGGAGCCGGGGAGCGCAGCTCGGGCTGCGACAGGGTGGGGTACGGCAGTCCGTTCACGGGTGACCTCCGCTGGTTGGGGCGATCCTGATGCTGGCCAGCGGCCCGGTGATCGCGTCTGCAGTGACCCTAACCCGGGGGTCCGACACGGGCTTCCCCGGCGCCGCGGTTGTTCGCTCAGGGCGTGGGCACCGGCCCCGGAACGCACGAACCCCCGCGACCGGTCCGGGACCGGGGCGGAGGCCCGTGTGTTCTGCTGCGACGTGCGGCGATCAGCCGCCCAGGCCCGCGAGGCCGCCGGCCGCCATGGCCGCGGCGAGGTCGGCGTTCAGCGCATCGAGGTCCACCTCGGCACCGGACGGGTCGACGATCTTCGCCTTCTCCATCACGAACGCGAGCGCCTTGGCGCGACGCACCTCGGTCACGGCCATCTGGACCTGACCCGCGGCCACGAGCTCGTTGGCGAACTGGTCGGGGGTCATGCCGTAGCGCGGCGCCTGCTGCATGAGCCAGGCGGACAGCTCCTCCTGGGCAACCGTGCAGCTCGTTCTCCTCGGCGATCCGGTCGAGCAGGATCGCGCTCTTGATCCGGCCACGGGCCTCGGACTCGAACTCGGCCTTGTGGTCGTCGTCGCCGTGACCGTCGTGGAAGTGCTCCTCGAGCTCACGGGCGATCAGCGACTCGGGCAGCGGGAAGTCCACGGAGTCGACGAGCTGCTCGTGCAGCTTCGTGCGCGCCTGGACGCCCTGCTCGACCCGCTTCATCCGGACCAGCCGGGAGCGGACGTCATCGGTGAGCTCGGCCATGGTGTCGAACTCGCTGGCCATCAGGGCGAAGTCGTCGTCAGCCGCGGGCAGCTCGCGCTCGCGGACGGTCGTGACGGTCACCGTGACGTCGATGTCCTTGCCCTCGTACTGGCCGGCCTCGGCCGGGAACGAGAACGAGCGGACGTCGTCGGCCACGGCACCACGCACGGCATCGTCGAAACCGGGCAGGGGCTCCTCCTTGCCGCCGACCTCGAAGCTCAGCGCCGAGGCCATGAGGTCCTCGACCTCCTCGCCCTCGCAGGCGCCGGACAGGTCGACGAGCAGCACGTCGCCGTCCTGGGCCGGCCGCTCGACGTCGGTCAGTGTGGCGAAGCGGGCGCGCAGGGAGTCGACCTGCTCGGCGACCTCCTCGTCGGTCGGCTCGGCGCCGTCGACCTCGACGGTGAACGCGTCCAGGTCGGGCAGGTCGAACTCGGGGCGCACATCCACCTCGACGGTGAACGCCAGGTTCTCGCCGTCGTTGAGCTCCTGGACGTCGAAGTCCGGGGTGCCCAGCGGCTTGAGGTTGTTCTCCGCGACCGCCTTCTCGAACGCTGCCGGGACGGCCTCGTTCACCGCCTCCTCGAGGACGAGTGCGCGACCGAACCGCTGGTCGATCACCCGCGAGGGGACCTTGCCCTTGCGGAATCCGGGGACGGTCACCTGGGCGGCGATGCGCTTGTAGGCGGCGTCCAGCTGCGGGGCCAGCTCCTCGAAGGGCAGGTCGACGGTCAGCTTGACGCGGGTGGGCGAGAGGGTCTCGACGTCGCTCTTCACAGCGGCGCACTCCTAGCAGGTTGCAGGGATGGAACAGATCGGTCGGGGCGGGGAGACTCGAACTCCCGATCTCCTGCCCCCAAAGCAGGCGCGCTAGCCACTACGCTACGCCCCGTGACTGCCGCTGCAGTCTAGTCCACATCAGGGGGTACCCTGTTCCTCGTCCCCGGAGAGAGTCCGGCTGCACACGTGCCGGGATCACCGAGGGCAACGCGGGTGTAGCTCAATGGTAGAGCCCCAGCCTTCCAAGCTGGCCATGCCGGTTCGATCCCGGTCACCCGCTCCACACGAAAACAGCCCCTGACCTGCTTCGACGCAGGTTGGGGGCGTTCTCATGTATGCACAGATAGTGTCCGATAGTGACCGTTTCGTGCTGCGAGTGGCATGCTGTGACAGCACTCTCGCAGCACGCCACGGGTGCCCCGGGGGGTTCCCGTGCTCTCTGAGGGCCGGAAGTCTCAATTGTTGGTTGAGGGTCGTGCTGCGAACGTGCTGTGAGCCGACAGCGCATGTGACGGGGAGGACCAGGGGATGGCACGCAAGTTCGGGTGGGTCCGCAAGCTGCCCAGTGGCCGGTTCCAGGCCTCCTACATCAGCCCCGACGGCACCCGGGTCAACGCCCCCACCACGTTCACAAAGGAGGAGCACGCCGACAAGTGGCTGGCCGCCCAGCGCACCGACATCGAACGCGAGACCTGGAAAGGCCCCACCGTCGGCGTGACCACCCTGCGCGCCTACGCCGTGCCCTGGCTGGCCCAACGCACCGCGTTGAAACCCCGTACTGCTGACCTGTACCAGCGGCTGCTCACCCTGCACATCTTGCCCACCCTCGGCGACACCCAACTCAAGGCGCTGACCCCCGCCCGGGTGCGCGAATGGCACCGCCGAGCTGTCGACCACCACCGGGCCCACGGCGCAGGCGCAGGCCTACCGACTGCTGCGCACCATCTGCAACCAAGCCGTCCAGGACGGCGAGATCCCGGCCAACCCGTGCCAGATCCGGGGCGCGGCCAACCCCCGCACCTCCGAGCGACCCATCCCCACCCTCGCGCAGGTGCACGCCCTGGCTGACCTGGTTCCCGACCGCTATCGGGTCATGGTCCTGGTCGCCGCCTACGGCGGCCTGCGGTTCGGCGAGCTCACCGCCCTCACCCAAGCCGACCTCCACCTGGATGATCCGAACCTGCCCGCCGTGACCGTGCGCAAGACCATGAGCCGGGTGAAGGGCAAGTGGCTGGTCGGCACCCCCAAGACCGACGCCGGGATGCGCACCGTCACCCTCCCCCGCTTCCTACACCCCCTCCTCGAAGACCACCTCGAGCACTACGTCCGCGGCGGACCCGACGCCCTCGTGTTCGCCACCGCCTCCGGCCGGCCGCTGGCCCGGTCGAACTGGACCGCCACCTTCCACCGCGCCACCCACGAGATCGGGCTCGACGACATCCACTTCCACGACCTACGCCACGCCGCCGCCACCGCCGCCGTCCAAACCGGAGCCACGTTGAAGGACACCATGGCCCGCCTCGGCCACGCCTCCCCCCGCGCCGCCCTCATCTACCAACACACCGCCCAAGACCGCGACCACGCCATCGCCGAAGCTCTCGAAGCCGCAGCGGCGAAAGCCCAGAAGACTCAGATCACCCCCAAGACGCCGGCGGACGAAGACTGACCGAGCCCCCAAACACCGCAACACTCGCAACACCGCTTCGGGGTCAGGACGTGGCTGACTCCGCGGGCGGGCTCCACCAGGGTGGCCTGGCCGTCGGCCAGCGCGTGAGGTACGGAGCCAGGTCTGACCACTCGGTCGGGCTCTCCGGCAGGATGGCCCACGAGGGACCCGGTCAGGTGGGTCGAGGCGATCGGCGTGCCCGGCGATCCAACCCAGCCAGTCATGCTCGCCCGAGGCGCCCCGGGTGCGCATCGCGTCGGCGAAGGCCCGCAAACGTTGCGCGGTCTCCCACGCCGCCACCTGCTCCAAGGCTGCTGCCGCGCGCAGGTCATCCCAGTATCGGTCGCGGGCCCTGACGACCGCAGCTCCGCGCTGCTGGCGGTACAGCTCATCGAGGCGATGCTCTTCGAGGAGGCGGGCGTGCTCGGCGCGGGCCCGCCGCTCGATCTCGTCGAGCAACTCGTCGACCTCCTGCTCAACCGTACAACTGGCACCGTCAGCGAACGTGCCCCGCGCCTTAGCCACGCCACGGGTGTGGTCGTGGCCGAGCTTGACCTGCAGCCACCCGGTCGCCGTGTACAGCCAGCGCCGCTGCGACCACGCCGTGCCCGCCTGCGGGTTGGCGGCGCGCGTCGCCGCCTCGCTGACAGCGAACCCGAAGCCCAGCTCCTGGCAAACGATCCGCACCACCGTGCGCCGCACCCCCCACTGCTGTCCCGGCTCGGGAACCACGGCCACCGTCATCCCGCGTCGTTCCGCGGTCCGCAGGATCACGTCGACGAGGGCGATCGCGCGTGGGACCTGAGCTCGGGACACCGCCACCGGGACGACCCCATCCGCCGTCGTGTGGAGCATGCCCCGCTCGTCCGGGCGCCCCGCGCGCAGCGCCGCGCGGGTGGCCTGCACCACCGTGGATCGAACCGAGTCCCGCTTCCGTGACTGGGTTCGGGTTGCGCCGCGCGCAGGTGGGGCCTCGTCCTCGTCGGACAGTACGGACGAAACCACACCGGGCTTGATCCGCTCGGGCTCGGTCACACCCGGTTGAGACGTCGCGCGGGCGCGGCCCCGTGGCCGGGGTAGTCGCTCGGAAACCCGCCCGGTCGCAGCCGCCTCCCGCCCGACCTCCGTCAACTCGACGACCCAACCGCCGGGCTGGCGCGGGGTGACCACCAGCCCGCGGTTGCGCAGCGCGTACACCGTCACCCGCAGGTTCGAGTCCGCCCTGCTGACCGACTCCCCCGCCACCAAGCGCCCCAGCACCTGCACCTGCCGCGGACTCAACCTGCGAGACGACACCACGCCCCCTCCCCCGACCATCCACCCAGCCCCGGCCGGGCACCCCACCCTCTGCTGAGCATTCTGGCCCGCACCGCGCTGCCCCAAATCACATCAGGGAAGGCTGTGGACAACCACGTACGCGCCGCCGCCGCATGGCGTCACGCCTGCACTCCCCCCCACAAGTCAGTAACGAGAAGATCCGTCGCCCAACTTGAGCCCTGACCCGCGAGCCGCCCGCCATCGGCGCCGCCTCGGAGATGCGGCACTGGCGGCGAAGTGGGCAGGAAGTGCGTCTGGTTGGAGCATGCCTGGGGTAAAGCCGCAGGGGCCGGGCCAGATGTGTGGATATCGGGGCGGGACCATTCCTGCTGCGAGTACGGCACCAGCTGCTCCGCTACGAGGGCATCAGCGTCACTGCAGGTTGAGCTGCCAGGTCACCCCGAAGCGATCGCCCACCCAGCCGAACCGCGTGCTGAACCCGTAGTTGTCCAGAGGCATGAACACGAAACCTCCGTCGCTGAGCCGCTCGAACAGTCGTTGCAGCTCATCGCTGTTGTCGCAGTCGACCCACAGCGACACCGCGGGGGTGAAACCCCAGTCATGTCGGATGGGGCTGTCGGCGCAACTGAAGTCGCTGCCTGCGAGCCGGAACGTCGCGACCTTGATCGTGCCCTCCGGTCCGGGTTCGCCGGCGCTATAGAGCGCGATCGCGGTGAGCTCGAAGTCCGCGAAGGCCTCGCGGTAGAGATCGAGCGCTGCCTTGGCGACACCGCCTTGGAATGTCAGGAAGGTTCGTAGCCCCTGAGTCATGGGGCCACGCTACTGCCGGGGTCGGGCGAACCCCGGGTTCGGGCGTGGGGGCATAGCAGCGCCCCAGGGCTCGCCCTCGCGAGGCACAGTGGGCGCTGCTTTGCCCCCTGAAGGCGCCCAGCTCGCGGCTATGCAGCATCTCCAGGGCTGACCGACACCACGTTCGATGGCGCGCACCCCCCCAACGAAATGCAGCCCACCGACGCGATCACGGTAACGATCCAGCCGAGCAATCCGCCAACACCGCGGAGCCTTCGAGCGGGGAGCGAGATTGTCGCCATCGGACGTGAATTCGACTGCGAAATCCTCACCGAGTCTTTCGTTGCGGCGGGTTCCGGTTACACGGGCTGCGGGATGATTTCGATGGTGGCGGGGACGTGCTTGTGCCAGGGGGTCCCGGCCCATTCGTCGCGGTCCCGATGGTCGGTCAGTGTGTTGGTGGCGATGCCGGTCGTGATTGGGTCGCCGCCTGGGTCGTCAACCGTCAGGCCCAGGCCGTTGGGTAGGGCCAGGTGTCCGGCGCGCATGGTGCCGGTGACGTCCACTTGGACGTCGGCGCTGCCGGCTCGGGTGGTGAGTCGGACGTGGTCACCGCTGCTGATGCCGAGGCGTTCGGCGTCCGTGTCGCTCATGCGCAGCCGCCCGTCGGGATCACGCCGCCGCCACTCGGGGTCCCGGATGATGGTGTTGGCGGTGAAGGCCCGCCTTTCCCCGGCGGACAGCACGTAGGGGTACTCCGGATCGTTGGCCGGGACCGGCCGGTCGGGCAGGGCTGCGATCGCGTCGAGCAGCTCAGGGATGTGCAGCTGGATCCGCTGTCGCGGCAGCCGCCGCCACGACTCGTCGTACTCGTCGGTGGTGATGACCACGCCATGGGAGCCGGACAGGATCGCCTCGAAGAGCTGCTCGCCAGCTGCGGGCCCCTCACCGTAGCCGGCCTGCGTGACCCCGGCGGGGTCGCTCGCGGCGAGCTGGTGGGCGGCTGCCCAGAGCACCGCGGCCGCGGCCGCACCCTCGGACAGGGTCGGACCTAGCGTGCGGTAGAGGAGCACCGGCGCCAAGCGCCGCATCGTGGGGTCGGCCATCAACGGGAGGAACACGGCTGCGTACGCGGCCCGCCCCTGCTCGGCGGCCGTGCGCAGTGGTTCGTAGTCCTGCTCTGTCAGGGCCCCGGCGGCTTCGACGAGGCGGGCGTGGATCTCGGGCTCGGCAAGGAGTCCCGCGGGGGCTGGGAGGACGGGGTGCCGCAGGTGGTGGAGGTTGCGGGGGAAGTCGAAGTTGTAGAAGGTGGCTTCGTACTTCTCGAACTGGGTGGGCGCCGGGAGCACGTAGTCGGCCAGTCGGGCGGTCTCGGTCATGGCGACGTCGATGACCACCAGCAGGTCCAGGGCCTGCAACGCCGTGCGCATGTGCGCGGAGCCGGCCAGCGAGTGCGCGGGGTTGGAGCTCTCCACGAGCATGGCCCGGTAGCGGGCGGGATGGTCGGCCAGGATCTCTTCGGCGATGACGTTGCACGGGACGAGGCCGCTGAAGATCGGCGCTCGGACCACCGGGCTGCGCGGCACGTCGTCGATGGGCAGGCCACGGTCACGCCCGATCGCGGACAGGTTGGACGGCACGTACTGGGCTCCGGGCTTGGCGAAGTTGCCCGTCAGCAACCAGACCAGCTTCTCCACGTAGCTGACCAGCGTGGAGTCGCGATTCATCTGCACGCCGAGGTCCTCGTACACGGCGACCGACTCCGCGCCGGCGATCAGCGCGGCGGCGGCGCGCACGCGGGCCTCCTCGACGTCGGCGATCGCGCAGTACTGACCCACCGGCACGCGTGTCAGCACGTCGGCGACGGCGGCGAACCCGTCTGTGTGCTCGGCGATCCATTCATGGTCGACCAGGTCGGACTGCACGAGGACCGCGGCCAGCGCGGTGATCAGGTACAGGTCGGTGCCCGGTCGGACCTGCAGGTGGACATCTGCCAACTCGGCGGACTCGGTGCGCACCGGGTCGACGACGATCATCGAGCGCCCGGGATCCTTGGCGATCTCCTTCAGGACGCTGCGTGCCCGCGGGAAGCCATGGGACTGGTAGGGGTTCTTGCCCAGGAACAACGCCACCTCGCAATGCTCGAAGTCGGCGCGGGTCGAGTTCCCGAGCATCCGGGCGTTCACCCAGAACTCACCAGTCTTCTCCTGGGCCAGCGCGCTGGAGCGGTACCGGGCACCGTAGGCGGCCATGGTCGCCGTTGAGTGAGCCCCGCCGAGATGGTTGCCCTGCCCACCGCCGCCGTAGTAGAAGATCGTCTCCCCACCATGGGAGTCGCGAACGGCCATCAGCCGGTCGGCTATCTCCGCGATGGCCGTGTCCCAGTCGATCGCCTCGAAGTCGCCCGCCGGTGTGCGCCGCAGCGGCGTGGTCAGGCGCCCGACTCGGCCGTTCTGGTAGTGATCCAGGCGCAGGGCCTTGTTGCACGTGTACCCCTGCGAAGCGGGATGCTGCTTGTCCCCGCGGATCTTGCTGAACGTGCGTCCGTCGTCGCCGAGCAGCACCTCGATCCCGCAGTTGCACTCGCAGAGGATGCACGCTGTCGGCTGCCAGGTTCCGGGGCTGGTCATCGTGGTCTCCTCATGTGGGCGGTTGGCGGTCCGACGCGAGTGGCCGGATTCACCGACGTCACCGGGTGTCCAGGAGCAGGTCGATCTCGGCAGCGACGTCGTCCAGCGGGGCCACATCGCCACGCGCTCGACACAGGACGATCGCGCCCTCGATGGCGGCCACCATGAGCGTGGCCAGCCGTTCGGCTCGCGACGGGGCGTAACCGTCCGCGACGAGAAGGCCGGTGATGCCCGCGTGCCATCGCTCAAAGATGACCCGCGCACCCTCGACGGCCTCAGGGACATCCGGGCGGCTGTCCACCACCACCGCGACGACCCCACAACCGGCACGGAACTCCGAGCCGACCAACAGCCGCTTCCAGAAACGCACGAACGATGCGACCGCGGCATGTGGATCCCCGTCCTCCAGAGCCTGGTCCAGCTTCGCGGAGATCACCTCTCCAGCCCGGTCGAGCCCGGCCAGCAGCATCTCATCGCGCCCACCCGGGAAGTGGTGGTACACCGAACCGCGCGGTGCCCCGCTGTGGGCCAGGACCGCATCCACCGTGACCCCAGCGACCCCACGCGCACCCAGCAGAACCGCGGCACTGTCCACCATCCGCAACCGGGTCACGCCAGGGATGCGCCGCGCAGCGCCGACCGGGGGCGGAGGCGGAGTATCCGGGCCACCAGCAGGGCTCATATCTGCACTATGCCATACTCCATAATCGTATCGGGCATCGGGCCACCCGCCCTCATCGGCTGGAGCCAGCAGAAGGTAGAGGCGTCCTACTGGGCGCTGCCACGCCCGCCCCGAAGGCGCCCAGCTCGCGGCGTCGCGTCGCGGCCTATCCGGGTAGTTGCCCAGACGTCCCGGGGTTGTGCGGTGTCCGCGCTCTTCGCGGCACCCGGTCGGATGGACACGATCGGGACGACGAACGCCGTCGCGAGCAAGATGCCACGGCTGATCATGCGCCGCGACTTGTTCTGAGGCAGATCGGCCGCGGTGAGTCGTCCACGGGATGCGGCCGCCCAACGGTTCTGTCAGCGCCAGGTGAAGTACTCGGAGTGGAACCGTGACCGCGGCAGCCCCGCGGCGACCAGGCTCCGGCGCAGCGCCTTGCGCATGGGAGGCGGCCCGGCCAGGTACACCGTCGCTGCACGCAGGTCGCCGACGGCCCGGGCGATGTCGTGTCCGGAGAGTTGGGGCGCCTCGTCGGTGGCAATGATCTGCGCGGTGATCTCCGGGTGCGCCTCCGCGATCTCGAGGATCTCGCGCCAGAAGGGGTCACCCTGCCGGCTGCGCACCGAGTAGTAGAAGTGCACCGGGCCGGCTACGGGAACGCGGTCGAGTGACCGGAGCCAACTCATGAAGGCCGTGACGCCCACCCCGCCAGCGATCCACACCTGGACCGGTGTCCCGGTGCAGTGATCCATCCGTCCGAAGGGCCCGCGTACCTTGACCGGGGTTCCCGGGTGGACCAGGTGGGGCAGTTGGGAGGTGAAGTCGCCCAGCGCCTTGATGCTGAACCGAAGGGTGGCTGCCTCGTCGGGTTGACTCGCGATCGTGAAGGGGTGACTCCTGCTTCCCAGGCCGCCGGGAAGGGACAGGGATGCGAACTGGCCGGGCACGAACCGCATCCCGGGGCCGACGGGGGCCAGGACCAGTTCGGTGACGCCTCCGCTGGTCACCGGCTGTCCGACGACGGCGTAGTCATAGACGGGTTCAAAGCCCCGGCCGAGCGTTTCCAGGTACACGTAGGACGCTATCCCGGCTGCGGCGAGTGTGACGTGCAGCCACCGAAGGGCCGGCACCTGGGCCAGCGCCGACGAGTCCGTCAGTCCATGAATGGCCCCGAGTCCGACCGCGGCGACGGTGACCCGGTGGAATAGCCGCCACCAGTCGTAGTCGGCGAACCACCGTGCCACACCTCCCGGAAGAGCGAACGGCCGGGCGTGCGCCCACCGAAAGGCGCTCGGCGCCGGGAGACCGAGCCGAGGGATCCGGCTGATCAGGGCAGGGCCGAGGGTCCAGAGCATCAACACGCCCAGAAGGACGGCGCTGAGCACTGCGAGGGGCGAGCTGTTGCCGCGGCTGGCGACGGTGGTGGCCATCGGGATGTGGGGCACGAGCAGCACGACACCTGCGATCGACAACCGCTTATGCCAGCGCATCACCTTGTCGAGACCCCCGAACCAGCCCTCCAGTTGGCGGCGGAAGCCCATCAGGACCAGGCCAAGGGACATCAGCGCGACACTCCAGCACCCCAGCGCCTCCCCCAGGAACACCACGGGATCGGCCTTCCCGACGGCGTAGCCCAGCCAGGCCGCCACCGTCCCTGCCATGCAGATCCCCAGGAGCGTCGGCCCTATGTGTTCGGGCCGCAGCGTGCCGGGCCTCGTGATGACGTCTCCGAGCTCCGCTGGGTGCCCAATCACCACGGACCTCGACATCGCTGGACTCCTCTCCGAAACGCGCTCATCTTACTGTACATTTGTTCAGATAGCCTTGGAAGGGGAGGTGCCATGGGCGCCACAGCAGATGGTCGACGTGCCCGTGGCGAACTCAGCCGCGCCGCCATCCTCGAGGCCGCCCTCACCGTCGTCGCGGACTCCGGCCTCCCCGCCCTGACTCACCGCTCCGTCGCAGTCGAGGCGGGCGTGTCGCCGGCTCTGGTGACGTATCACTTCGCCAGCTCGGAGCACCTCCGCCAGCAGACACTCACCTTCGCCGCCGACCGCGTCGGCGCCACCCTTGAGGACCTCCTGGATGCCACCCCCACCGCACGCGACGTCCCGCAGGTCGCCGCCGAACTGGCCCGCCGCCTTGACGGGGAGATGCAACGAGAGTGCCGCGCCCTGTTCGAACTGATGGTGACCGCGACGCGAGATCCGTCGCTGCACCCCGTCGTCCGGCGCTTCACCGGCCACCTGGCCGACCTGATCCAACCACTCTCCGGGGATCGCGAGCGCGCCCTCGACGCCTCCAGCGCTTTCCTCGGCACGATCCTCACGCACATCGCGTCCGGAGCCGACGAGTCCACACTCGGCCTGCGCATCACACGCGTGATCAACCACTTCGACCCGCTCCGCGACTCGCCGGTCGGCTAGACCGTGCGCGACGCGCGTCAGGCGGGTCCCCCTCCATCACCCGGGCCCTGGCCGTGGCCCCCTGAACCCCGGCGACCTGATCGCCGGTCGCACAGCCCTGACCCAGGCCGCCACCTGGGCCCCGACCAGGTCGGTCGTCAGTCACATTGAGTGATCACTGACACCCTAATCCGACACTCCGGCGGCGAGATTCACCTCGCAAATGGGCCCGTTCCCGCCTTGGTCACGCTGGGTGAGATTGGACAGGTGAACGCCGATCGCAGTGCGTCCATGGACGTGGGTAAGCCACGCGTCGTACCTGGCCGCTACGCGGCGGTAGGGGTCGGGTTGTCGGCGGCAGTGCGGGCTACCAAGACGTGCCGTGACGCGGCCCGTTCCGCACGTTCGACGCGGGCCGCGCTACACGCGGCGACGGTCGGCCCGGTATGCGGGTTGGCGGCGCAGGCGCCCATGATGGGCAGGTGGAAGCGCCCCTCACCCACCAGCGAGGCTGAACCAGAGAAGGACCTGAACTCAGTGAGCAACGGATCCGGGCACGCAACCCACTGGCACCCTGCCCACCCATGCAGAGAGGCAATGACCAGGTGAACGAGTCCATCGGCGAGACAGTGCTGAGCGCCGACCAGATCCGCGAGGGAATCGGTCGAGTCGCGCAGGGCATCAACCGCGACTTCAGCTCAGCGGTGGTCATCACCGTCGTGCCCGGCGGGATCCTGGCCACCGCGGATCTGGTCCGCCGGTTGACGTTCGACATCGAGATGGACTACATCTCCTGCCCGCACACCCCCGGCGAGCGGAACAACGCCTCGCCGATCATCTACCAGCAGAACATCCCCATCGCCGGTCGGGATGTGATCGTTGTCGACGACGCGATCGAGTCCGGTGGCACTATGAAGCGTCTCGTGGACCATCTTGAGGCGTATGAGCCGGCATCCCTCTCGGTGGCCACGTTGTTCGTGAAGCCAGGTCGCGTCGACATTCCCGTTCGCCAGTACTACGGCTACCAGATGGACAGCGACGAGATCCTCGTTGGCTTCGGGCTGCCCTGGCGGGACCGTCTGCGCAATCTGCCCTACGTGGCCAGGCTTAAGGCCACAGGACCGATCCATTCCTGAGGAGTCCCGATGAACCGCAGGCAGCGCAGTGAGGAGACCTAGCCCCCGGTGTCTACAGTCGCCCCGGGGTCAGCTGGGGGCCGGTGGGCTGACCAAGGTGACGGTCACCTTGCCCGCGACATACCTGCGGCCCGCCCACTACTTCTTCGGGGCCCGCAACACCGTGAACTGGGCGTCGAGCAGATCCGACAGGCGAGAACTCGATCCGACCAGGATCTTGAAATCGCCTGGTTCGACGACCCTCCTCCCTTCCGCGTCCACGATGGAGCAGTCCGCGATCGGTAGGGCGAATTCAGCGTCGACGCTGGAATGGGGGGGCACCATCACCTGCGTGAAGGTCTTGAGCTCACGCTCCGCCCACGTGACGGTTGTGACCAGGTCGGAGACGTATACCTGCACGGTCTCAAGCGAGGGTCGGCTGCCGGTGTTGGTGAGTGTCACCGTGCCGTGCAGCGTCTCGTCAGGTGCCAGGTGCGTCACCGAGAGATGCAGGTTGCTGTACTCCACGGTTGTATAGCTGAGTCCGTAGCCGAAGGCGTACTGGGGCTCTTGCGTCAGGTCGGCGTATCGGTCCCCGTGCTGCCCCCGCACCTGGTTGTAGAAGACGGGGAGTTGGCCGGCGTGCCGAGCGACGCTGATGGGCAGCCGGCCGGTGGGTTCGATGAGGCCGAACAGCAGCTCGGCGACCGCGCGACCCCCCTGCATGCCCGGATTGAAGGCTTGAATGATCGCCCCGGCGTTGAGCGCCGATGTGGGCAGTGTTGAGGGTTTCGACTGGATGAGGACTACCACGTATGGCGTCCCCGACCTGGAGAGCTCGTCGAGCAACGCGATCTGGGCGCCCTGCAGTTCGAGGGTCGCGGTTGAGCGCCCTTCGCCGGTGAGGGCGACTGTGTCGCCCACGACCGCGATGACGACGTCCGAATCTGCCGCGACCGCGCGCGCGTCGGCCAGCATCGATGGATCGGTTTGCGCCGGCACGAAGAGCGGGGGGCGAGGTTGCCCATCGAGGTAGGTCGGGCCAGCAGGGTCCGGGATCAGTCGACCGATGTCGGCGCCGCGGTGATGGCTGATGGTCCAGTCCGCGGGTGCGAGTTCGCGAATGCCGTCGAGGACGGTTGAGGTCAGCTCCCGGGGATGCCCTTGGTCCATCCAGTCGACCTGGCCTGACGCTCCGGCCCAGTCGCCGAGTTGGGCGTGTGGATCGTCAGCCAGCGGGCCGACGACTGCAACCCGCCACGGGGTGCCGCTCCACGCGCGTCCGGAGCTCCCGCGTATGAGACCACCTTGGAACGGAAGCAGACCCTGGTTGTGGAGCAGTACCAGGCAGCGCCGGGCCATCTCCTCATTGATGGCGCGATGCTGCGGGGCGCCCACGACGACCTTCTGCAGATCCGGGTCGGGGTTGCGCGGATCCTCGAAGAGGCCGAGCTCGAACTTCAGTCTCAGGATCCGGCGGACGGCGTCGTCGATCGGCTGTTCGCTGAGCCGGCCCTGTGCGACGGCGGCTTGGGCCGCGTCGAAGAACTGGGGGGTGTTCATCACTAGGTCGTTGCCGGCGTTCACCGCCAGGACGGCCGCTTCGATGTCATCGGCGCAGACGCGCTGTTCCCACACCATTCGGCCGACGTTGTCCCAGTCGGTGATGAGGGTGCCCCGGAATCCCCACTCCCCCTTGAGCACATCGTTCAAGAGCCACCGGTTCGCGGTGATCGGCACTCCGTCGATCGCCTGGTAGCCCAGCATGAAGGTCTTGCAGCCAGCTTCCACGGCCCGTTGGAACGGGGGCAGGAACCAGGCGCGCAACTTGCGTTGGCTGAGGTCGGCCTCGCTGGCGTCGCGGCCGCCCTGCGTCTCGGAGTAGCCCGCGAAATGCTTCGCTGTCGCCATGACGGAGGTCCTGTCGCCTGAGCCGTCCCCTTGGTAGCCCCGGATCATCGCCGCTCCAAGCTCACCGATGAGGACGGGGTCCTCGCCGAAGGTCTCGCCCACCCTGCCCCAGCGCAGGTCTCGGGCGATGCAGAGCACGGGTGAGAACGTCCAGTGCAGCCCTGTCGACGCGATCTCCAGCGCAGCGGCGCGGGCGCCTCGCTCCAGCAGCTCGGGGTCCCAGGTCGCCGCCATCGCCAGTTGCGTTGGGAAGATGGTGGCACCGGGCCAGAACGAGTGTCCGTGGATGCAGTCGTCGGCCATGAGCAGCGGGATCTGCAGGCGGGTCTGCAGGACGAGTTGGCGGGCTTGAAGCATCCGCTCGGGCGATGCGTGCAGCAGGGATCCGACGAGTTGGGATTGGACGAGTTCTGTGAGGTTGCCGCGGGCGTCCAGTTGCAGCATCTGCCCGACCTTCTCGGCCAAGGTCATGCGCGCGAGGAGGTCCTGCACGCGGTCTTCCACGGGAAGTGCGGGGTTGGTGTACGGCAGATGGTCGTTTCGTGGGTCTTCGCTGCTGGGCATCAGGCTCCTCCTCGTCTACTGCGCGATGGCCAGTGCCGGTAGCACCAAGCGGTGCGTGCCTGGGCCCAGGATCATGTCGTCCATGGCTCCCCACACAACCTCAGCTGTTGTGCCTGTGGGGACGGTGACCTCCAGGGTCATGGCGTCGTCAACGCGTTCCCAGCGCACGGCCGCCATCCCGTGCGGGGTCCTCAGGGAGGTGCCGGCCCAGTCGATTCCGTGCCCGACCTGGGGGGCCACCCGAATTCGCCGGTAGCCAGGCTCGAGTGGGGCTAGGCCGCCGACCTCGCGGTGCAGCCAGTCGGCCACCGCTCCCAGCGCGTAGTGGTTGAAGCTGGTCATCTCGCCCGGGTTGATCCGACCGTCAGGCAGCATGGAGTCCCAGCGTTCCCAAATGGTGGTAGCGCCCATGGTCACCGGGTACAGCCAGGACGGGCACTCGCGCTGCAGGAGCAGCTTGTAGGCCACGTCGGTGTGCCCGGTTGAGGTGAGGGCCTCGGCGATGAAGGGTGTTCCGGCGAAGCCGGTGGCGATCCTGAAGCCGTTGCCCGCGGAGAGCTCCGCCAGGCGCAGGCCGGCCCACTGGCGCTGTTCGGCGTCGAGCAGCCCGAAGACGATGGCAAGGGAGTAGACGGTCGGGCAGTCGCTCAGGATGCGTTGGCCCTGTACGTACTCGCGCTGGAACCCTCGGCGCAGCCGGGTGGCCAGCTCCGTGAACTCGTCGGCCTCGGCGGTGCGACCCAGGATGTCTGCAGCGGCCCCGATCCGTTGCGCGGTGCGGAAGGCGCCCGCTGTCGCGACGACTCCGGGGTCTGCCTTGGCCTGCTCAGGATGTCCCGCCGGGGCGTCCGGGTCCAGCCAGTCACCGAACTGGAAGCCGGTGTCCCACACCCCGGACGCGGAGAGCAGCGACCGCACGCGCCGGCCGTGGGCCACCATCGATTCGAACGCGGCGCTGAGTACCTCCGGATCGCCGTAGGCCTCCCACAGCGCCCACGGCACCCAGACGGCTGCATCGCTCCAGAACGCGGCGGCCTCGGTGGTGGTGGCGCCCGGTTGCGGGTTCACGGCGTACTTGAGGATGTCGGGGACGGTGAAGGGGACGACCCCGCCGCGGTGGGCCTGCTCGAGGCGGAGGTCAGCCAGCCAATCGGCGAGGAACGCCTTGACGTCGAACAGGTAGGCGGCTGTGGGGGCGAAGGCGGCGATGTCTCCGGTCCAGCCCAGGCGTTCGTCGCGCTGCGGGCAATCGGTGGGCAGGTCGATGAAGTTGCCGCGCATCCCCCGGACGATGTTCTCGTGCAGCTGGTTGAGCTCCGGCACGGAACAGGCGAACGTGCCGGTGCGGGCCAGGTCCGAGGAGATGGCGATCGCGGTCACGCTATCCCAGACCTCTGCCTGGTCGGCGGGCCACCCGATCAGCTCCGCGTAGCGGAACCCGTGGAAGGTGAAGGTCGGTTCGAAGACGTCGGGCTGGCCGCTGAGGGTGTAGCGGTCGGTGGCGCCGGCCGAGCGCAGGGGTTTGCGCGCCAGCTCGCCGTCGTCGAGGACTTCGGCGTGGCGGATGGTGAGCTCGGCCCCTGACGGCCCGTTCACGTGAACCCGGCAGAACCCGACGATGTTCTGCCCGAAGTCGACCAGGATCGACTGCGAAGGGCCGCGCCACACCGCGACCGGCCGGAGCTCGTCGATGCGGCGCACTGGCGGGGCCGGGTCCAGCGTGAGTTGGCCCTGATAGTCGACGGTATGGACCCCGCCCCATGTGTCGTCCACGAAGCCGGGCCTCATCCAGCGGTCATCGAGTCTCCTGGCGTCGATGCTCTGGCCGTCGTAGAGGTCGTTGGAGGTGATCGCGCTCGGTCCGACCTTCCACGACTCGTCGGTCACCACCCACTGCTCGTGGCCGTCCTCGAAGCGCAGCCGCAGCCGCGCGAACGCGGCTACCGTGTCGCCGTACCGCCGAGTTTCGATCCAGCCCAGGCGGCCCCGGAACCAGCCGTTGCCGACCGCGATTCCCAGGGTGGATTGCCGGGCGATCAGCGGGGTCACGTCATGTTCGACGTAGTGCGCCCGCCATTCGTAGCTCGTCCATCCGGGGGTGAGCAGGCTGTCGGAGACCGCGGAGCCGTTGATCCACGCCTCGCACACCCCCAGCGCGCTGAGCGACAGGATCGCGGAGGTCAGCGCGCCATGCCCGGGATCGAGGACGAAGTCCCGTCGGAACAGCGGTGCGCTGTCTGGTTCGGTGTCCGCGGCAATGAACTGCGGTTTCATGGTTCATCCCCTCTGAATTGGTTGGACCCACCGCGGCACGTGATGAGCCAGCCAGGTCCTGGGCGCCCTGCCTGACGGCCCGCAGCTGCCGAGCCGGGGCAGGGCGCATGCTGAGCTCGTCAGCCCTTGAGCCCGCCAGCGAAGCCTTGGACGATGTGGCGCTGCAGGAAGAAGTAGGCAATCAGGATCGGCAGGATGCTGATGATGATCCCGGCGAAGATGAGGTTCCACTGTGCGCCGTACTGGCCGACGAACCCATAGACGGCCACCGTGATCGTCTTGTTCTGCGAACCCGACAGGTAGAGCAGAGGCGTCAGGAAGTCGTTCCAGGTGAACACGGCGGTCAGGATGACCACCGTCGCCGTGATCGGGCGCAGCAACGGGAAGACCACGGAGCGGAAGGCCCGGATCGGACCGGCACCATCGAGGGCCGCGGCCTCCTCGAACTCCACGGGCAGGGCGCGCATGAAGGTCGCGTACAGGAAGATCGACAGCGGCATGCTGGTGCCGACGTTGACCAGGACGACACCGGTCAGCGTGCCCAGGAGGCCGAGGTCCCGGATGGTCTGGTACAGCGGGAGCAGCGCCAGCTGCATCGGCAGCAGGAGCCCGGCGAGGAAGCCGAAGTAGGCCATGCGCGACCAGCGCGCGCCCACCCTCGACAGGGGGTACGCGGCGGTGGAGGCGAACAGGACCACGAAGAACACGGTCGCGCCGGTGACGATCGCGCTGTTGATCAGGGCATCACCGAGCCCGCCTTGCTGCCACGCGTCGGCGAAGTTCTGCAGGGTGGGTTGCTCGGGCAGGGCGAGGGTCGCGCTCTGGTCGCCGGGCGCCTTGAGTGACAGGTTCACCAGTACGTACAGGGGGAACAGGAAGAGCAGGGCCACGGCGATCATGACGAACTCGAGGATGGACGTACGCCAGGTGTATCGATACATGTCAGGCCTCCTGACGGGACAGCATCCAGTACTGCACGGATGAGACCGCCGCGACGAAAATGGTCAGTACGACGGCGAGCGCTGCGCCGTACCCGAATCGGCCGAGGTTGAACGCGTTCGCGTAGATCAATGTGGAGATCGTGTTCGTTGCTCCGGCGGGCCCGCCCTGAGTCATGACGAAGACCTGGTCGAACAACTTCAGCGTGCCGATCAGCGTCAGCATGAGGTTGACGGTGATCGCGGGGGCCAGCAGGGGTCGGGTGATCGACCAGAATCGGCGGATCGGGCCGGCCCCGTCGAGCGCGGCCGCTTCTATCACCTCTTCGGGAATGCTCTGCAGACCGGCGAGGAAGATCACCATCGAGTAGCCGATGAACTGCCAGCAGTCAACGACCACGATCGTCCAGATGGCGGTGGCGGGGTCGCCCAACCAGTTCTGCTGGAAGGCGCCCAGGCCGACCGCGTCCAGCACCACGTTGATGGCGCCGTCAGGGGCGAACAGGTTCTGCCAGAGGAAGCCGACGGCAATCGTCGTGATCACCACCGGGGCGAAGAAGATGACGCGCAGGATGTTGCGTGTCTTGATGCGGCTGTTCACCGCCAGTGCGATGAGTAGGCCGATGACGTTCTGGAAGATCGTGACCGCCACGGCGAGCAGGAGCGTGTTCTTGACCGCCGTCATTCCGTAGGGATCATCCAGGATCCGCCGGAACTGATCCAGCCCGACCCACTGCGGGTTCGGGCTGACGCCGTCCCAGTCGGTGAAGCCGAGCAGGCTACCCCGGACGCTGGGCACGACCACAGCGAAGATGTAGACCGCTGCCGCGGGGAGGATGAACCACCACACCGAGTGGGCGTAGCCACGGTACCGACGTGAGGATGGTCGCTTGGTTGTGCGCACTGCGGTCGCCATTCCCATGACGCTGCTCCTTAGCTTGCTCGGGGGTGGAACGGGCCGGCGGTGCGATGCCCCTCGATGCCAAGCGCATCGCACCGCCGTTGACGAGTACTGCGATCAGCTGTTGAAGGCGTCGTCCATGGACTTCAGCAGATCTGCAGCGGAGGTCTGGCCGCCGATGAAGCCCTGCAGACCGTCGGTGTAGGTCTGGTTGACCACCGAGTTCGGCCAGGTCTGGTCGGGGAAGGAAGCCGTCTTGTCGCTCTGCGCCTGGGGGGTCACCCCGGCCAGTGCCGGGATGGGCTCGAACCCCTCGACCGGGACGCTCGGGAAGATGGAGCCCGCGTCAATTGCGATCTGCATGCCCTCCTGCGACATGAAGAAGTCGACGAGCTTCTTGGCCAGTTCGGGGTTCTTGGCCTTCGCGTTCACGCCGTAACCCGATCCGAGCCCGACCGGGAGGATCGTCTGCGCGGCATCGTCGGTAGCCGGCAGTGCGGCTGTCTCGAAGGCGGTTCCCTCGGGAGCCATCCTCTCGATCGCGCCGATCTGGGTGCTGACCGCCACCATGCCGAGCGCCTCGCCCTTGGCGACCTGCTCCTGCGCGGCCTCCAACTTGGTGCCCGTCGCGTCCTCGGTGAAGCAGCCCGCGTCGATCATCTGCCGGAACTTGTCCAGCGCGGTGGTCCACTCCGAGTTGCTGAACGACGCGGTGCCCGCCGTCTGCTGCTCCACGAAGTCAGGCGTCGGGCCATACACCAGGGACGCTGTGAGCGCGTACGGAAGCAGGTGGTAGTTGCCGCCGGCAAGGCCGGCCAGGCTGTAGGCGACCTTGTCCGCGGCCTTCGCGGTTGCGCACAGCTGCAGCACCTCGCTGAAGGTGGTCGGCGGCGTGGCCCCGACGTCCTTGAGGGCCTGCGAGTTGTACAGCGCCGGGATGATTGTGAAGTTGTTGGCGCCCATCAAGATCTTGCCACCCGCACCCATCACGGCCTTGTTGGCGTCGTTGAACTCAGAAACCCAGCTCGCCGAGGTGAGGTCTGCCAGGAAGTTGCCCTTGGCCAGGGTCTGGGCCGTGATCGGGTTGCCGTTGCCGGGGAAGACCACCACGACGTCCGAGGCGGTGCCCGAGACGAGCTCGGTGTTGATCTGAGTGAGGATCCCCGGCCACGGGAGGCCGGTGTACTCGACAGTGACGCCGGGGTTGTCCTTCTCGAACTGGGCGATGACCGCCTCAGCGACCTTGTCATCGGCCCAGGCCGACATCGTCAGGACCTGGGGCCCGCCACTGGCGGCGCCGTCGCTCGAATCCTCGGACGAGCCCGAACCACACCCGGCCAGGCTCAGGGCCAGAGCGGTGGCGGCCGCGGTCAGTACTGCAGGTGCTCTACGCATGACGCTCTCCATCGACTTGAAGTTGAAACGCCTGTGCTGGCGCTCAGACGTGGTCTCGTCCAGATACGGAAAACCTTGACCGTGCGGTCGAGCCGAGACCGACGATAGCCCCGCCGAAGAGGCAGTGTCAACCGTTCTACGTAAATCAGTTCACAAAACTTTGGATCGTTTCATCTCGGTGCGTGGATCGGTCTACACTTTGGGGGTAGGGTGACATGCGTCGGTGTACCTCGTCTCGTTGGATGGGAACAGGCATGGCCTCAGGGAGTGCACAATCCGAAGGCAGGCGGCGGCCCTCGCTTGGGGACGTCGCCGAGCACGCCGGCGTCTCGAAGGGTGCCGTGTCCAAGGTGATCCGCAACGCGTATGGCGTCAGCCCGGCCATGCGTCAGCGGGTGCAGGAGTCGATCGACGCGCTCGGCTATCGGCCGCGCATCGGAGCTCGCGGCATGCGTGGGCAGACCTACACCATCGCGATCGGCTCCGAGATCCCCCAGCTCGGCAATGACTTCTTCACGCAGGTCACCACCGGCGCTGCCCGGAAGCTGACGGGGAGTGGCTACCAGCTGATCATCGCTCCGGCATTGGAGGGCTCTGGCGACGAGCAGGTGCTCGATGCGCTGGTCGATCGACAGGTTGATGGGATCATCGCCATTTCGCTGGACGTGAGTCCGAGGTCACTGGAGCGGCTGGCCGAGGATGTGCCCGTGGTGTTGCTCGGCCGACATGATCAGGCGCGCAACTACGACACGGTCACCAACGACGATCGCGCTGGTGTCGCGCTGGCGATGAATCACCTGCTCACCCTGGGGCACACACGCATCGCGCACCTGACCGTGCGTACCGCCCCGGACGTGCCAGAATCCCGGCCACCTCACGCGATCCGCGAAGCGACGTACCTGGAGCGCATGGCCGACCAGGGATTGGCCCCCCAAATCGTGATCTCCGATGCGACGGAGCACTCCGCCTACGAGGCCACGTTGGGTCTGCTTGACCAGGAGGAGCCACCCACTGCGGTACTCGCCGGCAACGACACCCTGGCGATCGGCGCGCTTCGAGCCGTGGCCGAGCGCGGGCTGACGGCAGGCGAGGTCTCGATCGTCGGGTATGACAACATCGAGCTCGCGAGCCACCCGTTGGTGTCTCTCACGACAGTCGATCAGTACGGCGTCCTGACCGGCGAAACCGCCGTCGCGCTTCTGTTGGAGCGCATCTCGGGGTCCCGCACCGAGTCTCGGCATGTGGTGCTGGACCCGACGCTCGTGGTCCGGAACTCGACCTCGGTGCCCGCACTCCCTCGGATGGCGCAGCTCGGGTAGGGGTTCCCGACCACCGCACGCCCCGCGCCCTGGTGGCTTCAGGGTGCGGCGAACCAGCGACGCAGCCATGTGCGGGCCATGTCGATCCACACCGCACAGTCGGGGTTGACCATCGCCGGGCTGTTGGCCGTGGTCGCGTCGGCAAGGGAGAGTCCGTGTGGGCCCGTCGGGAAGATGTGCAGCTCGAACGGGATGGCGTGATCGGCGAGAGCCCGAGCGAAGTCCAACGAGTTCTCGACGTAGACCAGCGCGTCATCGGCGGTGTGCCACAGGAAGCAGGGCACGGTCTGAGTCGAGACCGCCGCACGCGGGCTGATGAGGGTCAGCTGCTCCTCGGTGGGATCCGCGGTGCCGAACGACGCCTCACGGATCAGGGCGTTCAACTCGCGGGTCTCGGGGTCAGCCCGACGAGCGACGAGGTCGGTCATCAAGTGGTAGTCGAGCACCGGGTAGCCCAAGATGACTGTGGTCGGGCGAAGCACCTCGCTGGTCAGCTCGAGCCGGTCGGCGAGCGCGGGCTCGTGCCATCCAGTCGCCAACGCGGCCGCCAGATGCCCGCCGGCGGAGAACCCGCAGATGGCCAGTCGATGGGGATCGATGCGCCACTCCTCAGCCCGTTCACGGACGAGTGCGACCGCGCGCCCCAAGTCCAGCAGCGGACCCGGCCACAGCGACCGCGGGGTCGTTCGTGACCCCGACGCGTTCGCGGTGCCTGCAACGAACGGCATGAACTGTGTCCGATACCGCAGCACGATCGCGTGATAGCCCATCGCATTGAAGCGCAGCGCAACCGGTTCGGCTTCCCGATCCGAGGTGGCCAGGTATCCCCCACCCGGGCAGATGATGACAGCGGGTCGGGCGACGCCCTGCTGGAACTCGGGCGAGTCAGCCAGGAGGTAGGCCTCGATCAGCGCCGGCTCGGATTCGCCTCCGAGACCGTGCGAGAAGTGCAACACGCCGTCCCTCCGTCCGCGACGTGACCCACGACGGGCCGAGTTCCGCGACGTCGGCGTCGCGTGGCCGAGTGGCGGCCGGTGATGGGCGTCGACCCACCGCCTCGGGTCAGTACTGCAGGCGTTCGCCGGTTTCGGGGTCGAAGAGGTGCGTGTGGTGGGCGATGGCTTCCAGACCGAGCATGGATCCGCGGGCGGGGTGTTGGCGGCCGTCGGTGCGGACCACGATCTCCTTGGTCAGACCGCCGGGGAGCTGGACCTCGGTGTAGACGTAGGCATCAGCACCTAGGCCCTCGACGAGCTGGACCTCGACGGGCCACGCGGTCTCGGAGTCCGAGATCCGCAGGTCCTCGGGGCGCATGCCCATGACCACGCTCTTGCGCCCGCGGTCGGCCAGGACCTTGGCTGCGGCCTCGGGCACGGGCACGGATTTGGCGCCCAGGCGGATGTTGCCCTCGACCAGGGGGGCTTCGATGATGTTCATCGCCGGTGAGCCGATGAACCCGGCGACGAACACGTTGTTGGGGGTGTCGTAGAGCTCCTGTGGGGTGCCGACCTGCATCAGAAGGCCGTCCTTGAGCACGGCGATCCGGTCGCCCATGGTCATGGCCTCGGTCTGGTCGTGGGTGACGTAGACGGTGGTGACCCCGAGGTCGCGCTGCAGCTTGGCGATCTGGGTGCGGGTCTGCACCCGCAGCTTCGCGTCCAGGTTCGACAGCGGCTCGTCCATCAGGAACACCTGCGGGTTGCGCACGATCGCCCGGCCCATCGCCACACGCTGGCGCTGCCCGCCGGACATGGCCTTGGGCTTGCGCTCCAGGTAAGGCTCGAGGTCCAGGATCTTCGCGGCCTCCAGGACCCGGGACTCGATCTCCTTCTTGTCCATGCCGGCGATCTGCAGGGCGAAGCCCATGTTCTCCCGCACGGTCATGTGCGGGTACAGGGCGTAGGACTGGAACACCATCGCGATGTCGCGGTCCTTCGGAGCCAGGTTGGTGACGTCACGGTCTCCGATGAAGATCGCGCCCTCGTTGACCTCCTCGAGGCCGGCGAGCATCCGCAGACAGGTCGACTTCCCGCAGCCCGAGGGTCCAACGAGGACCAGGAACTCCTGGTCCTTGACCTCGAGGTCGAGCTTGTCGAGAGCGGGCTTGGTCGACCCCGGGTAGATCCGGGTGGCGCCCTTGAACGTCACACTGGCCATGATGATCCTTTCCCTTCACCGGCAGGTACGTGCCGGACGATCCGTGTGGAGGGTGGTGCGACACCGTCGATTTCGGCGGCGTGCTCCTCACGGTACAGGCCCGGCACCGAAAAGTAAATCGTTTCAATTCCTGGTGGATGAGGTTGCTTCGCCTGACCCTCGGCCGCGGTTTGCCACTCCCACCGTGCTGGGTGTGGCGGGGCGGGGCGGGGCCTGTTACGCCGAGGACTCCCGAACGACGAGTTCGGGTTGGAACTTCACGTGTTGGTGTGCGACCGGGATCCCGGCCTCGGTCAGCTCGATCTCCTGGTAGAGCAGCTCCGCCCCACGTCGTCCCAGCTCCTCGCGGGGCTGGCGGATCGAGGACAGGGGGACCGTGGCGGCTGCGGCGAACTCGATGTCGTCGAATCCGACGATCGCCACATCCTGGGGGATCCGCAGACCGTGGCTCAGGAGCCCTTGGAGGAGTCCGATTGCCAGGAGGTCATTGGCCGCGAAGACCGCGGTGGGTCGATGGTCCTCGGGCCATCCGGCGATGTCGTCGGCGGCGGTGCGTCCAGCCGAGACGGTCAACCCGGGTGTGGAGATCGCCAGCAGGCTGGCACCCGGGGTTGCCTCGACCACGGCTTGGGCCCCTTGGCTGCGGTCGCGAACCTGTCGCAGCGCTGATGGGCCTCCGACGAAGGCGACGCGTCGGTGGCCCTGCGCCACCAGATGCTTCGCGGCCAGGACTCCCCCGGCGACGTCATCGACGGATATCGACGAGTGGGACGTGTCATCCGCGGCGCGGTCGAGCAGCACCACCGGAATCCGCAGCCGGGCCAGTGCGCCCAGGTCGGGAGCGGAATCTCCTGCGGGGGCGATCAGCACGCCGCGCACGCGCTGCTCCTCGAAGAGCTCCAGGTAGCGCCGTTCCCGGCGCTCGTCCCCGGCGCTGTTGCCCAGCAGGACGACCCCGCCCACGCCGTCGACAGCGTCTTCGACGCCGCGCGCCACATCGGTGAAGAACGGGTTGGCGGCGTCGAGGACGATCAGGCCCACGGCCCGGCTGGAGCCGGCCCGCAGCTGGCGCGCGGATTCGTTGCGGGTGAACCCGAGGGACTCGATCGCCTCGGTCACGCGCCGCCGGGTTGCCTCAGCCACCAGGTGCGGCCTGTTCAGGACGTTCGACACGGTCCCCACCGACACACCAGCCTGCGCCGCCACGTCGGTGATCCGCGGTGTCGCTGTCACGATTCCCGCCCTCCCCTGCGCGCCGACCGGAGCCCGATCGGCGGTCCGTTCCTGAGGGCATTGTGACATGAATCGCTTCAGTGCGTGTGGGCCGCCACACCCGGAGGCACCGCCGACGACTCGGCCTGATCAGGGCTCCCGTGCGAAACGCTGCGAGCCCTGACCGGTGGCCGAGTGCGCGACGTTCAGGGAAGGCGGGCACCCTCGGGGACCTCGATCTGGTCGTAGACCAGGACGTTGGCCGTTCCAGCGCGCTGGGCGTAGTAGAGGACCTCGGCGTTCTCCTCGACGGCGACGGCGACCTTGAAGGCGAGCTTCAGCGAGGTGCCGACCGCGAGCAAGCCGTGGTTGGCCCAGACGACCGCATTGACCTCGGTGCCCATGATCTCGGCTGACCGCTCACCGAACGAGGCATTCGTGGAGAACTCGAACGGCATGACCGGCACCGGGCCCTTGGCGTAGAGGACCATGTTGAGCAGGACCGGGTCGATGCGCTGGCCCAGGGCCCCGAGCACGTTGACGAACGTGGACTCGGTGTGCACGATCGCGGTGGCTTCGGGGCGTGCCCGGTAGTGGGCCAGGTGAACCGGAAGCTCGGTCGAGGGAAGCAGTGACACATCGAGCTGGCTGCCCTCGAGCACGGTCCCGTCGTAGCTGACGACGATCATGTCCTCGGGGTTCAGTGCGTCGTAGCGGATGTCGCTGGGCGTGATCACGATCGCGTCATGGCCGGGCAGCCGGACGCTGATGTTGCCCTGGGTGTTGAAGTTCAGTCCGCATCGCACGGACTCCCGGCAGTAGTAGAGGATCTGCTCGCGCAGCTCCTTGCTGGCCCTGCTGATTGGCTGGCGTGCGGGGGCGGTCATGCTCGTACTCCTTGGCGTTGTGTGGCTCTGGGTTCTGGGTGGGGTGCGTTCCGGTTTCGCGTCATCGGGCCAGGCGCGCCTCCGCCTCGGCCCACAGAGTGTGGTCGGGCCCCGGTTCGTAGCGGTGCAACTCGCTGCTGGCAGCCGCGACGGCGCGCAAGTCAGCGAGGTCCCCGGGGAGGGCACCCACGGTGCGGGCCTGGATCAGGACGTTGCCCAGGGCAGCACCCTCAACGGGGCCGGCAACCACGGGCAGGCCCGTGGCATCGGCAGTGAGTTGGCACAACAGGTGGTTGCGCACCCCTCCCCCGACCAGGTGCACCACGCCGATCTGATGGCCGGACAGCTCCGAGGCTTGGCGCAGGGCGCCGCGGTAGGCCAGCGCGAGGGAGTCGAGGATGCACCGCACGATCTCCGCTGGGGACGCGGGGATCGGCTGGCTGGTGGCTGCGGCGGCCGCGATGATCCGTTCGGGCATGTCCCCGGGGGCCAGGAAGGTCGGCGAGGCCGCATCCACGACGGTGCGCAGTGGTCGGATCCGGGCCGCCTGGCCGAGGAGGTCGGCCAGTTCGACGCGCATGCCTCGCGACTGCCAGGCTCGGATCGACTCGGAGAGCATCCACAGCCCCATCACGTTCTTGAGGTAGCGCACGGTGCCGTCAACGCCGAGTTCGTTGGTGAAGTTCGCCTGGCGGCTGGCCTCGGTCAGCACGGGTTCGGCCAGCTCGACACCGACCAGCGACCAGGTTCCGCACGAGATGTAGGCGAAGTCCGCACGCTGGGCGGGAACCGCGACGATCGCCGAGGCGGTGTCATGGGATCCGACCGCGATCACCGGGACATCCGAGCCCAGGCCCAGTTGCGTGGCGATCTCGGCCAGCACTGGCCCGATGACGATTCCCGGCTCGCGAACCGGTGGGAGCAGACGCACGTCGATCCCGATCCCGGCAAGCAGCTCGGGGGCCCAATCCCGTTGCCGCACGTCCAGCAGCTGGGTGGTCGACGCGTTCGTCAGCTCGGCGCCCTGGACGCCGGTCAGCCAGTAGGCCAGCAGGTCTGGGATCAGCAGCAGCCGGCGGGCGGCCGCCAGTTGGGCGCTGCCCCGGGCGGCGGCCAACTGGAACAGGGTGTTGAAGGGTTGGGTCTGCAGGCCGGTGGTGGCGTAGAGCCGATCGGCCCCGGCGTCGGCGATCACCTTCGCAGCTACCCCGTCAGTACGAGCATCCCGGTAGTGCACCGGGTTGCCCAGCAACGCCCCGTCGGCGTCGAGCAGCCCGTAGTCCACCGCCCAGGTGTCGATCCCCACCCCGACCAGGCCCCCGGGGTGGCGACCCGCGACGACCAGGCCGTCGAGGAGGCCCCGGTAGAGGGACAGGATGTCCCACTGCAAGGTGCCGTTGACCCGGACCGGGTGGTTGCCGAACCGGTTCACCTCCTGCAGGTCGACCACCCCCTCGGTGACCTGTCCGACCATCACCCGGCCGCTGGAAGCGCCCAGGTCGACGGCGGCAAACGTGTGGGACATGTCATGCGCCCCAGCCGGCTTGGGCACCGCCGACCCGATCGGCGGCGATCGTCGCGGCGTAACCGGATGCCGCGTAGGCGGCGTACGGGTCGCGCGGCAGTCCGCGAGACTCGCGCAGCTGGGCGAGCAACCCGCGGACGTCGGTGTTGTACGCGTCCATGAGCACGGCATTGGCACCCAGGACGTCCCCCGACTGCTGGGCCGCGTCGAGGGCTTCGGCGTCCACCAACAGGGCCTTCGCGGCCGCTTCCTGGATGTTCATCACCGAGCGGATCTGCCCGGGGATCTTGTCCTCGATGTTGTGGCACTGGTCGAGCATGAAGTTGACCCCGGAGTTCGGGCTCAGCGCATCTCCGCTGACGATCTCGTGGAGGATGCGGAACAGCTGGAACGGGTCGGCGGCCCCGACCATCAGGTCGTCGTCGGCGTAGAACCGGGAGTTGAAGTCGAAGGCACCAAGTCGCCCCGCGCGAAGGAGCTGCGCGACGATGAACTCGATGTTGGTGTTCGGGGCGTGGTGCCCGGTGTCCAGCACGACGACCGCCCGCTCCCCCAGGGCCAGGCAGTGCAGCAGCGAGGTGCCCCAGTCGGGGATGTCCATCGTGTAGAAGTAGGGCTCGAAGAACTTGTACTCCAGCACCAGGCGGTGATCCTCATCGAGGGCCGCGTAGATCTGCGCGAGCGAGTCGGCCAGGCGGTCCTGACGGGCACGGATGGAGTCCTGACCGGGGTAGTTGGTGCCGTCGGGCAGCCAGATCTTCAGGTCCTTGGACCCGGTGGCCCGCATGACGTCGATGCACTCCCGGTGATGGGCGATGGCCTTGGCCCGCACCCGCTGATCGGGGTGCGTCAAGGATCCGAGCTTGTAGTCGTCGTCCTGGAACAGGTTGGAGTTGATCGCCCCGATGCTCATGCCGTGGTCCGCGGCATGGGATGCCAGCACCGAGTAGTCATCCACCCGGTCCCACGGGATGTGCAGCGACACCCGCGGGGTCACCCCGGTGAACCGGTGCACCTGCGCCGCGTCGGCGATCTTCTCGAACGGGGTGCGCGGGACACCGGCGGAGCCGAAGACCTTGAACCGGGTCCCGGAATTGCCGAACGCCCACGAGGGCACCTCGATGGTGAAGTCGGCCAGAACCTCGACGCGAGAAAGCTGGGAATCCATGATCCTCCGATCGGCTGCCGGCCTTCGCCGGATGAATCGTTTCAATTCCTACCGTACTCGCCTGCCGAGTTGGTGTCAACGTGGTCAGGCGATGTGCTCGCCCTTCGCAGGGGGGGCTGAGAACTTGCGACCTGTACGCGGTTGGGGCGCAGCTGTGTCGGGACTCGCTGCCCCCCTGTTTGCTCAGTAGATGGAGCTGTAGAGGGCCAGGACCTCGTCGTAGCTGCCCTGCCGCGGGTTCCCACCGGCGCAGACATCGGCCAGGGCCGCCTCGGTCAGCGCCGGAAGGTCGGATTCCTGGACGCCGAGCTCGCGCAGGGTCAGCGGGATGCCGAGCTCCCGGGCCAGGGAGTCGACGGCCTTCACGGCGGCGTCCTGGGCCTGGTGCAGCCGCATCGCATCCACCCCCGGCACACCCATGGCGCGGGCGACGTCGCGGAACTTCTCCCCCGCCGTCGCGGCGTTGAACGCCATCACGTGGGGCAGCAGGACGCCGTTGGCGACCCCGTGGGGAGTGTTGTAGAAGGCACCCAGGGGATGTGCCATGGCATGCACGAGTCCCAGCCCGACGTTGGAGAACCCCATCCCGGCCACGTACTGGCCCAGGGCCATCCGTTCCCCGGCATCGGGATCGCCTTCGGCCGAGGCCGCCAGCGACCCGGAGATGATCTCGATCGCCTTCAGGTGCAGCAGGTCGGTGAGCTCCCACGCCGCGGCGGTGGTGTAGCCCTCGATCGCGTGGGTCAACGCGTCCATCCCGGTGGCAACCTTCAGCGGGGTGGGCATCCCGTCCATCATGTCCGCGTCCACGACGGCCACGATGGGGATGTCGTGAGGGTCGAAGCAGACGAACTTCCGGTGGTTCTGCACATCGGTGATGACGTAGTTGATGGTCACCTCAGCTGCGGTGCCAGCGGTCGTGGGAACAGCCACGATCGGCACGCACGGGTTCTTCGTCGGCGCCCCACCCTCAAGGGAGCGCACATCGGCGAACTCGCGGTTCGCGGCGATGATGCCCACCGCCTTGCACGTGTCCTGCGGGGACCCGCCGCCGATCGCCAGCAGGCAGTCAGCTCCCGACGCGTCGAAGGCCGCCACACCCTGTTGGACCGCCTCGATCGACGGATTGGGCATCACGGCGTCGAACACGTCGTAGGGGAAGCCGGCGGCATCGAGGAGCGAGGTCACCTTCCCCGCCACCCCGTTGGCCACCAAGATCGCGTCGGTGACCACGAGTGCCTTGGTGAAGCCCTTGCCGGCCAGCACCTCGGGGATCTCGGAGATGGCGCCGCGGCCGATGTAGGCGGTCTGGTTGAGGATCATGCGGTGTTGAACCATGGTGCGCTCCTGTCAGATTGAATCGTCTCAATACGAGGTTAGCAGCACCTGCCCACCGGGCTGGGGCCAGAGGTCCCGACTACGACACCCTCTTGCCAGCATGTGGCCACTGAGTCCGGGACCAAGGTCCTGGGGCCCGGTTCCCGGCGCTGATGGCCGGTCACTGGGCTGCTGCGCCGAGCGCGTCAGGGCCCTGGAACCGAGCCGAAGAGCCTAGTGATCGCTCCCCTGGTGGCTCGCCCGGATTGGGCCGAGCCGTGCGAGTTGGGTGACGTGGGCGGGGGTGAGTTCCTCGAGGCTGTTCACGCCCAGCAGGCGCATGGTGCGGGTGATCTGTTCGGCCAGGATCTCGATGGCCCGATCAACGCCTGGCTCGCCACCGGCCATCAGCCCGTAGAGGTAGGCCCGACCGATCAGGGTGAAACGGGCCCCCATCGCCACCGCCGCCACGATGTCGGCACCGGACATGATCCCGGTGTCCAGGTGGACCTCGAGGTCGTTGCCGACCTCCCGAACGACCTGGGGCAGCAGGTGGAACGGGATCGGGGCTCGATCCAGTTGCCGGCCACCGTGGTTGGACAAGGTGATGGCGTCCATGCCTAGGTCGGCCAGCCGGCGGGCGTCATCAACGTTCTGCACCCCCTTGACGATCACCTTCCCGGGCCATTGCGCCTTGATCCAGGTGAGGTCCTCGAAGGTGACGGTGGGGTCGAACATCGTGTCGAGCAGTTCGGCCACTGTTCCGCTCCACCTGTCCAGGCTGGCGAAGGCCAACGGCTCGGTGGTCAGGAAGTTCACCCACCACGCAGGTCTGGGCAGGGCGTTGATCACCGTGCCCGGCGTGATCGCGGGGGGGATGGACATGCCGTTGCGCTTGTCCCGCAGCCGGGCTCCGGCGACCGGCACGTCCACGGTGACGATGAGGGTGTCGAAGCCTGCTTTGGCGGCACGCTCGACCAGGGCCATCGACCGGTCGCGGTCCTTCCACATGTACAGCTGGAACCAGTTGCGCCCGTGGGGGTTGGCGCCATGCACGTCCTCGATCGACGTCGTGCCCATCGTGGACAGGCTGAACGGGATCCCGGCGCGGGCAGCAGCATTGGCGCCGGCCACCTCCCCCTCGGTCTGCATCATCCGGGTGAACCCGGTCGGCGCGATGCCGAACGGCAGGGCGACTGGCGCACCCAGAACGTCCCAGCTGGTGGTGACCTTCGAGACGTCGCGCAGGATCGAAGGGTGGAACTCGATGTCCTGGAATGCCTGCCGGGCCCGGGCCAAGGAGATCTCGGCCTCGGCCGCACCCTCCGTGTAGTCGAAGGCGGCCTTGGGGGTGCGCCGCTTGGCGATGGCCCTGAGGTCCTCGATGGTCAGCGCCGCAGCGAGCCTGCGTCGCCGGCCGTTGAGCTCGACCTTCTTGAACTGCATCAGCGGAGCCAGATCGTGGGGCTTGGGGATCCGTCGCTCGACCATGTCGATCAGTCCTTCCGTCTCATGCACCGGCTGGAGCGCAAAACGAGGCGTCTCATCGCAGGAAAGCGGCGGCGACGCCCGCGTCGACGGGGATGTGCAGCCCGGTGGTGTGGCTCAGGTCGGCCGAGCAGAGCACGAACACCGCATTGGCGACGTGCTCGGGCAGGACCTCACGCTTGAGCAGGGTGCGCTGGGCGTAGTAGGCACCCAACTCCTCCTCGGGCACCCCGTAGACAGCGGCCCGCTTGGCCCCCCACCCGCCGGCGAAGATGCCCGAACCGCGGACCACACCATCGGGGTTGATCCCATTGACCTTCACCCCGTGCTCACCCAGCTCGGCAGCGAGCAGCCGGACCTGGTGGGCCTGGTCAGCCTTGGTCGCCGAGTAGGCAATGTTGTTCGGCCCCGCGAAGATCGAGTTCTTCGACGAGATGTAGACGATGTCTCCCCCGAGCCCTTGATCGATCAGGACTCGAGCAGCGGCCCGGGAGACCAGGAACGAACCCTTGGCCATGACCGCGTGCTGCAGGTCCCAGTCGGCGACCGTGGTGTCGAGCAGCGACTTGGACAGCGACAGCCCGGCGTTGTTCACCACGAGGTCCAGCCCGCCGAAGGCGAGCACCGCAGCATCGACCGCCGCGGCGACCTGGTCCTCGTCGGTGACGTCGGCCTGGATGCCGACAGCGACGTCGGTCCCACCGATCTCGGTTGCTGCGGCCTGGGCCTTGGCCAGGTCGAGGTCGGCGATCACGACGCAGGCACCCTCGGCTGCAAGCCGGGTGGCGATGGCCTTGCCGATCCCGGACGCAGCACCGGTGACCAGGGCGATGCGGGTGGCCAGCGGCTTGGGTTTGGGCATCCGGGCGAGCTTGGCCTCCTCGAGGGCCCAGTACTCGATCCGGAACTTCTCGTACTCGTCGATCGGGGCGTATGTGGACAATCCCTCGGCGCCACGCATCACGTTGATCGCGTTGAGGTAGAACTCGCCGGCGACCCGGGCGGTCTGCTTGTTGGCGCCGTAGCTGAACATGCCCACGCCCGGGATCAGCACGATCAGTGGGTCAGCCCCCCGGATCACCGGGGAGTCCGGGGTTGCGTTGCGGTCGTAGTAGGCCTGGTAGTCCGCGCGGTACTCGATGTGCAGCTCGTGGAGGCGGTCGATCGACTCCTCGACTGTGGCCGTTGGGGGCAGGTCGAGAACTAGCGGCTTGACCTTCGTGCGCAGGAAGTGATCCGGGCAGCTTGTCCCAAGGGCCGCCAGGCGGGGGTGCCCGGCGCGGGACAGAAAGTCCAGCACCACGTCGGCGTCGGTGAAGTGGCCCACCTGGGCGCGGTCAGTGGACGCGAGCCCGCGGATCGTGGGAGCCAGGGCCGCTGCCCTGGCCCGGCGATCGGCTTCGGGAAGCGGCTCGTAGCCGGGGACGGCTGGGCCAAACGGTTCCGGCTTGGAGTACGCGGCGATGTACTTGGCAGCCGTGTCGATGATCCACAGCGAGCTGAGCTCAACCTCTTCGCTGGTTTCGCCCCAGGCAGTGATGCCGTGCCCGCCGAGGATGCAGCCGACCGCCTGCGGATTGGCGTCCTTGATTGCGGCGATGTCGAGCCCCAGCTGAAAGCCGGGGCGGCGCCAAGGGACCCAGACCACACGATCACCGAAGATGGTGGCGGTCAGGGCCTCCCCATCAACGGCGGTCGCGATGGCAATCCCCGAATCGGGGTGAAGATGGTCCACGTGAGCCGACTCGACCAATGCGTGCATGGCGGTGTCGATCGAAGGGGCTGCTCCACCTTTGCCGTGCAGGGTGTAGTCGAACGCAGCCACCATCTCGTCCTCACGGTCCACCCCCGGGTAGACGTCAACAAGGGCACGAAGCCGATCGAGGCGAAGGACCGCCAGCCCAGCCTCCGTGAGCGTTCCCAGGTCTCCCCCGGAGCCCTTCACCCACAGCAGCTCCACGGGTTCATTCGTGACCGGATCAGTCTCGGTCCCCTTCGCCGACGTGTTCCCACCGGCATAGTTGGTGTTCCTCGGGTCAGCACCCAGCCGGTTCGATCGGGCGATCAACTCGGCGGGGGTGGGGTTGGCGGTCATCGGCGTCTCCATCGGGGTTGAGGGACCAGTTGGCCGTGGCAGGCCCGGACCGGATGCTGTGTGAGCCAGGAAGTCGGCGCGTGCATGAATCGTTTCAAGCGGAGCATAGGGGCATCCATCGTGGATCGTCAATGGGAAAGGCGAGCCAATCGATCTCCGCGCGCAGCCCTGCGGGCGGTCAGCTCGACAGCCGCCAACCCGAAGTGGCCCATTTCGAGGTGATCAACGAGCGTCGTGGAAGCCATGCTCGTGGTGTGCGGTGTCGTCGACCCGGATCCGGCGAGTCGCTGCCTTCTGGAAGGGGCCGGTCAGTTGGCCAGTCAGCGCCGGCCTGATTGTGCCTGCGCGGCGGCTTGCGGCGCGGAATCGTCTCGCCCCGGGTTGCACTTGTTGGCCTGCCTATTGGCGGTCAACAGAGTGCGCAATCCACGATCGGGGCCCGAGGTCTGGGTCGACCTCCCCCGAGAGGAATTGGGAAGGGCGGGGTGGGCCGCCAAAGCACGCGGCACCAGACGCCGACGCGACACCCGCTACCCCACTGCCCCCCCTTCAACAGGGATGATCTGCGACGAGGGCTCCACGAGTTCAGTCGTCGTGAAGGGCCGTTGACTGCCTCAGTCGCTCAGTACACTGGCTTGATACCGAAGAAGGTCGTCTTGGCGCGGCTGACGTGCTTGAGCAGCTTCATCGCGTACTTGTAACGCTGGGAATCCACTGCGCTGATGGCGTCCCTGGGGACACTGTCGATCGACTCGATGAAGTCGGCGAAGGTGCCGGCCACCTTGGACAGTCGATCCTTGGCCACGAATTCGAAGGCGTCGTCGTCGGTGAGCAGATACACCGGATTGGTGATGTAGTTCACGACAGGCACGCCAGCGGCGTACCAGTCGCCGCCATCGGTGGGAGGGTAGTCGCCCAACGGTCCCTCGGCAGGGAGCAGGACCGTGCGGCTGAGCTCGTGGGTCTTGGCCGCGTCGAGGAGCAGGTCCGTCACGGTGCGGTTCATGGGGACGAACACCCCGGCTGCCTCGGGCAGTCCCGTGGGCACCAGCCGGTGCTGGTCGTCCTCGATGGCCTCGAGGGCGATGTGTTCGATGGTGATCTCCAGCGCCGTGTGCTTCACGACGTCATCCCGGTGTGTCTCGATGAAGGTCCGCGTTCCCAGGGATCCGTAGAAGTGCCCCGCGGTGAGCACGACGACCAGCCGACGCTCCAGGCCCCCCTGCTGGGCGAAGTGCCTGGCAAGCGCGAGCACTACCGCCACGCCGCTGGCGTCCTCGACTGGCGAGGCGAAGGGAGAGTCGTGGTGGCAGGTCAGGACTATCGTCTCGGCGCTCGAACCCGGAATCTCGCCCACGATGTTGTGCATGGTCCCCGGTTCCCGGATCCCGGCGAGGCGCAGACGGGCCTTGCTGTCGCCGCCCTCGGCGGCCTTACGAAGCCACGATGCGTCGGCCCGGCCGACCCAGAACCCAGGGATGGGCTTGTCGAGGATGTCCTTCTCCCGGAAGCCGTACGGGGCATACATGTGGCAGCTTCCCCCAGGCTGGTCCTTCACGATGCCGATGAAGCCCACTGCCCCCCGTTTGGCAGCCAGGTGGTAGAGGTGCCACCCGAGGCGGACCCACGTGGCGGGGTGCTTGACCAGGTCGAGACTGCCGTCGGGATCGTACTGGCCGAGGCTGAACTTCCTGAGCAGCTTCACATCCAGCTCCGGGAAGCCAATCTCGGTGACCACGATGGCCCCCTTCCAGTCGGCCCGATGCCAGAGCGTGGCCGGGTCGGCGAAGACCATCCGAGCTTCCCTGCCCTCTGGCGACGTGAACGCCGAGTAAGGGATCGGGAACGAGTCCACCAACGTGAAGCCCGAGCCATCGTCGATCTCCACCGAATGCGACTCGGCAGCCCAGTGAGTGATGGGAATCGGCTCCCGGCGAACCTTCTCGAGCCCGAAATCGCGCAGATGCGCCTCGATGTAGTCCTCGTTCTGCCGGTCCGCCGCACTGCCCGCGCGGCGAGCGCCCATGCTCACCTGATCCCTGATCCACCCGAACATGTGCTCGTCGTCGAACCGGTCGCTGGGCATTGCCGCTCCTCACCTGGTTGCAGGGCCTCCCGTCGAACCCCATCCCAAACCGCAGCCCCGAGTGACGCGGAGCTTGCGGCGAGGAGTGGCCGCCGAGGTTTCGTGCGCTGCCAACCCGCGCAGGCGTTGGCCACCCGGTGGTTCGAGCCGATCGGCCTGTCCAGGCACGGGATGTAGTGGGAACAACGGTACTTGGCGTGAGGTGGAGCGCGCTGGTCGCAGGGCGCCCAAACGCCGGGTAGAACCAGCCCGACGACACACCGAAAACCCGTTCCGAAGTCACACCCGGTCCACTGCCACTCCCGCACACGGACTCTCGTCCGTCCCCAGGCGACGGACTGCAAGATGAGCTTCGTCGCCGGGACAGGTCGGTGGTGCGCGGCTCGGAACTGATACTCTTTCGAGTATTGCGAGGGAGGTAGCATGGTGACGACGATCGCAGGGCACTTGGTCAGGTCGGCGCGTCGATACCGAGGCGTCTCCGGACGCGAGCTGGCGCGGAGGGCGCATGCGAGCCAGGCAGGGCTGGTCGAGGTAGAGCGTGGACCGAAGGATGCCACCACTGAACGACTGGACCGCCTACTGCAGGCCTTGGGCTACCAGGTGACGACCCTGCCCACCCGCCTGGGCACGGCGGCGCAAGCAGCCGAGCAGATCAGCGAGTTCCTAGAGCGGGGCGATCAGGACGGCGCGCTGCGGGTGTTCTGGCAGCTGGCCGCGGACCTAGCGGCAGCCGATCCAGCCCTGCGCGTGGCCCTGGCCGTAACTCCCCCAGCGCAGACCGGCGACCGTCGCCATGACGCCCTGCTGGCCGGTGTCGTGGACCACGCACTGTCCAGCGCCCACCTTCCCCGGCCCCATTGGCTGGACGAGCCGTGGCGCACCCTGACCGAGCCGTGGGACGTCGAACCAGTGCCAGCGCTGCGCGCCGCCGCGCGAGCTGCCACACCCGATGCCATCGCCACCCACGGGGTCTTCCTCGATGCCGCTGAGCTGGTGAACCGCTGATGGCGCGCACGCTGACACCAGCCGAGGTCCGACAGATCCTCACCGAGCTCGTCCACGCCCTTGCCGAACGAGGCGAGACGGCAACCGTCCATGTGATCGGAGGCGCTGCCGTCGCCCTGTCCAACCCTGAACGCACATCCACCGCGGACATCGACGGCTTCATCCGCCCCGTGGACGCCCGCGAAGTCATCAAGGACCTGCAACGCCAGTGGGGCCTCGAGGCGGATTGGTTCAACTGGCACGCCCAAGGGCTACAGCCGCCCGTGGGCGGGGCGGAGATGTGGCAGGAGGTGCTGCGCGACGGGCCGGTCGTCCTCTACGCCGCCACGACCGCGTCCCTGCTCGCCATGAAGCTCAATGCCGCCCGCGGCAAGGACATGAGCGATATCGAGTTCCTGCTCGACGCCTGCGGCATCGAGTCGGTCGAGGCAGCGCAGGAGGTCTACGAGACCTGCTACCCCGGCGAACTGCTGAGCGCCCGCGCCCAGGCCCGCGTAACCTACGCCCTCGAGCGCGACCTGGACGGTGGACCCACGTAGGAGCACAGCAACTCGCCATGTCGCAGGGGTGCAAAACCCGCCCACATGTCACATGCCTCCAAGCTGGCCATGCCGGTTCGATCCCGGTCACCCGCTCCACTGGAAGGCAGCCGCTTGCCGCCCCTGCAGATGCGGCACTCGCGGTATGCCGTACCTCGCCGCGTGGTCCGGTTGGCCTCAGGCCTGGAGTCGTTCGGTTGGCTGTCCGGTGATGCCCGCTATGAGTTCGAAGTCCTTGTCGAGGTGCAGGACGGTCAGCCCGGCCCGTTCGGCTGTGGCGGCGATGAGCACGTCGGGGATGGACGGCGCGCGGTGCTGGCCCTGGCCTGCCAGCAGCAACTGGACCTCGACGGCGCGGTCCTCGACCGCGGGGGTGAGGTACTCCACCGGCATCGCCGAGAGCGGAGGGTGGGCGAACATGGACCGGGCGTCCTTGCCGCTGCGAGCGGAGTAGCCGACCTCCAGTCGGGTCACGGTCGAGATCCGAACCAGACCCTGCTCGACCCGCTGCGCCCACTGCTCGGCGTCCGGGCTGTCGCCCAGACGGACCAGCGCCGACTTGTCGATCAACCAGGTCATCGCCACGCGGCACCCATCACCTGCGGATCGGTCAGGTCCTCGGCCGCCTCGGCGAACGAGCGCAGGTCGGCTACCGACACCGCCTCCCCGGACGTAGCGGCGTCCGCGGCGAGCCGGCGCCGGATGTACTCCACCCGCGACAGACCCAGACGCGCCGCGTGAGCGTCCACACCGGCCAGGACTTCCTCGGGCACGTCACGAACGAGAACGTCTGCCATCAGGACCACCTTCGATATCAAAGGATATCACGACTGCCCCAGTCACCTTGGAATCGAAAGCCGACTGCGGATCTCACGGGCGGTGCCGGCCGGATCGACCCCGTGGTCATGCGATTCCGGGACAACCAGCAGTTCCGCACGCGGCATCAGCTCGGCGAGCCGGTCGGTCGCCGCGACAAGGATGGGGAACGTCGGCTCCCCGCGCAGGATCGTCACGGGGACCTCCACGCCGATCATTGCCGCCGTCGGAGTCGAGACAGCCTTGGTGAGCAGGGCGTCGTACACGGTTGACTGGGCCAGCGGGACGAGGGCGGCGAACATGGGGCTGGACCGGATCTGCTCGATCACGGGGTCCGGCAGCCCCACCGCTTCGCGTTGGAACAGGACCACGGCCTCGTCGGCAAGTCCTTGGTCGACCAGTGACTGGAGGCGCTCTGGCAGGTCCGCAGTTGGCTCGCCCGCACCGAAGCGGAACGGCGGCTCCGAGAGGAACAGGTGCGTCATGGGCACGCCCTCCGCGGCGGCGAACAGGGCAAGCACGGCGCCAGAGGAGTGGCCGATCACCGCCACCTCCCCGCCGATCGCGTTGATGACCGCCGCGAGGTCCTCCGCTTCGCGAATCGGCAGGTAGGGGGCGGTGTCGCCGCTGTTCCCGCGGGCGCGGCGGTCGACCGTGACGCCCCGCAAGCCCGCGGCCGCCAGCGCCGCAGCAAGCGGTGCCCCCGCCTCCGCGGTGGAGAACGCCCCCCCGACGATGACGACCGGTGCCCCGCTTCCCACCTCATGGAAAGCGATCAGCGTGCCGTCGCCCGACGTTGCGTGCTGCATACCCGGATCCCACCACGCCACGCTCGCTCCGACAAGCAACGCTCTCAGACGTTCCCCAACTGGGCGCACAGACGCGGCAAATGACGCGCCGCCGCTGACCGGACCGATGTGGGGTAGGACGGTGAGTGCGCTCTGACAGCCGGGCAGCGGCGGCGGTCGTGAGCTGGCTCAACGAGGTCGGTGCCGGATGCGCCGACGGATGAGCGTTGGACGGGCCTAGACTCGAACCTAGGTTCGCCGAACACCGTGAGGGGCGGCTCCTCGGGTCGTGGAACTCCGGCCGATGAAGGTACCCGTTCGGAACCCACCGCCTGACACCACCACCCAGCGAGGAGCGTGCGGATGTCACTGACACGGATCCACAACTTCTCCATCTCCCTCGACGGCTTCGCGACAGGTGAGCCGCAGTCCGCCGACGCCCCCTTCGGACAGGCGGGCCAGCGGCTCCACGAGTGGATGTTCGGCACCAGGTTCTGGGACGCGGGCGGAAGCGATGGCGTCGACAACGCCTTCGCAGAGCGCCACGGCCCCGGCATCGGCGCCGAGATCATGGGTGCCAACAAGTTCGGCCCACCCGGTTGGCAGGAAGACCCGGACTGGAAGGGGTGGTGGGGCCCGAACCCTCCGTTCCACACCCCGACCTTCGTACTCACACACCGCCCCCGGCCCTCGATCCAGATGGAGGGCGGCACCACGTTCCACTTCCTCGAGGCCACCCCGGCCGAGGCGCTCGCAACTGCCCGCGCGGCAGCCAATGGCCAGGACGTCCGAATCGGCGGCGGCCCCACCGTGGTGCGCGACTTCCTGGCCGCAAAGCTCGTCGACCACATGCACCTGGTCCAGGTCCCGATCCTGCTCGGCCGCGGCGTCCGCCTCTGGGACGGTCTCGAGGCACTCGAGCAGTCCTACGCCATCGAGACGGTTGCCTCACCGAGCGGCGTCACCCACCTCACGTTCACGCGCAAGGCCGACTTCTGAACGTCAACAAACGTGCGTCGAGTTGGCCGGCTGCCGCGCTGAGCATCACGTCGTCAGCCTCATCAAGTGGCATTCGGGTGCCACCGGGTGGGCCTCCTCGGGCAGACTGCGGTCGTGACCGACCTCCGCATCCAGGCAATCACCGCCGACGCCACCGACCCGAGGGCCATCGCCACCTTCTGGGAGCATGCGTTGGGATGGCGTCGCACCTATGACACCGACGACGAGGTGGTGCTCGAGCCGCCCGTCGGCAGCGTCCAGGACGGGGTCGCACCGGACCTGCTCTTCATCCGGGTTCCCGAGGGCAAGCAGGTGAAGAACCGGTGGCACCTCGACCTGCGCCCCGACGACCAGGCCGCGGAGGTCAGGCGGCTGGAAGCGCTCGGCGCCTCGCGGATCGACATCGGCCAGGGCGATGACGTGACCTGGGTGGTGATGGCCGATCCCGACGGCAACGAGTTCTGCGTGCTGCGCGCCTTCACCGACGAGGAGCGCGAGGAGATCGCAGACGCGCAGGCGCGTGCGCAGACCTGACCGGCGACCTCGGGGACCGGGGCCGGGAAGGGCGGGCAGCGCGACGTGGCCAAACGTCGCCACATCGCCGACCGCGCGTCGATCAGGACCTCGCCTGCAGGTGGCCGAATGACCCCGCCAGACGATCAGGAGGTCGACGTCCCCGCTGGTTCAGGCGCGCTGGAGCAGCATGCGCATGACGGGGTAGGGCCCAGCCGGGCCCTTGTCGCTGGCGTACGACGCGGGGACCACGTTGTCCATGCGCACCTCGAGGCCGTCCTCGACACCGTGCATGAGGATCACCCAGCCCCACACCTCGGCATAGGTGCCGGAGAGCACCAGCGCACCGTCGGACCCACTCGTGCCCCGGAGGTCCAGCGGCTGGCTCCGCTGGTGCCAGGAGTCCGCCCACACTGCGGCGACGTGCCCCTCGTCGGCTCCGGGCCACACCACGAGGAGGCCGTCCTGGGGCCCGTCCTCAGGATGCGACCACGTGTAGGTGAGGGCCGCCAGGGCGCCACCCGCGGTGACCTGCAGCGTCGCCGTGGCCGTCGATCCGACGAACGGGTCGACTGGCATCAGGCGGAACTCGTTGGTGCCGGACCATGTCCCGGCCACGGCATCGAGGAGCATCACCCCAGCCTGCAGGAACCTCACGCGGGACGCCAGCGCGGGAGGCCGCGCTGCCGCGGCCGGACATGCGGCTAGACTCTGCGGACGCGCCAGCGCCAGCCGTCCACGTCCTTGCAGGGCCCAGGGGGTCGCAGATGAGAGTCGGATACGTCGTCCTGTACGTGAACGACGCGGAAGCCTGTCGCAGGTTCTGGGTCGACCAGATCGGGATGGTCGAGAAGCGGCGCACCGAGGCGGGCACGTTCACGATCGCGCAGGTCGGGTTCGCCGACCAGCCGTTCGCGTTCGAGCTCGTGCCGCTCGAACTGATGAAGGACAACCCGGACGGGCTCGACCTCGCAACACCCTCGATCGCCTTCGCGGTCGACGATCTCGATGCCACGCGCACCGGCCTCGTAGGGCGTGGTGTGCAGGCGAGCGAGATCGGCGAGCACGGGGGCACGCAGAGCTTCGCATTCGCGGACCCCGAGGGTCGCTGGTTCGCCGTCACGGCCGGATGAGCACGGAAGCGCCCCTACGGCGACTTGAGACCCCGGGGTATCCCGAGGGCTCTGTTCGCTCAGACTGACGCGGTCGGCGGGGACCGCCTCCACTACGCGCAACAGCTGGGGGGGCTGTCACCACATCAACCGCTGGCCGGTTCGGCCATCACCCGTGCGATCGCCCGGGCCAGGGCGGCGTCGCCGGCTTCCTCGTCGACGATGAGGGTCAGGTCCTCATCGGTCACCTTCACGTTGTCCACGTCGAGGCGTTGCGAGGTGCGCACGATCGTGGGCACCGCGGGCTCGGCCTGCACGGCCGCGGTGACGATCCCCGCCACGGCCGGGCCTGCCGAGGAGTCCACGACGAGCAGCCGGACGCTGGGATCGCGGCGTGGCCCAGCTGAGCCGCCCAGGCCGGACACGTCGGAGGCCACGACTGTGACGCCGGGGAGGGCCTCGGTCACGATCTCCCCCAGCCGCGCCACGCGCTCCGGTGACCCGATGATGACGACCCGATCCCCCGCCGGCTCAGGCCCCCCGCCAGGGGCCGAGCGCAGCAGCCGCTCACCGAGGGCATACAACGCCGGGGTGAGGGCGAACAGGGCCACGCTGGCGGCGATGAAGGTCTGCGAGCCCGACTCCCCCTCCCCGAACGGAGTCAGCCCGACCTCCCGCCCGGACCGTTCCAGGACGAAGGCGAACTCGCCCAGCTGGGCCAGCAGCAGCGCGGACGCGCCCACGACGGGCCACGGCTGGCCGAACGCCCGCGCCGCCGCACCCGTGGTCACGACCTTCAACCCCACGATCACCACGACCAGCACGGCCACGGACCCGAGGTTGTCGATCAGGAACTGCAGGTCCAGCAGCATCCCGATCGACGCGAAGAACACGGCCGCGAACACCACCTGGAACGGCTCCACGTAGCGCGTGGCCCGCGACCGGTGCGGGCCGCTGCTCACGACGAGCCCGGCGATGAACGCCCCGAGTGAGGCGCTCAGCCCGAACAGGGTCACCAGGAACGCGATCCCGATCGCGATCGCCAGGATTGCGAGGAGGAACTCCTCGTCGTTGGTCCTGGTGGACACGGCGGCAAGGGCCCGGGGGACGACCCGCCGGGTCCCGAGCACCACCACGACGATGATCACCGCGGACTTGACCAGGACGAGCAGGACGTCCCACAGGCTTCCCCCGCCCTGCCCGAGCAACGGGACCACCAGCACCATCACGACCACGGCGATGTCCTGGAAGATCAGGAACGCCACGGAGACCTCCCCGGTCGGCGACCCGGTCTTGCCCTTGCTGGACAGCAGCTTGAGCACCACCGCTGTCGAGCTCAGGGCGATCAGGCACCCGGTGTAGATGCCGGTCCGCACGTCCACACCGGCCAGCAGCGCCGACCCGACCGTGACCGCGCCCACGGTGAGGACCACCTGCAGCGCGCCACCGCCGAACATCAACGGCCCCATCCGCTTGAGCTGGTCGCCGCTGAGCTCCAGCCCGATCGCGAACAGCAGGAAGATCACTCCCACCTCGGCCAGCTGGTCGACCAGCTCGGTGCTGTCCACGACGCCAAGCGCGTACGGGCCGAGCAGGGCCCCGGTCGCGAGATACCCGACGATCGGGATCAGGCCCACCCGCTGGCACAGGTAGCCGACCAGGGCGGCCCCGACCAGGACGACCGCGAGCTGGGTCACCAGCGGTGGGGCGATCTCGGCACTGGCGCTGATCAGGAACGGCACAGTTCCACCTCCGGTGGGACGCGGACGGGCTGGGCACCCGGCCTGGCAGCTCAACTTCCGGGGCGACTGTAGGCCGGCGCGCAGTGCCGAGCGGAGCGGTTGTCACCCCGGGGGTGACCTGGGTCGGGGTGTGGCCGTCGTCGACCGGACCCGGGTCCGCTGGTCCGAAGAACGGGCCACTTCGCAGGGGCCGGTTCCGGGGTGACACTCGCGGGGTGACATCGCCCGCGGGGACGGTGGAGGTCCCTATCCTCGGGCGCATGGTGGATCAGGCAGGCACGCTCGACACGTTGTACCGCCGGTGGGTCGCGGCTGAGGCCCGCTACGCGCAGGCCCTGGCAGCCTTCAGCGGCGATGGCCCCCCTGCCCTGGTGATGAAGGACTCCGCCCTGCAGCTGGCCGCAGAGCGAAACAGGGCCGACAGCGCCAGGGACAAGTTCTTCAAGAGGGCCCTGACGTAGCCGCGCCGCGCACCCTCGAGCCGCACAACCGGGCTGCAGACACCTCAGAACCCGGAGAAGAAGCGATCAGATCTGCCGTTCCAGAGCAGGAGCAGCACGATGATCGCGGGGCCGCCGATTAGCGGTGCAACGAGCCAGCCGCCCTTGCCGGAGTGTTCGATCGCCACCCAGAGCGCACTGCCCACGCGAAGCACCATGAGCGCCGTGACCAGCAGGCGGGCGAGGCCGCTGCCCTTGGCCAGGCCGATGGACACGAGTGCAGTCACGACCCCGAACCCGATCTCGACCACGGCGTACCAGGTCGGTTGGCCAGCGTCAAGGGCGGTCCCGGCGACCGGGGAGTCCTTGCCCATGAGGGTGAGGAACCCGTTGACGATGCTCAGGAAGGCAACGATCCACGAGAGGGCGATCACGAAGGTGACTCCCCCGGGACGGCGCTCGGCATAGGGGTTCCGCGACATCAGGCAGCCTTCCTCGAGGTTCTGGCGACCGTCGGAGGATGACACCTGGACGGGTATCGCTCGTCCCGGGGTGACATCTCGGGTGACACGTCCCCGGGCAGGCGAGGTGCGGCCCCTAGCCTCGGAAGCCATGCTCAACTCGCCGGAGTGAGGACCCCCATGCCGAACGCGATCCGCTTCGCCGCCCCCGACCCCGGAACCCTGAAGAACTCGGCCTTCCTGATCCTGGTGGTGCTGATCCCGGGCCTGATCGCCTCGGCCGTCGGTGGGATCACGGCCAGTGTCACCGTGGGGCTGTGCTCCGGGGCGGCGATGTCCTTCGGCACGCTGATGCGCCCCCGTGCCGCGGCCCTGACGACGCTGCTGCTCGGCGCGGCTGCTGCGGCGGGTGCGCTGGTGGCGGGCAACGTCTGGCTCTCCGGCCTGGCGGTGGGCCTGGCGATCGTGCTCACGGCGCCGGCCAACGCCTACTCGGCCGGGATGCTGATGATGGCGCCCATCCTGACCATGGTGTTCGCGGTCACGGATCGCGGGTGGCCGTGGTGGCAGGCGGGGATCTGGGGTGTCATCGGCGGGCTGGTCGGCCTCGGCATCGCCGCAGCGATGAAGTTCGGCCAGCGCCCACCCCAACCGCTGTCACCCGTGTTGGCGTGGCGGCACGCGCTCGTGCTGGGGATCGCGGCGGGCCTGAGCATCGTGGCTGCCGAGCTCCTCGACCTCGACCACGGCTACTGGGTGGCGGTCACCCTCATGGTCGTCCTGCGCCCGGTCCCCGGTGAGCGTCGCGAGTACGTGCAGCAACGGCTCGCCGGGACACTGACCGGGGCGCTGATCGCGCTGGTCGCCGTCTGGGTCCTGCCCCAGGACCTGCTGCTCCCGGCCGCGTTCGTCTTCCTGGTCGTGCTCGCCGCCTACGCCATGAGCGGCAACTACTTCATGCAGACCATGTTCCTGACCCCCATGCTGCTGCTGTTCCTGTCCGCCGGTGGCGAGACGGAGGTCACCGTCGCGCTGACCTTGGACCGCGTGATCTTCACCGTGATCGGCGCCATCCTCGCCGCCGCACTCGCATGGGGCATGGAGCTCTGGGACGAGCGCTCGGGGCTCATCGCCACCGGGTCACCCACCTGAGTGGTGCGACCGGCGGAGGCGTCTCAGTACCCGCGGGTCTCCATCAGGGTCTTGAGCAGGGTCCCCACTCCATCGAGCTCACTGTCGGGGATCGGGCCCGGCAGCCACGGGCAGAACAGGTGCCCGTCACGGTGCTCGATGCGCACGATCTCGATCTGCCGATCCTCATTGGGGTCATCCCAGGGATCGAGGCGCGGATCCGTCGCGTAGACCGCCACGAGCTCGAGGGGGTCGGCCACCACCTCGGCGCCGAAGCCCTCGGCCCGCAACGCGCGGACCAGATCCTCGAGCACAACGCTCGAGGACGGAGCAGAACCTTCGGCTGACATATCGTGTCCCTTCTCAATCGCGAGGCCGCCCGCGGCCTGGTGGTCACGCCGATCCCGCCGGGCCCACCCATCTTCGCAGGGGCGTGCACCGCTCGCCCACCGACCAAGCCGCTGGAAGTGCGCGGATTGGCGACCGGGAGGTGGACCCCGCCCCATTGTCGGCGCGGATTGCGTCAGCGTACGGCGAACGCGGTGAGGACCGCCTGGACGAGGACCGCCTGGACCTCGTAGATGTTGGAGATGTGCCAAGTATCGCGGGGGTGAGCGCTGGGCCCCGTGGGATTCCGGGACCGAAACCGCGGCGCTCGGCCGATCCTCCCGTGTTCCACGTCCGGGTGGCCATCGCGTTGCTAACCACCCGGACGTGGTGGACCTCAGGCCAGCTTCAGGGTCTCGCGCGCGACTCCGGCGGCCTCCTCGGGGAACGACCCGACCTCGACGTCGTCGATCCCGGAGGCACGCACCGCGGCCTCGATCGAGGCGGCCTGCTCGTCCTCGGCGAGGACGAACACCGCCGCGCCACCCTGCTCAAGCTGCTTCCCGGCGAGCTTCATGACCTTGTCGCTGAGCCCCTTGTCACGGATTGCCGCGTAGGCCGCGCCGGCGGCGCCACCCGCAGCGGCGACTGGGAGCAGTGGCCCGGCAATGATGCTGGCGACGGCCCCGATCAGCCCGCCGCGGACGACACCCTGGCCGGCGGTAAGGTCGCTGGTCTGGACCAGCTTCACCTTGCCCTTGTCGTTCTTGTAGACCATGGCCACGTCCTGGACGTTGCCCTCGAGGCGCTCGAGCGCCTCCTCCCCCATCTCCTTGCTGCTCACAGTGAACGCGACGATCGTCGACATAGATACTCCTCCTCAGGCCGGCCGGTTTGCCGACCCGACAACGGTGCCACCTGCGCGGCGCACGGAACCCGGCATGTCACCCCGCGGGGTGACATGCCGGGTTCGACGGCCGGCGCGGCGCATGCAACTACAGCACCGAGTCCTGATCGGACGCGTGTGGGGAAGTCTGCTCGGCGTTTGCCGCCGCGGTGGCCGTCCCGTCGATGTAGTCGAAGAGCTGCTTCTCGAACAGGGGCAGCGCCCGGTGCAGGTTCTGCATCTGGGTGGTCGTGGCAGGCAGGTCGTACACGGCGCTGACGAAGTCGAGCAGGTCCGCGCGGTAGTCGTGGCCGAGGGCGGCGAACGTCCCGGGGGTCACGTTCGAGCCGTTGAGCATGTCGACGAAGAGCTGCAGGAAGGTCGTGAACGGGGCCCAGCGCATGGTGTCCGGGATCCCGCTGGGCCGCTGGTCGCGCAACCACGCAGGGGCCTGCACAGCCAGCGGTGGGCCGAACTTGGGCACACCGTCCTCGTCATGGGTGATCATCACGTAGCGCAGCGCCGCACGCCGCTCCTGCGGGAGGGCGAGGTAGTCCTCGAAGCTGTCGAACTCCCCGACCAGCGCCTGGGTCTCCCGGGTTGCCGAGGTGCTCTGGACCTCGGTGCGCCAGCCGCTGCCAGCTGGGGATCCGATCCACAGCGCACCCTCAACGCCGAGGTCACGAAGGCCCTCGGTGCCCTGGTGCAGAACGGTGTCCTGGCTGGTGTGCGCGCCGAGGCTCTCGCCGAACATGACCACCCGCGGGCGCTCCTGCGGCGCGAGGGACTGGATCCGCTCGTTGAGCGCCGTCCAGAGTGCGCGGTTCTGCTCGCGGCCCTCGTCGACGCGGTCCAGGGAGAGGAACGAGGGGCGCAGCGAGTACTGCAGGGTCACGGTGGCCACATCCCCCAGCGCGAGGTACTCCACGGCCTCGACCGCCGCGTAGTTGACGTACCCCGTGCCGGTCGGTGAGACCAGCAGGAGCAGGGACCGGTCCAGGGCACCGAGGCGGTCGACCTCGTCGAGGGCCAACGCGACCCGCTCGTCCATGGTGGGGGCACTCTCCAGACCCACGTACACGCGGACCGGCTCGGCGACCGCCACCTCCCCCATGACGCGTTCGATGAACGGGGCCCGGGTACGGGACACGACATGACGTCGGCCCTCACGGCTCAGGGTCGCGAAGGGAACCGCGCTGACGATTCCCCCGCTGACGTAGGCGTCGTTGGGGGCCTCGCCCAAGCCTGCTTCGGCACGCTCGGCCCCGGACTCGATCTTCTCGTACACCCCGTCGAGGGCGTGCGCCACGAGCCCGGCGGTTCCGGCCGCGGCTGCGGCCCGGCCGGTCCACGTCCACAGCGCAGGGGGCCCGGGGAGCACGGCGGCCAGGCCGCTTCCGACCGCCCGGGACAGGCCCCTCTCGGCGGCGACGACGACCTGGACACCGGCCGCCACCGTCCCCGCAGCAGCGAGGCTGGGGACCACCGCAGGTCCACCCGCGAGTCGGGTGGAGGCCCGCTGACGGACCACCGGGGTCAGGGCGGCAGCCGCACCGATGGTCAGCAGGGCGGGCACGACCGCCCTGGTGCGACGATCCCCACGGGCCACCATGGCCCCGAAAGCGCTGACCACGAGCGCCGAGCCGGCCCCGAGGGACAGCTCGTAGGCCGCCGTTCGCCCGATGGCCCGACTCATGGGCTCCTCGGTGCGCTGCTGGAGCAGCTGCTGAACCACGATGCCCGCACCGAGGGCTGCGGCGTTGGCCGTCGTGTGCACTGCCCGTGATCCGGGGTCGGCGCCGGTGCGCGCTGCCAGCCGTCGTGCCCCCGCCGCGGTGGCGGCCTGCCCGAGGGCGACCGCACCCAGGGTCGCGGACGCGGACAGCCCGGTCACCAGGCCCTGCTGGGCCGCGGTACGCGGCATCAGGCTCGGCTCGAACCCGATCGGTGCCATCAGCCCGGCGGCCAGGGCACCGGCTCGTGCTGTGGATGACGTCACGCGAGTTCCTCCTGCATCGAGGCAACCGGCGTGACGTCGGTCTCGTCCGGGTCGTAGGCCGAGCGGTAGGCCAAGGGGTAGCGGGGGACGTAGTTCTTCACGAATGAGGTCACCAGCGCCGCCACCGGCATGGCCATGAACGCCCCCATCGGTCCGGCGATCGCACCCCCGGCCAGGGCCGATCCGAAGGCGACCCCGCCGTTGATCTCCATGCTCTGCGCGCTGAGCTTCGGGCTGAGCCAGTAGTTCTCGATCTGCTGGAAGACCGCGGTCCAGGCCACCAGCACGAGGGCCTGCCACGCCCCCTCGATGCCCAGGGTGACCAGCGCGGGGATGGCCGCGCCGATGTAGGTGCCGACGACGGGGATGAACTCGGCGAAGAAGCCCTGGAATACCGCCAGGGGCAGGGCGACCAGCCACGGAACCCCCACGGCGACCATCACGAAGAAGAACAGCGTCGCGTTGATCAGGAGCAGGACCAGCCGGGAGTAGAAGTAGCCCCCCGTCTGCTCGATCGCGGTGTCCCACGCCCAGCCCAGGCGCTGCTGGCGCTCCGGGGGCATCCGCACCAGGAGCGCTCGACGGATCTTGGGTGCGTCGGCGGCGAAGTACAGGGTGAACGTGGCGGTGGTCAGGAACTGGAACACCGCGCCGACCGTGCCACTGGCGATGCCCAGCACCTGCTGACCGTTGTCCTGAAGCCAGTTGCGGATGGACTGGTCGACCTGGTCGCCGAGATCAGTCGTTCCCGAGGAGATCGTCACCCCGAACGTGCGCTCGAAGGACGCGATCCACTCGGGGATGCGTGACCCGACCTGCTCGGCGACCTGGACCAGGGCGGGGATCAGGACCGTGATCAGCAGGACGACGGAGACAACGACGACGAGGAACACGGTCCCCGCAGCGCGTCCCCGGGACCAGCCGCGGTGGGTGTGCAGCCAGGTGACGGCGGGGTCCATGGCGATGCTGAAGAAGAAGGCGATGACCAATGTCGAGATCAGGCCGCGAGCCTGCAACAGGGACAGGACCAGGATGGCCATCCCGAGGCCGACCCAGACGATGCGCCAGATGGTCTGGCGGATGACCGGAACGACCCAAGCTGGCGCATGGTCGACCGGGCGTTGCGGGATGGGCGGGATCGGGGGCTGAGTTGGTGTCTGTCCTGGCACAGCCATGTCCATGTCTGCTCCTCACGGGGGTCGGTCGGCTCGGACGCTAGACCGGCCCGGGCCCGCCGCGCGGGTGACCGTCACCCCGGTGTCACCCCCCGCTCGTAACGGGGGCCTGCGGGGGCTCGCTCGCCGCCGAGCGACTGGGGTGCCCCGATCCCATGTCACCCCGCATGTCACCCCCAGGTACGCGGGCACGTGGACGCGGGCACTCTCGGGTCATGACCGATGACAGCGCCATGAACCCCGACCTCACCTTGCGCGCGTTCACCGAGCCGCGCCCGGACCGGGCCACCCGGCTTCGCGGCGGGTCAGGCGGCCCGGATCGAGACCCCGCTGGAGGCGCATGCGCACCTGCTGCTGCCCCCGGAGCGCGACGCCCTGGCCCTGCTGCACGCCCAGGAGAGCTCCCGGGAGCCCGGGCTGATCCCGCTGCGCTACGAGCGGATGGGCGCCTCCCCGTTCGCGTTCCTGCGCGGGTCGGCGGCCGTGATGGCCGCCGACCTGTCCGCGGGGGCGCGCACGACGATCCGCGCCCAGCTGTGCGGGGATGCCCACGTGGCCAACTTCGGGATGTTCGCCTCCCCGGACCGGCGGCTGGTGTTCGACCTCAACGACTTCGACGAGACCCTGCCCGGGCCGTTCGAGTGGGACGTCAAGCGGCTGGCCGCCAGCGTGGCCGTTGCCGGGCGGCACGTCGGGGTCAAGCCCAAGAAGATCCGGGCCGCGACCCGGGCCACCGTCGCCTCCTACCGCACCACGATCGCCGCGCTGGCACAGAAGAGCCCGATGGAGGTCTGGTACACCCGCGTCGACGTGGAGGACATGGTCAAGGCACTCAAGGGCACCAGCCTGGCCGACGACGCCAAGCGGGCCGGGCGCTCCTCAGCGAAAGCCACCGGCGACGTCGCGGTGGGCAAGCTCACCGAGGTCGTCGACGGCCAGCGCCGGTTCCGCTCCGCACCGCCGCTGCTCGTGCCCGTCGACGAGAACGAGCATGAGGGGATCACCCAGGATGCTGCCGCCCTGTTCGGCAGGTACCTGGAGGCGCTGAGTCCGGATGCGGTCCTGCTGCTCCTGCGCTACTCGTTCGTGGGCCTGGCCCACAAGGTCGTCGGGGTCGGCAGCGTGGGCACTCGCGCGCTGGCCATGCTGATGGTGACCGGGGACGGTGACCACCTGGTGCTGCAGATCAAGCAGGCCAACGCCTCGGTCCTCGAGCCGTATGTCGGTGCCAGCTCGATCGGCCACCACGGCAGGCGGGTCGTGGTCGGACAACGGCTGATGCAGGCCACCGGTGATCCCCTGCTCGGTTGGACCTCCGGTGCCGAGGCCGCCCCGTACGACTACTTCGTCCGCCAGATCAAGGACATGAAGGGCTCCATCGACCTCGAGCGCCTCGACGCCGAGGACCTGGACCTGTACGGCCGGATCTGCGGAGCGGTGCTCGCCCGCGCCCACACCCGTGCCGGCGGTGCCAGCAAGATCACCGGGTACCTCGGCGACACCGACACCTTCGACACCTCAGTGGCCGAATGGGCCAACGCCTACGCCGACCTCACCGAGCGCGACCACGCAGCCCTCGTCGCCGAGGTCGGCACGCACGCCACCAGCTGACCCGCGACCACGCCGAGCGAGGACCACCATGAGCCAGGACACGATGAGCCCGACCAGCACCGAGCAGCCCGCATGGCACGTGATGCCGGGGGCGGCGGTACTCGCCCGGCTCGACTCGACGCCCACGGGGCTGGCCACGGCCGACGCCGCCGAACGGCTCGTCGAGTACGGCCCGAACGCGCTGCAGCAGGAGGCCAAGCCCTCGGTCCTGCGCGTCGCTCTGGGGCAACTGGTGGAGCCCATGACCCTGATGCTGCTCGCCGTGGCTGTGGTCAGCATCGTGATCGGCCAGGGCTCCACAGCGGCCGTCGTGATCGCCCTGGTCCTGCTCAACGTCGTGATGGGCACCAACCAGGAGCTCAAGGCGCGCGCCAGCGTGGACGCGCTGGCCAGCCTCCAGGTGCCGCAGGCCCGGGTGATGCGCGACGGCAGCCTCACGCTCCTGCCGGCATCCGACCTGGTTCCCGGGGACGTGGTTCAGGTGGAGGCCGGCGACATCGTGCCGGCGGACGGACGCATCCTGGAGTCCGCGACGCTCGAGGCGCAGGAGTCCGCCCTGACCGGGGAGAGCGTCCCGGTGGGCAAGGACCCGGCTGGGCTGGAGGGTTCGGACATCGCACTGGGCGACCGGTCCAACATGCTGTTCCAGAACACGTCGGTCACGCGGGGCACCGGCACGATCGTGATCACCGAGACCGGCATGAGCACCGAGGTGGGCCGGATCGCCTCCATGCTCAGTGAGGTCTCCCGGACCCGCTCCCCGCTGCAGCGCCAGCTCGACGACCTCACCAAGAAGATCGCGATCGTCGCCTGGGCCACCCTGGCGCTGATCCTCGTGGTCGGGCTGGTCCGTGGTTTGAGCTTCGAGGCCCTCATGCTGCTGGGCATCTCGATGGCGGTCTCAGCCATCCCGACGGGCATGCCCACCTTCGTGCAGTCCATGCTCGCCATGGGCGCCCAGCAGCTGGCCAAGGCCAAGGCCATCGTGCGCAACCTCAACGACGTCGAGACCCTGGGCGCCACAAGCCAGATCAACACCGACAAGACCGGCACGCTCACCCTGAACCAGATGACCGCCCGGGCGGTGTTCTACGGCGGCAGCTGGTACGAGGTCGACGGCGAGGGCTACTCGTGGACCGGCGCCATCCGCGGGGTGGCCGGCGCCCCGGACGCCGACCTCACCGCCCTGGCCTACGTGTGCGCGTTGGCCAGCGACGCCACCGTGAGCCGCAGCGGGGAGGTGGTCGGTGACCCCACCGAGGCCGCCGTCGTCGTGCTCGCCGAGAAGATCGGCACCTCCGTGGCCGAAACCCGGCTGGCCTACCCTCGGGTGGCCACCGTCCCGTTCGACTCGACCTACAAGTTCATGGCCACCTTCCACCACGCCCCACTGGCCGGTGAGCAGCGCCTCGTCGGGCTGGTCAAGGGCGGACCCGACGTCGTGCTCGCCCGCTGCACCAGGGCGCTGGCCCCCGACGGCAGCACCGTGCCCCTCGACGACGTGCGGGAGACCGTCGACCGGGCGAACGCCCGACTCGGCGAGCACGGCCTGCGCGTCCTCGCGCTGGCCGTACGCGCGATGCCGGTCGACCAGACCGACGCCGTCGCCGGCGACCCGATGGCCGCCGTGGAGAACCTGGTGTTCCTCGGACTCGTCGGCATCATCGACCCGCTGCGCCCGGAGGCGATCAAGGCCGTGCGCGTGGCCCACCGGGCCGGCATCGACGTGCGGATGATCACCGGCGATCACCTGGTCACCGCCCAGGCGATCGCCGCCGAGCTCGACCTGGGACCCGGTGGCATGTCCGGAACCGACTTCGCCGCCACCAGCGATGATCAGCTCGCCGCACAGCTGCCCGAGCTGCACGTGTTCGGTCGGGTCTCGCCCCAGGACAAGCTGCGCCTGGTCCAGCTCATGCAGGGGCGCGGCGACATCGTGGCGATGACCGGTGACGCCGTCAACGACGCCGCCGCGCTCAAGCAGGCCGACATCGGCGTCGCGATGGGCAGCGGATCCGAGGTGTCCAAGCAGGCCGCGAAGATGATCCTGACCGACGACAACTTCGCCACCCTCGTGCACGCCGTCGAGCTGGGCCGCGGGATCTTCGCCCGCATCACCGCCTACATCGGCTACCAGCTCACCCAGCTGTTCGGGCTGGTCAGCATGTTCCTGCTCGCGACCATCCTCAACATCAACGAGGGGGTCGCCCTGCTGCCCCTGCAGGTGCTGTTCCTCAACTTCACCCTGGCCATCATCCCGGTCATCATCATCACGATCGACGAACCCGAGCCCGGCCTGATGGACTCCCCGCCCCGGGACCCCCGGGAACGGATCTTCAACCGCACCACTGCGGTGCGCTGGATCGGCTTGGGCCTGCTCCTCGGCGTGCTCTCGCTGCTGCCCCTGGCCTTCGGCCCCGACGAGCCCTCCGGGGAGGTCGCCAGCGTGTCGGTGACGATGGCCTACGCCGTGATGGGCCTGGCGACCGGGCTCGCCGGCCTCGTGATGCGCAAGACGACCGCCTCGGCGTTCGCCCGACCGGTCGTTCCCGCAGCCCTGCTCGTCGCCGCGGGAGTCGCGATCACCATCGCCTCCACCGAGGTCGGCTTCCTGCAGGGCTTCCTGAAGACCACCGAGCTGACCGGTGGGCAATGGGCGACATGCATGGGACTGGCCCTGCTGTTCGCGCTCACCGTCGAGGTCGAGAAGGCCGTGCGGCGGCGGATCGCCCAGGCCTGATCAGACCCCGGATCCGGTGCGCCGCACGGCCGAGGCCCGGTCGTGCACCCCGAGCTTGGCGTACAGGCGGCGCAACCGGGTCTTGAGGGTGTTCACGGAGATGCCCAGGTCGGCCGCCAGCTCACGATGCCCCGCGGATGTGGCCAGCCGATCCAACAGCTCACGCTCCCCCGGGCTCAGAGGTGGCAGGGTCAGCGTGGACGCGGTCGCCGACTGCGTGACGGTGGCAACCAGCGCGGCCAAGGGCTGCTCGTGGGCCCGCTGTGCGACGCGGTGGGCCAGGACGACCACCTCCTCCGACCGACCCGACAGCGCACGCAGCATGCCGAGCTCGTAGGCGATCGTGGCTGCCGCCGACAGATGCATCTCGGCCTCCGCCGGGCGGGACGCGGCCGTCACCGCGGCCATCAGCAGCCGCGCGTCGACCACGTCACGGGGCACCACGGGTCGTACGGACCTTGCCAGGCGCACCGCCTCGGCCTCCGTCAGCGATCCCCCCATGCCTGCCACTCGGATGGCCAGCCGCTCCCGAGCCCGGCCCGCGGGAATCCGCACCAGGGCCCGGGTGGCCCGCTCACGGTCGGACAGCTCCACAGAGATCTCGACCACGGCGCCGTCCACGACGTGGACCAGCCCGTTGTCCACGGCCCGCTCCCGCAGAACCTGACGGGCCTCCTCAAGGGCCTGGTACGCGGCCGGCCGGTCCGATCCTGCCGCCAGCGCGCGAGCCCGCGCCACCACTCCAAGCACGAGGTAGCCGACATGCCCGACCGACGCCCCACGGCCCTCCACCTCCACTGCTTCCTGGAGCGCCGCAGCCGGGTCGCCGAGATCGACAAGGGCCCGGGCCCTGGCCAGCCGGGCATCGCAGTCGTCCGCAACCCCGATTGCCCCGGCCTCCTCAAGGGCAGCCAGCGCACCGTCGGCCAGGAACCGCGCCCGATGCGCCCGGCCATCATCAGCCGCCAGCACCGCACTCAGCGCGGGGATCGCCACGGCCCGGAAGTACTCGTTGGTCCGGGGCCGGCTGGACAGGGCGAGCAGCTCGGCGCGCGCCGCATCGACGTCGCCGTGCCACAGGTCCAGGCGCACCCCCATCAGTGCCGCGGCCTGCGGCGACGTCCGGCTCCACTCGGTGCCGTATGCGGCACGGACCATCCCCACCAGCTCGCTGGCGCGAGCGGTGCGCCCAGCCCACGCCTCCAAATAGGTTCGCAGGAACAAGGTCTCCGTGCGCAGCCACGCGAGCCCCGAGGCTGCATCACGCGGCCCAGGTGCCCCCTGTGGGGTGGGAGCACCCGTGATCGCCTCCAGCTCGGCGAGGTGGGGCCGGGCAGCCGAGATGTTCCCACCGAGCACCTCTGACCAGGCTGCTCCCAGCAGCATCAGCCGGTCCTCGGGCAGGGCCAGCTCCGGAGCCTGGCGATACCAGCCACGCACCCGGTCCGATCGCCCCGAGTCCAACAACCCTGCGACGTGCGCCCCAAGCACCTCGCGTGCCTTGTCGATCTGACCCGCATCGAGCAGTTGCGTGACCGCGCTGTCGACATCACCCTGGGAGGCCAACCACAGGCCCGCAGCCCCGTGGGCCTGTGCCGTGGCCTGCCGGCCGCGTGCCGAGAGCTGCCGCCGCAGGTACTCCTGGAGCAGGCCGTGCGCCCTGTACAGGAACCCCAGGGCACCCACCGGCGGGGCGACGACCTGCGCCTCGGACAATCCGGCCAACCGATCCGCGCTGTCCGAGCGCTCCAGGATCGCGTCACACGCTTCCGGAGTCAGCGTGTCCAGCACGCTGCAGCGCACCAGCAGATCCCGATCTCGGGGATCCACGGTGGCCAACCAGCGGCCGAACAGCAGGTCCAGCCCCGGGCCGAGGAGCCACGCAGCGGGATCAGTGTCCGGGCTGCCACCCGTGCCCGTGACGCTGGCGCGCAGCGCCCCGATCCATCCCTCGGCGACCTCGGCCAATGCGGCGCGCCGGTCAGCGGACAGATCCGGGGCGATAATCTCCAGGTACTCGCGGGACTCCTCGGCGCTCAACGCCAGATCCCACCTGTCGAACAGGACCAACTGCCCACCCGCGAGCAACCGGGAGACGTCCAGGTGCGGGGTACGTCGGACCCGCACCAGGAGGCGGACGTTGGTCGGCAGGTTGTCGAGCAGGTGCTGGAAGGCCGCGTCGAAGGCCGGATCCCCGCCCAGGTCGTCCACGATGAGCAGGAGCGCCGGGCCCGCCGCCAGCCGGCGGCCCAGGTCGGAGCCGAACTCCTGCCACCCCTCGGATTGGTCCTCCTCGGGCGGTGTCGGGGCATCGACACCGACGTGAGCCAGGGCTACAGCCAGGTTGATCCAGAACTGGCGATACCCACCCCGGCCCCCGGGACCGGACAACCACACGGGCGTCGACTTCGATTGCTCGGCCGCAAGCGCGAGCAGCGACGTGGCTCCGTAGCCAGCGGGGGCGACCAACAACGCCACCCCGCCCGGTGGGAGCTTCCCCAGGCGCGCCACCAACCGGGACCGGGCAAGGCGCGGGTTCATGACCACTGGGATGACGGGTCGCCCCATGGAGTGGACGTCCTTGGTCATTGCCATGGTGGGGCAACATTCCCACGGGCATGCGGGACCAGCAAGCACAACCCCCTCTGCGCCATGCCGCACGCAGGCGTCGGCGGTCCGGTGTCACGGGCAGGCGCCGACGAACCAGGCAGCTCGGCCGGCTCAGGGGTGACTTCCAGGGTGACCTCCCGCGGTACGAACCCGAGTGGCGGCCTACCGTGTGCCCTGGCCCTCGGCGGAGGCGTGCCTTACCGCTCGCCCGGTTGAGGGTAGATGTCCCTGCAGACTGGCTTAGCGCGGGACTCCACATGCTGCAGTGCGGGGCCCAGCGGCCGCGCCCTCGGCGTCGCTGTCGCTGCTTGGAGGTGCCCGTGTATCAACCCGATCGACCCGCATACCCGTGTCCGGCGCTGAGTGATCCGCTGGGCCGGCTGGCAGCGGCGGACGCGTCGGACCGGTTCGAGGAGGCGCTGGCTGTGGTGCGGCAGGCGATCAGCGCGGACCCGAGCGGCAGCCTGAGCCATCCCCTGGTCAAGGCGTGGATGGCGCGCCGCTACCGGTACCTGTTCACGGTCGAGTGCGCCCGGAGCCCTGAGGCGCTCGGCCTCGCCGGGCTCAGCCTCGGAGTGGCGCCGGACTCGGCGACGCGTCAGCAGCTCGCGGCGAGGTTCCTGGCTGGGATCGATCCCGGCGAGGTGGCCGGCGAGCAACCGGACCCGCCGGACCCGCACCTGGTCGGGTCGACCCTGCTGTTCGCGCCGGGCCTGCTGACCGGGCTGCTTCCGGACCTGGCCCTGTGCGACGTCTGGCCCCTGATGCACGCCCGGTTCGGGCTGCGGGTGATCGCCGCCGACGCCCACCCGATGCGGGGATGCCGGGCGAACGTGGCCGACCTCGCCGCGGCGCTGACCCAGGGCGTGGGATACGACGAGGCGGGGCACTTCCGTGGGCCTGGCGAGGCAACACCGCCCGAGGGTGACGTGCTGGTGGTCGCCTACTCGAAAGGGGGACCGGACACCCTGGCGCTGCTCGCGGAGCGACCGGAGCTGGCCGGGCGCGTCCGCGCGGTCGTCGGGTGGGCGCCCGCCTTCCTCGGATCACCCGTCGCCGACGAGGCGCTTGCCCTGCAGCTGCGCGACCCTCGGACCCTTGACCGGGCCCAACGCGCGCTGGCGGCCTTCGGCCCGGTCCTCACTGGGGGTGAGCGCGACCATTTCGACCGTCGTATCGACGAGTACGACCCGACGGGCGCGGTCCGCGACCTCACCCGAGGGCAGCGCTCGCAGTGGTGGGCCGCGCATCGGGTCGCGATCGCTGCCACGGGGATCCCGTTCCTCACGGTGGCCGCGGATGCCGGCCTCGCCGAGCACGAGGCTGAGGCCGGTGTCGACGGTGGCAGCGACCTGCAGCTACGAGTCCCGGATACCCGCCTGGACCTGCCCTCGTTCGTGGCGCTGGCCGTGGTGCGCACCGACCACTGGGACATCGCCTACCCACACCGGACCCACGGCGGGCACGCACCGACCACGGCGACGCGCGCGTTCCAGCCCTTCCCGAGGGCCGCGGCGATGGCGGCCCTGATCCGAACGCTGGCCGAGGTGGGCCTGCTCGCCCCGAGGGCCGAAGGCCCACGCGCAATCACCGAGCACGCTGTGCGAGCCGCCGAGACCGAGCCGCCCGTTGTGTCCGCTCCGCCAACCCGCACGGACCGGGTCGTCGCAGACTCCGCCCGCATCCTGGCCGCATGGCTGTACCGCTCGCTGGAGGTGCACCGCGTCGAGCCGCAGCCCGAGGGCCCGGTGCTCGCGCTGATCAACCATGGCGGTGGCTTCGAGGACCCGGTCGTGACCATCGCGGCCAGCAGGCGGATGCCGCGGTTCGTGGCCCGCGACGTCATCTGGCGTGTCCCGGGTGCCGCACAGGTCATGCGCGCAGTCGGGGCCATCCCGATCCACCGGCGAGCGGACTCCCCCACCGGGGGGGTCGACAACCAGGCTTCGTTCGAGGCCGTCACCGAAGCCCTGGCCGACGGTCAGCTGGTCGCGATCTTCCCCGAGGGGGAGAGCATCGACACGCCAGGGGTCCACCACCTGCGCACGGGGGCCGCACGGATGGCCCTGGCCGCGCGCACCGCCGGGGTCCGCGGCCTGCGGATCCAGCCGATCGGCCTGCACTACCTGGACAAGGCGGGCCTGCGCAGCCGCGCCTTCGTCAAGGTCGGGCCGGCCCTGCCGCTCGATGATCTGCTCGCCGAGCTCGGCGGGGTCCCGGACGACACGATGGGCCAGCAGGCCCTGGTTCGGGCACTGACCACCCAGTTCACCGATGCGCTGCGCGCCGTGTCTCCGGACTTCCGCGACTGGAGCCAGGCTCGCGACCTGCAGGCCGCTGCCGAGATCGCGCTGCGGTCAGCAGAGGGATCGCGCCCGACGACCGGAATCCTCGCGTCCTACGGCAATGCCGCCCGCCTGGCCGACCTGCTCGAGGACGCGCCCGATGACCAGGTGGAGTCCGTGACCAGCGCCCTACGCGACTACGAGGACGACCTCCACGCGCTGGGCCTGACCGACGCCGACGTCGCCGGGCATACCGCGCTGCGCGGCCACCTCGCGCGCAGGGCCATGCAGATGGCCGTCGCCGTGCCAGCGGCGGCCACCACACTGCCGGCCAACGCGCCCGGCTTCGTCGTCGCGTCCCTGGTGGGCCGGCTGCCGATCGCGCCGCCCACAATGGCGACGGTCAGGCCGATGGCTGCCATGGTGGCCTTCCCCGCGGGCTGGACCTGGTACGCCCTGCGCGGCAGGGATCGGCGACCCGGTCGGGTCCTGACCCGCTACCTCGCTGCCCAGGTGGGCCTGGCATCCGCCCTCGTGGCCGCCGACCGGGCCGGGGCCCTCACGCGGGCCGGGCGGGCCTCAGTGGTGGCCCGGCGCTACGCGACAGCCCAGGTGAGCGCGCACCGGAGCGCAGTGCTCGACGCCGTGACCCGCGCAGCGGAGGTTGCGAGTGCGGCCGGCTAGTGGCCGAGGAAGTCCTTGACATAGACGACCACCATCGCGGCAATGAGGGCGAGGCCGGCCGCTGCCAGGCTCTGGGTCCGGGACCGGCCCCGTAGGCGGGCGATCGCCCCACCCATGATGGCCGGCAGAGTCGCCAGGGCGATGAGGCTGCCGAGCAGGGCGTCGTCGCCGTCGAAGACCACGTACGGGATGCCTGCGATGATCGCCACCAGCAAGCCCCCGGCCAGGCCCGCAACTGCCTCCTGGATCAGCGGTGTCTCGGCACGACCGGCCTCCGCGGTGAAGTGCGCAGCGAACCGGAACGCCACGAAGTGTGCCAACACCAGGCCCAGGGCCGTGCCGAACAGGGTGGCCATCACCGCGTGGTCGGTGGGCAGCCGGTCACGGGGCAGGGCGACGAGCGCCGCGAGCAGCACAAGAGCCACATAGAGCGCGCTGGCGAAGAACTCCCGGGCCAGCGCCCTGCGGTGCACGGACGCCTCGTCGTCGCCCGTGATGAGCGGCGGGTCGGTCTCGGGAAGGGTGGACATGGGGCTCCTCGGGAGATGGGTGGGTGTCCCGGTTGCCTCAACCGGCGCCGGGGGTGTCCTCAGGTTGCGGCATCAGCCGGGGGACGTTGGGTGCGCGCCCAACGGGCCACTCCCGTGATGATCCGCACCACGAGGGCGATCAGGACCAAGTTGGCGATCATGTGGACAACCACCGTCATCCGGGCGATGTCGCTGACCGCGACGATGTCCCCGAAGCCGACCGTGCTCATGATCGTCATGGAGAAGTAGATCGCCGCGACCTTGTCGACCGGTTGGCTGAAGGAGGCCGGATCGCTCGCGGACAGCGCGACGTAGGTCATCGAGAAGGACAGGACGAACAGTGTCCCGAGCAGCGCCAGCGCCTCGACCGCGGCCGCAGCCGGCTCTGCGTGGCGAGCAATGCGACGGGTCTGCCGAACGACGATCCACAGCAGCAGGCCGATGCTCGCCAACGAACTCAGCACGGCAGCGACCGCCGCCGGTCCGGCGTTCACCGGCGTGAGGGCGTAGAGCAGCAGGACCCCGGCGACGATGGCCAACGGCCGCAGCACAAGGACCAGGCTGTCGCGAGCAGAGGGCAGCGCCAAGGAGGAGGACATGCGGGCACGCTAAAGCGGACACGCCGGAGCCGACGGCGATTGTCACCCCCACTGTCACCCCGCCGGGTTCAGGACCGCCTCCTCGACAGCGGTGACCCGCTGGCCCAGGTCGGTGATCCCCGCCCCGGGGATCTCGGGCTGTGGTCCGGCGGCCGTCACCCCCGGGGTGACCTCTGCCGACCCCGGCTGCGGCTATGCCCTAACGTCCGCGCGACGAAGGAGGTCCCGGATGGACACACTCACGGTGGCACCGACCCTGCACGGCTACCAGAGGTCCTGGCTGGGTCGGGACGCGGTGGCCGGACTGGTGCTGTCCTCCTTGCTGGTGCCTCAGGGTATGGCCTACGCCGAGCTCGCGGGACTGCCCGCAGTCACCGGCCTGTACACCTCGATCCTGTGCCTGATCGGGTACGCCCTGGCCGGGCCGTCGCGCATCCTGGTGCTGGGCCCGGACTCCGCGCTGGGGCCGATGATCGCGGCGGTGATCATCCCCCTGGTGGCCGCCGACGGGGACCCGGGGCAGGCGATCCTGGTCGCCTCGGCGCTGGCCGTGGCCACCGGCGCGATCATGATCGCCGCCGGGGCGGGCAACCTCGGATTCGTCGCCGACCTGCTGTCCAAGCCCACGATCCTGGGCTACATGAACGGCCTGGCGCTGACCATCCTCGTGGGCCAGCTGCCCAAGCTGCTGGGCTTCTCGATCGACGCGGACAACTTCCTGGGCGAGGTCAAGGGCGTCGTCACCGGGATCGCCGACGGTGAGGTGGTCCCGGCGTCAGCCGCCATCGGCCTGTTCTCACTGCTCCTGATCCTGGTGCTGATGCGGCTGCTGCCCAAGGTGCCGGCCGTGCTCGTGGCCGTGGTCGCGGCCATCGGGCTGAGCATCGCCCTGGACCTCGGCGACCGGGGCGTGAAGCTCATCGGGGAGCTCCCGCAGGGCCTGCCGTCGTTCACCATCCCCGCCGTCGGGATCGGTGACGCGCTGGCGATCCTGGCCGGCGCCCTGGGAGTGGCCCTGGTGGCCCTCGGGGACACGATCTCAGTGTCCACCTCATTCGCGGAGCGGCACGGGCAGCGCGTCGACGGCAACCGGGAGATGATCGCCATCGGGGTGTCGAACATCGGCGCGGGCCTGTTCCAGGGGTTCCCGGTGAGCACGAGCAGCTCGCGGACCGCGGTGGCCGAGAGCGCGGGATCGCGATCCCAGGTGACCGGCCTGGTCGGGGCGCTGGTGATCGCGCTGATGCTCATCGCCCTGCCCGGGCTGTTCGCCGACCTCCCCCAGCCGACCCTGGCCGCGGTCGTGATCGCCGCCTCGGTCACGCTGGCTGACGTCCCAGGGACCGTGCGGCTGTACCACCAGCGCCGGACCGACTTCGCTGTGGCTCTCACCGCCTTCCTCGGCGTGACCCTGTTCGGCGTGCTGCCCGGCATCCTGCTGGCAGTGGGGCTGTCGGTGGCCAACGTGTTCCGCCGGGCGTGGCGGCCCTACCGGGCGCAGCTCGGCCAGGTCGAGGGGCTGCCCGGAATGCACGACCTCACCGTGGAGCCGACCGCCAAGGTCCTGCCCGGGTGCCCGGTGTACCGCTTCGACGCGCCGCTGATCTTCGCCAACGCCGGCACCTTCCGGCAGGAGGTGACCACGCTCGCGGCGGCCGCGACGCGGCCCGCCTGGATCGTGGTCGCCGCGGAGCCGATGACCGACGTGGACACCACCGCCTGCGACATGCTCCAGGAGCTCGTTCCCGCGCTCGACCGCCAGGGAGTGGTGCTGGTCTTCGCCGAGATGAAGACCCACGTGCGCGAGGAGATCGACCGCTTCGACCTGTCCTCGGTGCTCACCCCTGACCGCTTCTACCCGACCATCAGGTCGGCGATCGAGGCCTACGAAGCAGCCCACCCATCCCAGTGGGCAGCGCCAGAACACATCGAGGAAGCCCGTCGCTGACGTCTGCGTGCGCGAGTGTCAGGCGTCGGCCGCCTGCAACTGCCCCGCCCTGCCGCGCAGGTCGTAGTAGTGCAGCGACGTGCCGACGAAGGCCACGGGGAGCAGCAACGCCAGCAACGACACGCTGATCAGGCCGATGGCCCAGAAGGGCCAGGACGTGACCAGCAGCAGCAGCGCCCCCACAAGCCCGGCCAGCGCCAGTCCGATGGACAGCAGCAGCACCTGCACTGCGAGGGCGCGCCACCGATGCCCCGAGGTGAGCTCGGCGCTGCGCCGGAACGCTGCCCGCACGGGCAGGTCCTCGACGACTGCGGCCACCGGGGCCACCGCCCACCGGGCCACCAGCCACCCGGCCACCGGCAGCAGGACCAGCGAGGCGGACATCAGCGAGGTCACCACCAGGAGAGCCAGCGCGGTCAGGATCGCCGAACGCTGGCGCCAACCGGCCCCCAACGCCGCCCGGGGGCTGAGCGGGCGTCCCTGGGAATCGTCGCGGACCAGAGCGATCACGCTTGCCGCCACCCACCCGATGAGTGGGATCGACCACCACCGCGAGCACCAGTAGGCCCAGTTGCGCCAGCCAACGCCCCGTCGCGCCATAGACGTCGGTGATGTCGGTGCTGGGCCGCGGAGCCAGCAGCAGCCCGCGGATCATGGTCGATCCGATGAGGACCCCGAAGAACACCGCGCAGATGGCCACCACGGCCCGGAAATTGCGGCGCGCCCACCCGAAGGCTGCGGTCACGATCTGGCCAGCCCGACGGGTTCGGTCGGGGTGCTCGGAGCCGGCGTGGCGCCAGGTCGTCCGGCGGACCGCCACGAGGGCCGCCAGCAGCAGCGCCAGCAGTGCGCCTACGACCACCGCGGGCTTGTTGAGCAGGTCGATGAAGAGCAGCGACCCGTTGGCGGTCAGGTCGCAGAACCCTCGCAGCGCCGGGCCCGGGGCAGGCGGCAGGGATACCGCCGAGGTGCGTCCCTCCTCCTCCTGCCAGGTGATCGGGCTGGCCCACTGCGTCTTGGTCACCGGGCCGGTCGGCCCGTTGTTGAACGACGGCGCCTTCTCACCCCAGCGCCCGGTGTAGGAGACCCACGCGAACGGCCCCGTCGTCGGTGGTGCGCCCGGCGGGATCACCTCGATCTGGGGCTGGACCTCCAACCCCGGGGCGGTTGTGTTGTCGCACCCGAACCCGGCAGCCGCGCTCTTGCCGAACCAGGTGGCCTGCGTGTAGTAGGCCGCGTGCGAGCCCTGACCGGGGTAGACCACGGGGCGATCCCCGACCTTGATGAGCCCGCCCCCGTCCCACGGTGAGACCTGGGACCCCTCGTGCTGGGCGAAGGCAACGCTCTCGGGGGTGACGCCGAGGGCCTCTTCGGCGGAGGCTGCCGGGAGGACGACCTGCACCATCTCCCAGTCACCCTCGTGCTTGTCGTTCCAGTCGTTGAACGTGTAGAAGAACCAGTACTGCAACGCCACCTTGCCCGGGTGCTCCGGGTCGGTGGCCAGTCGGGCGTACAGGGTGGGCTGCACCCCCGCGGACGCAGCGCGGAACCACTGGTCGTAGGTGCAGCCCGGGTCCAGGGGGTTGCCCGGGTAGTCCAGGTACCACCCGTCGCCCTTGCCCACGAGGTCGGCCGCCGAGGGTCCGCTGACCTGCTCGCCGTCGGGTCCGCGCAGGATGACCTCCGGGTTGTCCAGGACCGTGGTGACAGGCGTGGGAAGGTACGGCTCACCGTCCCCGCACGGCTCCGCCTGGTCCCGCACCACGACGATCGGGGCGTACTTGGCGGCCAGCTCAGTCAGCGGGTCGGTGGCCGCCGCAGCCGCACCCACAGGCAGCGCGGCCCCCAGGAGCATCGCGACCAACCCGACGAGTAGGACCAGCGCACCCACTCGCCGTGCGCGCCCGACCCGCCCCTGCCTGACGCCGCGAGGACCCGCGTCCTCCACCTTCCCGGGCCCACCAAGCTGGTCGGAGATCGCAAACACCAGGCATCCTCCTCGTTACGGGCCCAAAGCGGTGATCTTGGGGCAACTGTCGCCCGACTCACACCGCAGCGGCAGGGAGGGTGACGCGGCGGGGTGACACGGGTGGGTGACGCGGCAACCACGCCCTGCGGGCCGAACGTGACCACCGTCAACTGCGTGAGCGGAGCCACTGCCGGGCTCGCCGTGTTGGCATCCACGACACGCGAGGGACTCGATCCGCCTATCCGGCGGCCTGCTCCCCGAGCCAGGTGCGCAGGGCCGGGATGTCGAATCCGCTGAGGCCCCCCACCTCCTTGAGGCCCGAGAGGGTGGTGTCGGTGCCCGTGTCCGCCGGGATACCGAACTGCTCATAGAGCGCAGCCTTTGTCACAGGGAAGGCGTCGAGCACCTGCTGGAGGGTCATCCATCCCTTGACGTCTTCCGGGGCGGCGCCCGCCCCAGGCGCCACATGCTCCCCTGACTCGGTGCCGGACGCGGCGTTGGATCCGGGCACCTCAGCGGCACCGAGCGACGCGCCCCGACCGGTCGTGGCGAACCAGCCAAGGTCCCTGGCCACGAGGATGCTCCCGGAGAAGACGGCGATCATGACCAGGACGTAGGCCCAGACCGGGATCTGCGCGCTGCGCAGCCGCGGCGTCGTCGGCGCGGGCTGGGCGCTGCGCGGGATACGCAGCATCGGGATCTCAGCGGTCTTCTGCTGGCTCATCGCAGGGCCCCTTCCGGGGTGTCGCTCGGGATGAGGTCCTCACCGAGGGTCGGTGCACCTGCTCGCGTGGCCGGGAAGGGCAAGGACACTGTGACCGCGAGCGCGTCACGGCTCGGACAGGCGGCGACGCACTCCAGGCAGCCGATGCACTGCGCATCGGTGACACGGGTGACGGAGTTGACCTCCAGCCCCATGGGACAGGCACGGTTGCAGAGGTCGCAGCCCAGGCAGGCCGAGGCGTCGCGTTGGACGGCGACTGGGCTCGCCTTGCCGACGATGCCGATGACGGCTCCCAGGGGACACGCGTACCGACAGAAGGGGCGCTCCACCACCAAGGCCATCACGAGCATGGCGACGAGGACGACGAATGCGGTGGTCACCTCGAACTCCACCACGGACAGCAGTGCGCTCCACGGGTCGTACTCGCGGAAGACCATCACGCCGGTGACCGCAGCCCCGCCCACGGCCCACGCAAGGACCAGGTAGCGTCCGTGGCGGGCGACGTGGTCGGCCCGGGCCAGCCACGTGGCGTCGGCCGAGATCCGTCGGCGGGCGCGGCGCAGTGGGGGGACACGGTTGGCAATCGCGTCCCCGACGCCGTGCACCGCTTCCTGGATCGCGCCGAGGGGGCAGAGCCACCCGCAGAACGCTCCGCGGGCCGCCAGCGTCAGCAGCAGGACCGCGCCGGCCAGCACGAGGTTCGCGGTGTGGACGTGGGACACCGTGCGGCCGGTCGTCACCCAGGTGAAGAGCGTCTCGAAGCCCCCGAAGGGGCAGAACGCTTCCCCGGAGGGGGCGCCGGGCGCGCCGGTGGCCTTGGCCCAGACCGTGTGGACGATGAACACCGCGACTGCGGTCTGCATGGCGTGCCGCGTCCAGCGGATGCCACGGATCGAGGCGGGGCTGCGTCGGGGCACCATCCGCACGGACATGGTCAATCCTCCTGGACCGTTGTCGACTGGACGGACGTGGGCACGGTTGTGGCGACCCGGTGGATTCGCACGCTGGGTGCTCCTTCTCGAGGGGCGGATGTCGACCACCGGTGATGCTGCCCGCTGTACCTGCAGGCGATTGGGATGATTCCGGGCGGTTCCCTGCAGATCCGTTCATGGACGCGTAAGCGCTGCAGAGCCACTCGGTCCCTGGACCTCCTCAACCGGCTCGTGGACTCGGACCCGTCGATCCGCTGTCAGTTGATCCGGCCTGGAGCGATGACCAGGGCGCCGACCGCGACCCCGCCGCGTTCAACCAACCCGCCCGGCCGCGCCCACTCCCAGGGAGCGTGTCACCTCCCGGGTGACAAGACGGTCCGCCTGACCCACCGTGGCTCCAAGCGGTCGGGGTCGCACACCGCGCGACGTGGCACTGACCAGGGCCACTGCTGCTGAGGCCCGATGACCTCGACGCCGTCAGCACACGATCATGATGCGGAGCGTCCCGAGGGGCGGGCTGCCCTCCCCAGCCAGAGGACGCCAGGCGGAAGTCTGGCGCGGGTCCTGACGACGCTGGCACGATACGAGGCATGCTTCAGTTCCCGGCTCCGCTCCGGCGAGGCGATCGCGTCGGCGTGACCTCCCCATCAGCCGGGGTGGCGGGCCTGGAAGCCGACCGGATCGACTTCTGCATCAGGTGGCTGCGTGACTACGGGTTCGACGTCGTGGTCGGCGACTTGATGGACGGTGCCGGCGTGACCTCGGGGCCGGCAGCTGATCGCGCCGCCGAGCTCACCGCCATGCTGAGCGATCCGTCCATACGGTGCGTGATCCCGCCCTGGGGCGGGGAAACCGCGATCGACCTGGTGGACCTGCTGGATTGGGACGCCCTGGCCGCCTCCGAGCCCACCTGGTTGGTGGGGTTCTCCGATATCTCAACGATCCTGCTGCCGATCACGACGCGCCTGGGGTGGGGCACCCTGCACGGCGACAACCTCGCCGATACCCCCTACTCGGTGCCGGAGGGATTGCTCAGCTGGCTCGACATCGCCTCCGGCGCGGGCCCACACCGGCAACGAGACTCGGGCCTGGTCGCCGACTGGTGGAACTCCGCGGAGGACAGCCACGCAACCCAGTGGAAGCCAGTCAACTCCGGGCAGTGGACCCTGCACGGCCCCGACCGCGTGCACGTCAGCGGACGCCTCATCGGGGGCTGCATCGAGACGATCTGCAATCTCGCTGGCACGCCGTATGGCGATGTTGCTGCGTTCGGCCGGCAGCACGCCGAGGACGGACTGATCGTGTACCTCGAGGCAGCCGGCGATGAAGCGGCCACCATCTGCCGCAACCTTCACGGCCTACGCCTTGCCGGATGGTTCGAGCACGCCCGAGCGATCCTGATCGGCAGGACGAACGCACCAGAGCATCCGGGACTGACTCAGCAGGGGGCCGTCCTCGATGCCCTCGGACGCCTCGGACTGCCGATCGTCTTCGACCTCGAGATCGGCCACGTCCCCCCACACCTCCCCCTGGTCAACGGAGCGCTCGCGACGCTCACCGTCGATGGAGACACCCGAGAGATCGTTCAGCAGCTCTGGTGACGATCAGAGCCCGCACTGTCGAGGACCGGGCCGCACGCCGAGATCCGCAGCCGCCCGCCCAGGAGGGCATCGGCCTTCGCAGGCGGGGCGCGGTCGGTGCCCGCGTCACGGGCGTGGCGCTGACCCTTGACGACTTCCAGGTGACCGTCGAGTGGTCCCCGTTGCATCGGCTCCACCGTGGTGCTGGGACGGGCGTGTACGGTCGCCGACGTGGAGCCGCGGACTCGCCGGGCGTTGTTGTGGGGTGTGGGGATCACCGCCGCCCTGCTGCTGGCCGGCGCCGCGGTTGTGCTGACCTTCGCGGTGCAGTTCAGTGGTGGCTGGGACGACGTGCTGGACCTCAGCAAGCCGCAGCCGAGCGACCCCCAGGTCGTCGCTGCCCGACAGACGGCCGCCGCCACCGTCGACGCCGAGATCACGCGAGTCTCCCGGCAGGTCATGGCGCCCGCGATGACCACGGCACGAGTGGCCCTGCCTGCTGTGACGGGTCCACCCGCAATGCCGGGGACCAGCGGGGCGGATGGTGGGGACCGCGTCACCGGCTCGTACTGCGCGATCGGGCAGCACAACTGGAAGCGCGACGACCCCTACGACGTGGCGTGCCGGGAGATCCGTCGCGAGGTGCTTGCCGGGCGTGCCGACACCATGGCCGGCGACCTGCGCGCGATCCACGAGTCGCTGGTCGCCGGTGGGTACGCCCCGGTCGGCGACGCGCTGCCCGAGAAGCTGGCCCGGACGCAGGACCGGGCCCCGGGGGCCGTCGGCACCGCGCCCTCCGACCGGTCCAGCACACCGGCGGTTCCCTACATCTCGGCGTGGTACGCCGCCGGCGATGTCGGCATCCACGTAGCGACCGGGCTGTATGACATCGCCGCCGACGAGCAGCCCGACCTCGCGCCCGGTGAGTACGGCCTGTTGGTCGAGGCGACGCTGACCTCCTACCAGGACTGATCGGTGCCGCGGACCGGGTCGGGACTGGACTGGATCGACGTGCGCGCACAGGCACTCGTGAACTCGCCGTGGGTCACGCGCCGCGCAACGCCGCGTGGGTCAACTCCCGTGATCGATGGTCATGCCGTGTCGGATCGCGGCATGCAGAGCCTCGTCGTTGATGACAGCGAGCCGCCTGAACTTGATGCAGTAGCCGGTGACGCTGGCCTTTCCGATGGAGGCGCCAAAGGTGCGCGACAGGTAGGTCCTGTCCTCGAGGCCGAGCACATAGACGGAGATGCCCGTGGTGTTGGCGCTCAGGCCGATGCGATAGAACTCCCGAGCCGACCCATCCGCGTAGGTGATGGTGCGCTGGCCGTAGCCGATGGTGGGATTGGCGACGACCTTGCCGTCCTGGTTGGTCCCGTCATCGAACCACAGCTCGGATGCCGGGAACTCCGCGAGCATGTGCGCATGCAGTCGCCGGAGGTCGGTCTGCTTGGGTTCCAGTTGGCTGGAGAGATAGGCCTCGACCTGGTCCTGGGTATCCATCGCGTCCCCGATGCTATCTGACCCGCTGCAGAGGCCGGGCGCGTCACGCTGTCAGCTCCGTCAGCGTGCCCCGTCACCTGCCACTGCTGGCGGAGCTGAGGTCGATGGCAGCGGTGACGACCTGTTCGCGGGTCGTGTTCCGGCCCAGGGACAGGCGGATCGCGCCAGCCGCGACGTCGTCGGGCACACCCATCGCGAGCAGCACCGCCGAGGGGTTGACCTCACCGGTGTGACAGGCCGATCCGGTCGATGCGGCCAGGGTCGGGCAGGCGGCCAGCACATCGAGTCCGCGGCGCCCGGGGAACGAGATGCTCAGCGTGTTGGGCAGCGCGCGATCGGGGTCGCCAAGTCGGACCACGTGCGGGATCCGCGAGCGGAGCAGCTCCCAGAGGGCGTCCCGCAGGCCGCCGATCCGGTCGTTCTCGGCCCTGAGGTTCGTCCCGGCCATCGTGCAGGCGACGCCCAGGCCGACGATGCCGGCCACGTTCTCGGTCCCCGGGCGGACTCCGCGCTCCTGCCCTGCGCCGACCACGACCGGTGAGATCCGAATACCTCGTCGGACATAGAGGGCACCGACGCCCTTGGGCGCATAGCACTTGTGCCCGGCGATGGACAACAGGTCCACGCCCAGGGCGTTCACGTCCACGGGGACCTTGCCGATGGCCTGCGCGGCGTCGGTGTGGACCACCGCTCCGCGGGCGTGCAGCGCGTCTGCCAGCTCGGCGATCGGCTGCAGGGTGCCGACCTCGTTCTGGGCCAGGATGAACGTGCCCAGGCCCACACGAGGGTCGCCCACGCCGGCGGCCGGGTCGATCCGCCCACCGCCATCCACGCCCAACATGGTCACCTGCCAGCCCGCGTCGGAGAGCAGCCGGACAGGTTCGATGGTGGCCGGGTGCTCGACGGCGCTGGTGACCACGTGCCGGCCTTCGACCGACAGGGTGGCCGCGGCGCCGCGGATGGCCAGGTTGTTCGACTCAGTGCCCCCGGAGGTGAACACGATCTCGTCGGGGTGGGCGCCGATCAGGGCCGCGACCTGCTCCCGCGCGGTGTCGACGGCGGCCTTCGCAGCTCGCCCGACCGGATGGTCGCTGGAGGGATTCCCGAAGTGGGTGGTCAGGTACGGCCACATCGCCTCGGCGACCTCGGGGGCCACCGGGGTGGTGGCGTTGTGGTCGAGGTAGATGACCTCACCGGCGAAGTCGGTGGGTTCGGCCATCAGAAGGTGAGGATCTTGTCCGCGGCCAGGGTGATGCCCGTCAGCTCGTCGAGGGTGGATCGGGACGCTCCCTCGATGAGGTCCTCCTGGGTCAGGCCGCGGGCGTCCATGCAGGTGCCGCAGACCAGCACCTTCCCGCCACGGCGGATGACGGCGCCGAGCATCTTGCTGACGTTGTAGTAGCCGTTCGGGGTGACCTGCCCGGACTTGGCAGCGCTGGCCGCGTCGCCCATCAGGAACACGGTCAGGTCGTGCCCCTCGTCCATGCGCAGCATGTTGCCGGCCAGGCGAAGCCCGTTGTAGACCAGCTCGGTGCCGTACGGGGGGTCGTTCAGGATGAACAGGGTGCTCATGGATTCCTCTGTGGTTGGGGATGGGTGGGTGGTCAGGTGCAGGGGGGTCAGGCGACGCCACTGTCGACGGGGAGGCCTGCCAGGCGCCACTCGAGCATGCCCTCGCGCAGGCGTCGGGCACGCCGCCCCGATGCGGTGAGCTGACGCACGGCGTCGTGGGCCAGCACGCAGTGGGCGCCGCGGCAGTAGGCGACGATCTCCACGGCGGCCGGCAGGGACTCCAGGTGCGCCTCGAGCTCATCGAGGGGGACCGAGACCGCGCCGGGGATGTGCCCGGCGGTGAACTCGACGGTCGGGCGGACGTCCAGGACGACCACGTCGCCGGCGCGGGCGCGGCGCAGCAGCTCGTGTCGTTCGACGGCATCTGTGTCGACCAGAGGGGTCCCCAGGTAGTCCTCGGTCGCGCGTTCGGCGTCGATCAGGTGGCCGGTGGCGACCGTGCGCAGCTGCGCGAACAGGGCGGCAACGTCCTCGCCGGCGAGGCGGTAGTGGACGAACGTGCCCTGGCGTCGGGCGCGCACCAGGCCGGAGTCCTTGAGCGCCTGGAGGTGCATGGATGCGGTCGACGTGCCCAGTCCCGCCGCGGTGGCCAGGGATTCCACGGAGCGTTCGCCCTGGGCGAGCAGGTCGAGCAGCTCGAGGCGCTTGGGGTTGGCCAGGCCCTTGCCGGCCCGGGCGAACTGCTCGTACATGGCCGTCTTCGCCTCGCGCCGGCTCATCGAACGCATCACGCTCGTAGGCTACCGTATTCCATGGAATTCTGGAATGGCGCGAGGCGTGCGCCCCTGGCGCTCCGGGCCCGGGACCGGTTCAGCTCCTCGGCCGGCCGGCGTGCAGCGCGGCGTCGCGGTCGTGGACCCCGAGCTTGGCGTAGAGCCGGCGCAGCCGCGTCTTCAGGGTGTTCGACGAGATCCCCAGGTCCTCGGCGAGCTCGCGGTTGCCCGGGAACAGCGCGAGTCGTTCGAGGAGCCGGCGCTCCCCCGCGCTGAGGGCTGCTGAGGCTCGCGCCTCAGGCTCGGCGGGACGGTGCAGCGCGTCCACCAGCGCGGCCACCGCCGGGTCGGCGCCCTGGGAGGCCATCTGCTCGGCCAGCACCAGCACCTCCTCGCAGCGCCCCCGCAGGGCAAGGATCATCCCCTGCTCGTGGGCCACGGCGGCCGCGGCCCGCACGTGCATCACCGCCTCGGAGCGCCGGGACGCCGCGGTGAGGGTCGCCATCACCAGGCGGGCGTCCACCACCTCCCGGGGGGACTCGGGACGGGCGGCCTGGATCATGCGGACGACGTCCGCCTCGGTGATCCGACCGCCCAACGACAGCGCCCGGATCGCCAGCACGTCCCGGCTGCGGCCCTCGTCCAGTCGCTCGACTGCGCGGCGGGCGGCTGCGCGGTCCCCTGCGACGATCGCGACCTCCGCTCCGGCCCGGTCGAGCGCGGTCCGCAGCGGGCCACGGACTGAGCGCCGGGTCATCATCGATCGCGCCGACTCGAGCTGCTCGTCGGCGGCCGCCCGCTGCCCCGCGGACGCAAGCGCCCGCGCCCGCTGCACCGCCCCCAGGACGAGGTACGGGACGTGCTCGACCCGGGTTGCCGTGTCCTGGACGGCCGCTGCCTCCGCCACGGCTGCGGCCGTCTGCCCGAGGTCGTCCAGTGCCCGGGCGCGGGCCAGGCGCGCATCGCACGCGTCGACCGCGCCCAGTCTCCCGGACTCGGTCAGGGCCTCCAGTGCGCTGTCAGCCAGGAAGCATGCGCGATGGGCTCGCCCCTCCTCGGCTGCCACCAGGGCGCCGAGCGATGGGATCGCGACCTGTCGGTAGAACCGCACCGTACCGGGTCGGCCGGACGCCTGCTGCAGGATGCGGCGCGTCGACGGGTGGTCGCCGTGCCACAGGGCCAGCCGCGCCTCCTGGAAGGCTGCGGCCTGGTGTGCCATCCGGGACCACTCCTCGCCGAAGGTCACCCGGACACTGCGCAGGTGCTCGGCTGCCCGATCGGTCTGACCGGTCCACCCCTCGAGGTAGCTGCGCAGGAACAGGACCTCGACCCGCAGCCACTGCGCGGCGGTGGCAGCGGAATCGTCGCCACCGGAGTCCCTGTGGGTCAGCGCGCCGGCAGCCGCCTCAAGCTCCACCAGGTGCGACCCCGCGGCGGCGACGTTCCCGCTCAACAGCTCCGACCAGGCCGCGCCGAGCAGGAGGAGCTCGTGCTCGGGCAGGGCCAGCTCGGGGGCACGCCGGTACCACGTGCGCACCTGCTCGGAGCGCCCCGAGTCCAACAGGTCACGCACGTGGGCTGCCAGCACCTCGCGGGCCCGGTCCATCTGGCCGCAATCGAGCAGGTGACTGATGGCAGCCTCCGCATCGCCGTTCTCGGCAAGCCAGGCGCCCGCCGCCTCATGGGCGTGTGCCTGCGCACCACGGCCCCGTTCGGACAGCTTGCGGCCCAGGTACTCACGGAGGAGGCGATGCGTCTCGTAACGCGCAGGTCCCGGGCCGGGCACGCGTGCCACCAGGAGCCGTTCGCTGAGCACGGCGAGTCGTTCAGCGCCATCCGAGCGACCGGTGATGGCATCACAGACCTCGGGAGACATCTGGTCCAGGACGCTGCACAGGACCAGCAGGTCCCGGTCGAGCGGGTCCAGCGCCTGCAGCCCCCGACCGAACAGCACCTCGAGCCCGGGCCCGAGGAGCCAGGCGGCCGGGTCAGCGCCGGGGTCGGTCGCGCAGGCGCTCGTGCTCGCGCGCAGCGCTGCGATCCACCCGTCGGCCAGATCCATCAGGGCCAGCCGAAGCGTCGCGGTCAGGTCGGGCGCCACCAGCCGGAGGTAGTCCGCGGACTCCTCGCGCCGCAGCACGAGGTCCGCCCGCTCCAGGAGCACGAGCTGGCCCGCCCCGGAGAGCCGGGACAGATCGAGTCGGGGAAGCACCGCGCTGCTGATCAGCACCCGCATCGACCCAGGCAGATCATCGAGGACCTGCTGCACCAATGCCTCGACGGCCTCGTCCGGGGGCAGGTCGTCGAGGACGAGCAGGAACTCGGGGACATCCCACGCCGCGGACAGCAGCTCGGCGACACCCGTATGGACCCGGTCATGGCCCCCTCCGCCGCTCGCAGGAGCGCCCGGGGCCACGACCCCGACCGAACCCAGCCCCTCGGCGAGATTGCGCCCCAAGGACTCCACCGTCCCGGAGTGACCCCTCCCTGAGAGCCAGACCACGGGGCCACCACGGGCCTCGACGGCCATCGCCAGCAGCGCGGTTGCCCCGTACCCGACCGGGGCCACGATCACCGCGACACCGCCGGGCGGCAGCCCGAGGAGCCGTCCCACCAGATCCGCCCTCGGCAGCCGCGGCTGCGGGGGCGAGGGCGCTCGGGATCCGCGAGATCCGGACAACACCCGAGGACTGGTCATGGTGGGCGTCAGGTTCGCACGTCGACACAGGCAGGGCAAACAGGGGGCGAAACAACGCCGCGGGCGAGGTGGCCCCCTCATGTTGACGCAGGGCCGGGGCGGGGTGACCAACGGGGTGACCCATGCCGTTGAGCACGTCCGGGCGGTCCTAGAGTGGGCGATCCCACCTCCGAATGGAAGGAACGGCCACATGGCAGACGATGTGACGCCCGATGAGACACCGGCGACCGAGGTCACCGAGGTCACCGAGGCACAATCCGAGGCTCAATCCGAGGTCGCAGAGCTCGACGTTGAGGCGGTGGCCGTGACTGACGGGGCGTACGCCCTGTTCGTGGCCGACTTCGCCGACGAGGACGCGGCGTGGGCCGCCTACGAGCAGCTCAAGGATGTGGAGGACGAGACCCCGCTGCAGGTGGAGGGCGTGCTCGTGGTCAAGCGCAGCCTGTCCGGCGAGCTGGAGGTCCAGAAGGTCACTGATCCCAGCACCCGCCGGGGCCTCGGCTGGGGAGTCGTCGGCGGGGTGGTGCTCGGCGTCCTCTTCCCGCCCTCGATCCTCGGCAGCGCCGTGGTCCTGGGCGCTGCCGGCGCCGGGATCGGCAAGGCTCGCGAGGTCCACCACCGCCACGAGCTCGCCGACGAGCTCGCCGACGCGATCGACCCCGGGCACTCCGGCCTGGTCGCCCTGGTCTCGGACCCCGCTGCCGTCAAGGTCCAGAAGGCGCTGGACAAGGCCGATCGCATCGTCCAGAAGGCGGTCGATGAAGTCCTGGCCGCCGACATCAAGGCCGAGGCGAGGGCCGCGCAGGGCCAACCGGAGGAGGCCGAAGCGGTGGAGCCCGCCGAGGAAGCAGCTCCCAAGCCCGAGGCCTGAGCCGACATCACCCCGGAAGGCGCCCCCACAGGGACCACCTGCGGGGGCGCCTTCCGGGGTGACAGCCCCGGGTGACACGGGCAATCGCCCGAGCACCGAGGGCGGGCGTGCTGTCGCGGGATCGTGTGCGTCACGCCCACCGCGTTGGGTCACCGTTGGATCAGAGCCCCGAGCACTGGTCTTCCTTGTTGCCCTTGACCTTGTTGCTTCCGCCGGTGGGCTTGGGCTTGTTGCCTTCGCACTGCAGGTTCCCGTCGATCGTGTTGCCCGAGAACTTCTGGCGCCCCGTGTTGTCCTCGGACTGCAGGTCCCCATCGATCCGGACCCCGGAGACGGTGGCCGTGCCACCGTCCTCGAGCTGGATGTTGCCATCCACCCGGCTGTCGCGAACCGCCACGTCGGCGTGGCCATCGCCCTGGATGTCGCCGTCGACCGTCGAGTCCGACATCTTCAGGATCCCGCCGCGCTCCACCTCGACGTTGCCGTCGACGGTCACGTCGACCAACACGCACGTGGCCCCGGCGCGCACCTCGACATCGTCGTCCACCCGCTGACCCGTGACGGTGGTCGAGCAGGGACCGCCCCGGAAGCTGACCGCTCCCGCCGCGTCGTCGGTGCTGTCGTCGTCGGGGGAGGCGGTGGGTACCGCTGGTGCTGAGGACGCCGGTTCCGTCGACGGGGCGACCGACGGGGCGGCCGACTGGTCGGTCTCCTCGCCGTCAGACGAACACCCGGTGAGCACCAGGGCACAGGAGCAGAGGGTCGCGATCATCAGCTTCATGGGGACTCCTTGTGAGGTCGACCGCACCGGCCAGCTGCGCGCTGGGGTGACGGGGCTACGTGTGGTGGTCATCTGGCTCTCCAGTCCTGCGGTGGGCGTGTTCGGGGGTGCGATGGGGGTACCGCCGGTCCGTGGACCGCCGCCACGGAGACCAGTGGACGAAGGGGTGGGCATTCAGCTCCTCCTGATCGGGTTGATTGGTCCGTGCACGGTAGGGGCCACCACAGGACCCATGAGCTGGCCTGTGTCACCCCGGTCGTCACCCCCCACCCCACCTCGGTACGGTGGCGGGCGTGCACGGGACTGCCTCGCCAGCGCTTCTGGCCGCGATTGTCTTCGGCGTCCTCGTGCTCGCCTTCGCGATCAGCTCGCGGGCCCTTGCCCGCCGGCTGGTCACGGCCCCGCTGGCGTTCGTCGCGGCGGGCGCGACCCTGGGCTTCCTGAGCGGCCCGCTGGACAGGGAGGTCCTGGTCAGCCTGAAGCTGGTGGCCGAGCTGACCCTCGTGCTGATCCTGTTCCACGACGCCGCGCAGGTGCGGCCCCGCGAGATCGACGACGACCGCTGGGCGATCGTCCGGCTGCTGATGGTCGGGTTCCCCCTGACGGTCCTGCTCGGGTACGTGGTGGCCCGAGGGCTGTTCCCGGAACTGCCGGCGATGATGGCCCTGCTGCTCGCCGCCGCGCTGGCCCCCACCGACGCCGGGCTGGGGGCGCCGACCGTCCTGAACCCCCGGGTGCCGATCCGGGTGCGTCGCCTGCTCAACGTGGAGAGCGGCCTGAACGACGGCCTGGCCACCCCGGTTGTCCTGTTCGCCCTGGCCGCCGTCGCCGGGCAGGAGGGTCTGCAACCGGTCGTATCCCTGGGCGAGGCCATGGTCGACCTCGGTCTGGGCGTGGTGCTGGGGATCGCCTGGGGCGCCCTGGGCGGGATCCTGCTCGGGCTGTCGCGGCGCTCCCGCTGGAGCACGCCCGCCAGTCGCGCCCTCGGGGTGCTGACCCTGCCCCTGCTTGCCTACGGCAGCGCACTGCTGCTGACCGCCAACGGGTTCGTGGCCGCGTTCATCGCCGGTACGGCCTTCGCCGGTACCGCCCGGTGGATCCAGAAGGAGGACACGGCACTCGAGCTCACCGAGGCCCTGGCTGATCCCCTGGGATACGCGGTGTGGCTGGTCTTCGGGTTCGCCACGGTTCCCCTCGTGTGGTCGGCGGTGGGTGCCCGCGAGCTGCTGTTCGCGGTGCTGGCGCTGACGGTGCTGCGCATTGGCCCGGTGGTCCTGAGCCTGGTGGGCACCGGGTTCCGCCCGCCCACGTGGTTGTTCATCGGCTGGTTCGGCCCCCGCGGCCTGGCCAGCGTGGTGTTCGCGCTGTTGGCCATCGAGTCCCTGGAAGGCGACGAGAACCTCCGCACGGTCCTGGCGACGATCTCGGTCGCCGTCCTGCTCAGTGTCCTGCTGCACGGGATGAGCGCCCCCCCGGCTGCCCGCCGCTACGGGCGGTGGGCCCAGGAGGTCCAGCCCCCGGCGGAGCTTCACACGTCCTCCGAGCCCCGTGTCCGCGGCCGGCTGCTCGCCGGCACGGGAGACCCCGAGGCGGGCGACCCCTCCGAGGGCCCATCCCCCACGGCCGACCCACCTGCCACGACGAACACGACGGGCCCTGGATAGCCAGGTCTGGGCGCGCCTCCTCCGCGGGCCCGCGGCAGCGCCCGGAACGGCCCGGGCCGTCCGTTCCGTGTCCGGGAGACGTGGCGTCGGTGTCCCACGGGCCCGATACTCGGGGGATGCCCCTGGAGGAGTACCGGCGCCGCCGGGACCCTGCGCGCACTCCGGAACCGGACGGCGCCCCGGACGCCGGGGCCGAGCCACGACCCGCCGGTTCCCCGGACCGGGCACGCCGCTTCGTCGTCCAGCGGCACCGTGCGCGGCGCCTGCACTACGACCTGCGCCTGGAGGTTGATGGCGTCCTGGTCAGCTGGGCGGTCCCCCGCGGCCCGAGCCTGGACGCCTCGGTGCGCAGGATGGCCGTGCATGTCGAGGACCACCCGGTGGAGTACCTGGACTTCGAGGGCGTGATCCCTGCCGGTCAGTACGGGGCCGGTGACGTGATCGTCTGGGACTGGGGCACGTGGGAGCCCGAGGCTGAGACTCCGGACCCCGGGGCGGCCATCGAGGCGGGTGAGGTGAAGTTCGTCCTGTACGGCGAGAAGCTGCGGGGCCGGTTCGTGCTGGTCCGCACCTCGCCGCGCCCCGGGGACGGGCGCGCGGGCAGCGCGCACGAGGGGACCGACCAGTGGCTGTTGATCCACAAGCACGACGCATGGGCCCAGGAGGGCTGGGACGCCGAGGACCACCCGCGCAGCGTGCGCAGCGGCCGGACCAATGACGAGGTGCGGACCGATGCGCCCGCCCTGTGGGTGAGCAGCGCACCCGCCGGAGACGCCGAGATCGACCTGTCCGCGGCGGTCCCGGAGCCCCATCCGGCCTTCATCCCGCCGATGCTGGCGACGCTGGCCTCCGACGCGTTCACCAACGAGTCGTGGCTCTTCGAGGTCAAGTGGGACGGGTACCGGGTCGAGGCGGTGGTCCGCGAGGGCACGGTGCGCCTGTTCACGCGCAACGGCAACGACGCCCGCGACTACTTCCCGGGGCTGCTGGACCCACCGACCTGGATCGCAGCCCGCGATGCCGTCGTCGACGGTGAGGTGGTCGCGCTCGACACCAACGGCCGGCCCGACTTCGCCCTGCTCCAGGAGCGGATCTCCGCGGCCCGTGCCGGACAGCACTGCTCCGGGTTGGCCTACGAGGTGTTCGACCTGCTGCACCTGGATGGCCGCTCGCTGCTCGGCGTCCCACTGGAGGAGCGCAAGAAGCTGCTGCGACTGGTCCTGCGCGAGAGCCCGGTGGTGCGGTACGCCGGGCATGTCGAGTCCGAGGGGGCCACGTTCCTCGCCGCAGCCCGCCAGCAGGGCATCGAGGGGATCGTGGCCAAGCACCGGCACTCGCCCTACCTGCCCGGCCAGCGGGCGCCGACGTGGCTGAAGGTGAAGATCCGACCGGAGCAGGAGCTACTCGTGGGCGGCTGGACCCCCGAGAAGGGCGGTCGGGGCCTGGGCGCGCTCGTCGTGGGCGTGTACGAGGGCGATTCCCTGCGGTTCGCGGGCAAGGTGGGCTCCGGGTTCAGCGCGCGGACCCGGGCGGACCTGCTGTCACGCCTCGAGCCGCTGCGCCTCGATGCACCGCCGTTCGACCCGCCCCCGGACCCGGCGCACCGCGGGCGCTGGGGTGGGGACCTGAATGGCGTCGCCTGGGTCCGCCCCGAGGTCGTGATCCGCGCGGAGCTGGGCGGATGGTCCCGCGACGGGATGGTCCGCCAGGCCTCCTACAAGGGCCTGGACCTCGGTCGCGACCCACGGGAGGTGTCCCGGGAGCACGCTGTGGACCCGCAGGCCACGCCGCAGGCCACCCCGCAGGCCACGGTCATCCCGGGAGCGGCCGCGCACAGCTCCCCAGGGACGGCGACCGAGGAGGAGCTCAGCGCCCTGGCGGAGCTTCCCGGTCACGGCGTCTGGGATGTCGGCGGGCAGTCTGTGAAGCTGACCAACCTGGACAAGGTCCTGTTCCCCCCGAGGCCGGGGACCGACGAGGCACCGATCACCAAGCGCGAGCTGATCGACTACTTCGTCCGGATCGCCCCCGCGATGCTCCCCCACCTGGCTGGGCGGCCCCTGAACCTGCACCGCTTCCCCAATGGCACCGCTGCTCCGGGGTTCTGGCAGAAGGCGATCCCCGCCTCCGCGCCGGGGTGGCTGACCACCTGGCACGAGTCCGGCGTTGACGAGCGCGCCGGTCGAACGGCCAACGACCACCTCGTCGCCGACTCCGTCGCCGCGATGGCGTGGCTGGCCAACCAGGCTGCCTTCGAGCTGCACGCGTGGACCTCGACGTGCGCCGATCCCGGGCGCCCGACCTTCGCCCTGATCGACATCGACCCCGGCCCGAGCACCTCCTGGGAGGACACCCTGACGCTGGCCCGCCTCTACCGGACCGCGCTGGAGCACCTGGGGGTGCACGGGCTCCCGAAGACCACTGGCTCCCGGGGGATCCAGGTGTGGATCCCGGTGGTCCGGGGACGCTACGACTTCGCGGCCACATCCGCCTGGGTCGAGCGGCTGTCCCGCGCGATCGGTGCCACCGTCCCGGACCTGGTGAGCTGGGAGTGGGCCACCAAGGAACGCGGCGGCAGGGCCCGACTGGACTACACGCAGAACTCGCCCATCAAGACCCTGGTCGCCCCCTACGCGGTCCGGCCGCACCCTGGGGCCCCGGTCTCGATGCCGATCACCTGGGACGAGCTCGACGACCCGGACCTGCGCAGCAACCGGTGGACCGTGCGGGACGCCGTGGAACGCGTGCGACGGCGCGGCGACCTCTTCGCCGCCGCCCAGACGCTGGCTCAGGACCTCCCCGCCCTGTAGCGCCCGTCCCGCCGCTCGCGACCGGACGTCAGCTGCGCTGCTCGCGCACCGAGCGGGACATCAGGGCCCCGAGGACCGCCATGGTGGCGACCGCCGCGGCGATCAGGAACCCGGCCTGCAGCCCCACCACGGTGACCAACGGACCGGCCAGCGCCAGGCCGATCGGGCCGAACATCAGCGACCCCATCGCGTCGTACGCCCCGACCCGGGACAGCGCCTCGCGAGGGATGCTGCGATGCAGCGCGGTGAACCACAGGACCGCGAAGAGCTCGATCGAGATCCCCCAGGAGAACGACCCGAGCGACACCGCCCACAGCGGCAGCGCCAGCGCGAGGGTGACCAACCACACCGGCAGGGTCAGCAGGGCCAGCATCCCGAACAGCATCGGGCGCCGGACCCGGACCCGTGAGGCAACCAGGGCCCCGAGGAGGAGACCCAGGGACTGTGCCCCGAGCACGAGGGCCCAGCCGCGGGCACCGCCGTACTCCTGCAGGGCGAGGACCGGGCCCATGACCTCCTCGGCGCCGCGCAGGACCATCACGATGAAGCTGAACGCCAGGACGAGCACCACGACCCACCGGAACGAGATGAAGACCGCCCAGCCCTGCCGCAGGTCGCCCACCATCGACTCCCCGGAGCGATGCGGGGCGGAGACCTGCCGGAAGCTCAGGACGAGCAGGCCGGCCACGAGGAACGACACCGCGTCCAGCGCGATCGCGATCCCGGAGCCCAGGCCTGCGACCAACAGCCCGCCGATGGCGTTGCCGAGGATCAGCCCACCGTTGGATGCGACGCTGAGGTAGGCGTTGGCCGGCTGGATGTGCGCCTCGGGGACGACGTCGGGCACCAGCCCGCTGAACGCCGGGTACCACAACGCGTTCAGGATCCCGGACAGGAACGACAGCCCCGCGAGCAGCCCGATCGTGGCCGCACCGGTCAGGAAGGCGATGGAGATGCCGGCCACCACGCCGCTCAGGACGATGTCGGTGACAGCGATCACGCGCGCCCGACCGAACCGATCGGCGATCACGCCGCCCAGGGGCAGCATCAGGACCAGCGGGACCGCTTGGGCCGCGAGCACGATGCTCAGCGCCGTGGGCGATCCCTCCGGCAGGGCGAGGATGCCGAAGGCCAGGGCGATCGGCATGATGCCGTTCCCGACGTTGCTGACCGTGCGCGCCAGGAACAGCCGCCGGTACCGGGCATCACCCGCCAGCGTGCGGCCGCTGCCCATCCCGCTGCCCTCCCTTGCTGTGCACACCGGGACGCACGTCGCCCCCTGGCGCCCCGTCCGCGGGGTCATTCTCCCGCGTCCCAGGATCGGCGCGAAGGGCCGGTCCCGAACCGCGGCGCCGCAGGTGCGGCTCCCTCAGGTGAGGAGGGCAGGTAAGGACAGGTGAGGCTACCCTTCCCATCCCCGTGTGCCCGGGTCTAGGGTGGCGGGAGGCGCAGGAGCGTCCGCCCTCGCGGCGAGCACCCCGCGGATCGAGCACGAGGAGGTGCGCCATGATCCCACCTGATGATCGGGTCTCGGACTTCCGTCGGCTGCACTCCTCGGGTTGCTTCGTCATGCCCAACCCGTGGGATGCGGGCAGCGCGCGGGCCCTGGAGCAGCTGGGCTTCCCTGCCCTGGCGACGACGAGCGCCGGCTTCGCCTGGACGTTGGGTCGGGCCGACGACCGCGTCGACACCCTCGATGAGGTGCTGACCCATCTGCGCAGCATCGCTGCCGCCGTGCACGTGCCCGTCAACGCGGACTTCGAGGGCGGGTTCGCCATCGAACCCCAGCAGGTCGCCGACAACGTCGCCCGAGCGGCCACCACGGGCATCGCCGGGCTGTCCATCGAGGATGCCTCCGGCGATGCAGCCGATCCCCTGTTCGGGCTCGACCTCGCGGTCGACCGTGTTCGCGCCGCCCGCCGGGCGATCGACGAGAGCGGCACGGGCATCGTCCTCACCGGCCGGTCCGAGGGGTTCGTCGTGGGACGTCCCGACCTCGCCGAGACGATCCGACGCCTGTGCGCGTACGCCGAGGCCGGGGCTGACTGCCTGTACGCCCCACGCATCGCCACCGTCGAGCAGGTCGCCGCGATCGTCGCTGCGGTCGCACCCAAGCCCGTGAACCTGCTCGTGAACGCCCCCTTCATCACGGTGGCGCAGGCCGCGGACCTCGGGGTCCGGCGGATCAGCGTCGGGGGGACCCTGGCCCGCACCGCCTGGGCCGGGTTCCTCCAGGCCGCACAGGAGATCGCCGGGTCGGGGACGTTCACCCGGTTCGCGCAGCTCCCCGACGTCGACGCACTGATGGGCGTCGGCCCGCCCTGAGGGCTTCAGGCGACAGGGCGCACGACCCGGCGATCACCGCCGTGCTGGGCCTGGCCCAACCGAGAAGGACCCCCTCAGTGGGGTGGCGACGTGTCGCCGACCACACCACTGAGGAGGTCCTCCCGGTACTCCGCGCCCGCTGTTGATCAGGCGCGGCCGACCACCGCTACCTCGCGATCCTCACGTTCTTCGAGGTCGTGTCCCCGGCCAGGGACCCGGTCACCGCCGGGAAGCCCCCTCCGTAGCACTTGACGCGGTAGGTGCCCTTGGGCACGTTCACGGTGCGGGTCTCACCAGCGCCCTTCGTGCGCATCTGCTTGAGGACCCGGACCCACTGACCGCTCACCTTCTTGTCCACCCGGAACACGTAGTAGCCGGATCCCGGCAGGTTCGGTCCCATGTTGACCTTGAGCCTGCTGGCCCCGGAGACCGCCTTGACCGAGCAGGAGACCGGCGTGACGCTCGGGGTCGGAGCCGGGGTCGTCGGCGTGGTCGCGGCCGGCGGAGCGGTCGCAGGCGGAGCGGTCGCCGGCGGAGGTGTTGCCGGCGGTGTTGACGGCGGCGGGCTCGGCGCCGGCGGCGCGGCCGGGGTGTCCACCCGGACGATCGTCGGGTCGGGCAGGCCATCGATCCCGCTGTACGCCACGGACCCCAGGTACTTCGTCTCGGGAAGCAGTCCCGAGAAGCCCAGGGTGATGGTCCCAGTCGCGGCCAGGGTGGCCGAGGCCGGCGCAGTCACCGTCATGTTCCCGGCGGCCGTGTCACCCAGCACCCAGCTGTGCAGGGTGTACGGGGACGGGGTGCCCGGATCGACGTCCCAACCCTGGATGACCACCCGGTAGTCCCCCGCCGGTGGGTCGACCAGGTCGACCGTCTCCGTCGAGCCGCCGTTGGCGCTCGACGAGACCAGGGCGTCAGTGTCGTCGAACACGCACAGGTCGAGGTCCGCACCGGGGCTGACGTCCTTGTCCAGGATCTGGAACCGGGCGAAGGTGCTGCCCGCTGGGACCGTGACCGGCACGGTCACGGCGTTGGGCGAGGACAGCGTGCATGCGCCGTTCGACGGATCGTCGGCGACGGTGCCCTTGGTCAGGACCGCCGGGACGAGGCCGCGAGCCGTCGCCGTGAAGGCACCCGTGTAGCCGAACTGGACGTCGTAGGACTCGCTCACCTCGGACGGGGCGGCCAACGAGACCGGCCTGACCACGGCCGGGATGCGCACGGTGGGACCGCCTGCGGTGGTCCAGCTGATCGTCCCACCCGAGTAGGTGCCGAAGGCGGCGTCGGTCCGGGTGAACGTGATGCTGACCTCCGCCGAAGCACCGGTGGCAAGCGTCATGGTCGCCGGGCTGACCGTGACGTCGAAGCCGTCCAGCCCCGACACGGTCGGCACGTAGTCCCCGGGGGCCCCCACGTTGGTCACGGTTCGCGTGACCGTCTGGCTTCCCGTCAGGGCACCGATCGAGATCGACGGCGTGTTCAGGTCACTCGGGTCGATGACCGGAGTGCTGGTATCCGTGCAGTCCAGCTCCGTGGCGCACAGGAACTCCATCCACTCGTTCCACCCGGAGTCGAAGACCAGGCCCGGATCGAACGCGGATGCCGGCTGCACATGCCCCGCACCCTGCCGGAAGATCCGCTCCGCGTCGGTGACCGGGGTGTCGAGGACGTCGCTGCCGGTCGTCATGAGGGCCGACTTGATCGCCATGGGCGACCACGCCGGGTTGACTCCCTTGACGAGCGCCGCGAGCCCAGCCACGTGCGGGCTGGACATCGACGTGCCGCTGTACAGGTCGAACGAGCGGCCGCTGTTGCCCGGAGGGGCGACCGCGGCGAGGATGTCCTGGCCGGGGGCCAGGAGGTCGGGCTTGAGCAGGTCTCCCGCGCCCGCGAGCGACGGCCCACGCGACGAGAACGACGCGGTGAACGGAGCATCGGCGGTGTAGGTGATGCTCGCCGCATTGACCGTCGCCGTGGCACCCGGCGTGGCCGCATAGGCCTTGACAGCGGCTCGGTCCGTGTCCGGCAGGTGGACGGTCGGCACCGAGTGGAAGTCCGCGTTCAGCGAGTTGGGCGAGGTGTTGACCAGGATCATCCCGACACCACCGGCGGCCAGGACCGCCTCGCTCTTGCTCACCCGAGCCGTGACTCCGCGATCACACACCACGATCTTGCCCGCGACCTTGGCGGGATCCAGGACTGCAACGCCGCCGTTGTCCGCCGCGGTGTAGCACAGTCTCAGCGCGGTCGGGTTGGCAGCGGCGAAGCCAGCGGCGGACGCATCGATCAGCGGGGCTGTGACCGGTGCGGCGGCCGAGGAGGCGCCGTCGTAGGTGACGTTGTTGCCCAGCGTCACGGAGCCCTCCGACGTGCGGTCGTGCGTCCCAGCCGCGACCGTGGTCAGCCACGGGCTGGGGTGCGCCACGGTCGACGTCGTCGGCCCGCTGTTGCCGGCCGACGCGGCGACGAAGACCCCTGCATCCGCCGCGTACAGGAACGCGACCTCGACGGGATCCAGGAAGCTCGTCTGCGATCCGCTGATCGAGAAGTTGATGACGTCCACGCCATCGGCCACCGCCTGGTCGATCGCCGCGACGGAGTCGGAGTCCTGGCAGCCGCCCGCGTCGCCGCCCCAGCACACCTTGTACGTCGCGATGTGCGCGCGGGGCGCGATGCCGTTGATGCTGCCGTAGACCGCTGCCGGCTCGGTGGCCGGGATCGTGACGTCAGCGTTGCCGCCCGCGGTGCTCGCCGTGTGCGTCCCGTGACCGTCATAGTCCAGGGGCGAGTTGTAGTCCCACGGGAAGCGCGAGTTGATCCCCGCGTTCCCGCCCCACCCCGCGTTGTAGTACCGCGCGCCGACGATCTTGTCGCTGCAGTCGGCGAAGGTGAAGCCCTCGCCCGGCTGGCAGGAGCCCTTCCAGCCCGCCGGGTAGGTGAAGTTCGACGCTGTCCGGCGCCGGGTCGGCGAAGCTCGCCGCGTCCGGCGTGATGCCGGTGTCGACGATGCCGATGACCACGCCCTCGCCCGTGCCCTGCGCCTCCCAGACCCCACCCGCGCCGGTCAGGCCGAGGAAGTCCGGCGTCGACGAGGTGTCGAGCTGGCGGACGGCGTCCGGGCTCACGCTGACGACGTCCTTGTCCGCCCGCAGCTCCTCGAGCTGCTTGGCCGTGAGCTTCGCGGCGAACCCGTTGAACGCGTACACGTAGTTGTAGAGGGCCGAGCCGCCGACCTTGCCCACGGCCTCGTCCTGACGTTCCTTGAGGTAGTTGGCGTACTTGACGACCGCCGCGCTGTCGGGCTCGATCCTCTGGCCGTCAGCGGGCTGGGTGGCAGCGAGGCCCCGCACGCCGCCCTCGTAGGCCACCACGGGCATCCCCGCCATGCGCACGATGTAGACGCCGTTCTTGGGGACCTCCTTCGGGGCCCCCGCGGACGGCTCCGGCCGCTCCAACGAGTCTGCGGCCGGCACACCCAGGCCGAATCCCGGGGACGCGTTCGCACTCGATGTCATGACCGACAGCACGACGAGGGAGGTCGCAGCTGTTGCCGCCACCAGCCCTCGCACATAGGACTTCCTTGTTGACATGCACCCTCCCCATCCTGGAACGACGCCAACGCGATCCCCGCCCAGGCACAGGATGCCGGGACCAGGGACCACGACCCACCACGCAGCGGGTACGTCGCAACTGCACCTCCGCGGGCAACCTACCGGGTCGCCATCGCCGGTGCGGCACCGGTCGGCAATTCCCACCGACCTCGGCGCGGCAGCCGAAGTGCCAATCCCATGGCGCCTTCGAGCCACGCCACCGGGCACGGCGAACGCCGCGGCACGCCAAGCCGTCCCCGGGGTCTGGAAGGCGGGCCGAGGGGCGTGGTTCAGCCCGCGAAGACGACGGAGCCGGTGCAGCTGATCATCCACTCGGTACCGAACCGGTCCGAGCACCCAGCGAACCACTCGGCCCACTCGGTGGGCGCCGGCGCCATCGAGACCGATCCCCCCTCGGACAGCGCGTCGAACAACCGTTGCGCCTCGACGACGTCGTCGGCCTCGACGTGCAGCGCGAAGTCGTTGCCGGCGCGGAGCTGCTGCCCCAACGAGGCCAGCATGTCGGTGCCCATCAGCATGGTCCCGTTGGGCAGGGTCAGCCCGACGTTGGCCACCTTGTCCAGGTCAGCCTCGGGCAGCTGCCCCATCGAGCCGAAGTCCCGGAACCGGGCCACCCCCACGATCTGGCCACCGAAGACCTGGGCGTAGAACGTGAACGCCTCCTCGGTGGTCCCGTCGAAGTTCAGGTACGGCGTCAGCGCCTTCATCAGTGCCTCCTCGGAAGGGGATTCCGGACGCTACCAGCGCCCGCCTCCCCGGACCAGACCCCTTGCCCATCGGCGCTGGCTGCGCTAACGTACAACCTAATGGTTGTATATCAGCAGGTGAGCAGCATCCGGGACGACGAGGTCGACCGGATCTTCCGGGCGCTGGCCGACCGGACCCGTCGCGACATCGTCCGGCGCACCCTGGTGGGCGAGGTCACCGTGTCGCAGCTGGCCAGTGGCTACGACATGTCCTTCGCAGCAGTGCAGAAGCACGTTGCCGTCCTGGAGGGAGCGGGCCTCATCACCAAGCAACCGCACGGCCGCGAACGACTCGTCCGGGGCAACCCCGAGGCGATCCAGCGAGCGCAGGACCTGCTCGACCAGTTCGAGGCGCTGTGGCGCGACCGGGTCGCCCGACTCGACGCGCTGCTCGCCGACGACCCCCCCGAATCCCCCTGATCCCCCCACCACAACGCGAAGGACCCGCCATGCCCATCACCTCAGTCAGCAAGGACCCCACCACCCTCACCATGACGGTGGTCGCCGAGTTCCCCGTTCCCGTGCAGCGGCTCTGGGACGCCTATGCCGATCCGCGCCAGCTGGAGCTGTTCTGGGGTCCCCCCACCTACCCCGCCCGGTTCACCCGCCACGACATGTACCCCGGTGGCCGCAGCGACTACGCCATGACCGGGCCGGACGGCGACGTGTCCCGCGGCTACTGGGAGTTCCTCGCCGTGGCGCCGCTGGAGTCCTTCGAGGTCCGCGACGGCTTCGCCGATGCCGACGGCGGGGCCAACTCCGAGCTGCCCTCCATGCGGATGGTGTTCACCTTCGCCGCCACCGACACCGGGTCGCAGGTCAGCACCACCACCCACTTCAACTCGGTGGAGGATCTCGACCAGCTGATCGCGATGGGCATGGAGCAGGGCCTGCGCGAGGCGATGGGCCAGATGGACGACGTGCTTGCCGACCTGGCGACGTTCGCCGCAGGGCGGGCCTGCGAGGCCCAGATCCTCAGCGACACCCAGGTGCGGGTGAGCCGGGTCATCCGGGGGACGACCGCGCAGGTATGGGCCGCCCATCACGAGCCCGAGCTGATGCAGCGCTGGCTGCTCGGCCCGGACGGCTGGACGATGCCCGTGTGCGAGGTGGCCGTGCACGTCGGCGACAGCTACCGGTACGAGTGGGAGTCCGTCGACGGCTCGCAGCGGTTCGGGTTCACCGGCCAGCTGCTGGAGAGCACGCCACCGCATCGTGCCGTCACGACCGAGCAGATGATCGGGATGGACGGTCCCCCCGCGACGAACGAGCTGAGCCTCACGCGGGTCGAGGGCGGCACGCTGCTCAGCATCGTGATCACCTACCCCAGCGCCGAGGTCCGTGACATGGTGCTGGCAACCGGCATGACCGACGGGATGGAGACCAGCTACGCACGCCTGGAGGAGCGGGTCCTGCTGGCGGCCTGACCTGGCCCGTGGCAGACGGTACCGCCCGGTGGCTGCGCCACTAGGCTGTGCTTGCGGCTATCGAGGGGAGCGACCGCCATGACCGAGTTGACCTGCCCGACCTGCACCACACGGGTGCCCTTCGGAACGCTGACGTGTCCGACGTGCACCGCCCAGCTGCCACCAGCCGGCCGGGCCCCGGTCGTGTACCCGCCGCCACCGCCGCCGGGGATGTTCGCCCATCCCGTGGCCTACCCGCAGCCGACAGCTCAGGTGGTGGTCGTCGGCAGCTACAAGGATCCGACGGCCGCCGCCCTGCTCGGGCTGTTCTTCGGTCCGCTCGGGCTGCTGTACTCCACCGTCACCGGGGCGGTGATCATGTTCGCCGTCAACATGGTCGTGGCACTGCTCACGTTCGGGCTCGGGCTCGTGCTGACCTGGCCGATCTCGGCTGTCGTCGGGTGGCAGGCGGCCAAGAGCCACAACGAGCGGCTCACCGCAGCGGCTGTCGGCTACCACCATCCGGTCACCGCGCCCTACCCGCCCACGCTCGCGCCGGCGCCCGGCTGGTACCCGGACCCGCATGGGCTTGCCCCCACCCGGTACTGGGACGGTTCCAGCTGGACCGGGCACACCGCCTGAGCGACCCTGTCACCGGCCGCTGGCACCCCCGCGCCGGCCCGCCCGTCGGATGGCCGACGTCCGTCCCCTCGCCGGGCGCGAGCGCGCCTTCGACCCGCTAGCCTGCCTGCATGGCGACGCTCGTGCTCACGGTGATCGGTGACGATCGATCGGGTCTGGTCTCTGCCCTCTCCGGCGTGATCGCCGATCACGGCGGGAGCTGGGAGCGCAGCCAGATGGCACGCCTGGCGGGCAAGTTCGCCGGCATCGTCCTGGTGAGGGTCCCCGACGACCGAGCCGAGTCCCTGATCGGCGAGCTCGGTCCCCTCGCGACCGAGGGGCTGCTGGACGTCACGGTCGAGCGGGGTGGCGTCGAACCCGCCGGCGGCGACGTGACCCGACTCAGCCTCGCACTCGTCGGCGCCGACCGGCCGGGGATCGTGCACGACATCTCCCGGGCACTGGCGGCCCGGGACGTCAGCATCGAGGAGCTGCACACCGCCACCCGCGAGGCACCGATGGTCGGCGGGATGCTGTTCGAGGCGACCGCGACGCTGCTCGCACCGCCGACCGTGCCGATCGCCGACCTCCAGGCGGTGCTCGAGGAGCTGGCCAACGAGTTGATGGTGGACCTTTCGCTGTCGGCCGACTGAGGGTCAGCGGCGCAACCCCACCCTGCCCTACGCTGATGGGAACCCCGGGCCAGGAGGACCAGATGAAGGCTGTCGGCTACCGCCTCAACGGACCGCTGGAGCGCGACGACGCGCTGCTCGACATCGAGCTGCCCGAGCCGCAGCCCGGCCCCCGCGACCTGCTGGTGGCCGTCGACGCGGTGGCCGTGAACCCCGTGGACACCAAGATCCGGGGCAGCCGCCGGCCAGCCGAGGGCACCGTGGGGGTGCTCGGCTGGGACGCGGTCGGGACCGTGCTGGCCCTCGGTGAGCAGGTCACCGGCTTCACGCCCGGCGACCGCGTCTACTACGCCGGGGCGATCGACCGCCCGGGATGCGACAGCCAGCAGCACATCGTCGACCACCGCATCGTCGGGCATGGGGATCACCTCGGTCGACCTCCAGGCGTGCCTGACCCACACCCAGGACCACTGGGACTCGATCCTCGAGGTCGCCACCCCACAGGGCCGGGTGGCCCTGATCGACGACCCGGACGGCCCGCTGGACACCAACGCCATGAAGTCCAAGTGCCTGTCACTGCACTGGGAGTTCATGTTCACCCGGTCGCTGCACGGGACTCCGGACATGGCCGAGCAGGGCCGGCTGCTGGCGGAGGTTGCCGGGCTGGTCGACTCCGGCGTCCTGCGGACCACCCTGGCGACCACCCTCACCCCCATCTGTGCGGCGACCCTGCGCCAGGCGCACGGCACGCTGGAGAGCGGCACGGCCAAGGGCAAGGTCGTGGTCGTCGGCTGGTGACGATCGGAACGGGGCGCCCCGTCGCGAGTGTCCGCGCCGGCACGCCCCGTTCCGGGACCGCTGGTTGTCGTTGACGTCACATCACGTCGGTGATGGTGAACTTCGCGTCGCTGGGGATGTCCTCGACGAACATGGCCTCGGCGTTGGCCTTCTGGCCGGCACTGAGGTCGTTCACGATGGCCTGGGAGGTGCCGTACTGCTCGGATCCGTCCGGCGACGTGGCGGCGATGGTCACCCAGACGCTCACGGTCTCCTCGCTGACGTTGCTGATGCTCACCGGGAGCGTGGTGCTGAACTCGTCGGTGGTCGCCTCACCGAGGGTGATCTCGACCTTGTCGGCCACGTTCAGGGCCTCGTTGACGCTGGTCACGGCGTCGTCGACGGCGATGACGGCGGCGCTGTTGACCACGGCGAAGGTCGCGAAGGACCCCAGGGCCAGCACGACGCCGATGACCGTCCGGACCATGCCGATGCCGACCTTGCGGGCCTTGACGATGCCGCCGATGCCCAGGCCCAGGGCGATCAGGGCCAGCGGGATCGACACGACGTTCACGAACGGGATCCAGCTGAAGAGGATCGCGAGGATGCCCAGGACCAGGGCAGCGGTGCCCAGGCCATTGGACTTCTTCTCGACGTAGACGACCTGGGGGGTCTGGACTGCGGGGGTGGTGCTCTCCATGGTTCTCACCTGTCTGCTCCATTGGGCCCTGCTGGTCAGCGCCCGATGATCCAGGTATGCCCTGCTCGTGGCGCGATCCGTACTCCCAGGGGATGAACCGGACGGGCCAGGGTCACCGGGGCGTACACCTATGGGAGTAGGGCGACCCTGCGTGGGGATGCGCCCGACCCTGGGGGCCGGACTACTCGCCGGTCACCAGCCCGGCGCGGCGGGCGATGAGGGCCGCCTGGACGCGGTCGCGGGCCTGGAGCTTGCCCATGATGCGGTGCACGTGGGTCTTGGCCGTGGTCTCAGCCAGGAACAGTCGTTCGGCGATCTCGGCGTTGGTCAGGCCCTCGCCGACCAGTCCCAGGACCTCGCGCTCGCGTTCGGTGAGGGATCCCACGGCCGCTGCGAGCCTGGGCGGCATGGCCGGGGCCGGTGGGGGTGCGGCGGGACCAGGTCGCTGCACGGAGGCGCTCGCCGCGACCGGCGGGGGCTCAGGGGCGTCGAGCAGCCCGGCGCGCAGGCTGGGTCCGACGGCGTCGAGCAGGCGGCGCATGGCACTGGGTGCCAGGACGGCGTCCCCGCCGGCGACGTTGCGCACGGCGCGCACGATGTCGTCGGGGTCTGCGTCCTTGAGCAGGAAGCCCGAGGCCCCGGCCTTCATCGCGTCCAGCACCGCCTCGTCGGTGTCGAAGGTGGTCAGGACCAGCACCCGGGTCGCCAGGGAGGTGTCCAGCGTGATCCGGTGGGTGGCCGCGATCCCATCCATCACCGGCATGCGGATGTCCATCAGCGCCACGTCCGGGGACAGCGCACGGACCAGGTCGAGCCCGGCGCGCCCGTCCGCGGCCTCACCGACCACGTCGATGTCATCCTCGGCGTCGAGGAGCATGACCAGGCCTGCCCGGATCAGCTTCTGGTCATCGATCACGACCAGACGGATGCGTTCGGTCACGGTGTGCCTCCTGAGTCGATGCCCACGTCCACAGCGGATCGCGGGCCGGCGTTGCGGGGGATGCTGGCACGGACCAGGTAGCCGATCCCCTGCACCCCTGCGTCCAGGGTTCCGCCGTACAGCGCCAACCGTTCCCGCATCCCCGCCTGCCCCGACCCCGACCCCGGGACGGCCGGCACCGGCAGGATCCCGGGTGCCAGCTCCGCGCCGGCCAGCGGGTTGGCCACCTCCACGACGAGCGCCTCGGGGCCGTAGTGGATCGCCATCGTGGTCGGCGTCGCGCGCCCGCCGTGCTTCAGGGCATTGGTGAGGGCCTCCTGCGCCACGCGGTACAGGGCCAGCTCCGGTCCGGGGCCCAGGCTGTACGGGGTGCCCGTCGTGGTCAGCTCGACCGGCAGCCCCCGCACGGACAGGTCCGACACCAGGGCATCGATGTCCGGCAGGCCCGGGCTCGGAGCTCCCTGCCGTGACGATGGACCCTCCGAGCGCAGCACCTGCAGCATCGCCCGCATCTCGGTCAACGCGCCGCGCGCCGTCTCGGCGATCACGGCCAGAGCCGCCTTGGCCTGCTCGGGCTGGCGATCGGCCACCCGCTGCGCGCCCGAGGCCTGCACGACCACCACCGCCAGCGAGTGCGACACCACGTCGTGGATGTCCCGGGCGATCCGCGCCCGCTCCTGGGCCACCGCCTGCTCCGCACGCAGGTCGCGCTCCCGCTCCGCGTCCAGCGCCCGCTGGAGCAGGCCCTCCCGGTACAGCCGCTCGGTGCGCACCCCACGAGCCCACCCGATCACCCCCGCAAGGCTTGCCGCCGCCAGCGCCCGGTCAGCCCACGAGTCATCGGCCACCACGGTGAGCGCCATCAGGACCAGCGAACCGCCCAGCACCGCGGGGCCGCGAAGGCGGACCCGCTGCTCATAGGCCTCGACGAAGAACACGGCCGCCGCACCCAGCACCCCCCAGGCATCGGCACCGCTGGCCCACCAGACAGCCACCGAACCCACGGCCAGGGCCACGAACACCGGCACCGGTTCGCGACGCCGGACCCGGCCCGTGACCAGGATCGCCGCCACCGCCCCGGCCACCAGCAGCACCCCGAGCACCGAACCCGGCCCATCGGATGCCGCCCGGGCCCAGATGACGCCCAGTCCCACGAGCAGCACCGCGAGGGCCGCATCGACCAACCGCTGCGTGCTGGCCACTGATCCGGGGGCGCTGGACACGCCCCGATGATGCCACCACACCGCAGGTGCGCCCGGTCGCCGCGTCGGCACGGGACGGGCCGCTACCGTGAGGAGTACACGGCGCCGGGCTCCAGATCCCCGCCCAGCAGCTGCGGGACGGTCACCAGGGTGAAGCCCTTGGCCCGCAGCCCGTCGATGATGTCGGCGTAGGCAGCGCGGGTGGTCTCGTGGATGTCGTGCGAGAGCACGATGGACCCGTTGCGCGTGTTGGCCAGGACCCGCTTCTTGACCGTCGCGCTGTTGCGGTCCTTCCAGTCCTCCGGGTCGACGTTCCACAGGATCTGGGACATGCCCAGGTCGGCAGCGACCTGGCGCACGGTGTCGTCGGTGGCTCCGTACGGCGGGCGCAGCAGGGTCGGGCGCTGGCCGGTGGCCTTCTCGATCAGGTCGCTGGTCCGGGTGATCTCCTTGCGCACGGCCCCGGAGCTCAGGCGGGTCAGCTGGGGGTGGTCCATCGTGTGGTTGCCCACCACATGCCCCTCGGCGACCATGCGGCGCAGGATCTCCGGGTGGTTGGCCACGTTGGAGCCGACGGTGAAGAACGTGGCCTGGACGCCCTTGTCCGCCAGGGTGTCGAGCAGGTCGGTGGTCTCGGCCACCGGCCCGTCGTCGAACGTGAGCGCCGCGCACTTGGCCACCGAGCAGTCGACGTCGCCGGACCCGCCGGCGGTCGCGCCGGCCGAGGGGTCGGCGGTGGGGTCGGCGGTGGGGTCGGCGGTGACCGCGTCCGTCGGCTCCTGGGTGACCGTCTCCCCCAGCCCGGGGTCGCTCGGGTTCAGGGCCGCGCTGCGGGCGGCCGCGCCGAACGGCGAGAGGATCCCCTCGGGGTCGATCGCCACGCCGAGGGGCTCGTCGGTGTCGGCGACCTGGTTGCGGTCGAACTCGATCCACAGGTCACCATCGGTGGTGAACGCGACCGAGTCGAAGGACTCCCACTCCCCGTCGAGCTGGCCCGACAGCTTCTGCTGGTCCACCCGCGGGTCCGCCTGGGCCGCGGCCCGCAGCCGGGTGAAGAACTCCGGCCCCTGCGCCTGGTCGATCAGGTCCTGAGCCGGGCGGGCGGTGCCGGTGGCCGGGTCCCACCACGTGGTCTGCGCCTTGCCCTGGAACGTGTCGTCGTCGGCGAGCTCGGAGGTGACCAGACGCACGCCGACCGCCTCCGGCGACGCGGCGACCAGGTCCCAGGACACCTGCAGCTCGGGGTACGGGGGCTCGTCGGCCGGGGTCGCCAACTCGCCGAACCTGGCCACCTGCGGGGCCAGGCTCGCGCGCATGGCATCGGTCAGGGCCGGCGCACCGGGGACCACCGGGAACGTCAGGTACGTGTACCGGCCGAGCTCGAGGTTCTCGTCCACCGTCGAGGTGATCCCCTCGACGACCGTCGGCTCGACCACCGCCAGCACCGGCGCGGCGAAGTCCTGCGCCGATGCGCTGGCCACCGCCGATCCCTCGTCCGTGGCGGCATCCGACGAGCATCCGGCGATCCCCAGCAGGGTCAGGGCGGCGACCGCGAGGACCGCGCCGCGGGCAGGACCGGACAGGATCGAACGGGTCATGTGATTCTCCGGGCTCGTCGCGGCCGGGCGCTCTACCCCGGCTCGGTGTCTGGTGGTGGATCCGGGGACGCCGACGTTCGGCTGGGACCCACCCTCGCAGTCTGCCCCGATCGTGGGACTCCACTCCCGAATCGACCACCCGTAACTGTTACGCGCCCGACGCCGCGACCGACCGGGGGCCGGCCGACGCGACGTCGGGCGCGTGCTGGGTCAGGAGTGGATGAGGGGGGTGATGGTGGTGGCGAAGCCCCACCCGTTGGCCTGGTCACCGGTGTGGCTCCACACGAAGGCACCACGGATCGCCGGGAACTCGGCCTCGATCTGGTCCCACGCCGCCCGCACCTGCGCCGTGGTCGAGTAGTTCGCCGACCCCGGGGACACCCCGAAACCAACCACCACCCTGCTGGCATCCCCACCAGCAACATCACGAACCCAGGAACGCACCGACCCCGCGATGTACCCCGGATCAGCCAACCCCGGCCCGTCGTAGTACTGCGGGGCGACATAGTCCATCGCACCCGCCGCCAGCATCGTCCGGGCGAACTCCCGATCCGCGGCCTTCCACGGCGCCGGCGGACTGGTCACCAGGAACCCGGCACCGAACCGGCGCTTCAACTCCTGAGCCATCCACAGGTACTCACCCGTGTTCGGCACCGCATCGGCCTCGAACGTGTTGAAGTCCACCCCATCGAACGCCGGGCGCTCCCGAGTCCCACCCCACGAAGCACTGATCGCCTCCACCGAGTCCACGAACTCCGTGCTCATCGCCCGCGACGTGAACGAGATCCCCGACCCCGCACCCCCAGTGGACAGGATCACCTTCACCCCACGAGCCCGCACCGCCTCGATCCCGTCGGGCCGCGCATACCCCCACGCCACCCGACCCCCCGACGTGCGATGCGCCGCGAACAGGTACGCCACATTGAACCCCGAGGGCAACCCCACCAGACCCGGATCCGGACTCCACCCCGTCCAATACACCCCCGCCACCCGACCCAACACCGGGTTCGTCCCACCACCTGGCAGGGGATCCGGGGACGGGCTCGGGGACGGGCTCGGGGACGGGTTCGGCGGCGGGGACCCGGGAGCGGTGCCGCTGGCAGTGGACACCGACGCACCGATCGTGGCGTGGGTGTCCAGCCAGACCTGGGAAGCCCCGTGACCCGAGAGGACGAACCCGCCGGCGGGGATCGCCATCGCCGCACCCCCGGAGTTGCGGTTGCGCACCGCGGTCACCTTCCCACCCACGACCGCCGCCTCAGTGCCCCACTGGTTCGCCGGGCTCACGGCCTGGCTCGCTGTGCGGGTGTAGACGACGAGGTCGTCGACCCCGCGAGCGGTGTTCACCCCGTCGACCACCCGCTGCCCGAGCCCGACCTGGACGGCCTGGCCGGACACAGGCTCCGCGGGGACCGGGGTCGACACCGACGCACCGATCGTGGCGTGGGTGTTCAGCCAGGCCTGGGACTCCCCGTGACCGGAGAGGACGAACCCGCCGTCGGGGATCGCCATCGCCGCACCCCCGGAGTTGCGGTTGCGCACCGCGGTCACCTTCCCACCGACGACCGCCGCCTCAGTGCCCCACTGGTTCGCCGGGCTGACGGTCTGCCTGCCCGTACGCGTGTAGACGATGAGGTCGTCGACCCCACGAGCGGTGTTCACCCCGTCGACCACCCGCTGCCCGAGCCCGACGATCACCTGCTCCCCCGGCACCGGCGTGGCCGCAGCTGCGGGCGCCACCAGGCCGAGGGAGGGAACGACGGACATCAGGAGCGCCAGGACGGCGGCGAACGACACCAGGGCCAGGCGCCGGTCCCAGGCTGCCCTGCTGGTCAGTGACATGGAGCTGTACATGGTTGATCCCTTTCGTTGCTGTGATTTCGAGCTCAGGCCACCGCGGGCCGTTCGACTGGCGTCAGGGCCCGGTGGCTGGAGGTCCCCGCGCGTGCTGGGTCAGGAGTGGATGAGGGGGGTGATGGTGGTGGCGAAGCCCCACCCGTTGGCCTGGTCACCGGTGTGGCTCCACACGAAGGCACCACGGATCGCCGGGAACTCGGCCTCGATCTGGTCCCACGCCGCCCGCACCTGCGCCGTGGTCGAGTAGTTCGCCGACCCCGGGGACACCCCGAAACCAACCACCACCCTGCTGGCATCCCCACCAGCAACATCACGAACCCAGGAACGCACCGACCCCGCGATGTACCCCGGATCAGCCAACCCCGGCCCGTCGTAGTACTGCGGGGCGACATAGTCCATCGCACCCGCCGCCAGCATCGTCCGGGCGAACTCCCGATCCGCGGCCTTCCACGGCGCCGGCGGACTGGTCACCAGGAACCCGGCACCGAACCGGCGCTTCAACTCCTGAGCCATCCACAGGTACTCACCCGTGTTCGGCACCGCATCGGCCTCGAACGTGTTGAAGTCCACCCCATCGAACGCCGGGCGCTCCCGAGTCCCACCCCACGAAGCACTGATCGCCTCCACCGAGTCCACGAACTCCGTGCTCATCGCCCGCGACGTGAACGAGATCCCCGACCCCGCACCCCCAGTGGACAGGATCACCTTCACCCCACGAGCCCGCACCGCCTCGATCCCGTCGGGCCGCGCATACCCCCACGCCACCCGACCCCCCGACGTGCGATGCGCCGCGAACAGGTACGCCACATTGAACCCCGAGGGCAACCCCACCAGACCCGGATCCGGACTCCACCCCGTCCAATACACCCCCGCCACCCGACCCAACACCGGGTTCGCTGCCGGGACCGTCCCGGTCACCTGGGGAGCCTGGCCCGCGGAGCCCGGGCCACCGGCGGTATCGCTGCCCGTGGCCGGCGCGGCCGGCATCACGGGCGCGGACCACTGCGACCAGGGCCCGCTGCGTCCGCGACTGACTGCCCGAACCTTGAACCGGTAGCTCGTGCCGTTGCGCAGCCCCCCGACCGTCAGCGAGGTGCGCCTGGTCCGGGTGGACGTGGACCAGGTGCGGCCACCCCCGGACACGCGCACGCGGTACTCGACGGTCCGGGACGTCCCGGCACGCGGCTTGCGGGGCGCCCGCCAGTGCAGCTGTGCCGCCGAGTCCAGGGCGGCCGCCGACAGGTGGGTCGGTCGCAACAGGACTGGGGCGGCGTCGACCGGGCTGACGCCCGTCACGAGGATCATCAGGGCCACACCGAGCGCGATGTGCCACGGGCGATGGGGTGGTGTTGGTCCGGGGACAGCCGGACGCGCAGAGGCAGGCAAGGGACGCCCTTCCGAGGTTGTGGACTGTGGCTCCCCGCCGCCTCAAGCATCGAACTCTGCGCTGCTCCCCTTGAGGCTTCGAAGGACAATGCCATCCATCTGGGCGGTCCACGACCGGAATTCGGCCCCTGGACGGCTACCTTGAGCGTGCCCTAGGGCCGCCTTAGCCTTCCATTAAGGGACCACGGGGTCTGAAACGGCAGCCGCCGGGTAACGCAGACCGCGCCTGCGTCAGCCGCGAGCCTCGGGTACGTCCGAATCGTCCGGTCCGTCCGGCGGTCCTCCCGGCGACCCGGACCACTCCCGGTCGCAGCGCTCGCAGAGGGTTCCCAGGACGAGAACAGGGCCATAGGCGATGAGGAGGTTTCCCTGCGGCACGCTGCCCACATAACGTCCGCAATCGAAGCAGTGCACGTCACCGCGGGGGCGGGCGTACTCCGGTGAGGTCGCCCGGACGGCGTAGCAGCCCTCGAGGCAGGCCAGGATCTCCCGGTCCGCATCGAGGACCTGCGGGCGGGGCGCACCCCCCAGGATGCTGGCCCACGCGTGGGGGCATACCCGGGCGCTGCGCCCGTGCTCGGCCAGGGCTCGCGACAGCAGCCCGTCGATGCTCGCCGACGTCCACTCGTCGACCTTGCGCCAACCCCTCAGGTCGGGCGCTATCGAGCCGATGAGGTCCGCAACATCCTGCTGCGCGGCCAGCAGCTGGTCGACCAGCGCCACGACGCGAGGGTCAGGCTCATCGGCCATGTCCTGCGACTCCTTCGTGCGCTGGCCGGGATGGCGGCATCTGCCCAGCACCTCCTTCGACGCGGGTTCGGCACCGGGCCGACTGCCGCCCAGTGGTCAGTCGGACAGCACCCCGGAGGCTGGGCACTCCTGGAGGGGATGGCCCTCCGCCGCCGTCGGGTGATCGCCCGATCGATCCGCGTCCGGGCCGGGCTGCGCATCGGGGCCCTGGACCCCGGTGAGCTCCGGTCGCCCGAGGATGGGCAGCAGTTCCGGGCCGAGCGGGGTGATCGGGGCAGTCCCGCGGGCAAGGCGCGGACCGAGGACGCGCGCGAAGGCCCACCCGGCCAGGGCGTCGGCACTCACGTGCCAGTTGAAGGCCCCGCGCAGGTCGGGCGCCGCCCCGACCGCCTGCTCCCAGGCCGACACGGCCTGGTCGGGGCCCAAGTGGCCGGCCCCCGCGCCGACCCGCAGGCCGATGGCCAGCACGCTGGCGTCTCGTAGGTTCCCGGCCCATGCGCGGACGGAGTCCCGGATGAACCGGGGCTGGTCCAGGCCGGGGCCACCGTAGAACTGTGGGGCGACCAGGTCGAGGGCCCCGGCATCGAGCATCGCCCGGCAGTGCACCATGTCCGTCTCGCTCTGCGGCGCGGGGGGGGTGGTGATGCAGAAGTCCGGCCCGTACTCACGCTTCAGCGCGAGCGAGGTCCAGATCATCTCCGCCGTCGGCGGCTCGTCGAGGTCCTCGTAGTTGTTCCAGTCCAGGCCGTCGAACCCGCCCAGGTCCCGGTGGATGCGCCGGATCGAGTCGAGGAACGCCTCCGACTTGGACCGGCTGTCCAGGATCAGCTGGGCACGCTCGCCGCCCACCGTGAGCAGCGCGCGACCGCCCGCGGCGCGCCAGTCCGCGAGATCAGCGGCGAACCGGTGGTCGCGGGGACCCCGCCAGCGCACGGCGCCGGTGGCGCCGGGAGGACCGCCCACGGGTTCGGCGTGGAACAGGAAGAGCGTGTTGTACCCGCGGTCGACCTCGCGCAGCGGCGGACCCGACCAGTACGGCCAGTAGCCGGCGACCACGACCTCCGGGAGCCCGCGAGCCGGTGTCGCGGACTCCGGCGCCACGCCCGGCACACGGCCCGAGCCCGGCTGGGCCCACCATCGGCTCGAGGCCAGCGCCGCCGCCGCCACGCCTCCCAGCAGGAGCGTGCGGCGGTCGAGCTCAGTCCCGGTCACCCGAGCCGCACGCCACCCCGTCGTTGTTGCTGTCCAGGCCGAGCGGGTCGACCCCGTCGGGGCCGACGCCGTCCCTGGTGGAGTTGACCGCGAGCCCCTTGGGGAACAGCAGCCACACCCGCGAGCAGGTCCACCGGGCGGACAGGTCCTCGGGTGCTCCCACATGCTGGGCGTGGGCGATCTCCCCCGGCGGCACTGTGGGCAGGCAGGTGCGCCCCTTGCCGTACCCGAGCACGCAGCCCCCGGTCACCCCGGACCCGATCCTCGACTTCGGGATGCGCCCCGGCTTCTCGACGCGCATCTTCACGCCCGTCGCCTGCTTCTTCTGGCCGGTGTTGACCTGGCGCGCCTCGGGGTTGACACCGGCCACATCGCCGTTCGTCCCGGCAACGGCAGCCGCCAGCGGGGTGCGGGTGTTCGGGGTCGCCAGCGCGGAGTGCAGGAGCACCCCCGCGCCGACGAGCACGGCTATCAGGCCCGCCACGACGGACACGGCGGCTGCGAAGTTCTCGCGCCCTCTGGGCATGGACATGTCGCGCCTACCTCACGTTGATCCAGCGAGCCACGGATGGGATGCCGCCCGATGAGACGACGCTGAGCATGTAGGGCCCCGGGGGGAGCAGGGCGGGATTCGCGGGGACCGTCGCCCGGCGCGTCGCGCCGGTGCCCGTGATGGGCAGGTCGACCAGGCGTGCGTTGGTGTCCGTCTGGTGGGTGCTGGATCCCGGGCTGATGAGCGACGCCGCGACGACGTCCCCGGTCACGCCGAGGTCGAACGACTCGCCGTAGGTGGTCTCGGCGCCGGTGGAGGCCGATTCCACGGTGGGCCGGGAGGTTCCCGCCTTCAGGTACTCCGGGTGAGTAGATGGAGATCCGCATCTCGAACGAGTTGTCGGCCGGGTTGGACCCGAAGACCGCGACCCGCCCGTCCGGGAGCAGCAGCGCCGCGGAGTGGTAGTTGCGACCCACCGGGTCGGCGGCCACCGGGGTCCACGTCCCGTCGGTCGGCCGGTAGATCGCCGCATCGAGCACGTTGCCGCCACGCGGGGTGGTCCCCCCGTTGGACGCGAGCACCGTTCGGTCGGGAAGCGTCGTGAGGTTGAGGTACTGGCGCCCCGGTCCCGGCAGGTCCGCCGTGGGCCGGTACTGCGGCACGGCATCGTTCATGTTGACCACGTCGGCCCTGTTCGTCGCGCCCCCGTTGTCCGTGGAGCCACCGCCGACGATCATGAAGGTCTGGTTCTGCGCGGGGGGCAGGAGCACCGATCCGGCCTGGTCGCGCAGCTCCTTGTCGCGCAGGCCGACGACGTCACCCACGGCCCTCGTGCGCCAGTCGTAGATCTGCGCGCCGGTCGGGGCGTTCCACTTGGCGGCGCCGAACGTGTGCCCGCCGGTGTAGAACATGCGCCCGTCGGCGAGCAGGAACATGTGCGGGTAGGTGCCCCAGTTCTGGCCGGACTGGGGGACCTCGGCCGCGGTCAGCCACGCCCCCCGGCTGGCCTCGAACATCTCGGTGTTCCAGCTCGCCCCATCGCCGCGCTCCGAGTAGCCGCCGGCGGACCAGACGTTCCCGCTCTCGATCTTGGTCAGGGTGGGGTACCAGTGACCCTCCATCATGTCGTTGGTCCGGGTGAAGGCATTGGTCGCCGGGTCGAAGACGTAGGAGAACTTCCCGCCCAGGTAGGCCGTCTCCCCGGCAACTCCGGGATAGGCGGTGGTGCCGCCGGCCACGAGCACCCGGCCGTCGGGAAGCGTGACGTGACCCGAGCAGAACATGTCCTTGGGCGTCGGGACGCTCAGGAACGAGTTGTCGCCGGGGTTCCAGACCACCGACCGGAAGGTGCCCGCGGCGAAGGCGTTGGGATCGTTTCCCGAACCGGCGATCAGCAGCACCCGGCCGTCGCGCAGGAGTGTGCCGTGCAGAGCCCGGATGGGCATGTCCACCGGGACGACCTGCCACTGGCCCGGGCCGACTGCCGGGTTGGTGCCGCCAGTGGTCCGCGCGTAGCTGAACTTCGCGAACGCGTCACCGTACTTCTCGTAGTGCTCGACCTCGAGGGTGTGCGGGCCGGCAGAGACCGTGCGGGTCACCGAGAAGGTCGAGGCTGCCTGGTCCTTCCACTGGTCGATGATGGTCGTGCCGTCCAGGCGCACCCGGATCCCGTCGTCGCCGGTCACCGTGAAGGTGTGGTCCCCCGCGGTGAAGGTCGGGCGCGAGACCCAGCGCGCGCTGAAGTTCGAACCCCCGAAGGCCGCGACCGGGCCCTGGGCCCCGGGCCAGGAGAAGTCCACCGTGGCCTCGCACTGCATCAGCGTGGGCGTCCCCGACAGGGCGACGTTGGGGTAGTACGACCCCTGCCACTTGGGCGCGTCGCACCCCGGCGTCGGATCCGGAGGCGGCGGCGGGGCCGACCCACCCAGGGTCACGACACTGCCCACCTTGGCGTTCGCGAACAGCCAGTCCCCGGCACCGTCGTGACCGGAGAGGACGTAGGCCCCCGAGGTCGAGGGGATGGGCGATGCCGGGGAGCCGCGATGCATCTCGGTGACCTTGCCATCCACGACCGTGGCCTCAACGCCCCACTGATTGGCCGGCGAGACCGTCTGCGTGCCAGCCCGGGTGTACCGGACCAGGGTGCCGGCGGAACGGAAGATGTTGAGTCCCGCGAGCGGATGCGAGGACCCGGCGATCGTCACCGAGTTCGGATCGGACGGCGACGGGGACGGCGACGGAGACGGAGAGGGAGACGGAGACGGCGACGGAGAGGGAGAGGGAGAGGGCGACGGAGAGGGCGACGGTGGCGTGCCTCCGGGGAGGGTGACCGCCGCGCCGACCTTGGCGTGGGTGTTCAGGAAGTCCTGGGCCGCTCCGTGGCCGGAGAGGACGTAGCCGCCCACCGGGATGGGCATCGCCGCTGCCCCACCGTTGCGGACCCGGACCTCGGTGACTGACCCACCGACGACTGCCGCCTCGGTCCCCCACTGGTTGGCCGGGGACACCGTCTGGGTCGCGCTGCGGTTGTACCGGACCAGCGTGTCGGCGGCCCGGTAGATGTCGGTGCCGGCGAGCAGGTAGGTGCCCGCGCCCACCTGGACCTGGCCGGTGGTCGGCGGTGGTGGCGGTGGCGGTGGCTGGCCCCCGCCGAAGTTGATCGTCACGTTGACCGGGGGCGTGCGTCCCGATGGCCCACCCCACGTGCGCACCCACTCGTCATCGAGCACGTGCGCCTCGAGGAAGTACTGCCGCCCATCGTTGGGCAGGGTGTAGGTGCGGATCCCGGGCAGGTCGTAGGCCCCGTCCCGCGTGGTCATGCTGGAGGCCACCGTCCATGAGCCGCGCCACGTGCCGTCCAGGCGCGTCCCGGTGGCCGGTGCCGTGGCTTCGAACAACAGGATCTTGCCCTCGGAGTTCTGCGGCGTCTGCTCCTGGAACGACGGGTGGTAGAGCCACCATTCGACCTTGTAGATGTTCCCCCGGGCGGGGGTCGTCTGGACTGCCCGGGCCTCGAGGGCGGTCGTCCCGGACAGGACGTCATTGGCCTTCGGCGTCACCATCGTGACCGCGTTGCACTGGGTGCCCCACGGGCAGGGAGCGGCCGCGACCGGGCCGACCGGCGCGGTCACCCCGGCCATCACGAGGATCGCGACCAGGGCGGAGCGCAGGAGCTTCCTCGGCCTCATGGCGATCCTCACCTCTTCGTGTACACGAGCCAGCGGTCGTCCGACCACCGGTGCACGGGGAACGGGTCGACGGCCAACTCGTAGGTCGACGCACCCTCCAGCGCCGCGCGCAGGACGGACTGCCCACGGTCCTGGTCGGGGTTCCCGGTGGACGCCGTCCGCAGGACGATGGTCTGGTAGGTGCCGTCCTCCACAGCCGAGAGGATGGCGGCCTCGCCAGCCGCGTAGAGGGCGAAGGTGGTGTCCCAGGCGATCTGCGGATGGTGGTCGGTGTAGTAGTCCAGGACGTCGGCCGACGAGGACAGGTAGGTGCCGGCCTGGGGGTCGGCCTCGATCACGTCGACGACGGGCGAGACGTCCACCCACTCGTCGTAGAGGGCCGCCGATCCGGACCAGCCGACCAGCAGGGCGATGGCGGTGACCACCCCGACGGGCAGCAGGCGCAGCATCCCCCGGGACATGGCCGCCAGCTCGCGACCGGCCAGGGGCGCGAGGAACAGTGCCGAGTAGGCCATGTGCTTGCCGTAGGAGATCCCCTCCCCCAGGCGGATCTGCGCCAGGGGGAGTGCCAACCCCGCACCCAGGAGCACGACGTTGAGCAGCATCGTCCGCCGCCGGTCCAGGTGCGGGGGTCCTGGCCGCAGGGCACCGGACAGGGCGAGGGCCAGCAGCAGCCCGAGGGTGACCAGCAGCGTCCCGACGAGGATCAGCCGCGATGTCGGGCCCATGGCCACGCGTGACGAGGTCGTGAAGGTGATCCCCGGGCCCAGCGTCTCCCCCCAACGGTCCCAGGCCACCACGAGGGTGGTCCCGAACGTCAGGGCCGCCACGAGCACCCGCCGGGGGCCGCCCCGCGTCGTGACCAGCATGAACGCGAGCACGGCCAGCGCCAGCGGGGCGCCCGCGTACTTCGTCAGGGACGCCACCGCGAGCAGGACCCCGACGGCGGCACCGCTGCCCAGGGAGCTCCGCGTCGTGGTCAGGGCGAGCGCCACGGCCAGGAGCATCACCGTCAGCGCATCGAATGTGGCGAACATCCCGATGAAGATCACGGGACCGGTCAGCGCGAACGCCAGCGCGGCGAAGATCCCCGCCCGGCGCGAGCCGTAGAGGGCACCCACTGCCTTGTCCACGCAGATGACCGCCACGACCATGCACGCCAGGCTGAACAGCCGGACCAGCCAGAGCCCGGCCACCGAGTCCAGTGCCCCGGCGATCACCGGGTACAGCCCGGGTGCCCCCGAGATGTAGTCCGTGTCGTTCGCCGTCGGCAGCGGTCCGTGCAGGTACTGGTTGCCCAGGTTGATGTAGAGGGCCTCGTCGATCATCGCCGAGTTGCGCAGCCGCAGCGACAGGACGCACATCATGACGATGATCCCGATGAGCGGCAGCCTGTCGATCCACACGAAGGCACGCGGGCTGCGGCGATGCTCGGGCAGGTACTCGGCAATCGCCTCCTGCCAGGTGTTCCGGCGGTACGTGCGCACCTGCCCGGTGCCCTGCGTCGTCGTGCTCATCCGGCGCACAACCCCTTCTCGTTGAGGCCCAGCAGCACCAGGGGCAGCGCATCCACCGAGTTCTGGCGGATGTCGTGCATCAGGATCGTCGAGCCGTCCACGGCGTTGTCGACGACGATGCTGGCGATGTGCTCCGGGGAGATGCCCTTCCAGTCGTTCGAGTCGGTGGCGTAGTCCCAGAGGACCACCTTCATGCCCAGGTTCTGCGCCTGGGCGCCCACCTCGTCGTTCCAGTCCTCGTACGGGGGGCGCCAGGTCGTCGGGGCCTCGCCGATCGCCGCCTCGATGGCCGCACTCGTGCGCGCGAGCTCGTCGATGACCTCGTCGGGGGTCAGCGTCGTCAGGTGCGGATGGCTCCACGAGTGGTTGCCGACCCGGTGCCCCTCGGCGACCATCTGGCGGACCAGCTCGGGATGCTGCTCCACCTTCGACCCGAGGACGAAGAACGACGCCCTGGCCTCCCAGGCGCGCAGGGTCGCCAGGATGGCGGGGGTGAAGTCGGGGCTCGGCCCGTCGTCGAACGTGAGGCTGACCGTGCCCGCCGTGCAGTCGGGCGGCCTGGGGACCACGTCGTCGTTCGCGCCCACCACCGGGGTGGCGGCCGACGCGCCCGAGTCCGTGTACCGCCAGGAGATCGTCAGCCCGAGCGCCAGCATGAGGACGACTCCCAGCATCACCTGCCAGGGGCGCACCGGCCGGACCATCCCGAGCGACCCCCGCCCTGGGACGGGGGTCTCCCCGTTCAGAACTCGTCCTTGGGACGCAGGCGCATGACGAGCACCCCGAGCATGATGATCGCCATCGCGGTGATCATGATCCAGAACCCGCTGACCCCCGTCGCCGCGAGCGCCCCGGCCCCGGCCGAGCTGGCCAACCCGGTGCTGGCGACTGATGAACTTGCTCCGTACATTCCTCGACCCTCCTAGTGCGGTGCTGGCTCAGGTGATCCAGACACGTTGATCGCTGCGGACCGCCTTGAACAGCGCCCGCCAGTACAGGACGAACAGCAGGTTGTCGTAGAGCCAGAGCGGCACGAACGACCAGGCGAAGAACGACGCGCGCGGGCTCACCCTGCGCGCCACCACGACGCTCTCGAGCAGGAACAGCGGGAACAGGACCGCGAAGTACCACTCCGGCTTGGTCCCCCACGCCACGTAGGACAGCACCAGCACGAACACCGACACCGGGAACAGCACGGAGGCGAAGAACGTGAAGCCCACGCCGAGCCAGATCCGCTGGGTCAGCTTCGACCACCCGTAGAGCCACAGGGACTCCAGCGCCCCGCGGTACCACCGCAACCGCTGCGTGCTGAGCATGTCGAAGGTCGGCATGACGTCGGTGACCACCCGGCACCGCCGGGTCGAGGTGCAGACGTACCCCAGCTTCTTGATCGCCAGGGTCAGCTCGTAGTCCTCGGTCAGGGAGTCCTCCATGAACCACGTCCCGGGCTCCCCGGGCAGGTCCGTCCCGCGGGCGGCGGCGATCCTGCGCAGGGCCTCGACCGGGAAGATCGTGCAGGCTCCCGAGAGGACGTGGACCTTGCCGTTCGCGCGGGACATCTGCCTGGTCCCGCGGGCGTACTCGATGGCCTGGGCGGTCTCCACGAAGTTCGAGGTCTCGCGGGCCACGATGGCCCCCGACAGGCCGCCGAGGTCCGGACGGGTGGCGAACAGCTCCAGGGCGTTGGCGACGAAATCCGGCGCCAGGTGCCCGTCGGCATCCATGCACATCACGTAGTCGCCGTCGCTGAGGTCCGGCAGGTGGGACCGCAGTCCCTGGTTGAGGGCACCGGCCTTCTTCGCACTGTTGCCGACCGTCTCCTGAACCTCGGCACCGGCCGCCCGGGCACGTTCCACGGTGCTGTCGGTGCAGTTGTCAGCCATGACGATGATGCGGTCGAGGGCGACCGTCTGTGCCTTCAGGCTCGCGACGGTGTGCTCGATGCCGTCCTCCTCGTTGTGGGCGGGGATCAGGGCGATCAGCCGAGGCATCGGTCCTCCTTCGCGTGACGGATGTGGGGGTCGAGCGGGCCGTACCGCCACGTACCCGCTCGCGGGATGCCGATACCCCGCGGTACGGACCATTTGTCGCGGCCGCCGTGGGGAACCGCACGAAGAATGCGGGGGTGGCATGTCTACGTGGCGCGGGGCCGGGTAGGGGAAGCGCGTGGGGGGTTCTCTCCCACCCACGATCCCTGCGCCCGGCTGAACTCCCCGTCCGGCCGGGCGCAGGCCCACGTCGCCGGGACGAGCACCGCCCCTGCCCGCTGGGTGCGCGCGCACCGCACCCAGCCTGCGGTCAGGACCTCGCCCGCACCCACGACGCCAGTGCCACGGGTGGCATCGGTCGGGCGAACCGGAAGCCCTGCACCGTGGGGCAGCGAGCGGCCGAGAGGAAGTCCGCCTGGTCCTGGGTCTGGACGCCCTCAGCCACGCACTCCAGACCCAGCGACCCGATCAGCCCGACCATGGCGGCGACCAGCGCGCCCGCCCGCTCGCCGTGGCCCAGCGCCGCGATGAAGGAGCGGTCGATCTTCGCGGTGTGCAGGGGGAAGGCCTGGAGGTTGGCCAGGGAGGAGTAGCCGGAGCCGAAGTCGTCGAGCGCGAAGCGCACCCCGACCGCACGCAGGTCCTCCATGACGCTGATGCTCAGGTCACGCTGGCGGATGGCCATGTGCTCGGTGATCTCGAGCTCGAGGAGCTCGGGCGGCCAACCGACGTCCGAGAGCAGCTCGACGACCCCGTCGGCGAAGCCCGGTTGGCTGAAGTGCCCGATGCTGACGTTGACCGCCAGCACCCCCGGGCTCAGGCCCTCGTCTCGCCACCGGACCATCTGGGCGATGGCTCGGGCCATGGCCCACCAGCCGATCGGCAGGATCCGCCCTGTCGACTCGGCGATGGGCACGAACTCCGCCGGCGACGGGTCCCCGAGCGCGGGGCAGTGCCAGCGCAGGAGCGCCTCGACACCCACGACCTGCCCATCGGCCAGCGCGACCTGGGGCTGGTAGTGCAGCTCGAACTGCTGGGCGGCCAGGGCCCTGCGCAACCCCCTGCTGACGTCCAGTCGTCGCCGGCGGCGGGCACCCACACCGCCGTCGAAATGGCGCCAGGTGTCGCGCCCCGCGCGCTTGCCCTCGCTCATCGCCGCATCCGCGCACTGGACGAGCTCGCGGGCCGAGACGGCGTCCGAGGGGTACCGGGCCACCCCGATCGACACCGTGGACATGATGCGGTCCGGCCCGAGGTCGAAGGGCCGGCGCATCGCCTCCCCGATCGCCCCCGCCAGCTCGCCGGCCCTGGACCTGGTCGACCCGGGGACCACCGCGACGAACTCGTCGGAGGCGAACCGCCGCACGTCGCACCCGGGCGGCACAACGGCGACCAGGCGCGCCTGCACAGCCTCGAGGAGCGCGTCACCCACGTCGTGGCCGAGCGTGTCGTTGACCTCCTTGAAGTCGTCGACATCGACGTAGAGCACCGAGACCTCACCCCCTGCGGGCTGCGCCGACGCGATGGCCGCCTCCACCTGTCCCTCGGCGAGCGCCCGGCTCGGGATCCCGCTGAGCGGGTGGTTCCTCGTGAGGTGGTCGGCCGTGACATCCACGTGCGCGACGACCGCGCCGGAGTCGCCGAACGGCGCCACGAGCAGGACGAACCACCGCTCGACGTCCGGGGAGTGGCAGGGGTACTCCAGGGAGAAGGTCAGCTCCTCGTGGCGCAGCACCGCACCGATCCCGGCCGCCGCCCGCTCGGCGAGTTCCCGGTCCCCGAGGTCGTCGACCCTGCACGCGCGCAGGTAGTTCGCACCCCTGCCGGTCCGGGCGTCACCCGGATCGCCGTTCTCGGCAGCGAACCGTGTCCAGGACGCGTTGACCGCGGTGATCGTCCCGGCGGCGTCCAGGACCGCCACGTTCGCCGACAGGCCGTCGATGACCGCCTGCAGCGCCGTGCGCCCGGTCAGCCGGTCCCGACCCTGACCCTCGAGCCGCTGCACACCAGGACCTACCCCGGCACCCGAGCGCCATACCGCGCACCCGGGCCTTCGCAGCGACCCGCGACCGGTCGCTGACCTCCCAGGGCTCCGCGTCGCGACCTCAGGGGCTGGGGACGCCCTCGACGCTGGCGGCCAGGCGACCCGACAGAGCGTCGCGAGCCCGGTCCACCATCCCGACCCCCGGCAGCACGAGCGTTCCGAGCTGCTCGCCGTCGGGTGCGTCCGCGGGCCCCGGGGTCGGGGCCAGCCGGGCGAGCCGCTCGACCTGCCCTCGCAGGGCGACCAGGTCGTCGGCCGGTGCGGCCAGGCGCACCAGGGGGAACTGCTCCGCCTCCTCGTCGGCCATGTGATGGGTGAGCACAGCCTGCAGGTCGACGACCACCTCCATGAAGCGCGGGTCGGCCGAGTCCACCGACTCGAGTTCCCTGAGCAGGTACTCCAGCTCGTCGTGCTCGCCCCGGTCGTGCTCGACGGACTCCGCCCCGTGGACCAGGTGGTCGCGCAGCACGGGGTACACGTAGACCTCCTCGGCCAGGGAATGGCGCACCAGGTGAACGATCAGGATGTCGGCCAGGGCCCTGCGGGTCGGCGCATCACCGGCGTGCCGGACCCGCTGCAGGAGCTCCTCGACCTCCCGATGCTCCTGCATCAGCAGGTCGAGCACGTCCGCACGTCCCTGAGCCGCTGTTCCCATCCGGTCCCCCTCGACGGTCATCATCGCCACGCGTTCGGTCGGCCACACGGGCCGTAACTGCTACTTCCCCGCCGCTGGGACTCCATACCTGATCACCTGAGGAATCTGCGAGCGATGGGATGGGGTCGTGGGCCGCCGACCGCTGACCCCGGCGTCACCGGTCGGCGGCGAGGCCACCCTGGTGATGGTGCGGATCGGCACCGCGGACCGAGCGACGGTCCGACTCGCGTCCGGGGCGCCACACCAGGACGATCCGCGAGCCCAGGCGCACCGCCCGGATCCGACTCCCGGGCAGTCCCCAGGGCGCGGGCGAGCCGATCGCGACCGTCATCGTCCACGATCCCCCGGACCGGGCCAGGCCGGCCAGAGACTGCGCCACACCGTCCGCGGCCAGGAACGGCCAGATCTCCAGCAGCCGCCGCCCGAACCAGCCGGTGGCCTCGGTCATCGTCTGGGCTGCGTCCTGGACCACGAAGTCCCTGATCACCCCGTCCGCGCCGGGTATCGCCTCGAGCAGCAGCCACGGGTCCAGGTGCAGCCGCAGCACCGTGTTCAGCCACTCGAGCTCCGGGTCGGCCGCCGCGGCATTGCGCAGCAGCAGCGGGCAGACTCGCTGCACCGTCCGGGTGATCGCGTCGATCCGCCCGTCGTCGAACTCCTGCACCGCGTCCCACATCAGCCCGACGACCCCGACCGAGCTCCCTGCGTCGAAGACCGGGACCGTGGCCGTGGCCAGGAACGCCGACCGGGCTGCGGAGAGCGCGGGGAAGTCCGCACCCCGGTCCGTTGGATTCCCCCAGAAGTACACCCGCCCGTCCTGGGCCGACACCACGTACGGGATGTCCCGGGACGGGGGGATGCTCCGCCATGAGCTGATCAGGTCCCCGGGGACCCCGGTGTGCCCGACGAGGCGCAGGGACTCGTCCGCCGCCGTCCGGTAGATCGTGACGGCGATGACCCCTTGAGGTGTGAGCAGGTCGCGGAGCAGCTCGGCGGCCTCGTCGCCATCCCGGGTGGTCCCGGCAACCGAGTCGATCAGCGCGGTCAGGACCCCGGAGCGCACATCCGGCTGCTTCTGCAGGGCGCTCCAACTCTGGGACGCCGCCGGGGACCGCGGCAGCTGGTCGCGCAGGACCTCGTCGGGCAGCGCGGAGGGCAGCGGGTCGATCTCGGGAACGGCCACGCCGATGACCGTGGCTGCGACCTCGACGAGCCGCACGTTGTGCTCCTGGGACATCGTCCGGAGCAGGCCGAATGCTTCCTCCAACGAGATGTGGTGCCGCTCGACCAGGACACCCTTGGCCTGCTCGATCACCGCGCGCGTCCGGGCTGCCGAGCGCAACCCGCTGATCTCGTCGCGCAGCGCGGCGACAGTGTCGGCCAGCGCCAGGTCGGCAGGTCCCGACGGACCACCGCCGTCGGTCAGCCGCCGGCTCACTGCGCCCCCACCCCGAGCCGGGCCGGCCGCACGCACCCCGGGCCGCGAGCGACCCACGCCCCGGTCAGCCCCCCACGGCGCAGGCGCCACGGCCACGCCTGCGGCGTGCTCAGTCGCATCACCGTCCGAGCCCCTCCTGGCAGGTCCACGTCTCAAGTCCACCAACGGCATCAGAGTAGACCTTCCCCCGTTTCGCGCATACCCCTTTCGCCCCGGGGAGGGATCGGCCGGAGGAGCAGGGTCGGCGCTGGGCAACGTCCGACCTGGCCGGCGCGGCGCCCTGCGCCGCCGGGCTCAGCTCACCAGCGCCCCGGCTCGGGTCGGGGCGAGAACGATCGTGACCGCGTCGTGGAGGCTCCACGCCACCAGGGGGGTGTCGCGCACCTCGGCACGCACGTCACGCAACTGCCGCGACATCGCCCTGCCCGTCCTCCACACGAATGCCATCCAGCAGTCCTCCCAGTCTTGATGCGGTCGCCTCCTGGTGGGGCGGAGGCGGGCTATGAGGCGTGTCGCGATGCGGGGATGCCCGCGGCCGGATCCGGCTCCCACGACTGCGGCAGCGGGACGTCGTCGAGCACGTGGTCACGAACGGCTGCCAGTGTCCGGGCGAGGACGCGCGAGACGTGCACCTGCGAGATGCCCAGCCGCTCGGCGATCTCGGCCTGGGTCCGGTCGCCGTAGAACCGCATGAGCAGGATGCGCTGCTCGCGCTCCGGCATCCGAGCCAGGGCGGCGTGGACGTCGTGGCTCAGCTCGACGTTGTCCAGGGCGGGGTCGAGGTCCCCGACCATGTCGGCCACGGACCCGTCGTCGCCCGCCTGGTGATCCAGGGAGTGCGAGCTGCGCGCCTCACCATCGGCGCGCATCGCCAGCACCACCTCCTCCTCGGCCAGGCCGAGGTGCGCGGCCAGGTCGGTCGCGGTCGCATCGTGGCCCTCAGCCTGCTGGATCTGCTCAGATGCGCGCTGCACCTGCAAGGTTGCCTCCTGCAGGCTGCGGGGGACCCGAACGGCCCACGCGTGATCGCGGAAGTGCTTGCGCAGCTCGCCCAGGATCGTCGGGATGGCGAAGCTGTGGAACTCCTTGCCGTACCCGGGATCGAACCGCTCGGCCGCGCGCACGAGGCCCAGGGACGCGACCTGCACGAGGTCCTCCCGACTCTGTCCCCGGCCCGCGTACCACCCAGCGAGCTGCCGGGCGAGCGCAAGGTTCTCCACCGCAAGGGTGTTGCGATCGGCGTCGGACCGGGCGCCCGGGGACCGGTGGAGCAGCGAGTCCGCGGCAGCGTCCTGCGGCAGCACCTCCCGGTAGAGCGACATGACGCGCTGACCCGCGAGGGCCGGCGCGTACAGGGTGCGGACGCGGACGAGGGCGGAGGTCCCCATCGCCCGGAGGCCGAACGTGTCGGCCGTCACCTGGGCGATGGCCCGACCCAGTGTCCGCGGGTCCGCGGTGGGGTCGAGGAGCACGCCCGTCACGCCGGGGATGACGTGATCCTTGTGGGCGCCGACCGCAACCGCGATGGCGGGGACGCCGCGCGCGGCAGCCTCCAGCACCGGGCCACCGTGGCGCGAGCACTCATGGCCCGCCACGAGCACGGCCGCCTCGGACCACATCTGCTCGCGCGCCGCACCCCGCAGGCCCGGGCGAAGGTCGACGCGGTCGGCCACACCCAGCTCCAGCGAACGGGTCCGCACCGCGACCATGCGGGCCGGGGGCAGCCTGGTGGCCACGACGAGGCGCCCGACCCAGAAGGGCATGGACGACACGAGGTCGTCGAGGTCCCGGCCGCCCGAGACGGTGACCACGGCACCACCGGACGCGGCGCACGCGTCCGGATCCGGCACGGGCACCGGGAACGGGAAGGATCCCGTCCAGAGGGTCCGAACCCCCCTGCGACGCAGGCGGTCGCGCTCGGCGCGGGACATCGGGACCACGGCGGCCACGGTCCCCGCGACGCGATCCTCGGCCTCGGGCGGCAGTGGCTGCTCGTCGAAGGTCGCCACGATGGGGGCACGACCGCCTGCCTCGATGGCGGCCATGGTCGCCACCAGGCCCGCAGTGTGCACGATGTCGGGTTCCTGCTCCCGCCACGTCTCACGAAGCTCGAGTGCACAGGCAGCAACGGAGGCGGCCAGGTCCCCACTGGGGATCGCCCAGTTGTCCTCGACCACGGCGTGGCCGGCTGAGCGCAAGCCCTCGGCGAGCAGCCGGATCCCCGATGCCGGGATGTGGGAGGTATGGGTGAGTGGTCGACAGATCAGGTGAACAAGCATGAAGGACCCTCGTCTGAGTGCGTGCCCCCGGCAGGTGCCGCGGCCTGCTGGCTCAAGCCACGTAGCTCGCATGCTGATCCCCGAGTGGGGACCCATACCTGAACCGGTGGGGACTTCGTCTGATGCAGAGAAGGAATTGGAGGGCGCCGCTCATCTGGACGCGGTCCTCAAGGTACCGGGGTCCCGCCGGCGAATCAATACCCCGCTGGGGAGGGGTCCGGGTGCTGGAGACCCCCGGGCATGGGGCCACCGCCGTGGACGCGTCGGGACCGCTCCCATTCCGAGACGGCCGCCTCCAGCTGGGCGAGGGTCATTCGCGAACGGTGCTCGAGACCGGCTCGCCTGGCCACCTCGTAGAGCTCGGACTGGGAACGTTGACGGCGCACCGTCGAGGCGTAGTGGCGCATGTGGCGCTCGCGCAGGATGCGGAAGAGCTTGCCGCTCCGGCGCCGGTCGCCGATCAGGAGTGACTCGAGGGCCGGCAGCACCTGGGCACGTTCGATCTCCACCAGGGCGGCCGCCTGCTGCGCCACGGCATCACGCCTGGGGTGCTCCACCTGCGCCGCCACCGCGGCCAGCACCTGCTGGAGCGCCGCATCCGGGGCTGTCCCGATGACTCCAGCGGGATAGACCGCCTCCCCAGCGGCCGCCACGTGGGCACCGAGGCGCCGGCGCAGCTCCTCCTCCGGATGCTGGAACCCGCGGCTGGATCGCCCGCACTGCTCAGCGAGGTTGAGCAGTTCGCGGTGCTCGGCGCGCAGCACCAGGATGATGTCACTGGCCATGCTCTCCACTACCCGGGCCTGCGCCGCCCATACCGGACGTGCCCCGAGCTGCGCCCCAGGAGGCCGCGACGGGCGCGACGGGCTGGACGGGCGCGACGGGCGCGGAGGGTCAGTTCCCCACCCACGGGATGGGGGCGACCGGTGACATGTCCTCGGTTCGGGCCACCGCCCCCCACACGGCCGCGGTCCAGGCCAGCGCCAGGGCCGTGGACAGGTATGCCGTCGGGCCGAGGACGCGCATCAGGGGACCGGTCATGCGGACCTCTACCCAGCGTGCAGCGTTGTATACCCGCCGTGCCGCGGAGATGCCGCCCACAGCGCAGAGCCCTACTCTTGACTGATTCCAGAAAACACGATTGAGTGGTCCCATGCAGCCGTTCGACGCCGAGGGCATGGTGCGCGGGGCCTCCCTGCGCGTCACCCGCCCCCGGGTGGCGGTGCTGACCGCGGTGCACGACCATCCGCACGCCGACACCGAGACGATCATCGGCGCCGTCCGCGCCGAACTCGGTGAGGTGTCCACCCAGGCGGTCTACGACGTGCTGCGGGCCCTGACGACCGCTGGTCTCGTGCGACGGATCGAGCCCGCAGGCTCCGTGGCCCGCTACGAGTCCCGGGTCACGGACAACCACCACCACCTCGTGTGCCGGTCGTGTGGCATCGTCGAGGATGTCGACTGCGCCGTCGGATCGGCCCCCTGCCTCACCGCCGCCGACGACCACGGCTTCGCGATCGACGAGGCCGAGGTCACGTACTGGGGCCTGTGCCCCGCCTGCTCCACCCCACACAGCACCTGACCGCACCACCCGACCCGGAAGGAACACCATGCCTGAGCACCACGATGCAGTCGTCGGAGACATGAACACGGAGGACGCCGCAGGCAAGTGCCCCGTGTCGCACTCGGTCGGTGGCACGTCCAACCGGGACTGGTGGCCCGACCAGCTGAACCTGGGCGTGCTCAGCGCGAACTCCCCCAAGAGCGACCCGATGGGTGCGGACTTCGACTACGCCGAGGCGTTCGCCGCCCTGGACCTCGCGGCGGTCAAGCGCGACATCTCCGAGCTCATGACCACCTCGCAGGACTGGTGGCCGGCCGACTACGGCCACTACGGTCCGCTGTTCATCCGGATGGCATGGCACAGCGCGGGGACCTACCGGATCAGCGACGGACGCGGCGGTGCCGGTGGCGGGCAGCAGCGGTTCGCCCCGCTGAACAGCTGGCCGGACAACGCCAACCTGGACAAGGCGCGCCGCCTGCTCTGGCCGGTCAAGAAGAAGTACGGCAGGAACCTCTCGTGGGCCGACCTGATGGTGCTGGCCGGCAACTGCGCCCTGGAGTCGATGGGCTTCGAGACCTTCGGCTTCGGCGGCGGCCGCGCCGACGTCTGGGAGCCCGAGGAGGTCAACTGGGGCCAGGAGGCCGAGTGGCTCGGTGACGCCCGCTACAGCGGCGACCGGCAGCTCGCGAACCCGCTGGGCGCGGTCCAGATGGGCCTGATCTACGTGAACCCGGAGGGGCCCAACGGCCAGCCGAGCGCCCTCGCCGCGGCACGCGACATCCGTGAGACGTTCGCGCGCATGGCGATGAACGACGAGGAGACCGTCGCCCTCATCGCCGGCGGCCACACCTTCGGCAAGACCCACGGAGCCGCCGACCCGAACAAGTACGTCGGGCGCGAGCCGGAGGCCGCGTCGCTGGCCGAGCAGGGCCTCGGCTGGCACAACACCCTCGGCAGCGGCAACGGGGGCGCGACGATCACCAGCGGCCTGGAGGGAGCCTGGACCCCCACCCCGAAGAACTGGGACAACAGCTTCTTCGAGACCCTCTTCGGCTACGAGTGGGACCTGACGAAGAGCCCGGCCGGCGCCTGGCAGTGGGTCCCGACCGACCCGGCAGCAGCCACCGCGGTCCCCGATGCCCACGACCCGTCGAAGCGGCACGCCCCGGTCATGCTCACCACGGACCTCGCCCTGCGGATGGACCCGATCTACGAGCCGATCTCCCGGCGCTTCCTGGAGCACCCGGACGAGTTCGCCGACGCCTTCGCGCGCGCCTGGTTCAAGCTGACCCACCGCGACATGGGCCCCAAGGCCCGCTACCTCGGCCCGGAGGTGCCCGCCGAGAGCCTCATCTGGCAGGACCCGGTCCCCGCGGTCGACCACGAGCTGATCGACGCCGCGGACATCGCAGCGCTCAAGGCAACCATCCTCGACTCGGGGCTGTCGATCGCCCGCCTGGTCTCGACCGCGTGGGCCTCGGCCTCCACCTTCCGGGGCACCGACAAGCGCGGTGGCGCCAACGGCGCACGGATCCGCCTGGCGCCGCAGAGCGGCTGGGACGTCAACGACCCGGCCGAGCTGGCGACGACCCTGCGGACCCTCGAGGGGATCCAGGCCGGCTTCAACGCCGCCCAGGCCGGCGCCAAGCGCGTGTCCCTGGCCGACCTGATCGTCCTCGGCGGGTGCGCCGCGGTCGAGAGGGCCGCGAAGGACGCCGGTGTCGAGATCGCGGTCCCGTTCACCCCGGGGCGCACGGATGCCACGCAGGAGACGACCGACGTGGAGTCGTTCGCGGTCCTCGAGCCGTTGACCGACGGGTTCCGCAACCACCTCGGCAAGGGCCAGGACCGCCCCGCCGAGCACCTGCTGGTCGACCGCGCCGCACTGCTCACGCTGACCGCCCCCGAGATGACGGTGCTCGTCGGCGGCCTGCGGGTCCTCGGCGCGAACACCAAGGGCTCCCAGCTCGGGGTGCTCACCGCGACGCCCGGGAGGTTGACGAACGACTTCTTCGTCAACCTCCTCGACGGCGGCACCCGGTGGACTTCCACCGACGAGTCCGAGGACACGTTCGAGGGCCGTGATGCCGGTACCGGCGAGCCGAGGTGGACGGGCAGCCGTGCGGACCTCGTCTTCGGGTCGAACTCCGTGCTGCGCGCGCTGGCCGAGGTGTACGCCAGCGACGACGCGACGGAGAAGTTCGTGCACGACTTCGTCGCCGCCTGGGACAAGGTGATGATGCTCGACCGCTTCGACGTCGCCTGATCCCACGCCCGGGGCAGCCAGCGACGGTTGCCCCGGGCGGGCGGCCCCGGAGGCACCGACCGGGGTCAGCCCCCGATCCGGAACTCCGCCCTGAGCAGGTCGCCGGCACGCGAGCTGGGTCCGACCAGCAGCTCGAACGCCCCGGGCTCGACGACCCGGCGACCGTCGGCCGTGACCAGCGAGCACGACTCGGCAGGCACGGCGATCGCGACGCTGACCGACTCCCCGGCCGGCACCAGGACCTGGACCCACGCCTTGAGCTCCCTGTCCGCCCACGTCACGCTGGTCACCAGGTCGCTGACGTAGGCCTGGACCGTCTCGAGGGCGGGACGGGCTCCCGTGTTGGTCAGAGTCACCTGGGCGCGGATGATCCCGTCAGCGGGCACGAGCGTGTCGACCACCTGCAGGTCGGCGTACCCCACGGTCGAGTAGCTCAGGCCCTCGCCGAAGACGAACAGCGGCTCCTGGGTGAGATCGGCGTAGCGCTCGCCGTGCTGGCCGCGGATCTGGTTGTAGTACACCGGCTGCTGGCCCACATGCCTGGGAACCGACAGCGGCATGCGCCCGGTGGGCTCGATCAGCCCCAGGATGAGCTCGGCGATGGCCTGACCACCGCGCATGCCGGGGTTGAACGCCTCGATGATCGCGGCCGCGCCCATCGCCGAGGGCGGCAGCACACACGGCTTCGAGTGCGCCAGCACGACGATCATCGGGGTGGCCGTCGCCGCGAGGGCGTCGAGGAGGGCCACCTGGCCGCCCTGCAGCTCGAGGGTGGCCGTCGAGCGGGTCTCCCCGGTCAGGGCGACCGTGTCGCCGACGACGACGACCGCCCAGTCCGCGGCCTCCGCGGCGGCCACCGCCTGCGCCAGCAGCACCTGGTCGACCGGCGCCGGCGAGAAGACCGGACCACGCGGACCGCCGTCGTACCACGTCGGGCCAGCCGGATCGGGCACCAGCACCTGGATGTCGGCGCCCCGGGCGGACCTCACGTCCCACCCCTCGGGGAGGACTGCGCGGAAGCCGTCGAGCACGGTCTGCACCATCTCGCGGGGGTGGCCGTCGGGCATCCAGTCGATCTGCCCGGAGTCCCCGGCCCAGTCGCCGAGCATCGCCGCCGGATCATCGGCGTTGGGCCCGATGACCGCGATCGTGCGGGCTGCCGACGCCAGGGCGCGCCCGTCGGGACCGGCCACCAGCCCGCCGTCGAGCGGCAGCGTCCCGTCGTTGCGCAGCAGCACCAGCGAGCGCCGGGCGACGTCGAGGTTCAGGGCCGCATGTGCAGCGCTCCCGATGACCTCGGCCCGCCGTGCCGGGTCCGCCGGCGGCCGGGGATCCTCGAACAGGCCGAGCTCGAACTTCACCCGCAGGATCCGTCGGACGGCCCCGTCGATCTCGGACTCCGCCAGCCTCCCCTGGGTGACCGCGTCCTGGGCGCCGGAGAAGAACTGCGGCGTGGTCATCACCAGGTCGTTGCCGGCCCGGACCGCGACCGCGGCGGCCTCGACATGGTCGGCGCACACCCTCTGCTCCCAGACCATGCGCCCGACGTCGTCCCAGTCGGTCACCAGCATTCCGGTGAAGCCCCACTCCCCCTTGAGGACGTCATTGATCAGCCACCGGTTCGCGGTGATGGGAACCCCGTCCATGGCCTGGTACCCGAGCATGAAGGTCCGGCAGCCCGCACGGGCCACCCGCTCGAACGGGGGCAGGAACCAGGAGCGCAGCTTGCGCGGGCTGATGTCGGCCTCGCTGGCGTCGCGCCCGCCCTGGGTCTCGGAGTACCCGGCGAAGTGCTTGGCGCACGCCAGCACCGCGGTGCGGTCCTGCGGCCCGGCCCCCTGGTAGCCGCGCACCATCGCGGCCCCGAGCTCGCCGATCAGGAACGGATCCTCACCGAACGTCTCGCCCACACGCCCCCAGCGCAGGTCCCGGGCGATGCACAGCACCGGCGAGAACGTCCAGTGCAGCCCGGTCGCAGACACCTCGACAGCCGTGGCACGCGCCATCGCCTCGACGAGGTCGGGATCCCATGAGCACGCCACGGCCAGCTGGGTCGGGAAGATGGTCGCACCCGGCCAGAACGAGTGCCCATGGATGGCGTCGTCCCCGGTCAGCAGCGGGATGCCCAACCGGGTCCCGGCAGCCAGCTCGATGGCCCGGACCATCGCCTCCGGGGACGCGTGCAGGATCGACCCGGCCAGCATGGTCGAGACGATGTCGTCGAGGTCGCCCTGGGCGTTGAGCTGCAGCATCTGCCCGACCTTCTCGGGCAGGGTCATCCGGCCCAGCAGGTCCCCGATGCGTTCCTCCACGGACAGCGAGGGATCCCGGTAGGGCTCGACTGTGATCACGATGGCCTCCTTCGCCCGCACTGGGTGGCTGGGCTGCTCGACGCGTCGGTGGTGGCGGAGACTACGTGCAGCCGACCTCGGCCTTGACCCCTTCGAGGTCGCTGGTCAGCCCGTCGATCGCCGCCGCATACTGCGGCGCAGCCTCGCCCGGCGCGACGTCGCTGGGGATCGCCTCGATGGCGGCAGTGAAGGCGTCGTAAGCAGTGGAGACGTCCTCCTGCGCCGCGTCCGACAGCTGGGACAGCGGGACCGAGTTCGCCTCGATGGCCGCCTGGACGGCACCCCACTGGGTCCGCACGAGATCGGCCGAGCTGCCGTTCTCGATCAGGGTCTCCATCTTCTGGACCTCGGTCTGGACCTTGGCCGCGCCCTGGCAGTACGCGGCGTTGGCCTCTGCCGTGTCCGTCGAGGACGAGCAGGCAGACAGGGACAGGGACAGGGCGATCCCGGCGAGAGCTGCGGTGGTGCGCCTGTAGTTCATGGTGCGACTCCTCATGCGGTCACCTGCCGCGACCCATCCTGCCGGACGTGAATCGTGCCAGGAGCCTCCCGACCTGGGGTGGCGGATCCAGTAAAGCAGGAGAGCGCTCTCCTGTCACCCCCGGGTGCCACCGGCCCAACGTCACAACCCGGCGCACGCACCTGATTGGATGCAGGCATGCCCGCCGCCGACGTACTGACCAGACGCTGCGGCCCCACGGAGGTCGAGCTCCTCCCAGCCCACGGCGGCCGTCTGACCCGCCTGCGCTACGGCGGGGTGGACCTGGTCCTGCCTCCCGGCCGGGTACCGGGTTTCCACGGTGACACCTTCTGGCCCAGCCCGCAGGCGAGATTCGACTGGCCGCCCCCGCCGGTGCTGGACGCGGGCCCCTACGAGATCGTCGCCGAGTCCGGGCTCTCGGTGAGCCTGCGCAGTGCCCCCGATCCGGAGTTCGGACTCCGGGTCGAGAAGCGGTTCGACCTGTCCGAGCACGGCCTGGCCATGCAGTTCACCCTCACGAACATCTGGTCGCACGCGCAGGACGTCGCCCCGTGGCAGGTGACCCGGGCGCCCCGCACCGGGATCCTCGTCTGGGCCACCGGCCAGCCCTTCGACGACGACGACCGCCTCCAGAAGCAGGCAGAGGACCCCGGCTGCTGGTTCGTGCACTCCGGCTCGACCGCCACGTTCGAGGGGCTCGAGGCCGGCGCGGACCACTCGAGCATCGTCGTGCCCGGGGTCCGGGGAACGTCGAAGCTCTTCACCGACGCCCGTGGATGGCTGGCCCACGCCCACGCCGCGACGCTCTTCCTGCGGGTCTTCCCCGACCTGGCACTGGAGCAGGCAGCACCGCGCCAGGGCGAGGTCGAGATGTTCTTCGACGCAGGGCGTGACTACATCGAGCTCGAGAACCAGGGCGCCTACGTGACCCTGGCCCCGGGGCAGAGCCTGGCCTACCCGGTCGAATGGCGCTTCCGCGCGCTCGACCCGGAGCTGCCGACCGACCGGCTCACTCCCGAGCTGCTCGCGGAGATCCACACCGCCCTGGATCAGCCCGGCTCGCGCCCGGGCCTGCCCGAGTAGCCCGCCCAGCCGGCCGGCAACGACCGGCGAGGACCTGACGGGTTGACAACGGGGCGGCACCCGGCCATTCTGGAGCAGACGCGAGAGAGCGCTCTCCGAGCGCTCCCGGACATCGAACCCATCGGGTTGTGGTCATCGCCACGGCGCTGGCCCGGTGCTCGAGCACCACCCTCCACACGGATCGTCCGGCACGTACCTGCCGGTGAAGGGAAAGAATCATCATGGCCAGTGTGACCTTCAAGGGCGCCACCCGGATCTACCCGGGGTCGACCAAGCCCGCTCTCGACAAGCTCGACCTCGAGGTCAAGGACGGCGAGTTCCTCGTCCTCGTCGGACCCTCGGGATGCGGCAAGTCCACCTCGCTGCGGATGCTCGCCGGCCTCGAGGAGGTCAACGAGGGCGCGATCTTCATCGGTGACCGCGACGTCACCAACCTCGCCCCGAAGGACCGCGACATCGCCATGGTGTTCCAGTCCTACGCCCTGTACCCGCACATGACCGTCCGGGACAACATGGGCTTCGCCCTGCAGATCGCCGGCATGGACAAGAAGGAGATCGAGTCCCGCGTCCTGGAGGCCGCCAAGATCCTGGACCTCGAGCCCTACCTGGACCGCAAGCCCAAGGCCATGTCCGGTGGCCAGCGCCAACGCGTGGCCATGGGCCGGGCGATCGTGCGCAACCCGCAGGTGTTCCTGATGGACGAGCCGCTGTCCAACCTCGACGCCAAGCTGCGCGTGCAGACCCGCACCCAGATCGCCAAGCTGCAGCGCGACCTCGGCGTCACCACCGTCTACGTCACCCACGACCAGACCGAGGCCATGACCATGGGCGACCGGATCGCCGTGCTCAAGGACGGCCTGCTCATGCAGGTCGGCACCCCCCAGGACCTCTACGACACCCCCGCCAACGTCTTCGTCGCCGGCTTCATCGGCTCCCCCGCCATGAACATCATCGAAGCACCCGTCGTCGACGGACAGGTCCGCCTCGGCCACAAGGCCGTCGACATCCCCGAGGCGCCCGCAGCCGAGCTGGCCAGGCGCGGACGCACCAGCGTCGTGCTCGGCATGCGCCCCGAGGACCTGCGCGTCACCGACAGCCCGACCGCCTGGCCCGTCGAGGTCCTGATCGTCGAGGGCCTCGGCGCCGACGCCTACGTCTACACCGAGGTCCAGCTGCCCGGCGGAACCACCCAACAGGTCGTGGTCCGCACCGACGGCCGCCAGATCCCGGCCCGCGGAGCCACGCTCGGCGTCGAGGCGATCCCCCACCACGTCCACTTCTTCGACCCCGAGACCGGTGAGCGCCTGCAGTACTGACTCACCAGTTGGACGTGGCCCGGACCCGTACGGGGGCCGGGCCACAGTCCTGTCCGGTGCGCGAGGGCAACCGGCGTCAGGCCAGGGCTGCGGGAGTGCCCACCTCGATGAGGTCGACCGCGCCGCGGCGCCCGAAGATGCTCGCGCTCACATCCGCCGGGATCCGGCCGTCGGGGCACTCGACCGCGGTCCCGTCCACCTTCACGACCCGCACCTTCAGCGCCTCGGCCTGCTTGTAGACGACCGGGACCTGGCAGAACGTGAAGGCCAGCGAGCCGGCCATCAGGTCGACGCTGCCCTCGTGGCCCAGGACGTCGACGTATGCGAAGGGCCCGGGATCCGCGCGCCACTCGGTCGCGCGCAGCAGGACGGGCCGGAACACGATCTGGCCGTCCTCGACGCGCAGCCCGAGCTCGCCGAGGCGGGTCAGGACCTCCTCCTTCACCTGGCCGGTCATGCCGGGCTGGCGGGCACCGTGCCCGGCGGGGGTGTGGGAGTAGGGGTCGGCCGGGAAGGCCCCGTAGACCTCCGCGGACTTGGCGTACCCGAGCCCGGCTCGGACGTCCTCGTAGGCCGCGACCAACTCCTCGACCGTCGCCCTCGACTCACCGTCGGCCACTGCCCTCTCGAGGGTCTCCTGCACCGCGAGCAGGAGCTTGGACACCATGTGCCAGTAGATGCTGCCCAACCCCTCGTAGGCGAAGAACGACCCGGACCGGCCGGTGAACTCGGCGTGGGCGAACACCTCCTCGAAGATGTCCAGCAGCTCGGCGCGGCCGGCCCCGGCCACCGCACCCAGCTCCGGATCGTCGGCGAGCCGGTCGAGTGCGCCGTGCACGTCGCGGACGTTGCGGATGCCAGCCGCGAAGTGCAGGTCCCCGTGCACGTCCTCGATCACCAGGCTGCGGTCCCCGGCCGCGACCAGGGCGGCGACCAGCGGGCAGGCCTGCGCCCGGCTCGGCTGGGAAGGTGTTCCGATCCAGGAAGCCGGCGAGGTCCTTGTCGGGGTACAGCGTGTAGCTGTGCTGGTCCGCGCGGTAGAGGTCACTGGCCCGCAGCCCGGCGATCAGGGCCAGGGACTCCTGCGCCCCGAGCTCGCCGCTGGACAGCATCGCGACCTGGCCCTCGAGCATCACCGGCAGCCGCCGGATCCGCGCCCCACCGTCGGCCAGGTCGAGGGTGTTGTACGAGTGGTAGAGCGCATCCTCGCGGCGGTTGGCCAGCAGGCTCGCATCGATGTAGGACAGGGCGGAGTCGAGGAGGAGCTGGACCTGATCGTCGGTCACGACCGTACGAGCCCCGCTGAACCCGGCATAGACCCGCTCGCGATACGCGCTGCCGAGGGACCCGAGATCGTCCATGAAGGCGCGACGGGACGCGTCGGTGAAGCCCTGCTCGAGGTGCTCCCGGTGCGCCTGGAGGGCCTGGGAGACAGCGCTGAGCAGGTGCGCGAGCTCCACGGTCACGTGCGCGTCGGCGGTCACGAGCCCCCGGACGAACTCCACGTACCGGCGCAGCTGGGCCAGCGTCACCACGGAGAGCCCGCGCCCGACGAGGGCGTTGTTGGCATCGTTCCACTCGGGGCGCTGGGTGTTCATCCAGATCCCGCCGTCCGGCACGAGGTTCACCAGCTTCGCGAGCAGCAGGAGCAGGAGCTTCTCGGCCAGGGTGACCCGGACCAGCTCGCCGTCCGGGCCGTGCACCAGCCGCCCGTCGGCACCGCGCTGGGCGACCCGGGCGGCGATGAGTGCCTGGTGGTCCTCGTCGAAGGTGATCGTCTCGAACGGGTCGGCAAGGATCTGGTCGTAGTCGGCGATCCGGTAGGGGACGTCGGCGTGGGTGAAGATCGTCGCGTCGAGCATCCCCTGCAGGCGACCGGGATGGAACCGCGCCGAGGTCTCGAGGAGCCGGAGCAGGTAGACGATCTGGTGGTCGCTCCAGTAGCCGATGTTGGCGAACGGGTCCTCCGGCTCGGGAACCTCCCAGTCGATCCCCGAGCGCGAGATCCGGTAGGGGTTGTAGCCATCTGCGGTCGTGGCGTCGAGGAACACCGCGACCATCGACTCGAGGTACTCCGGGAACGACCACGCCAGGGCCTCCCAGTTCTGGAAGATGTCGCGCCAGTTGCCCTGGAAGTACAGCTGCGGATCACCGTTCCCGTCACGCAGCGCGATCTGGAACTTGTTCCAGGGCCGGGAGGGATCCCCGTGGCGACGGCTGAACGTCAGGGGCAGGTACTCCAGGGCCATCCTCAGCAGGTCGGGACTCCTGCTGGCCCTGGCCCCCTCGATCAGCTGGCCGATCGTCATCTGCTCGGGCATGTCGGCCAGGAGCGGCCCGCAGAGCGCCGCCGTGGCCGGGCTGCGCTCCTCGATGAACGCGCACACATCGCGGGCGTCGATCACGTACCCCGCGGCCGGGATCCCGCCGCGCATCACGTTGAACAGCACGTTGGCCGTGTGGTGGGCAGTCGCCCGCTCCTCGCCAGTGGACTGGAACCCGTCCGCCGAGGCCAGGATCCGGTCGAGCTCGCCACGGCTGGCCCGCAGGTCCGCCTCCAGGAGGGTCGCCAGCTGGTCGGGCCGCGCGAGCAGGTCGCGCAGTGCGACCACATCGGCGGCATCCTGCTCGACATCTCCGACGATGCTCCACGACCGCTGCTCGGCCGGCGCCAGGCGCACGCGCGCGTGCACCAGGTAGGCGCCGCGTTGGCCGCGGACGTCGTGCTCCGCGACGACCGGGCCACCGCGGCGGAACACCGGCAGCTGCTGGGTCGAGACCAGGTGGTCGACGTCACCGAGTCCCACGTGCCAGGCCACGTTCGCGCACAGGCACTCACTCGGCTCAGCGAGGTCGGTCAGCCGGGAGCTCAACCAGAACATGCCCAACCCGGTGCGCCGATCGGCCTCGGAACGCTTGTAGGCGTCGAGCAGGTTGCTCAGCCGGCCCTGGATGTCCATGTCGACGCCCGCGGGCAGCACGTTGACGAACCCATCGAGGAGCTCGACCGCGCACTCGTGGTCGCCGATGTTGGTCAGCTCGCAGCTGCGCACGATCCCGAACCTGGTGCCCGTCTGCCAGGTGACCCGCATCCGCAGGCCGAGGTCCGCCCGGACCTCCTCGAAGACCAGCGCGGTGCCGGCGATGTCCTTGTACAGCGCGCGCGACGGCCCGGCACCCTCGTGCTGGTCGGACGTGAACGGCTCCCACAGGACGTCCGTGGCTCCGGGGACGGTCACGCGCAGGAGGCTCAGGCCACCGGTCCGCCCCGCGCTCTCGGCCACCTTGTCGTCGGTGTAGTACGGGAACAGCGCCGAGTCCGGTGCGACACGTCCGGCGGTCAACCCGCCGGTGCTCGACACGAAGAGCCATGCGTCGCCGGCACCGACGACCGTCATGAAGAACGGGGCCATGCTGTCGTAGTCGTCGATGCGGTAGAACCGACGGCCGAACAGCTCCACGTAGCCCTCGGCGAGCTCGGACTCGGTGGCGACGGCGTCGGGATCCTGTAGCTGACCGAGCATGGGACGAGCCTCCTGGGGGTCGACACGGCGGTGCGAGCGAACTCGATAGTCGGAGAGCGCTCTCCCCCCAAGAATGTCACAATCTGATAACTGCCGCAAGGTCGTCTTGACACGCAGGTGCGAATGGTGAATGCTGCGAGAGCGCTCTCCCAGAGAGCCCTCTCTCGGGGAGACGGGCGCAGGCAGCGAACCCCTCAGCGGGGTCGGGGACCGGCGCCCATGACGGCCGAGGCCGCGGAACCCCGTGGCCGCGCGAGACCGCACAGCGAGTGCTGTGCGATTGACACAGGGAGTGGATGTGCGAACAAACAGGAGGTCGTGGGTAGCCCTCACGGCGACGTTTGCGGGGTTGGCGCTGGTTGCCTCGGGCTGTTCCAGCGGCGGCGACGAGGCCACGGATACCGCGTCGCAGGCAACGGGCACCGAGCCGGTGACCCTGTCCCTGGCGACGTTCAACGAGTTCGGGTACGAGGACCTGATCAAGGAGTACATGGACCTCAACCCCAACGTCACGATCGAGGCCAAGAAGGCGGCGACCTCGAACGAGGCCCGCGACAACCTCAACACCCGTCTGGCTGCCGGCTCCGGGGCCTCGGACATCGAGGCCATCGAGGTCGACTGGCTTCCTGAGCTCTCGCAGTACCCGGACAAGTTCGTCGACCTGGCTGACCCGGCGGTCGACGGTCGCTGGCTGCCGTGGAAGGTCGCGCAGGCGACGACGGCGGACGGCAAGCTGCTGGGCTACGGCACCGACATCGGCCCGGAGGGCATCTGCTACCGCGCCGACCTGTTCGAGAAGGCCGGCCTGCCGACCGATCGCGCAGAGGTCGCGGCGCTGCTCGGTGGCGAGGGCGCCACGTGGGAGAAGTACTTCGAGGTCGGCGACCAGTTCGCCGCGAAGGACACCGGGGCGGCCTGGTTCGACAGTGCGGGCGCGGTGTACCAGGGCATGATCAACCAGATCCCGAACGCCTATGAGAAGGAGGACGGCACGATCATCGCGCTGGAGAACCCGGAAGTGCGGGCCATCTACGACTCGGTCCTGGCTGCAGCCGCGACCCAGTCGGCGCACCTGGGCCAGTGGAGTGAGGACTGGACAGCGTCGTTCCAGAAGGACGGGTTCGCCACGATGCAGTGCCCGGGCTGGATGCTCGGCGTGATCGAGGGCAACGCTGCGGGCGTCGAGGGCTGGGACATCGCTGATGTCTTCCCCGGCGGCGGCGGCAACTGGGGCGGGTCGTTCCTGACCGTCCCGGCGATGGGCGCGAACCAGGCCGAGGCCAAGAAGCTGGCCGCGTGGCTGACCGCCCCCGAGCAGCAGATCAAGGCCTTCAAGGCCAAGGGCACCTTCCCCAGCCAGGTGGAGGCCCTGACCTCACCTGACCTGCTGTCGCAGACGAACGCGTTCTTCAACGAGGCTCCGACCGGCGAGATCCTGGCCAACCGCGCAGCCGCCGTGACGGTCGCACCCTTCAAGGGACCGAACTACTTCGCGATCAACGACGCGATGCAGCAGGCCCTGAGCCGGGTCGACGTCGACAAGACCGACGACCCCGCGTCCTCGTGGGCGAAGTTCGAAGAGGCCGTCAACACCCTCGGCTGACGCCTGACCGGTCATCCGGCCCGCATCCCGCGCCCCCGTGGCGCGGGGTGCGGGACCGGGCCGGTGCCACCCGCGCTGCGCCTGCACCACGGCGGTTCGACATGAGCGCGGACCGACTCTGGTGAGTCCCGCCAGAGGCACTCCCGGCCACACCCCGGGTCAACTCCCAGGGAGTGCGGCTCCAGCCACGCCCACACCCGCCCGGCTCGAAGGCCGCGGGTGCCCGCGATCCGCAGACGAGGATGCTCCATGTCGACGAAGAAGCTCCCCCGATCCCCAAGAAGACCGAGGCGATCGACGAGCGCGAACTGGCGCGCCGCACGAGGCGCAACGCGTGGGACCAGAAGCTCTCCCCATACCTGTACATCTCACCGTTCTTCCTGCTGTTCGCCCTGGTGGGGCTGTTCCCGCTGGGCTACACGGCCTTCGTGTCGGTCCATGACTGGAACCTCATCGGCGGCAAGGGTGACTTCGTCGGGCTGGAGAACTACCAGCAGGTCCTGCAGCAGCCCCTGTTCTGGAAGGGCCTGCGCAACACCTTCAGCATCTTCCTGCTGTCCTCGGTGCCCCAGGTCCTGATCGGCCTGTTCCTGGCCGCGATGCTCGATGCCAACCTGCGGGCCAAGACGTTCTGGCGGATGGGCGTCCTGCTGCCCTACGTCGTGATGCCCGTGGCCGTGGGGATGATCTTCAACAAGATCTTCGCCGACCAGTCCGGCATGGCCAACGCGATCCTGGCCAAGCTCGGCATCGAACCGATCGCCTGGCACGCCGACGTCCTGGCGAGCCACATCGCCATCGCGACCATGGTCGACTTCCGCTGGACCGGGTACACCACCCTGATCCTGCTCGCCGGCATGCAGGCCATCCCCAACGATCTCTACGAAGCCGCCGTCGTCGACGGCGCCGGGCGCTGGCGGTCGTTCCGCTCGATCACAGTCCCCTCCCTGAAGCCCACCATCATCTTCGTGGTCATCACCTCGACCATCGGCGGGCTGCAGATCTTCGACGAGCCCCGCATGTTCAACCAGACGGGCAACGGCGGATCCGACCGGCAATGGATGACCGTCACCATGTACCTCTACGAACTCGGATGGGGCGCCCAGAAGAGCTTCGGCCGCGCCTCAGCCGTTGCCTGGATCCTGTTCCTGATCATCCTGGTCATCGGCGGCATCAACTTCATGATCACCCAGCGGATCTCGGGGACCGACTCGAAAGGCGGCAAGTGATGAGCTCCATCGGTGCGGTCGAGCAGACCGCAGGCAAGGGCGCGGCACGCTACGCCGAGCGGCGCAGGAACCGCGCAGCTGGGGTGGGCTCCAACCGCCGGGGCGGCTGGGTCACCTACGTCATCCTGACCGTCGTCCTGCTGATCTCGTTCTACCCGATCTACTACACGTTCCTGCTGGCGTCCTCCGACGCACAGACGATCGCGCAGAACCCGATCCCGTCGCTGATCCCCGAGGGCAACTTCATCGACAACGTCACCCGGGTGCTCAACTCCGACATCAAGTTCTGGCAGGCCCTGTTCAACTCGCGTCGTGGTCGCGGTGATCACCTCGATCAGCGTCGTGCTGTTCGCCACGTTGGCCGGGTTCTCCTTCGCCAAGCTGCGCTTCCGCGGCCGACGGGCCCTGCTGGTGTTCGTCATCGCCACCATGGCGGTGCCCACCCAGCTCGGCGTCGTGCCGCTGTTCATCCTCATGTCCAACCTGGGATGGACCGGCAAGCTCGTCGCCGTCATCGTCCCGGGGATGGTCACCGCCTTCGGTGTCTTCTGGATGACCCAGTACTTCGAGGAGACGCTGCCCTTCGAGCTGATCGAGGCCGCCCGCGTCGACGGGTGCTCCATGATCCGCACGTTCTGGCACGTCGCACTGCCCGCAGCCAAGCCGGCAGCCGCGATGCTCGCGCTGTTCACGTTCGTCGCCTCGTGGACCAGCTTCTTCTGGCCGTTCATCGTCCTGGGCTCCACCAACCCGACGCTGCCCGTCAGCCTGCAGCTGCTCCAGGCGTCCTACTTCAAGGACTTCGCCCTCATCATGGCCGGCGTGGTCCTGGCGACCATCCCGCTGATCCTGCTGTTCATCGTCGCAGGCAAGCAACTGGTCTCCGGCATCATGGCCGGAGCCGTCAAGGGGTGATTCCCGGACCAGGGTTCCCAGAGGGGTTCATCTGGGTGGCCGCCACGGCGGCCTACCAGATCGAGGGCGCCGTGGCCGGGGACGGCCGCGGGCCCTCGATCTGGGACACCTTCTGCCACACCCCCGGCCGGGTCCGGGGCGGGGACACCGGGGACGTGGCGGACGTGCGCGCCTACTTCGCGTGGTCGCCGCTCGACAACGTCGAATGGGCAGAGGGCCACTCGAGGCGGTTCGGCCTGGTGCACGTCGACCACCGGACCCTCGGGCGACACCCGAAGGACTGCGCCCCGTGGTTCGACAGGGCGGCACGGGACAACCGGATACCATGACGATCACACGGAAGGCCAGCGCCGGGGTGAAGGGGGGAGTGCCGATGCCCACACGGACCGCGCCCGCACGCCCCAACCTCGAGGATGTCGCCGCCCGCGCAGGCGTCTCCCGGGCAACCGTCTCGCGTGTCGTCAACGGCCAGGCCACGGTGGCCGAGGACCTGCGGGAGCGGGTGCAGAAGGCGATCGACGAGCTCGGTTACGTCCCCAACCAGGCTGCGCGCGCACTGATGACCAGGCGCTCGGATGCGATCGCCCTCCTGGCCTCCGAGCCAGCCGCCCGCGTGTTCGGGGACCCCTTCTTCAGTGGGATCGTCCGAGGCGTCAGCATGGAGACGAATCGGGCCGGCCTCCAGCTGGTCCTGATGATGGCCCAGGACTTCGAGGACCTGGAGCGCGTCAAGCGGTTCCTGAAGTCCTCGCCCGTCGACGGCGTGATGCTCATCTCGGGCCACGATGGCGACGGGCTGCCCGAGGAGCTCCAGCGGTTGGCCACGCCGTATGTGATCGGCGGGCGCCCGAAGGAATCCGATCCAGCCCCCTATGTGGACAGCGAGAACCGGCTGGGGGCACAGTCGGCCACCCAGCGCCTGGTGTCCCTCGGCCGACACAGGATCGGAACCATCACGGGACCGCAGGACATGCCGGCTGGCGTCGATCGGCTGGCCGGGTTCCGCCAGGCACTGGGTCCCACGTACACCGACGACGTGGTCGAGGCGGGCGACTTCACGCAGCTCGGCGGTGAGGCTGCCACCGAGCGGCTGCTGCGGCGGGTCCCCGACCTCGACGGGCTGTTCGCCGCGTCCGACCTCATGGCCCTCGGGGCACTGGCAGCGCTGCGGCGCGCGGGACGTCGCGTTCCGCAGGACGTCGCCCTCATCGGCTTCGACGACAACGAGTTCGCCACCACCGCCGATCCGCCGCTGACCACAATGCGGCAGGATCCCATGGTCATGGGCCGTGCCATGGTGCGCCTGTACCTGGCCAGGCATCGCCCGGACATCGAGGTGGCCCCCGACGACGGGATCCCGGACCTGAGCGGCGTCGACCACCTGATCCTCCCGGTCTCGATGGTGGTCCGCGATTCGGCCTGAGGCCGAACCACCTCCCTTTCACCCACTGCGCACCCTTGACAGGGCATGTGCGCTGGGACATGCTCGGAGAGCGCTCTCAGCCGAGTCGCACACACGCTTCGCATCCCCATGACTGCCCAGCCGGGCCCACAGCCCCGACAGGGCGAACCGATCCACCCGCGCGCCGGCGAACCACTCCCCCGGCGCGTGGGTGGCACCAGCCCCCGTCAGCGCTCCCAGCCGCGGGCAAGCGCGGCGGCGGCCGTGCGCCGGCCGAGCTCGATGCCCGCGGCGAAGTACGCCTCGTCGAAGAACAGGTAGCTGAGCAGCTCGCGCCGGCCGACCGCGTCCCCGCCCCCGCGGATGATCCGTCCGAGCAGCCAGTTGTCCGTCTCGCGCACCAGGCCCAGCCGGCCCGTCCGCTGTTCGTGGACCTCGGCGGCGATCCGGCCCATCTCACCGGGCGGCGGGGACACCACCATCACGTCGATCGCCCGGTACGGCTGGCCGCCCCGACCGGTCAGCTCCTGGCCGGTGGCCGTGGCCTGCGCCACCATGCGGTTGGTGCGACGCAGCAGGTTCAGGTCCTCGGTCGTGCGGTCCGCCAGGACCGCGTGCAGCACCTGGGCCGCGGCGTCGTCGATGTCCGGCGTGCGGCCCGGGTCGCCGGGCAGCGGCGGCGGCCCGTAGGTCGTCGCCGTGGCGGAGACCACCAGGATCCTCGTGGCACCCAGCCCCACGGCGGGGTGCAGGGGCGTGTTGAGCCGGACCCCGCCATCCACGTACCACGCCGCCGCCTGCCCCGGTGCTGTGATCCGGACCGGCGGGAAGGCGACCGGGATCGCCGAGGAGGCCACCACGTGCTCGGCGGTCACCGGTGCCCTGACGACGTCGAGCGCCCGTTGGGGATCACCGGGATAGGCACCCGGGACCTGCTCGTCGAGGAACAGCACGCTGCGCCCGCTGGCAGCCCCGGCCACCACGACGTCCGAGTCGGCCGGCATCCGCGTGGCCACGACCCCGATGGCGCCCAGCGTCCCCGCGCGCACGTTCGCCGCCAGCTGGTCGGTGGGCAGCAGCTGGGCGGCCGTGTGCTGCAGGGGGCTGGTGTCCAGCAGGCTGGTCATCCCGGGACCGCGCTCCAGGACCGCACCCGCCGCGTACTTCAGCCCCGAGATGGCCAGCGAGAACGGCAGCAGGGGGCGGAACACGTCGTCGTCGCTCATCTGCTGCCACACGGCGAGGACCTCCTCGGCGGCCGCGGCAGCTCCGCGGTGCAGGTGCGCGCCCCACAGGGCGGCGTTGATGCTCCCGGCGCTGGTCCCCAACCAGATCACCGGCCGCAGCCCGTCCTGCTCCAGCGCGGGGATGAGCTCGGCAAGCGCGCCGGCCTGGAAGGCCCCCCGGGCTGCCGCCCCGGACAGGACGACGGCGACCGTCTCCTGTCCGGTGTCCGCCGCCTGCGTGAACGTGGTCATGGCGCACCTCCTGGCGGTCCGCGCGGCGACCCGGCAGGTACGCCGCGTCACGGTCGATCCCGCTGCCTCCACGCTACTCGCGCGCAGGTCCTGCGGACAGGGGCCGGCGGCACGGCGGGCATCCCTTGCGGGCCTGCCGCGCACCCCCCATGCTTGACCGATGAGCGGCGACCGCGGTGCGCCGCCGGCCGGGGACGAGGAACGCGGCACGCCCGTGGGCCGACGTGTGGTGCTGGGGCTGCTCGGGCTGGCCGGCGTCGGGGTGGTCCTCGGCAGCCGCGTCGGCTCGGTGCTGACCACCATCGCGGAGCGCGACCCGACCGGGCTCACGGGGCTCATCCCCGGCAACGGCCGGTTCCGGTTCTACTCGGTGGTGTCCTCCGTCGACCCGGTCCCGGCCGACCGGTACCGGCTCACGGTCGAGGGCCTGCACGGGGGTTCGACGCAGCTGACCCTCTCGGACCTCGCGGCCCTGCCACAGACGTCGCTCACCGCCGACGTCCAGTGCGTCACCGGCTGGCGGGTCCCGGACGTCACCTGGTCCGGGGTCCTGCTCTCGGACCTGCTCGAGCACGCGGGGGCGGCCACGACGGGCGGGGCGGTGCTGTTCGGCTCCTCCGACGGGGCCTACACCGAGTCGCTGACCATGGAGCAGGCGCTGCGCCCGGACGTCCTGATCGCCACGTCCATGGCCGGCGAGCCGGTCTCCCACGACCACGGCGGACCGGTGCGGCTCTACGTGGCGCCGATGTACTTCTACAAGTCGATCAAGTGGCTGGACCGCATCACGATCAGCGACGAGGTCGTCCCCGGGTACTGGGAGGTGCGCGGCTACGACGTCGACGCCTGGGTGGGCCAGTCCAACGGGAGGTCGGATGCCCCGATCGCCTGATCGGATCCGCAGGTTCACCCCCGCCGAGCGCTGGATCCACCGCTGCTTCGCCGCCCTCATGGGCGTGGGCATCCTCACGGCGGCGATGCTCTACTGGGGTCCGCTGAGCACCCTCGTCGGCCGTCGCGACGTGGTCGAGGCAGTGCACCTGGCGACCGGGCTGCTGCTGCCCGTGCCGCTCATCGTGGGGGCCCTGGCCTCCCGGGCGTTCCGGGCCGACGTACATCGCCTGAACCGCTTCCTGCCCGCCGACTGGCGCTGGCTGCGCTCGGGCGAGCGCCGCAGCGGCGCCCACCCGTCCGGCAAGTTCAACGCCGGCCAGAAGCTGAACTCCGCGTTCGTGCTGGGATCGGTCCTCGTCCTGCTGGCGACCGGGCTGATGCTGCACTACTTCGCGGTGTTCCCCGATGCCATCCGGACCGGCGCCACGTTCGTCCACGACGCGTTCGCCGCCGCCGTCGTGGTCGTCTCCGCCGGGCACCTGTGGATGGCGGCCCGGGATCCGGAGGCCCGGCGCGGGTTGCGCACCGGCTTCGTCTCGCGGCGGTGGGCCGAGCGCGAGCACGCACTGTGGGCGGCGGCGGTGGCCACCGAGCCGGCGGACCGCGCAGCTCAGGGGGTCGACGGGGCCGAGTCCCCGGACTGAGGCGCAGCCGATCCGCCCGCCATCCTGCTGGCCCCGGCCAGCGGTCGGTTGATCTCCATGAAGATCCCCGGCCGCGCCAGTGCGCCGAAGCCGGCCGACGCGTACACCTCGTGGGCGTCGCGGGTCGCCAGCAGGAGCCGCCGACAGGTCGCCAGGTCCGGGTGCTCCACGAGCGCCTCGGTCAACCACCGGCCCAGGCCACGGCCCCGCTGGTCCGGCGCGACGTAGACGTCGCACCAGTAGGCGAAGGTCGCCCGGTCGCTGACGACCCGGCCGAACCCGGCCATCACGCCACCGGGATCGAGCACCGTGAGCGTGAGGCTGTTGGCCAGCGCCCGGTCCAGGACGTCGCGCCGCAGCCCCTGCGGCCACCAGTAGGCATCGCCGTCGAGCCATGTGTGCAGCACGTCGACGTCCACGGCGCGCGGGTCATCGACGATGCGGTAGCCATCAGCGCGCGTCCTGAGCACCCGCCGAGCATAGGCCGCAGCGTGCCCGGCGGGCGGGCGTGGTCGCGGCCCCGAGGTGGTCGCGGCTCCGGGGTGGTCGCGGCCCCGGGGGGTCAGCCGCCCAGCCGGGTCCCATCGGCAACCTGCTCCGAGGCCCCGGTGTCGGGCAGCTCGACATCCCCGACGACCGCCACGTCGCGACCGAACGTCCAGTCCCCACGCACCGTCAGGCCGGTGGCCGAGCGCAGCGATGGCGGGCCCGCGGGGAAGCGCGCGTCGAAGTCCGCCATCGCCCGGTAGAACCGGGGGTCCAGCTGCACCAGGGGGGTCGGCTCACTGGCTCGCTGGAGGGTCCCGTCCTGGGCGTGGGTGTAGGCATCCGAGCGCAGCAGCAGGAGGTCGTCGGTCGTCTTCACCGGCAGGAATCGGTCGCGCCCGACCACGATCGCCTGGGCGCCGGCGAAGACCTCGATCGCCGCACCCATCGCGGTCTCGACCTGCACCACCTCAGGGGAGTCCGGGTCCGTGGGATCGACCGTCTTCGTGTTCCGGATCAGCGGCAGCCCGAGCACGGAACCACGATCGACGAGCGCGGCGTGCAGCATCTGCAGGTCGAACCACAGGTTGTTGCAGTGGAAGTACGGGTGCCGGTGCTCGTCGGTGAAGAAGTGCATCTCCTCGGGCGCGGTCTGCGCGGTGTCGCGCAGGATCAGCCGGCCATCGGACCTGCGGATCGCCAGGTGGCCGCCCTTGCGATCGGCCGGCGTCCGGCGGCAGAGCTCGGCGGCATACGGCGCCCCGGACCCCGCGAACCAGCCCGCCAGCGTCGCGCTCGGGGCCGCGCCCAGGTTGTCCGCGTTCGAGATGCTGGCGTAGCGGTAACCCTGCTCGAGCAGGGCCTGGAGCACCCCGGAGGACAGGATCGCGGTGTAGAGGTCGCCGTGGCCCGGGGGGCACCATTCGAGGGTCGGGTCCACCGGCCAGTCGACCGGGGTCAGGTCGTCGGCGCGCAGCTTCGGCTCCTGGTTCTGCAGGAAGTCCAGCGGCAGTCCGGGCACCTCGATGTCGGGATGGGTGCGCAGGGCCGCCACGCTCTGCTCGCGGGTCCGGAAGCTGTTCATCAGGATCAGCGGCAGCGCGACGTCATGGGCCCGGCGCGCCGCCCGCACCTGCCCGATGAGGACATCGAGGAACGACATGCCGTCACGGACCGGGAGCAGGGACTTCGCCCGGTCCATGCCCATCGAGGTGCCCAGTCCGCCGTTGAGCTTGATGAGGACCGTCCTGGCCAACGCATCGCGCGCCTGCTGCCGGTCGACCACCACATCGGCCAGGGCCGGCGGGTCGAGCAGGGGCTCGATGGTGTCCTCGCCGATGAGCCCGGTCGCACCGGACTCCAGCAGGCCGTAGTAGTGCGAGAAGACATCGATGGCGCTGTCGGCGACCCCGGCCCGGCGCATCTTCTCCTGGGCGAGCCTCAATCCGTCGGTACTCATGGGCTCCACCCTAGCGAGGCAGCTGCCGGCGCCGGGTTCGCAGATCCACCGGTCGGACCGTGCCCGACATGGACGGGCGACCCCCACGGGCGACCGCAGCCGGTCCTCGCGGCAGTTCCCGTCGAAAGGCCCCGCGGCGACGGCACCCGGAGCCGACCTCGCGGTCGCTCGCGTCGAAAGCACCGCCCTCATCTGGGCTGGTTCGACTTGACTGGGCGCGAGGTTCGGGACGTCGCGCCTGCACCCTGAAACGAGCCGGGCGGATCGACGCGAACGGGCGCGAGGATGCGGGGGCGATACGCGCAGCCCGCGGACCGGCGCCTACAGGCCGAGCCGCCGGGCTGCCAGCTCGGTCATGACCTCGGTGGCGCCGCCACCGATCGACAGGATGCGCACGTCCCGGTAGTGCCGCTCGACCTCGGAGTCGCGCATGCAGCCCTGGCCGCCGAAGATCTGGATCGCCTGGTAGGTCACGGCCTCGGCCGCGGCCACCGCCGTGTTCTTGGCCAGGGCAGCCTCGGCGATCACCTCCTGGCCGGCCGCGTGACGCAGGGCGATCTGGCGGGTGTAGGTGCGGGCGACGTCGGTGAGCCGGTCCATCTCCACCAGCTGGTGACGGACCACCTGGTGGGCCACCAGGGGCTTGCCGAAGGTGTGGCGCATGCGCGCCCACTCGAGCGCGAGGTCCAGGCAGCGCTGGGCGGTGGCGTAGGCCTGGACGGCGATGGACAGCCGTTCCACCACGAACTGCATCGCGATCTGGATGAAGCCGGAGTCCACGGGGCCGACCAGGTTGGCCGCCGGCACACGGCAGTCGGTGAACGCCAGCTCCGCGGTGTCCGAGCAGTGCCAGCCGATCTTCTCCAGGCGTCGGACGACGGTGAACCCGGGGGTGTCACTCGGGACCACGATCAGCGAGATCCCGCCGAACCCGGGCCGTCCGGTGCGCACCCCGACCACGACCCAGTCGGCGCGCGCCCCTGAGGTGATGTAGATCTTCGACCCGTTGATCACGTACTCGTCGCCGTCGCGCTCGGCCCTCGTGCGCAGTGCCGCGACGTCCGACCCGCCGTCGGGCTCCGTGATCGCCAGGGCCGCGATCGCACGCCCCTCGAGGACCGGGCGGACGAACCGCTGGATCTGCTCAGCGTCGCCCGCGGCGACCATGTGCGGCAGCGCGATGCCGTGGGTGAACAGGCCCGAGACCAGGCCCCCGCTGGCCCCGGACTGGATCAGCTCCTCGGTCATCACCAGGCCGTCGATCAGGTCACCACCGCTGCCCCCCACCCCTTCGGGGAAGCCCAGGCCGAGCAGCCCCGCGGCAGCCGCGCGCCCGTGCAGGGACAAGGGGATCTCGCCGGCCCGCTCCCACTCGTCGAGCCCGGGCAGCACGTCCCGGGTGACGAAGTCGCGCGTCAGCTCGCGCAGGGCCCTGCGCTCAGGTGTGTTGAACGGATCAGTCCACTCGGTTGCCATGGGCCCACGCTAGACGGTGGCCGGTCACGGGCAGACGACTCGCCCGGTTCAGGCCGGGCCGCCTCCTGGACGACCTCACGACCCCGATCGCGGACGCGGTTTCCGGGGTCGCCCAGCCTGCCCCCGACCACCGGCCGTGACTGCGCGCCGGTACGACAGCCGGGCTGGGCCAGGCGCGCGGGGTGCGACTTGCGCCAACGGGTGCGCAGGGCACAAAATGATCTTGAGGGCCCCGCTGCTTGCTCCCCCGTCGGCAGCGGGGTCCTCCCGCGCGCGGCGGCGATCGTGTCCTGGGCCGCGCCTGCCCGCCGGACGGCGATCCCCACGCCCGGCGTGGTTGGCTGGATCCGAGGGCCCGGTGGGTGCGTCCGCACTCCCCGGAGCCCGGGAGGAGGATCGCCATGTCCTTGGAGCGTCCGATCGCCCCAGACCCCTATGAGTACCTTCCGCCCCGTCCATGGTTCACGGTCACCAGCACCGACCTCGTGGACGGCGCGGTCATGCCCACACCGCATGTGCACGGGTCCGCCGGAGGGCAGAACGTCTCCCCGCACCTGTCCTGGGACGGTGCTCCGGCTGGCACGAAGGGGTATGTCGTCACCTGCTTCGACCCGGACGCCCCCACGGGGTGCGGCTTCTGGCACTGGTCGGTCGTGGACCTGCCCGCCTCGGTGACTGAGCTCGCCCGGGGTGCTGGTGCCGACGACTCGACCCTGCCCGGCGGGTTCCACGCGAGCACGGACTTCGGATCCGCAGGCTACGGGGGCGCGGCGCCGCCGCAGGGCGACCACCCGCACCGCTACATGTTCGTCGTGCACGCGATGGACGTCGAGCACCTGGGCATCGAGGCCGGCGGATCCCCCGTGGGCGTCGCCTTCCACCTGGCCTTCCACACGCTGGCCCGGGCCCGGATCACCGTCACGTTCGCGCACTGAGGCCGGCCGGGGGCCGACCTGAGCCGCTCGCCGGGCCGCCTACGATGGACCATCGTGAGCCTCTTCGAGCCGATCCGCGGCCTCTGCCCGCCCCCGGCCGCCGCAGGCGAGGTGGCCGAGCTCCCCTACGACGTCATGGATCGTGCCGAGGCCCTGGCCATGGCAGCGGGGCGGCCGCACTCGTTCCTGCATGTCTCCCGCCCCGACATCGACCTGCCCCCGGGTGCACCGGCCGACAGCGCTGAGGCCTACGCCCTGGCTGCATCGGCCTTCGCGCGGCTGCAGGCCCAGGGGATGCTCGTGCGGGATCCCGATGCCTGCTTCCACGCCTACCGGATGACCCGCGACGATCACGCCCAGACCGGTGTCGTCGGGGGCGCCAGCGTGGCGGCCTACGACAGCGGGCGGATCCGCCGGCACGAGACCACACGGCCCGACAAGCAGTCCGACCGCGCCGCGCAGATCCGGGCGGTGGGCGCCCAGACCGGGCCCGCCTTCCTGATCCACCGCTCCAGCGCGGACATCGCGCTGGTCGTCGCGAGCGCCACCGCCGGACCCGCACCCACTCGCGTCGAGGGACCCGGCGGCGTGCGTCACGAGCTCTGGCCGATCAGCGACCCGGCCCTGGTCGCCGCCCTGGTCGCGGCGTTCGAGGATCTTCCCGCGCTCTACATCGCCGACGGCCACCACCGCAGCGCCGCCGCGTCGATGGTCCACGCCCAGCGGCCGACCGGGTCCACCGGGCTGTTCCTGGCCGTGGCCTTCCCCGCCGACGAGGTCCGGATCCTGGCGTACAACCGGCTGGTCCGGGCGCCTGATGGGATGGACGCGCAGGCGGTCCTGGCCGGAGCGGAGCGCCACTTCACCGTGGAGCCCTCGGACGGGCCGGTCACCCCGGCGGCACCCGGCCGGTTCGGCCTCTACCTCGCCGGTCGCTGGTACCGGCTGACGGCCCCCGCCGCCCTGCGCGGCGTCGACGACCCCGTCGACCAGCTCGACGTCGCCGTGCTGCAACAGCATCTCCTCGAACCCGTGCTGGGCATCGGCGACCCCCGCCGGGATCCCCGGATCGGCTTCGTCGGCGGGGTGCGCCCGCTCAGCGAGCTCGCGGCCGCCGTCGACAGCGGCGCCTGGACGGCCGCCATCTCGATGCACCCGACGACTGTCGCGGACCTGATCGGCGTCGCCGACGCGGGCGGGATCATGCCGCCGAAGTCCACGTGGTTCGAGCCGAAGCTGCTCGACGGCCTGGTCAGCCATGTCCTGGACTGAGCGCGCCCCGACGCCCTGGCTCCCGGGCCGCATCACCGTGGTGGGCAACCCGGGGCTGGACACCCTGGTGGTCCTGGCGCAGGACGACCCCGACCTCGAGGCCGACGGGCACTTCGTGCGCAACGTGGACACCGTGGGCCACGCCGCGGCGTTCACCGCCCGGGCGTGCGCCCGTCTCGGGCACCGCACGCGGATCCTGGGCAGCACCGGCGCCGACGTGATCGGCGGCCTCGTCCGAGGCGTGCTGGCCGCCGACGGGGTCGACACCTCGCTGATGTTCGACGACCCCGCCGGCACGGCGCGGTCGGTCAACTTCGTGCGCCCCGACGGGCGCCGCACCTTCTTCTTCGACGGCGGATCGCACATGACGCTGCGCCCGCCGGAGCACTGCGTCGAAGCAGCACTGTCCGGAGCCGACCTCGTGCTGGCGTCCCTGCCCAACTGGGCGCGCGACGTCGTCGCCCGCGCGCGCACCCGCGGGCTGCCGGTGGCCGTGGACCTGCAGGACGTGCGCGACCCCGCTGATCCCTACCGCGCGGACTTCATCGCCTCAGCCGACTTCCTCTTCGCCTCCGCGGCCCACCTCGACGATCCGGTGGCGGCCGCCGAAGCCTGGTTCGCCGCGGGTCCCGCGTCGCTCGTGGTGTTCGGCATGGGGGCGCGCGGTGCCATGGTGGTGCGCCGCGACAGCGGCCGGCCGATCGTCACCGCCGAGCCGCCCCCCGGGCTCGACCTGCCGATCGTCGACACCACCGGTGCGGGTGACAGCCTCGCGACCGGATTCCTCGACGGGCTGCTGTTCGCGGGGCTGCCGGTTCCCGAGGCGCTGCACCGGGGGCAGGTCCTGGCCCGGATCGTCGCCAGCGACCTGGGCGGGGCGGCGGCCTTCGACCGCTCCCGGCTGGACGCCCTGTCCGCCCTGGCCGCCCGCTGAGTGCGGCGACGCCCGCTCACGACACCCCGTCCGGCCGTACCGGGCTACCCTCGCCTCAAGCGCTGACCCGGACGTCGCGCCGCCCAGGAGGACGTGATGAAGCAGGAGCGTGCGCGACGCCGGCGCTGGCCCTGGGTGGTCGTCGGCGTCCTGCTCGCCGTGCTCGCGATCGCCGGCATCGCCCTGTGGAGCGCCTACCAGCGGCTGGACGCCAACATCACGACCATCGACCCGACGAACGGGCTCGGTGACGTTCGCCCGGCCAAGGAGAACGAGGCGCTCAACGTCCTGGCCATCGGGTCGGACACCCGGGAGGGCGCCAACAACGTCATCGGGGGCGACTCCCCCGGCCTGGCCGACACCACGATGGTCCTGCACCTCTCCGCGGACAACACCTGGGCGGCGGGCGTCAGCATCCCGCGCGACTCGATGGTCCAGATGCCCGACTGCATCGGCCCTGACGGCCGCACCGTTCCGGGCGCGCTGCGCCAGTTCAACGCCGCGTACCCGATCGGCGGGCCGGTGTGCGTGCAGCGCACCGTCGAGGCCCTCACCGGGCTGCGCATCGACCACTTCGTCGTCGTGGACTTCGTCGGCTTCGTCGACATGGTCGATGCGGTCGGCGGGGTCACCGTCTACATCCCCGATCCCATCAGCGACCCGAACTCGAAGATCTCCTTCGAGCCCGGCTGCCAGACCCTCGACGGCAAGCAGGCCCTGGACTACGTGCGGGTGCGCAAGGGGGTCAGCGGCGGGGACGGCTCGGACACCGGCCGCATCGAGCGCCAGCAGGCGTTCCTGTCCTCCCTGATCCAGGAGGTGACCTCCAGCGGCGTGCTCTTCAACCCCGTCGAGCTGTACGACTTCCTCGACGCCGTGACCAGGTCCGTGACCACGGACACGGGCATCGGCAGCATCCGCTCGATGGCCTCGGTCGCCGTTCGGGTGCGCGAGATCGGCCTGGACGCGATCGAGTTCACGACCGTGCCCTGGGAGGCGTACCCGCCGAACCCCAATCGCGTCCAGTGGGCCCAGCCGGAGGCCGACGAGATGTGGGCGAAGCTGCGCGCCGACCAGCCGCTGACGCCCAGGCCGACGCCGTCCCCGAGCGGGAGTGGCTCCGATGCGGCCAGCGGGGGGCCCACGCAGACCGCCGCGGCGGGGGGTGCTGCCGACCCCACCCCGAGCGCGGAGCCGAGCCCGACCACGACGTTCGACACGACCACCGCGGACCAGCCCGTCTGCCCGCGCCCGTAGGCGCACCCGCTCACCCGGCCCGTGGCGGCGACCCGGGTTCCGTCGGCGGTGACGCCGTTCGGCGCGCCGGGTGTCAGCCGCCCTCCCTAGGCTGTCGGCATGGCTGAGCTGAGACTGGGCGGGATCGTCGATCCCGCAACCCATGCCCGGACCGCGGACCCGGCGGGGATCCCGACCGACGAGCTGACCACGCATGGCGTGATCGTCGGCATGACCGGCTCGGGCAAGACCGGGCTGGGCGTGGTCCTGATCGAGGAGTGCCTGGCCGCCGGCGTGCCGGCGCTGCTCATCGACCCGAAGGGCGACCTCACCAATCTCGCCCTGACCTTCCCGAACCTGGCACCGGCCGAGTTCGAGCCGTGGGTCAACGAGGGCGACGCGGGCAAGGCCGGGCAATCGGTGCCGGAGTTCGCTGCCGGCCAGTCCGAGGCGTGGACCAAGGGCCTGGCCGGGTGGGGCCTGGGCGCCGAGCAGGTCCGCGCCCTGCACGAGGCCGTCGATGTCACCATCTACACCCCGGGCTCCGCGCACGGCGTCGGCTTGAACATCATCGGGACCCTCGACGTCCCAGGGGACATGAGCGATCCCCAGGCGGTGCAGGAGGAGATCGATGCCTACGTCTCCAGCCTGCTCAACCTCGTGGGGATCGAGGCTGACCCGCTGAGCTCGCGGGAGCACATCCTGCTGTCCACCATCATCAACGACGCCTGGCTCCACGGCCGCGCCCTGGACCTCGCGACCCTGGTGGCCTCCGTGCAGCAGCCGCCCGTGCGCAAGATCGGGGTCCTGGAGCTGGACTCCTACTACCCCGCCGACGAACGGATGAAGCTGGCGCTGAAGCTCAACGGGCTGCTCGCCTCGCCGGCGTTCGCGTCCTGGCTGGTCGGGCAACGGATCGACATCGCCTCGATGCTGCGCACCCCCGATGGCCGCCCCCGCTGCGCGGTCGTGTCGATCGCGCACCTGGACGACGCCCAGCGGCAGTCAGCGGTGTCGGTGGTCCTGGCCAAGCTGATCTCGTGGATGCGCCGCCAGTCGGGCACCTCGGACCTGCGCACCCTGCTCTACATGGACGAGGTCGCCGGCTACCTCCCCCCGAACGGCAACCCGCCCACGAAGCCCCCGATCATGCTGCTGCTCAAGCAGGCGCGCGCGTTCGGCGTGGGCGTGGTGCTCTCGACGCAGAACCCCGTCGACGTGGACTACAAGGCGCTGTCGAACGCCGGTACGTGGATGATCGGCCGGCTGCAGACCGAGCAGGACAAGGCGCGACTGGTCGATGGGCTGACCAGCGCCGCGGGCGCGGTCGATCCGCGCGCCGTCGGGGACACGATCTCCGGGCTCGGCAAGCGCGAGTTCGTGATGAAGCGGGCCAGCAGGGACTCCGTCTCGGTGTTCACCACGCGCTGGGCGATGAGCTACCTGCGCGGACCACTGACCCGGGAGCAGATCACGTCGCTGAAGGCCGCCGCGGCTCCCGCGGCACCCGCCGCCCCCGCCGCTCCCGCTGCGCCGGTCGCCCCCGCCGCACCCCCTTCACCGCCAACCCCGGCAGCGCCACCGCCTGCCGCTCCTGCGGCACCGACCACACCCGCGGCTCCTGCCGCACCCCCGGCGCCCGCGCCCGCCGGCCCGCTCGCGGCCGACGAGACCCCCGTGCAGCCGAAGGTCGCCGCCGGCATCCCCGTGCACTTCCTGGACCCGGCCGCGAGCTGGGCGGCCTCCGTCGGGGCCGTCCCGGGCCACCGGCTCGCCCCGGGGGCCATCGCCCGGGTGCTGCTGCGCTTCGACGACGCCAAGGCCGGCATCGTGCTCGACCAGGAGTACGAGGCGGTCCTGACTCCCCTGTCGCCGTTCCCGACGGCGGAGCAGTTCCGCGCCGTCGACTACGACGACCGCGACCTGCTGCCCACCCCGCCTCCCGGTGCCGTCTACCGGTTCCCCCCGACCGAGGTCGGCTCCAGGACCTGGTGGACCACCCTGCAGCGTGACCTGGCCGACACGCTCCAACGCTCGATGACGGTCGACGTCCCGACCAACCCGGAGCTCAAGCTCTATGGCCGGATCGGGGAGTCCGCCCAGGACTTCGGCGCCCGGTGCCAGGCCGCTGCCGCCGACGCCGCGGACAGGGAGATCGCTGCCCTGCAGTCCAAGTACCAGACCAAGCTCACGGCCGCCCAGCGCAGGATCGACACCGCGACCAACACGCTGGACCGCCAGCGCGAGGCGCGCAGCAGCGCGATCAGCTCCGATGCGATGGGCATGCTCGGCGGGCTGTTCGGCGGGCGCAAGACCTCGGTGACCTCCGCCGCGAAGCGGGCATCGGCCGCCTCGAACCGGGTGGGCGCCGCCGAGGACAAGGTCGAGGAGCTCCAGGCGGTGTACGCCGACCTGCAGGCCGAGCTCGATGCCGAGATGGCCGCGATCCGCTCGGAGTGGGCCACCAGGGCAGCGGCCGTGGGCCAGATGTCGGTCACGCTCGCGAAGTCCGACGTGAAGGTCAGCGCCATCGGCCTGGTGTGGATCCCGATGGGCACCTGATCGACCCCGGTCGGGCAGACTGCACCTCGGACGGGCACGGGCATGACCAGCACGGAGAGGACGACGTGGAGCACAACGCGGACGCGCTGATCGAGTTGGCCGAGGAGCACTCGGCGCACAACTACCACCCCCTGCCGGTGGTGATCGCCACTGCCGCGGGCGCCTGGGTCACGGACGTTGCCGGGCACCGCTACCTCGACTGCCTGGCCGGGTACTCGGCGCTGAACTTCGGTCACGGGCATCCCGAGATCCTCGCCGCGGCCCACGAGCAGCTCGACCGGGTGACCCTGGTCAGCCGCGCGTTCCACCACGACCAGTTCGGCCCCTTCTGCGCCGAGCTCGCCGCCCTGGCCGGCAAGGACATGGTCGTGCCGATGAACTCCGGCGCTGAGGCCGTCGAGACCGCGATCAAGGTCGCTCGCAAGTGGGGGTACACCGTCAAGGGGATCCCCACCCACCAGGCCTCGATCATCGTCGCCGAGGGCAACTTCCACGGTCGGACCACGACCATCGTCTCGTTCTCCGACGACGACAGCGCCCGCGACCACTTCGGTCCGTACACACCGGGATTCATCCAGGTGGAGTACGGCAACCTCGACGCCCTCCGCGCGGCGATCACCGAGCACACCGCCGCGGTGCTCCTCGAGCCGATCCAGGGCGAGGGCGGTGTCGTCATCCCCCCGGAGGGCTACCTGCGCGACGTGCGCGCCCTGACCACCGAGCACAACGTCCTGCTGCTGGCCGACGAGATCCAGTCCGGGCTGGCACGCACCGGGCGGACCTTCGCCTGCGACCACGAGGGTGTCGTGCCCGACATCTACATCCTGGGAAAGGCCCTGGGCGGTGGGGTGCTGCCGGTCTCGGCGATCGCAGCGGACCGCGCCGTCCTCGACGTGCTCCGGCCCGGCGAGCACGGCAGCACCTTCGGGGGGAACCCGCTGGCGTGCGCGGTGGGGCGGGCGGTGGTCAGGATGCTGAGGACCGGTGAGTTCCAGGAGCGGGCCATGGAGCTCGGCGACGTGCTGGCCGCCGAGCTGGGCAAGCTGGTGGGCCACGGGGTGGTCGAGGTGCGCTCCCGGGGTGCCTGGGCCGGGGTGGACATCGACCCCGACCTCGCGACCGGCCGCCAGGTCTGCGAGGCGCTGATGGCTCGCGGCGTCCTGGCCAAGGACACCCATGGTTCGACGATCCGCCTGGCCCCACCGCTGGTGATCACCGCCGACGAGATCATCTGGGCGGTTGCCCAGCTGCGCGACTGCCTCGCGGAGTTCGGCGCCCGCTGAGGACGCCGTGGGCCACAGCCCTTAGCCGGCCGCTAGCCCCACGCTGACGTGGGTCACGGTCCCGACGCGGGTACCGTGAGGCGCATGCGCCCCACCGCCCCCACCACGCTCGCCCTCGGGTGCGCCCTGGCCCTCATGGCCGGGACCGCCCCTGCCGCGGCAGGCGTGCACCCACCCGGGAGCTCCACGACGATCGCGGCCAGCACCGACCGGTCCGACGATGCCCGGCTGGCCGTGAGTGCCACCCGGACGCGGGTTGCGACCACCTCCGCGAACGCCCGGATCGGCCAGGTCCTCAGGAAGCGGAGCGCGTCGAAGATCCTGGGCAAGCGGTTCACCATGACCGTCTGGGACACCGCCACCGGCGCCTACGTCTACCAGCGCCGTGCCGGGGCCTCGCTGCGCGGCGCATCGACGACCAAGATCCTCACGACCGTCGGGGTGCTGGCCGCACTCGGGCCGGACCAGCGCTTCCCGACCACCGTTCGCGCAGGGGCGACCCCCGACGAGGTGGTCCTCGTCGCCGGTGGCGATCCGCTGCTCTCGAGCGCCGACCTGCGGGCACTGGCGGCCAGCACCGCCGGCGCGCTGGGACTGCCCCCTGCACCGGATCCGGCCACCTCACCGATCCCGACCCCGGTGGACCCTGCCGCACCGCAACCGACCCCGGTCGATCCGGCCCCACCGATCCCGACCCCGGTGGCCCAGTCCTCGACCGAACCCCGGACCATCACGGTCCGCGCCGACGACTCCCTCTTCCCGGGCATCGGGCAATCACGCGGGTGGCCCAACTCCTACCTGCCCCGCCAGGTGCGTCCGGTCGGGGCCTTCGCCCGTGACGACAACACGGTGCGCGACGCGACGGCGGACGCCGGGAAGTACTTCGCCGCGGCACTCGGCAGGCTCGGGGTGAGCGCCACCTACGCCGGGGAGTCCACCGCGGCGCCGGAGGCGGCCACCCTGGCCAGCATCCCGGGCCACTCGGTGGCCGAGGCGGTGTCGCGCACGCTGCTGATCTCCGACAACGACACCGCGGAGATGCTCTTCCGCCACATCGCGGTGGCACGCGGGCTCCCTGGCACCTGGGCTGGAGCACGTCAGGGGCTGGCCGACACCCTGCGCGAGCTGCAGGTCCCGCTCGAGGGGGTGCGGATCGTCGACGGCAGCGGGCTGTCGCTCGAGGGCCGGCTCACAGCGGGGGCACTCACCTCGGCCCTGGCCCGGGCGCTGTCCCCCGACCACCCCGAGCTGGCCGGCCTGCGGGGATGGCTGCCCGTCGCCGGGCGCACCGGCACCCTGAAGGCCAGCAACAAGCGGTTCAGCTCCAAGCCGGCCAAGTGCGCCGCCGGGCTGATCCAGGCCAAGACCGGCACCGTGGCCGACTCGATCGCCCTGGCCGGGTACGCCGCTGGTGCCGACGGCCAGACGAAGGTGTTCGTGTCGATCGTGAACTCGCGCCCGACGCGGTACAGCCGGGTCACCACCCGAACGGCGGTCGACCGGGCCGCCTCGAGCATCACCGGCTGCTGGTAGGAGGGGACCATGGGAGTCGAGGTCGAGCGCAAGTTCCTGGTGACTGGCCAGTCATGGCGTGACGACGTCACGTCCGCGACGCGCATCGTGCAGGGCTACCTCGCCCAGACCGACACCGCGACGGTCCGGGTCCGGGTCAAGGGCGACAGGGGGTTCCTCACGGTCAAGGGGGTCTCGGTCGGGATCGCCCGCAGCGAGTTCGAGTACGAGATCCCGGTCACCGATGCCCTGGGGATGCTCGACGAGCTGGCACAGGGCCCGGTCATCGACAAGGTGCGGCACCTGGTCCCCGTGGGTGCCCACATCTGGGAGGTCGATGTCTTCGCCGGGGACAATGCGCCGCTGATCATGGCCGAGGTCGAGCTGGCCGATCCGGGGCAGGCCTTCGTGCGCCCCGAGTGGGCGGGCACCGAGGTGTCCGACGACCAGCGCTACTTCAACGTGAACCTCTCGCGGAGCCCCTACTCCACCTGGGCCTGACTCCCGGGAGCCTCAGCGCTCGGCCTCGTACTGCGCCAGCTGGTCGATCCGGCGCTGGTGGCGCTCGGCGCCGGAGAAGGGTGTGGCCAGGAAGGCGTTGACGATCGCGAACGACTCCTCGGTCGAGTGCATGCGCCCGCCGATGGCCACGACGTTGGCGTCGTTGTGCTCCCGGGCCAGGGTTGCGATCTCCACCGACCAGGCAAGGGCGGCGCGCACGCCGGGCACCTTGTTGGCCGCTATCTGCTCGCCGTTGCCCGACCCGCCGATGACGATGCCCAGGCTCCCCGGCTCCTCGACGACGCCCTCGGCTGCCTCGAAGCAGAACGCCGGGTAGTCGTCCTCCGCGTCGTACTCGTGCGCGCCGTGGTCCACGACGTCGTGGCCCGCCTCACGCAGGTAGGCAGCCAACATGTTCTTCAACTCGTAGCCGGCATGGTCACAGCCCAGATGAACCCGCATGGCACCAGATTGTGTCGGATGCTTGGCCCATGAGTCCTCCCCGACCGGCCATCGAGGTGCTGGCAACCTCGGTCGGCGCGGCCCGACTGGCCCTGATCGGGGGCGCGGACCGCATCGAGCTGTGCGAGAACGACCCGCAGGGCGGGACGACCCCCTCAGCCGGGACGATCGAGACGGTCCTCGGGCTCGCGGAACCCCACGGCACGCCGGTGCACGTGATGATCCGCCCCCGCGGTGGCGGCTTCGTGTTCGACCGCGACGAGCAGGTCGTGATGCTGCGCGACATCGCCACCGCGGTCCGACTCGGGGCGCACGGCCTCGTCGTGGGCGTCCTGACCGCGCAGGGTGACGTGGACGTGGCCCTGCTGGAGCGCCTCGTCGAGGCCGCTGAGGGCCGCTCGGTGACCTTCCACCGGGCCGTGGACGTCGCCCGCAGCATCGAGGTCGCGGTCGAGATGGCCTTCGTCCTGGGCTGCGACCGCGTCCTGACCAGCGGGGGCGCCCCAACCGCGACCCAGGGGGCTGCGATGCTCGCCCAGCTCGTGCGCACCGCCCGGGACGGCCACGTCGTGATGGCCGGCGGGGGCATCACCGCCGAGACTGCCCGCGAGCTCGTGTCCGACACCCTCGTGCCCGAGATCCACGTCTCAGCGCGGGGGTACCGCACGACCGGCGCCTCCCCCAGCCCGCCCGGGATGGTGGGCGTCACCGCCGGGCCGGGACCGCAGTGGCCGACCAACGGGTGGCCGGCGCCGGACCTCGAGCACCTGGCCAGGATCCGGGAGGCGCTGGTCGACGTCGCACCCTCCGGGCGCCTCACCGGCACCGGCTGAGCTGCGTGGGCCACGGGCAGGACGCGCCGCGTGGAAGAATGCCGCACGAACCCCGCTCGAATGGCGTCGCCCCGATGGCCCTGACCGATCGACCGATGCACTCACCCCCCCTTGGAGTCCCCGTGGCACACCCGGCCCTGACCCGCGACGAAGCCGTCGAGCGCGCCGCACTCCTGGCCGTGGCGGCCTATGACATCGCCCTGGACCTCACCACCTCGGAGGCCACCTTCGCCTCGACGACCACCGTCACGTTCACCTGCCGGGAGCCCGGGGCCAGCACCTGGATCGACCTGGTGGCGCCGACGGTGCTCTCGGCCACGCTCAACGGCGAGCCCGTCGACGTGTCGGCCCACACCGGCCAGCGGCTGCCCCTGGTCGGGCTGGCCGCCGAGAACACGCTCGTGGTGGTCGCCGAGTGCGCCTACTCGCGCACCGGCGAGGGCCTGCACCGGCTGGTCGACCCGGTCGACGACGAGGTGTACCTGTACAGCCAGTTCGAGATGGCCGACGCCCAGCGGGTCTACGCCTGCTTCGACCAGCCGGACCTGAAGGCCACCTTCACCCTGCACGTGACCGCCCCCGAGCACTGGCAGGTCGTGGCCAACACGACCACCCCGATCTCGGCGCCGGTGCGGGCCGGCGTCGCCCGCTGGGACTTCGCCCCCACCGAGCTGATGAGCACCTACATCACCGCGCTGGTGGCCGGGCCGTACCACGTGGTCCGCGACGAGTACTCCGGCCCGCACGGCACCTATCCGCTCGGGGTCTTCTGCCGAGCCTCGATGGCGCCCTACCTGGACGCCGAGCGGGTGCTGGAGGAGACGACGCAGGGGTTCGCGTTCTTCGAGGAGGCCTTCGGCCACCCCTACCCCTTCGGCAAGTACGACCAGCTCTTCGTGCCCGAGTACAACGCCGGGGCGATGGAGAACGCCGGGTGCGTCACGATCATGGAGGACTACATCTTCCGCTCGCGGGTCACCGACGTGGCCTACGAGTCCCGGGCGAACACGATCCTGCACGAGCTGGCACACATGTGGTTCGGCGACCTGGTGACGATGCGCTGGTGGGACGACCTGTGGCTCAACGAGTCGTTCGCCGAATGGGCCTCGTACCACGCGATGGCCAGGGCGACGCGCTACACCGAGGCCTGGACCAGCTTCGGCAACCTGCGCAAGACCTGGGCCTACCGCCAGGACCAGCTGCCCTCGACCCATCCGATCTCCACCGACGCCGGCGACCTCCAGACGGTCAAGCTCAACTTCGACGGCATCACCTACGCGAAGGGCGCCTCGGCCCTGCGGCAGCTGGTCGCCTGGGTCGGCGAGGAGCAGTTCTTCGCCGGCCTGCGTGCCTACTTCCAGAAGCACAAGTGGGGCAACACCGAGCTGCGCGACCTCCTCGTCGAGCTGGAGGCGACCTCCGGGCGCGACCTGTCGGCCTGGACCCGGGAATGGCTGCAGACCGCCGGGGTGAACCTGCTGCGCCCGGACGTCGTCTACGCCGATGCGGACACGTACGCGACGGTGGCGATCATCCAGGAGCCGCCTGCGATGCCCGCGGGGCTGGATCCCATCCTGCGCAGCCACCGGATCCGGGTCGGGCTCTACGACCTGGTCGAGGGGCGCCTGACGCGCACCGAGCAGGTCGAGCTCGACCTCGTGGGGGCCCGCACCGAGCTGCCCCAGCTCGCCGGGCGGCGCGCGTCGGACCTCATGCTGATCAACGACGACGACCTCACGTTCGCCAAGATCCGCCTCGGCGGACGCTCGTCGGCCACCGCCATCGCGCACCTCGGCGACCTCGACCGGCCCATGCCCCGCGCGCTGGTCTGGGGGGCGGCCTGGGACATGACCCGCGACGCCGAGTGGTCCGCCGGGGACTACCTGGCACTGGCGCTGTCGGGCCTGCCCGCCGAGACCGACATCGGCGTGGTCCAGAAGGTGCTGCTGCAGGTCCGCACGGCGATCGAGCTGTACGCCGCACCGGGACACCGCGACGAGTACCTGGCGCGCCTGGCCGAGGGCGTGCACTCGGCGCTGCTCACCAGCGACCCCGGCAGCGACCACCAGCTGGCCTACGCCCGGGCTCTGGTCAACGTGGCCAGGACCCCCGAGCAGCTCGACCTCCTGGCCGGCCTCCTCGATGGATCGCAGTCCGTCGACGGGCTGGTCATCGACACCGACCTGCGCTGGTCGATCCTGGGGCGCCTGGTGGCCCAGGGCCGCGCGGGCGACGCCCAGATCGATGCCGAGCTCACCCGCGACGACACCGCCTCGGGGCGCCGCAGCGCGACCGCGGTCCGCTGCGCGACACCGACGGCAGCGGCCAAGGAGATCGCCTGGACGGCGGCGATCACCGACCAGACCCTGCCCAACGCCATGCTCGAGGCAACCCTGTCCGGGTTCGGCATCCCCGACCAGCGCGAGCTGTACCGACCGTTCCGCGACCGCTACTTCGAGGAGATCGGCGAGGTGTGGGCCACCCGCAGTGCCGAGATGTCCGGGTTGGTGGCCACAGCCCTGTTCCCGGGGCTGCTGGTCGAGCCCGAGACGGTGAGCCGGACCAACGAGTTCCTGGCCGGCGCAGACCTGCCCGTCGGCCTGCGCCGGATCATCAGCGAGGGCCTCGACGGCGTGGAGCGGTCACTGCGCTGCCAGTCCCGGGACGCCTGAGCCCCGCCCGGACGCCTGGGCGCTACCGGGTCCGGACCGCCTGGGCGCTACCGGGTCCGGACCGCCTCCACGAGCCGGCGCAGCAACGGCAGGTTGGGGAAGTCCTCGATCAGCACGGCCCGACCGGCAGCATCGGTCAACGGCACCCGCCAGTTCGGGTACTCCTTGTCGGTGCCCGGCTGGTTCTGTGCGCGCCGGTCCCCGACCGCGTCGGTCAGGGCCACGCCCACCAGCACCGACGGGGATGCGGCGACCAGCGCATGCAGGGCCACGACCAGGTCCTCGTCGGTCCCGTCGGGCGGCATCCAGCCCCGGTCGACGCACATCGCCCGCCACTCGGCCACCTGGGCGCTGCTCTCGGCCAGCTCCTCCTCGGCCGGCCGGGTCAGCAGGCCGAGCTCGGCGCGGATCCGCACGTGCTCGCCCGCGAGGTAGCCGGCCGTCGGTGGAAGGTCATGGACCGTGACGGAGGCCAGGCAGTTGCCGCGCCACTGCTCGGGATGCAGCGGGACGTCCGGGTGCTGGTGGTAGTCGCGCTCGAACCACATGATCGTCGTGCCCAGGACCCCGCGGGAGAGCAGGTAGTCCTGGACCCACTGCTCGACGGTGCCCAGGTCCTCGCCGACCAGCCAGGCGCCGGCCCTCTGGGACTCCAGGGCGAGGATGCCGATGAGCGCCTCGTGGTCCGAGGTGACGAACGTGCCGCTGTAGGCGGGCATGCCCTCCGGGATCCACCACAGCCGGAACAACCCGAGGACGTGGTCCACGCGGATGCCACCGGCGTGCCGCAGGATCGTGCGCAGCATGTCGCGGTACGGCAGGAACCCGGCCTCGGCCAGCGCGTCGGGGCGCCACGGGGGCTGGGACCAGTTCTGGCCCATCTGGTTGTACATGTCCGGGGGGGCGCCGACAGACACGCCCTGGGCCAGGACGTCACGCAGCGCCCAGGCGTCGGACCCCTCGGGGTGCACGCCGACCGCGAGGTCGTGCACGATCCCGGAGCGCATGCCGGCGTCGACCGCCGCCTGCTGGGCCCGGGTCATCTGCTCGTCGAGCTGCCACTGCAGCCAGGAGTGCCAGCGCACCGAGTCGGCCAGTCGCTCGCGCTCGGCCGCCACCTCCGGGGATCCGGCGTCCCGCAGGGCCGCCGGCCACAGCGTCGGCTCGCCACCGTGCTCGTCGACCAGCGCGCACCAGGTGGCGAAGTCGGTCAGGCCCTGGCCCTCGCGCTCGACGAACGCGTCGAACAGGGCCTGGCGTCCCGGCGAGAGCGGTGCTGCGAACACGAACCGCAGGGCCTGGGACTTGGCCCCCCAGATGACGTCACGGTCGATCAGGTCCGGCGACGTCGACAGGGCGCGCACGGGGATCGACAGCGCCTCGATCCGGGAGCGGTCGTCCATGGACAGGCTGGAGTACTCCTCGATGGACTCCACGCGCAGGTAGATCGGGTTGGCGAACCGCCGGGTGACCGGCAGGTAGGGCGAGGGCTCCATCGGCGCCGCCGGGGAGGCGGCGTGCAGCGGGTTGACCAGGACGAAGTCCGCGCCCTCCGCATGTCCGCTCCACGCGGCCAGGTCGGCCAGGTCCACGAGGTCGCCGATCCCCCAGGAGCCCTCGGAGCGCATGGCGTAGACCTGCGTCATGAAGCCCCACTGCCGACCCGCAGCCAGGGCCGGGGGGTCCAACCTCGCGGGTGTGACGATCAGCGGGCACGAGGCCTCGCGCACGACCCCGTCCGCCCCGTGCGAGCGCGCCCACATCGTGTGCCAGCCCAGGGGCAGGTCCCACGGCAGCCGGAACGTGGCCTCCCCGACCAGGACCCCGTCGACGTGCCGGGGCTCGACCCAGCGGTCCACCTGGTCCAGGAACCAGGCCTCGCCACCCTCCTCACGGTCGACCCACATCGACACCGGGTCCCCGTTCGGGACGTGCACCCAGCACTGGTTGTCCGACCCCGCGCGCGTGACGAACACGGGGGGCAGCATCCTGCGCCAGGGCGCGTTGCGGCGGTCGTAGAGGGCGTTCCAGATCGCGTCCGGCGAGCTGACGTCCACCTCGAGGGCCGTGAGCACCGCGATGATGGTCGCGGCCCCGATCCGGTGGTAGTTGCCCGACTGGTCCCAGTACTCGACGGCGACCCCATAGGCACGGGCGAGCTCGACCAGCTCGGGACTCGGCTCCAGCCATTCCGGCTCCACCACCGGCGGCTTCGGGGGCTTCGCAGCCGACGTCCCACCAGGTGCGGGATCAGGGTTGGCCGGTCGATCTGAACTCACAGGTTCCTCCACTCGCACGTCGGGCGTCACCGGGGATCACCGTCGCCTGCGACCGGCTGGGCTGCGGGACGCCCGGAGCCCAGCGACCTCGGCGGCATGGGAGTCAGGCTAGGCCGTCGCCCTCCCCCGCCGCGCGCCCGGGGGACCGCGATGATCGCGGGAGATCGGGATTCGGGCGTCGTAGGGTTCTGCCCGTGATCCCTTCCGCTGAGAGCGCCGACCCGACCACGAGCTGGACGCAGGGCTTCTGGGGCATCGGGTTGAGCATCCTGATCATCGTGGCGGTCGCCGCACTCCTGCACCTGATCGTCGCTCGGGTGATCGCCCGCGCGGTCAAGCGCTGGATCGAGTCGGGACGCAGCCGTGAGAACGACCTGGTGGCCAACCCGGAGGAGACCGTCGAGCTGCAGGCCATGATCATGTCCCAGCGGCGCGAGCAGCGGGCCAAGGCCGTGGGCCAGCTCCTGCGCAACACCCTGGCGCTGGTCATCTGGGGCACTGCGAGCCTGCTCGTGCTCACCGAGCTCGGCGTCAACATCACCCCGCTCCTGGCCAGCGCCGGCGTGGTGGGCGTCGCCCTGGGCTTCGGCGCCCAGACCCTGGTCAAGGACTACCTGTCGGGCTTCTTCATGATCGTCGAGGACCAGTACGGGGTGGGCGACCTCGTCGATGTCGGCCCCGTCGTCGGGACCGTGGAGGAGGTGGCACTGCGGATCACCAGGATCCGCGACCTTACCGGTGTCGTCTGGTACGTGCGCAACGGCGAGATCCTGCGGGTGGCCAACCAGTCCCAGGGGTGGACGTTGGCCGCGGCCACCATCCCTGTGTCGTACAACGCCGACCTCGAGGTGATCCGCCAGATCGTGGTCGACGTGGGCAACGACATGTACAACGACCCGGTCACGCAGACGATGATGCTGGGCCGGCCCACCTTCGCCGGAGTCGACGCCGTCTCCGGGGAGGCGGTCTACGTCCGGATCGCGGTCAAGGCACGGGCCAGCCACCAGGTGACCTTGACCCGCGAGCTGCGCGAGCGGTTGAAGAACGCCTTCGACAAGAACGGTGTCGTGGTTCCCGTCCTGGCCCGGCCGGTCTCCTACGGCCCCGACGGGACACCCCTGCCCCCCGGGACGCAGCCGGCCGGTCCGGCACCTGCCCGGTAGCACTGGGGCGCCCAGCGCAGGGCTCAACCCCGATCACGGCACCAGCCACCCGGCAGCCCCGGTTGCGCTGCCTGCCCCGGGCGGCACACTGGGCGCATGGAGCCCACCCCCGGCCGGCTGTGCCTCGTCACCGGTGCCACCGGCTACATCGGCGGTCGGCTCGTGCCCGAGCTGCTGGCGGCCGGGCACCAGGTCCGGGTCCTGGCCCGGCACCCCGATCGCCTGCGCGACCTGCCCTGGCATGCTGACGTCGAGGTCGCCGTCGGCGACGCTGCCGACCCCGAGGCCCTGGCCCGGGCCATGTCCGGCGTCGAGGTGGCCTACTACCTGATCCACGCGATCGGCACGGGACCGGACTTCGAGCGCACGGAGGCCGCGGTGGCCCGCACCTTCGCCCGAGTCGCCCGGGAGGCGGGGGTCCAGCGCATCGTCTACCTCGGTGGCCTGGCCCACGACGAGGACCTCAGTGAGCACCTGCGCTCCCGGGCCGAGGTCGGCGAGATCCTGCTGGCCAGCGGCGTCCCGACGGCGGCACTCGGCGCGGCCACGGTGATCGGGTCGGGGTCCCTGTCGTTCGAGATGCTGCGCTACCTCACCGAGCGGCTGCCGGTGATGATCACGCCCCGATGGGTCCGCACGCGGATCCAGCCGATCGCGATCCGTGATGTCCTGCGCTACCTGGTGGGGTGCGCGATGCTGCCGCCGGAGGTCAACCGGACCTTCGACATCGGCGGGCCCGACGTCCTGACCTACGAGCAGATGATGCAGCGCTTCGCCGCCGTGTCTGGCTTGAAGCGCCGGCGCATCCTGCCCATCAACCTGCTCCAGCCCGAGCTCTCGGCGCGCTGGGTGGGCCTCGTGACCCCGGTTCCCAGCCTCATCGCCCGGCCGCTCGTCGCCTCACTGCGCAACGAGGTGGTCTGCCAGGAGGACGACATCCGCGGCTACGTGCCCGACCCACCTGGCGGCCTGCTGGGGTTCGACGACTCCGTGCGCCTGGCGCTCAAGCGGGTCAAGGACGCCGACGTCGCGACGCGGTGGTCGGATGCCTACATGCCAGGCGCGCCGAGCGACCCGATGCCCACGGACCCGGACTGGGCCGGCGGCTCGCTGTTCACCGACGATCGCAGTGCCCATGTCGACGCCTCACCCGAGGCCGTCTGGGACGTGGTCGAGTCGATCGGCGGGGACAACGGCTGGTACTCGCTGCCATGGGCATGGGAGGTGCGCGGTGGGTTCGACCGCCTCATCGGCGGGCCGGGCCTGCGCCGGGGCCGACGCGATCCCCAGGAGCTCCTGGTCGGGGAGGCCTGCGACTTCTGGCGCGTCGAGGAGGTCGTCCCGGGCAGCCTGCTGAGGCTGCGGGCCGAGATGAAGGTGCCGGGCCTGGCGTGGCTGGAGTTCCACGTCGCCCCGGCGCCCGGCGGGGGCACGGCGCTGCGCCAGCGCGCCACGTTCTTCCCGCACGGACTGGCCGGTCAGGCGTACTGGCACGCGGTGCTGCCGTTCCACGGCGTCGTCTTCCCGACGATGGTGCGCCGGATCAGCGCCGCCGCGGTCGAGCGCAACCGGCAGCTGACAGCCGAGCGGTCGCGTCAGGCCGGGCCGGGGTAGGTGTTGACCATCGAGAGCGCGGCACGGGTCAGGTAGTCCCAGAGCTCGGCCTCGTCCTCGGTCGACATCCCGACGGCCGGGGCCGCCTCATCGAGGGCCGCACGCATGTGGCGCAGCCACGCATCATGGGCGGCCGCATCGACCGGGAACGGCGCGTGCCGCATCCGCAGGCGCGGGTGCCCACGCTCCTGCGAGTACGTGGTGGGCCCACCCCAGTACTGCTCCAGGAACAGCTGCAGGCGCTCGGCGGCCGGTCCCAGGTCGGCCTCGGGGTACATGGGCCGCAGGTGCGGATCCTCGGCCACTCCCGCGTAGAACCGGCCGACCAGCAGGTCGAAGAACCCATGCCCGCCGAACCGCTCGAAGGGGGTTTCCGGTGGGGTCTGCACGGGACGAATGTAGTCCACCGCGGTGGCACCGGGGCCGGGACGCAACCTGCGGGACCGGCGCCCGCCCGACGTGGATTCCGCCCGGCCAACAGGACAGGATGTGTCCATGTCGATCACCACGGATGCTGATTGGTGGCGCAACGCCGTCATCTACCAGGTGTATCCCAAGTCGTGGGCGGACTCCGACGGCGACGGGTTCGGCGACGTCGCCGGGATCCGCAGTCGGCTGCCGCACCTGGCCCGGCTGGGGGTGGACGCCGTCTGGTTCTCGCCCTGGTACACCTCGCCGCAGGCCGACGGCGGCTACGACGTGGCTGACTTCCGGGCGATCGACCCGATGTTCGGCGACGTGGCCGACGTGGAGGCCCTGGTCGCCGAGGCCCACGATCTGGGCATCAAGGTGATCGTCGACATCGTGCCCAACCACAGCTCGGACCAGCACGTCTTCTTCCAGGAGGCGCTCGCCTCGGAACCGGGGTCACCGGCGTGGCAGCGCTACCACTGCGTTCGTGGGGCGGACGGCGGGGCCAACCCGCCCAACGACTGGCGCTCGGCCTTCGGCGGCCGGGCATGGGACCCGATCCTCGATGCATCCGGGCAACCGAGCGGGTGGTGGTACCTGCATCTGTTCGACTCCGCCCAGCCCGACTTCAACTGGGACCACCCCGACGTCCGGGCGGACTTCGAGGCGACATTGCGGTTCTGGTTCGACCGTGGCATCGACGGCTTCCGCATCGACGTCGCCACCGGCCTGGTCAAGGCGCCCGGCTACCCCCGATCCGGCGAGGGTGACGGGCTGCTCATGACCTTCGGGGACATCCAGGAGTTCCCCCAGTGGGACCAGCCCGGCGTCCACGAGATCTGGCGGCAGTGGCGCCGGGTCTCCAACGGCTATCACCCGCCACGGGTCTTCGTCGGCGAGGTCTGGGTGGGCACCGACGAGGCGCTGGCCCGCTACATCCGCCCCGACGAGCTGCACACCGCGTTCAACTTCGACTACCTCAAGTGCCCCTGGGACGCGGGGGTGATGCGCGCGGTCATCGACCGCTCGCTGCACACCGCGGCCAGCGTCGGCGCTCCGACGACCTGGGTGCTGGAGAACCACGACGTCCCCCGGGTGCGCACGAAGTACGCGGTCGAGGCGACCGGCGAGCGGATGCCGCAGTCCAACACCGCCCCGGTCCCGGGCGTGGCAGCCGACGACGCCCGCGGCCTCGCGCGCGCCCGCGCCGGCCTGGTGTTCATGCTCGGCCTGCCCGGCTCGGCCTACCTCTACCAGGGTCAGGAACTCGGCCTGGAGGAGGTGCTCGACCTGCCCGCGGAGTCCCGGCAGGACCCCGCGTTCCACCGGACCGGCGGAGCCGAGGGCTTCCGTGACGGGTGCCGGGTCCCGATCCCCTGGACGCGCGAGGCGCCCGCGTTCGGGTTCAGCCCCACGGGTGCCTCGTGGCTGCCCATGCCCGGGCACTGGGGCGACCTGAGCGTCGAGGCCCAGACCGGCGACCCGGGGTCCACCCTCGAGCTCACCCGGCTGCTCCTGAGGCTGCGCCGCGCCGAGCCCGCACTGGGCGACGGCGACCTGGACTGGGTCAGCGCGCCCGGGGACACCTGCCTGGTGCTGCGTCGCCCCGCTGGGGACGAGGACCCGCACGTGCTGGTCGCGATGAACCTCGGGGACTCCCCCGCGCTCGTGCACGCGGGTTCGGTCATCGCCTCGAGCAGGCCCGCGCTGCAGGCCGGTGCCGACGGCTTCTGGCTGCCCCCGGACACCGCCGCCTGGCTGCGCTGACCCGCTCGGCTACATCCGCCCGATCAGGGGGGCGACGATCACCTTGACGATCATCGCGACCGGGTAGGCCAGGGCGTAGCCGAGGTTCACCCGCGGGTCGGCGCCGTTGCGCTCGTTGGCGAACGTCAGCACGGCCGGCTGGGTCTGGAACCCGGCGATGACCCCGGCCAGGCGCGGGCCGGCGATCCCGGACACCGCTGGTCCGAGCAGCGTCAGGGCGAACGCCGCGAATCCGGTCACCAGCAGGCCGGCGATGAGGATCCGGATGCCCTGGTCGCTCTGCATGGCCGCGACCAGGTCGTCGCCGGCGTTGGTGCCGGCATAGGCCAGGAACAGCAGGATCCCCAGCTGGTTGAGCGCCGTGGCGGCGGGGAAGGGCAGCGCCCAGATGAACGGTCCGCTGCGGCGCAGGCGGCCGAGCACGAGGCCTGCGACCAGCGGGCCGCCGGCCAGGCCCAGCGACACCGTGCTGCCGCCGGGGAGCGGGAACTCGATCACCCCGAGCAGGAGGCCCAGCACCAGGCCGAGCGCGAACCCCGCACCCTCGACCTCCCCGGTGCCCCGCTCCGAGTCGCCGAGGAGGTGCCCGATCTCGGGCATCCGGTCCCGCGGCGCGACGATCCGGACCCGGTCGCCGATCTGCAGCACCAGGTCGTCGGTGGCCAGCAGGTCGATGTCACCACGGCGCACCCGGGTGGCGGTGGCGCCGTAGCGCCGGTAGAGGCGCAGGTCGGCGATCGTCTGCCCGGCGATGTCGTGGTTGGAGACGGCCACCCGGCGGAAGTCCAGCTCACGCCGGTTCAGGGTGAGGTAGTTGGTGCTGGGGCGACCCAGGCGGGCGGTGACGTCGTCCACTGCCGGCTGCGGCCCGATGACGGTCACGACGTCGCCGGGGGACGGACGGAACCCGTCGGTGGCGACCCGCACCACCCCGTCGTGCTCCACCCGGGAGAAGATCACCTGCCCCTCCTCCACGATCGTGCCCAGCTCGGGCGCGTCGTCCGCGGTGACCCGGATGCTCTGGTGCACCAGCTCCGGCGGCGCCTCGTCAGCCGCTTCCGCCTCGGCCGCCCGGGGCAGCCGCGCCAGGCCCATCAGCCCCACCGCGGCGACCATCCCCAGCACCCCGCCGATGTAGGTCACCGAGTAGCCCACCGTGGGCTCGTCGGAGCCCAGCGCCTCGATCGATGCGGCCAGCGCGGGGGTGTTGGTCAGGGCGCCGGCGTACAACCCGGAGACCACCGGACCGCTGAGCCCCATCAGGTGCCCGACGCCCACCGCAACGCCGGCGGCGGCGACCAGGATGCCCACCACGAGGAGCACGGCGCCCCGGAAGTTGCGCAGCACGTGGAAGAACTGCGGTCCGCTGCTCACCCCGATGCCGTAGGCGAAGATCGCCAGGCCGAAGATGCCCAGGATCCGCGGGATCACCAGGTCGGGGTTCCACGCGGAGGCGGCCAGGCCGACGAACAGCACGGCCGCCGACCCGAACGAGAAGCTCCCGAACCGGATCGACCCGAGCAGCGACCCGAGGGCCAGCACCCCGAAGAGCAGGATCAGTGGTTCGGAGATCAGCAGCTCGACGCTCATGGGCACACGATAGGTCGCGCGCACAGGTGCCTCAGCCCGCGTTGGTCCCCCGTCCCGGGGCTAACGACCCGATCCCACGAACCGGGAACCCCGATGGCGTGGCGGGTCCCCGGGCCGCGGGTCAGTACCCCCGGGACGCGTCGTCCGCCTCCGCGCCGGCCAGTGCGGCGCTGAACTCCGCCGAGGTCATCGGCTTGGAGAACATCGGGTAGTCGTACTTGATCGCGTTGTCGTGCTCCTCGATGCTCGTGGCGCCCAGGCAATCGGTGAGGGTGAGGACCTCGAAGCCCTTCTCGTAGGCCGAGCGCATGGTCGACTCCACGCAGCAGTTGGTCAGGAACCCGGCCAGGGCAACGGTCTGCACACCCTTGCTGCGCAGGATGAAGTCCAGGTTCGTGCTGGCGAAGGCGTCGAGCCCGCGCTTGCCCTCGAGCACGATGTCCCCCTCCTCGGGCGCGACGTCCTCGACGATCTGCGCCCCCCACTCCCCCTTCACGAAGGAGTTGGTGTCCACGACGCCCTTGAGGATGCCGTAGGGATGGGCCGTGATCTCGTTGTACCCGGGAGCGAACTGGATCGGCGAGTGGATGATCGTGGCGCCCGCGGCGCGCGCGGCGGCGATCGCAGCCTGCGTGTTGGCGATCATCGAGGTGGCCTCCATGACCTCGGCGACCGCGCCGTGCAGGGAACCCCCCTCGCTGGTGAAGTCGTTCTGGAACTCGATGAGCACGAGGGCGGCCTTCGATGCGTCCATGGGGATCCTCCTGGGGTCCGGCGGCGAGTGGGGGCCGGGCTGGGTGGGCCCCGGCGCTGTCACGGTAGCCCTGCGTCCGCGCGGGACGCGACCGCTGGCGGCACGCCGGGGTGCCGGCGGTTGAGGGCGCACATCAGGACATGGCCGCGCCGGGGTGGAAGCCTGCTGCCCATGCGCAAGCTCTTCGAGCCCCCGGCGGACACCTTCCTGGTCGACGACCCGACGCCCACCCACGACCGTGCGCCCGACCTCCTCGCGGCGGGCACTCCGCCCCAGCTGCGCGCCGACCTCGAGGAGCTGCTGGGCGATCCCGCGGTGGTGCTCAGCCGCGGCTTCGACCTCGTCCGGTTCGCCACCGACGCCAGCCCCTACCGGATGTTCCCGCAGGTCGTGGTCCTGGCCCGCGACGTCCAGGACGTGCAGCGGGTGCTGGCCTACGGGCATGCCCACTCGATCCCGGTGACGTTCCGCGCGGCCGGCACCAGCCTGTCCGGTCAGTCCCAGGGCGACGGGATCCTCGTCGAGGTCATGCGCCACTGGATCGGCTGCACCGTGGAGGACGGCGGGCGGACGCTGCGCAGCAAGCCCGGAACGATCCTCGCCCGCGCGAACGCGGCGCTGAAGCGCCACGGCTACCGGTTGGGGCCGGACCCGGCCTCGAAGGCGGCCGCCACGATCGGTGGTGTCGTGGCCAACAACGCCAGCGGGATGTGCTGCGGCACGGTCGAGAACTCCTACCAGACGCTGCGGTCGATGACGATCGTCCTGCCCTCCGGGACGGTGATCGACACCGCGGCGGCCGATGCTGAGGAGCACCTGGCGGCGACCGAGCCCGCCATCGCCGCCGGGCTGGGTGAGATCCGCGACGCGATCCTGGCCGACCCGGGAACGGCCGACCGGATCCGGACCAAGTTCCGGATCAAGAACACCACCGGCTACTCGATGAACGCCTTCCTCGACGCCGACTCCCCGGTGCAGATCCTGCGCCGGCTCATGGTCGGCTCGGAGGGCACGCTCGGGTTCATCGCCGAGGCCGTCTTCGACACCGTGCGCGACGACGCACACCACCTCACGTCGCTGATGCTGTTCCCCGACATGGAGGCCGCCTGCTCGGCCGTCGCGCCGTTCGTGGCCGCGGGGGCGGCGGCCGTCGAGCTGATGGACCGGGCCTCGATCTCCGCGGTCCGGGGGCGGCCGGGGGTGCCCGAGCGCTGGGTTGACCTGCCCGCGACCGCCACCGGCTTGCTGGTGGAGTTCCGCGACGAGACCCCTGAGCTCTCCGAGGTGTCCGAGGCCGCCGCCGTGGCCCTGCTCGCCGGCCTGGACCTCCTCGAACCGACCACCTTCACCCGCGACGCGGAGCTGTCGGCCCAGTACTGGGTGATCCGCAACGGCCTGCTGGCCAGCGTCGGCGGCGCCCGCCCCTCGGGCACGTCGTTCATCCTCGAGGACGTCTGCTTCCCGCCCGAGCGGCTGGCCGAGGGGGCGCTGGCCCTGCAGGAGCTGTTCGTGCGGCACCAGTACGACGCGGTCATCTTCGGACACGCCTCCGCAGGCAACCTGCACTTCCTGGTGACGCCGTGGTTGCGGGAGGCCGCAGACATCGAGCGCTTCGACGCGTTCCTGCGCGACGTCGTGGCGGTGGTCACCGAGCGCTTCGACGGATCACTCAAGGCCGAGCACGGCACCGGGCGCAACATCGCGCCGTTCGTCGAGGTGGAGTGGGGCGCGACCATCGCCGGGCACATGCGCGCGGTCAAGGCGCTGATCGACCCGCACGGGGTGCTGTCACCGGGCGTGGTGCTGACCGACGACCCGCAGGCCCACCTCCAGCACCTGAAGACCGCGCCGACGATCGAGGCGATCGCCGACCGCTGCATCGAGTGCGGCTTCTGCGAGAGCGTGTGCCCGAGTCGGCGCGTGACCACCACCCCACGTCAGCGCATCGCGCTGCGTCGGGAGATGGCCCGCCAGCCGGAGGGGTCGCCGGTGGCCGAGGAACTGGCCGGCGCGTTCGGCTACGACGCCGTGCAGACCTGCGCCGGCGACGGCACGTGCGCCCTGGCCTGCCCGGTGGACATCAACACGGGCGACCTCATGAAGACCTTCCGGGTGAAGGCACATCCGGGGCACGCGCAGGGCATCGCACTGACCGTGGCCAAGCGCTACCGGCTGATGCAGCGGGCGGGGCGGATCGCGCTGCGCACAGCGCACGGGGTCGGCGCCGTGGCCGGGGACGGCCTCATCAGCGGGGTCACCGACGCGGGCCGGGCGGTCGTGAGCAGCGACCTGATCCCCCGCTGGCTCCCGGAGATCCCGGACTCGGCACCGAGGACGCTCCCGGCGACCACCCGTGCGGGTGCGGCGGCGGTGTACTTCCCCGCGTGCATCAACCGGATCTTCGGCAACCCGGAGTCCCTGCCCGACCGGCCGAGCCTGCCGGAGGTCGTGGTGGCCCTCGCTGATCGCGCCGGTGTGCCGGTGTGGATCCCCGACGACGTGGCCGGCCTGTGCTGCGGGACCGTATGGCACTCGAAGGGCTACGACCGCGGGAACCGGTACATGGCCAACGCGGTCGTGGAGCACCTGTGGCGCTGGACCGACGGCGGCCGGCTGCCGGTGGTGGTCGACGCCACGTCCTGCACGTTCGGCCTGGTGCACGAGATCGAGCCCTACCTCGAGGGACCTGCGGTCGCCCAGCACCGGGCGCTGCGGATCCTCGACTCGATCCAGTGGGCTCGCGACGAGTTGCTGCCCCGGCTCGAGGTCCACCGCACGGTGGGCTCGGCGGTCATCCACGCCACCTGCGCCGGCACCCACCTGGGCCTCGGCGGGGCGCTGGCCGACGTGGCCGGCGCCCTGGCCGAGGAGGTCACGGTCCCGGTGTACGGGACCTGCTGCGGCTTCGCCGGCGACCGCGGGATGCTGCACCCCGAGCTGACCGACGGTGCCGGCGCCGAGCAGGCCGCCGAGCTCGCGGGCCAGGAGTTCGACGCCTACCTGTGCTCCAACCGCACCTGCGAACTAGGGATGACCAGGGCAATAGGTCACGACTACGCCAGCTTCCTGTTCCTCCTGGAGTCCGCCACGCGGTAGCACCGGCACGCCTCCCGCTCCCGCAGAATCTCCCCATCTTGCTCGGATCTCCTGGATTTCGGAGAGATCCGAGCAAGATCGGGAGATTCGTCAGGGGGCTCTCGGCGGTGCGGCGGTGCGTCTGTCCACAGGTTGGTGGCCACCCATTCCGGGATCGATGACTGCCAGCCACCATCAGGGCGTGGCCGGCGATCCCTACCTGCAGATACGCGGACTTCTCGAAGGTGGGGTGAGCTACCCGGAGGCGCGCCGGGCCGTTGCGGGCATGACCCGCATCGGTCAGGGCACCTACGCCGACCTGGCCGGGCTCAGCCCGGACGCCGAGCACCTCGTGCGTGCACGCGCGCTGCTGGGCAGGGTTGGCCAGGTCGTCGTGAGCCACCACACCGCGGCCCTCGCCTGGGGCCTGCCCATGCCCACCGGCCCACTCGGACTGGTCCAGCTGTCGCCGTTGACGGGTCGCGCGGGCAATCCGAAGTCAGGGCCGGGATATCGGCTGCACTGCGCGCGGGTCCCGCGCAGGGCCACGGCACCGGCCTCCGGCATGCCCGCCTCCAACCCGCTGCTGACCGTCCTGCAGTGCGCCCGAACGCTCCCGCTCGACTGGGCGATTGCGATCGCCGACGCCGCCCTTCAGCGGGACATGGTCGATTCCGACGCGCTGGCGGAGGCGGCGGCACGGACGCGCGGCGTCCCAGGGGCGGCCAGGGTCCGCGCACTCCCCGCCCACGCGAGCGGGCTGGCGGAGTCCCCGGGCGAGAGCCTGCTGCGGCTGCGACTGAGGCGCATGGGACTGGCCGTGGCCGAACAGGTCGTCCTCGCCGACATCCAGGGCAGTCCACGGGTGGACTTCCTGGTGGAGGGGCTACTCGTCGTCGAGTTCGATGGGCGGTCGAAGTACAGCATTGGAGGGGATCCTGCTGCTGCCCACTGGGCGGAGAAGCTGCGGCACGACCGGATCGTTGAGGGCGGGCATCGCGTGCTGCGGGTGATCTGGGCCGAGCTCTGGGACGAGCCGTGCTCTCGCAGGACCGGATCCGCCGAGCTCTCCCACGTCCCGACATCCCTGACGGACCACGCCTCGCCACCCGTGCCGGCTCCGCTCCCCGGTCATTCTCCCGATCTCGCCCGGATCTCGCGAAGTCAGGGAGTTCCGTCACATTGGCGAGAACCGCCGGCGGGAGGCAGCGCCGGCCGGCGCCCTAGCCGCGGGTGAGCTTGCGGTAGGTGGCGCGGTGGGGGCGGGCGGCTTCGGCGCCGAGGCGGGCGATCTTGTTCTTCTCGTAGGACTCGAAGTTGCCCTCGAACCAGAACCACTGCGAGTCGCCCTCGTAGGCCAGGATGTGCGTCGCGACGCGGTCGAGGAACCAGCGGTCGTGCGACGTGATCACCGCACACCCGGGGAAGTCCAGCAGCGCGTTCTCCAGTGAGCCCAGCGTCTCGACGTCGAGGTCGTTGGTCGGCTCGTCGAGCAGGATCACGTTGCCGCCCTGCTTGAGGGTCAGCGCCAGGTTCAGCCGGTTGCGCTCACCACCGGACAGCACCTTCGACGGCTTCTGCTGGTCGGGGCCCTTGAACCCGAACGCGCCGACGTAGGCCCGCGACGGCATCTCGACGTTGCCGACCTTGATCCAGTCCAGCCCGTCGGAGACGACCTCCCACACGTTCTTCGTCGGGTCCAGGCCGGCACGGCTCTGGTCGACGTAGGACAACTTCACGGTGTCTCCGACGCGGATGTCGCCGGACGTCGGCAGTGCCGCCTTGTCGGAGGTGTCCTCGTTGGCCTGCGCCACGATCATCTTGAACAGGGTCGTCTTGCCGACACCGTTCGGGCCGATGATGCCCACGATGCCGTTGCGCGGGAGGGTGAAGCTCAGGTCGTCGATGAGCACCCGATCGTCGAACGCCTTCGTCAGCCCGGAGGCCTCGACGACCAGCGAGCCCAGGCGCGGGCCCGGTGGGATCTGGATCTCCTCGAAGTCCAGCTTGCGGGTCTTCTCGGCCTCCGTGGCCATCTCCTCATAACGACCCAGACGGGCGCGGCTCTTGGTCTGGCGGGCCTTGGCGTTGGAGCGCACCCACTCGAGCTCGTCGGTCAGTCGCCTGCGCAGCTTGGCGTCCTTGGCGCCCTCCACCTTCAGGCGGGCGGCCTTCGCATCGAGGTAGGTGGAGTAGTTGCCCTCGTACGGGTAGGCACGCCCGCGGTCGAGCTCGAGGATCCACTGCGCCACGTTCTCCAGGAAGTACCGGTCGTGGGTGATCGCGACGATCGTGCCCGGGTACTTCTCCAGGTGCTGCTCGAGCCACTGGACGCTCTCGGCGTCGAGGTGGTTGGTCGGCTCGTCGAGCAGGAGCAGGTCAGGCTGCTGGAGCAGCAGCTTGCAGAGCGCGACCCTGCGCCGCTCACCACCGGAGAGCACCGTGACGTCGGCATCCGGCGGCGGGCAGCGCAGCGCGTCCATCGCCTGCTCGAGCTGGCTGTCCAGGTCCCAGGCATCCAGGTGGTCGATCTTCTCCTGCAGGACGCCCATCTCGGTCATGAGAGCGTCGAAGTCGGCGTCCGGATCGGCCATCAGCTCGGAGATCTCGTTGTACCGGTTCACCAGGGCCTTCGTCGCCGCCACGCCGTCCTCGACGTTGCCCAGCACGGTCTTGGCCTCGTCGAGCACCGGCTCCTGGGACAGGATGCCCACCGTGTAGCCCGCGCTGAGGTCCGCCTCCCCGTTGGACACGTGGTCCAGGCCGGCCATGATCTTGATCAGGCTGGACTTACCCGCGCCGTTGGGTCCGACGACACCGATCTTCGCGCCGGGCAGGAAGGACAGGGTGACGTCGTCGAGGACGACCTTGTCGCCGAAGGCCTTGCGAGCCTTGCGAAGCGTGTAGATGAACTCAGCCATGGGCTCAAGGGTATCGGCCACACGCCCATGCCCCGTAACCCGAGAACCAGCGGCACCGGTGCGCGGGCCTGCCCCGCAGGCCCCCCGAAATCCCTCACGCCGCGTCGATCCGCCGCTCCTCAGGTGCCGCTGAGCCGGTCGCGTCCCCGGACCCGACGACATCCCCTGAGCCCGGACGACCCTGCTCCCCCTCAGGGTCCCCGACAGGTGCCTGCGTGTCGGCGGCACCGGTCTGCGGCCCGATCGGGGCGCGCTGGAACTGCGCACGGCACCGGGTGAGGTCCAGGCCGAAGCCCACGGCCTCGAGGTCGGTGAACGTGACCGCCATGGTTGTCCCCGGAGCCCCGGGAACCTCGCGATCGACCGTGCGCTGGCGGACCTTGCCGTGCACCAGCACCGGGTGGCCCTTCGCCAGCGACTTCGCGGCGTTCTCGGCAGCCCGCCGCCAGGCCGTCACGTTCCAGTAGGCGGTGTCCCCGTCGAGCCACTGGCCGCTGGCGCGGTCGTAGCGCTTGACGGTGGACGCCAGGCGGAACCGCGCCAGGGCATCGCCGCGCGCCGTCACCCGGAAGTCGACATCGGACACCAGGTTGCCCGACACGGTCAACATCGTCTCGTTCATGATCCCCCCGATCGATCGACGCCCCCCGGCGCCGCACCCCGCACCCTGCCGCAGCGGGGTCGGGATGGCCAGCCCCCGGGACACATCCTGTGGATGGAGCGGGTCAGGTCGTCAACGGCCACGCGATCGTGATCGCCGATGCCAGCCCATGGGCGAGCAGGTCGTTGGCCAGCTGCCGCTCGACGTCGTCGCGGTCGAAGCGTCGGGTGCGCAGGTTCCGGTGCACCCACCGCGAGTCCCGGCAGCGCCCCAGCACGTGCTCGCCGGACAGCATCCGGGCCTTGACCCGTGACAGGCCGCCCTCGTCGGCCTCCGGGTGCCTCCGGTAGGCCGACGTCGAGGCGGCCGCCTCGAGGATCGCCGCGCCGAGGATCTCGCGCGCCCGCGCCGGCGCCTCGGGATGCACCTGGGCGCCACCGTGCAGCAGCCGGCGCTGCTCGTCGACGGCCAGGGGATGCAGCTCCGCCGAGACGAAGGTGACGACCTGCGGCCACCGGCCGCTGACCCACGTCGCGCCGGCACAGGCCTCCACCAGGTCGGCCATGCGGTGGTCCGACGGGCGCCAGTCCAACCAGTCACCCAGGTCGATCTGCCGGGCGAGCTCGCCCAGGTGGGCGTCGGTGGTGAACCTGTCGGCCCGCCCACCGCAGTACCCGCAGGACGGCCCGGTGATCACCGAGTGCGCGTGCAGCACGAGCTCGAGGATCGAGTCGCCGATGAGCTCCAGTCGCTGGAACTCCTGCCCCCGACAGGTCCTGATGGCCTCCATGGCGCCCGGGGTCAGTGGACCCAGTCGGGCTGCCACGGCCACCCGCTGCACCGACTCGCGGGACGGGTCGCGCCGGACCATGGCGCCTGATCCCCGAGGAGGACCATCGGCAGGACGCACATCCGCGATTCTGCCCTCCCGGACGCGCGGGTTCGCGCGGTCGACACGCACGGCGCCCGACTGCGCGCACCCGCGACAGGTCAGCCGGTGACGACCCCGACCGCCAGCGCCCGCACCGGCTCCTGCCCGACGGGAACCGGCGGCTCCGGGAACAACGCGAACTGCACCCCCCCGGACGCCACCGGCCGCGAGCACAGCACCGGCGTGGACGGCAGCACGATCGGCCGCTTGAAGGCGATCTCCAGCCGCCGCCCCGGCACGGCCCCGTCGACGCCGAGCTCCGCGGCGGCCCGCCCCGTGGTCCACCAGCCGTGGGCGATCGCCCGCGGGAAGCCGAAGGCCTTCGCCGGCACGGCGTGCATGTGGATCGGGTTGATGTCCCCGGTCACCCGACCGAACGCGCGCCCGGTCCCCTCCGGCACCGGGATCGGCACCTGTGCCTCCCACAGCCCCGACGCATCGAGGTGCGGGACGCCCGACTCCTGCGCTCCACTGGCCGACTTGCTGCGGGACAGGTACGTCGAGACGGAGCGCCAGCACACCCTGCCCGCCACGCTGACCTCGCCGGAGACGTCGAACTCGAGGCCCGCGCGCACGTGCCGGCCGTCGGAGACCGCCGCACGGACGTCCCAGGGGCCGTCGATGGGCAGCTCGTCGAGGACGTCGATGACCGCCCCCTGGTGGACCAGGCCCAGGGCCCGGACCGGGAACGACCACTGGGAGAGCAGGTCGATGTGCAGCGCCATGATCGGCAGCTGCGGGAAGGCGATCGGGATGTCCGCGCCGGACCCCACGAGCGCCCGGTAGGTCGCCAGGCGCTCCCGATCCGGGCGCCAGCCGGTGACCAGCGTCTCCGACTCAGGCAGGACGGTGGTGGCCGTCGCCGCGTGCTTCCACGGTGCGAGCGCCCGGGCAAGGCTCAGCGGGTAGCGGGGCAGATCCGGGCGGGACGTCTCGTCGGAGGGGCTCATCATCACCCTTTCGGGGCTGGCGGCGGGCACGGCCTGGCGCCCGAACCTAGCCCGCCGCCGGCGCCCATGCAGGCCAGAGGCTGATGGAAGTGCGCCGGAAGCACCCCGGAACAGACAGAATGTACCCGTGGAACACAGCTTCGATCTGACCATCGCGCCAGCCACCGTCCTTGCCGACCTCATCAGCGAGGACTTCCTGCACGCCTTCGCCACCGAGGTGGGCGTCGAGGTCGACGCACTGACCTGCGACACCGCCGGGGATCCCGCGACGGCCACGATGCAGTGGAGGTTCTCCACGTCCAAGCCCGGGATCCCCGAGCTGGCCCAGAAGCTCCTGCCGGGCGAGGTCCGGCTGTCCTGGGCGCAGGGATGGGGACCCCTGGGCGAGCGCGGGTCCGAGGGCACCCTCGAGGTGCACCTGCTCGGCACCCCGAAGGCGACATCGCTGGGCACCTCGCGCCTGCTGGTCACCGAGGGCGGATCGACGCTGGCGACCACGACCAGCACGAAGGCGTCGCTGCCCTTCCCCGTGGCGGGCAAGGTCCAGTCGATGATCGACAAGGACCTCGTCGGCTGGATCCTCTCGGTGCAGGCGCGCGTCCTGGCCCGCCGCCACGCCGGCTGACGACCGACGACTCCGAAAGACTCCCGCCATGGCCACCCGCTCCGGACGTCGGTACCTGGCCCTGCGCACCGGCGTGACTGCTGCTGCCGCGGTCACGTCCAACACGTTCGCCCGCGGCCTGCTCCCCCGCACGACCACCGACCAGGCGATGGCGACCGGCGTGACCGCCGCCGTCGGACTCGGGATCGGCACGCTGGCCGTGTCGGCGGTCGAGGCCACCGCGGAGGTGATGGCCACCTCACGCGGCCGGGGCGACCCGGAGAACGCCACGCTCATCGCCGCGGCGATCGTCGCCGGGGTCGGGTTCGCGGGCGCCCGGCTGCTTCCCAACACGAGCACCACGGCGCTGCCGATCGCCGCCGGCAACTCCGCGGCACGGCTCCTCGGCGGCGGGGCCGCGGCGGCGGCTCTGGTGATCACCTCGGACAAGGCCACGCGACGCCTCATCGGCCCAGCGGGCCCGGCGCTGGGGATGGCCACGGCAGCCTCGATCGGTGGGGCGATCTCCGCGATCCGGGTCAACGCCCGTGATCGTCGCGCGCTCGCCGTCGGTGAGACCGGCGACCGCCGCCAGATCCAGCGCCCCAGCACGGCCGCCGGAATCGCGCGGTCGGCGGCCCTCGGCGGATCGGTCGGCGCCGGCCTGATGGCCCTCGCCGGTGCGGAGTACGCCCTGGCCGAGGGCTCGACCAGGCTGGTCAGCCGCGTCCTGGGCCGCAGCGACGACCGGGTCACGCCCCTGGTGGGGCACTCGGTCGCGGCCGCCCTCATGGTGCCCGCCGGGTTCGCCGCACTGGACCGGCTGCGACGCCGGATCCAGCACGCGGACGACGTGGTCGAGGCCGCGTACCCCGACCCGCCGACGAGCCGGTCGGTGACCGCCGGCCCGGCCAGCCTCATCGCCTTCGCCGACATCGGCAAGGAGGGCCGACGATTCGTCCTGATGACCCTGGGTGCGCACGAGATCGCCGAGGTCATGGGCGAACCGGCCGTCGAGCCGATCCGCGCCGTGGCCGGGTTCGAGAGCGCACGGACGCCCGAGTCCCGCGCCGACCTGGCCCTCTCCGAGCTCGACGCCCTGGGGGCCTACGAGAAGTCCGTGATCGTCGTGGCCGCCCCCACCGGCGTGGGCTACGTCAACTACTCGTTCGCCGAGGCACTGGAGTACCTCACGCGCGGGGACTGCGCCATCGTGGTGCCCCAGTACGCCCTCGTACCCAGCGCGCTGGCGCTGAACCAGACCGACGCCGGTGTCCGGATCCAGACGCTGATCCTGCAGGGGATCAGGGACCGGATCGCCCTGATGCCCGCAGGCGAACGCCCGCGGCTGCTGCAGTTCGGCGAGAGCCTGGGCGCCCAGGTGGCCCTCGACGTGGCCGCCCACGGGACGCAGGGCTTCGACGAGCTCGGCATCGATCGGGGCCTGTACCTGGGCACGCCGTTCCGGACCGCACTCTGGGACACGTGGTTCGCGGACCCCGGCGAGGTCGACCCGGCCGGGATCCTGGGCGTGGTCGCCCAGGCCGACGAGATCCCGTCCCTGCCCCCGTCCGTGCGCCACGTCCAGGTGATCCACCACGACGACCCGATCAACAAGTTCTCCTACGACGCGGTCGTCCGGACGCCGTGGTGGATGGGCCCACCGGAGAGCCGCCCACCGAAGGTTCCCCGCGAGACCTCGTTCCGGCCGGTGACCACGTTCGTGATCACCCTGATCGACCTCAAGAACGGGATGAACTCAAAGCCCGGCGAGTTCGTCCGCCGCGGCCACGACTACCGGATCGAGCTGTGCGACGCGATCCGCCTGACCTACCAGCTGCCCGCCAGCCGAGCGCAGGTCGACCGCATCGAGCAGGCCCTGCGTGACCGGGAGCGGGAATGGGCCACCCGGCGGATGGTCGCCGACCGGTTCGCCACGGCGCGCGCGTCGGTCGTCGGCCAGCTGCAGAAGTGGGGGGTGGACCCGAAGACCGTCACGATCGACGACGAGTCGACCTCGAAGCTGGCCCGGGGGGACATCTCCGGCCTGTTCAGCAGGTTCGGCTCGTCGGGGTCGGCAGGCTGACCGCCGCGGCGCGCTGCCCACCCGAGGGAAGTGTGACCAACATCACATCCGGGTCCGGCACGCGCGCACCCTGAGTCCACGCAGGGTTCCGGCGGCCGCCAGAGACGCCACCCGGTCGGCCATCCATCCCCGCCCGGCCGCCCGCAGCTCGCGATGTCTCCCCACCCGACTGCCGCCTGCGCCGCCCCGGGAGCGGCGGTCGCCACCATCGGCCACTGGCATACCTACGCCACCGTAGGTTACGCTGGCGTAGCCAAGCCGATCTCACGCAGGTGGTGCCATGAACGACCAGGACGTGCTCCCGACGATCATCCAGGGCGGGATGGGGGTGGCCGTCTCCGGGTGGGAGCTGGCCCGGGCCGTCTGCCAGACCGGTGAGCTGGGCGTGGTCTCCGGCACCGCCCTCGACGTGGTCTGCGCCCGGCGGCTGCAGACCGGGGATCCCGGCGGCCACATGCGCCGCGCGCTGGCGGCCTTCCCGATCCCGGCCATGGCCCTGCGCGTCATGAAGCAGTACTACATCCACGGGGGAAAGGCCCCCGACGCGGCCTTCAAGGCCGTCCCGAGGTTCACGATCACCCCGTCGGTCGCCCTGCAGGAGCTGACGGTCGTCGGCACGTTCTGCGAGGTCTGGCTGGCCAAGCAGGAACACTCCGGCCCGGTCGGGATCAACTTCCTGCGCAAGATCGAGATCCCGCTGCCCTTCGGCCTGCTGGGGGCGATGCTGGCCGGCGTCGACTACGTGCTGATCGGTGCCGGCAACCCGGCCGAGATCCCCGCGGCCATCCGGGCGCTGTCCCGGGGCGAGGATGTCCAGTGGGGCGTGCGCGCGCAGGGCCTGCGCTCCGACGACGCCCCGGTGTCCGTGCACTGCAGCCCGACCGGGCTCCTGGGCGACGCAGGGCGCGCTCTGGCCGTCCCCCGGTTCCTGGCCATCGTCGCGTCGCTGGACCTCGCCGCGGGCCTGGCCGGCGACCCCACGACCCGCCCCTTCGGCTTCATCGTCGAGGGGCCGAGCGCCGGCGGGCACAACGCGCCCCCGCGCGGCCCGCGACGGGTCGACGAGCTCGGCCAGCCGGTCTACGACGAGCGCGACACCGCCGACCTCGCCGGGATCGCCGGGATCGGCCTGCCGTTCTGGCTGGCCGGTGCGTACGGGACCCCCGAGGGACTGGCCCAGGCCAGGGCTGCGGGCGCCCAGGGGATCCAGGTCGGGACCGTGTTCGCCTACAGCGCCGAGTCCGGGCTGGCCGATCCGCTGAAGCGCCAGGTCCTGGCCGAGGTGCTGGCCGGCACGCTGGACGTCCGCAGCGACTGGCGCGCCTCCCCCACCGGCTTCCCGTTCCGGGTCATCCAGCTCGAGGGCACGGTCAGCGACCCCGAGGTCGCCGCCACCCGCAAGGCCGTCTGCGACCTCGGCGCGCTGCGCACCCCGTACAAGAAGGCCAACGGCGACATCGACTACCGCTGCCCCGCCGAGCCCCTGGCCGTCTACACGCGCAAGGGCGGGCGGGCCGCGAACGCCGAGGGCCGCAAGTGCCTGTGCAACGCCCTTCTGGCAGCGGCCGACCTGCCCCAGCAACGTCCCGACGGATCCACGGAGCCGGCTATCGTGACCTCCGGCGACGACTTCCGGGCGGTTCTCGCCCTGGCCTCGAACGGATCGGGTGGGGGTCCGTACTCCGCGCGTTCCGTGGTCGACTACCTGCGCGCCGGACTTGCCCCGGTCTGATCCCCTGGGCCCTGTCGGGGGGGCCGGACGCCCCGGGACGGATACCCGCCGGTAACAGTCCTAGGTCCCGCCAAGGGGGTCACTTCGACCGCCCATCCCCACGGACGGCACCCCTAGCCTGAGCGGCAAGTCCGCGTAGGAGGAAACGAATGAACACTGACCAGGGGTTGGACGCCGAGACGCTCGGCCTGATGTTGGACGGCCTGAAGGAGTACCTCTCCGACGCGCTGCCGCCCGAGCGCCAGCTGGAGCTCGATCATGAGGACATCTGCCCCGAGGACACGGTGCGCGCGATGTCGACCGACCTGGGCATCCAGCTGGTCTTCGTCCCCGAGGCCTACGGCGGCATGGGGGGTGGGGCGTTCGACTCCTACCTGCTCTGTGAGGTCATGGCCCGCAAGGACATCGGCCTGGCCACCGCGATCTTCGCCACCTTCCTGGGCAGCGACCCGATCCTGGTCGGCGCCACCGAGGAGCAGAAGCAGAAGTGGCTCGGCGCGATCGCTGAGGACGGCATGGTCTTCGCCTACGGCGCCACCGAGCCGGAGGCCGGCTCCGACCTGGGCGCGATGAAGACCAAGGCCGTGCCGATCGAGGTCGACGGCGAGATCACCGGCTACCGGATCAGCGGAGCCAAGCAGTGGATCTCCAACGGCACCATCGCCGATGCCACCACGATCCTGGCCCTGGCCCCCGGCGGACCGACCTGGTTCGTCCTGGAGAAGGACACCCCCGGGTTCACCAGCGCCAAGCCCGAGGACAAGCACGGGATCCGGCTGTCGAACACCGCGGCCCTGTTCCTGGACAACGTCGAGGTCCCGATCGAGAACCTCATCGGCGGGGTCGAGGGCAAGGGCCTGGTCCAGGCCCAGCAGGTCTTCGGCTACACCCGCGTGATGGTTGCGGCCTTCGGCCTCGGCGGTGGCTGGGAGGCCGTCGACCGCGCGATCGAGTACTCCAAGACGCGCATCTCCGGCGGGTCGCCCCTGGCCGAGAAGCAGGGCTACACGCACAAGCTGATCGTCCCGCACGTCGCCCGGCTCGAGGCCGCGCGCGCGTTCATCGAGGAGACCTCGACGCGCATCGACGCCGGTGAGGGCCCGGATGGTGCGCTGAACACCGAGGGCGCGATCGCCAAGTACCTGGCCACCGAGTCCGGCAACCGCGCCGCTGAGGACGCCATCCAGGCCCTCGGTGGGTACGGCTTCACCCGCGAGTACGTGGTCGAGAAGATCAAGCGCGACGTGCGGATCACCACGATCTACGAGGGCACCTCAGAGATCCTCGAGATGACGATCGCCCGCGACCGCTGGCAGGAGCACCTGAAGTCCCGCGGCGGCTACTACCTGACCGCCGCGCAGGAGATGAACGCGCTGCACGCCCGCAGCCCCCAGGTCGGGGCCGACGTCTCCGCGCTCGCGTTCGAGGCCCTGGCCGGGGTCTTCGCGGCCTGCCAGACCGGGCGGCTCACGCGCAACCAGCACGTGCTGTTCCGCCTCGGCGAGCTGGTGGCCAACGTCGAGTGCGCGGGCGCGCTGTGCCGGCGTGCTGCGGCTGCGGCGGACGGGACGCTGGCGGAGAAGGCCAACCGGCGCTTCGACGCCGACGCCCTGGCCGTCATCGCCCGGGTGTTCGCCCGCGAGGCGGCGATGAAGGCCGGCGAGGAGGGCATGCGCTGGGTCATCGGCTCCGCGGACCCCGCACTCGGCCTGGCCGCCACGCTGCCGACCACGCTGCGCCTGGACGCCATCCGCAACGCCCAGGCAGGGCTCGTCTCCGACATGACAGCACTGGCCGACGTGCTGTACGCCTGACCCTTCCGGACCCTCCACGCGCGCTTCCCCAGGAGACACGACATGACCCAGCCCGAACCCATCGCCATCGTCGGGATCAGCGCGATCATGCCCGACGCGCCGACCGCCCAGGACTTCTGGGGCAACATCCGCGGCGGGCGGTACTCCATCAGTGACGTGCCCGTCGAGCGCTGGGACCCGGAGCTCTTCTACGACGCCGACCCGTACACCTCCGAGGACAAGACGTACTCGAAGATCGGCGGCTGGGTCCGGGAGTTCCCGTGGGAGCCGATGGCGTGGAAGCTGCCCATCCCGCCGAGCGTGAGCGCGCACTTCGACGACGGCCAGAAGTGGTCGGTCAGCGCCGGGCGCTCGGCACTTCTCGATGCCGGGTGGCCGGACTGGGGCGTTGACTCCGACCGGGTCGCCGTGATCCTGGGCAGCGCGCTCGGCGGCGACAAGTACGTGCGCACGACGCTGCGCATCGCCTACCCCGAGTTCGATGCCCAGCTTGCGGCAACCCCCTCGTTCGCCGCCCTGCCGGCCGAGGTCCAGAGGGCCATCCGGGCTGAGGCCCGGGAACGGTTCGTCAGCGGCCTGCCGACGATCACCGAGGACACGATGCCCGGTGAGCTGGCCAACATCATGGCCGGCCGGGTCTCGGCCCTGTTCAACCTGCGCGGCCCCAACTTCACCACGGATGCTGCGTGCGCCTCGGCGCTGGCCGGCATGAGCGCGGCGGTCACCGGCCTGCAGGCCCATCACTACGACGCCTGCGTCGCCGGCGGCGTCGACCACAACATGGGTCCGGGCGCCTTCGTGCGGTTCTGCAAGATCGGCGCACTGTCGGCCACGGGCACGCGGCCGTTCGACGCCGGTGCCGACGGCTTCGTGATGGGTGAGGGTGCGGCGCTGTTCGTCCTCAAGCGACTCTCGGACGCCGAGAGGGCCGGCGACCACGTGTACGCGGTCATCCTCGGGATCGGCGGCTCCTCGGACGGCAAGGGCAAGGGCATCACCGCCCCCAACCCGATCGGCCAGAAGCTCGCGGTCGCCCGTGCGTGGGAGAACGCCGGGGCGAACCCGGGCTCGATCGGCATGCTGGAGGCGCACGGCACCTCCACCCGGGTCGGCGACGCCACGGAGCTCGGCGCACTCGACGAGATCTTCGCGTCCCACGGCGTCGAGCCCGGGTCCATCGCCCTGGGCTCGGTCAAGTCAAACATCGGCCACCTGAAGGCCGCCGCGGGCGCCGCAGGGATGTTCAAGGCCGTCATGAGCCTCAACGACAAGGTGCTCCCGCCGAGCCTGCACTTCAACGACCCCAACCCGAACGTGGACTGGGCCTCCACCCCGTTCCGGGTCAACACCGACCTGCGCGAGTGGACCCACTCGGGTCCGGACCCGCGCCGCGCCGGCGTGAGCGCGTTCGGCTTCGGCGGCACGAACTTCCACGTCGCGCTGGAGGAGTACGTGCCCGGTCGGCACCGTGCGCCCGACGCCGCGCGCGTGTTCGCCGGGGCGGACATCCCCGGGACGTCGGCGGCCCCCGCTGCTGCTGCGGCGCAGGTAGCCGCCGCGGCCGCAGCCCCGCCCCCCGCAAGGCCCCGCTGCGTGGTGCCGCCGTCGTCGGCGGGCGCGACGACGCGGACGTGGTCGCCCAGCTGCAGGCGCTGGCCGCTGACGCCGCCGCAGGTCGGGCACCAGCCCCGGCGGCCCCCGACCCCGCCCTGGCCGGCGCGGCCATCCGCGTGGCCATCGACTACGCCGACGCCGCCGACCTGGCGAAGAAGGCGGACAAGGCCGTGCAGGCGTTCGGCGCCAACAACCCGGCGATGTGGAAGCTGCTGCGCTCGCAGGGCGTCTTCGTGGGTCGCGGTCCGGCACCCAGGGTCGCGTTCCTGTTCACCGGCCAGGGCTCGCAGTACGTCAACATGCTCGCCGAGCTGCGCAGCACCGAGCCGATCGTCCGCGCGATCTACGACGAGGCCGACCGGATCATGACCCCGCTGCTGGGCAAGCCGCTGTCGGACTACGTGTTCGCCGATGCGACGGACCCCGAGTCCGTCGCGCGCCTGACCGCCCAGCTGCTGCAGACCGAGATCACCCAGCCCGCGGTGCTGACCACCGACGCGGCGATGTCGCAGCTCCTGGCCGCGTACGGGATCACGCCGGACCTGGTGATGGGGCACAGCCTCGGCGAGTACGGCGCGCTGGTCGCCTCCGGCGCGCTCACCTTCGACGCCGCACTCGAGGCCGTCAGCGCCCGCGGCCGGGAGATGACCCACGTGTCCCAGGCCGACAACGGTGCGATGGCCGCCGTGTTCGGTCCCCTGGCCGACATCGAGCGGATCGTGGGCGAGGTCGACGGCTACGTCGTCGTGGCCAACATCAACTCCAACACCCAGGCCGTCATCGGCGGGGCGACCACCGCCGTCGAGGCAGCCGTCGCCGCCTTCCAGGCCGCCGGGATGACCGCGATGCGCATCCCGGTCTCGCATGCCTTCCACACCCAGATCGTGGCCGGGGCCAGCGAGCCGCTGAAGGTCGCCATGCGCCGCCTCGAGGTGCGCGGGCCGCAGCTGCCGATCGTGGCCAACATCTCCGGGGAGTTCTACCCGGAGCAGGCCACCACCGAGGACATGCTCGAGATCCTCGGCCGGCAGATCGCCGAGCCGGTGCAGTTCGTCAAGGGCCTGCACACCCTGTACGCGGCCGGCGCCCGCGTGTTCGTCGAGGTCGGCCCGAAGAAGGCCCTGCACGGCTTCGTCGAGGAGGTGCTCGGTTCGCAGCACGACGACGTGCTGGCGCTGTTCACCAACCACCCGAAGCTCGGCGACATCGCGTCGTTCAACCAGGCCCTCTGCGGGTTGTACGCCTCCGGGCTGGGCTTCGCGGCGGTCGCCCCCGACGCCGCTGCCGCGCTGCCCCGCCGCTGCCCCGGCCGTCGCTGCCCCTGCTGCCGCTGCTGCTGCCCCCGCTGCCCCGATGGCTGCCCCGGCAGCTCCCCCCGCCCCCATCACCACGTCCGCCCCGACCCCGAGGATCCCCATGTCGACCGCTCGTTACGAGGAACTGGGCCGGCTGTTCGCCGGTGTGCTGGAGCAGGGGCTGCGCGTGTACTCCGGCGAGCCCGGCGCCATCGGTGCACCCGCGCCCACCGGTGGTCCCCAGCAGGTCTCGAGCGCCCCGGTGGCCATCACCGGCGCCGCCCTGGGCCTGCCCGGCGTGGACCGGGTCTTCGATGACGAGAACATCGCCCGGATCCTCGACGGCCAGCAGTTCATCGACGTCATCCCGCACCGCTTCCGCGAGGCGATCGTCGACAAGCGGATCACCCGCCTGGTGAAGAAGGCCGGGCAGGACCCCGTCTTCGAGCTGATCGACGACGAGTCCGGCGTCATCAAGCTGGCCGGCCGCGGTGCGCCCCTGGACGTCGTGGCGGAGTTCGGCGTCGAGGCCGCCCGCGACCTCGCCCTGGACCGCACCACCCGCCTGGCGCTCGGCGCCGGCCTCGACGCCCTGCGCGACGCCGGCATCCCGCTGGTGATGCGCTACCGGTCGACCACCCTGGGCACGATGCTGCCCGAGAAGTGGGGCCTGCCGGAGTCGATGCGCGACGACACGGGCGTCATCTTCGCCTCGGCCTTCCCCGGGTACGGCGAGTTCGCCGCCGACATCGAGAAGTACATGACCGACCGTGGCCGCCGCGAGCAGCTGCTGGCACTCGAGGCCGTCCGCGCCCGGATGACCGGGGCGGAGCCGGCAGCAGCCGAGGTCGACCGCCGCATCGCCGAGCTGCGTCACCTCCTGGAGGTCGAGCGCTTCGAGTACGACCGCCGCTTCATCTTCCGGTGCCTGGCGATGGGCCACTCCCAGTTCGCCGAGCTGATCGGCGCCCGGGGGCCGAACACGCAGATCAACGCGGCCTGCGCGAGCACCACCCAGGCGGTGTCGCTGGCCGAGGACTGGATCCGCACGGGGCGCTGCCGCCGCGTGGTCGTGGTCTCCGCCGACGATGTGAGCAGCGATGTCCTGCTGCCCTGGGTCGGCTCGGGCTTCCTGGCCTCCGGCGCTGCCGCCACGGAGGACGTGGTCAGCGAGGTCGCGACGCCGTTCGACCGGCGCCGCCACGGCATGGTCGTCGGCATGGGCGCTGCGGCGCTCGTCGTCGAGTCGGCCGAGTCCGTTCGCGAGCGCGGCCTGCAGCCGATCTGTGAGGTGCTGGCCTCGGTCACCGCCAACAGCGCGTTCCACGGCACCCGCCTGGATGTCGACCATGTCGGGCAGGTCATGGAGAGCCTGGTCCGGACGGCCGAGGCCCGCGGGATCGACCGCACGCAGATCGCGCCGCAGACGGTGTTCGTGTCCCATGAGACCTACACCCCGGCCCGTGGCGGCTCTGCGGCCGCGGAGATCAACGCCCTGCGCCGCGTGTTCGGTGCCGCCGCCAGCTCCATCGTGATCACCAACACCAAGGGCTTCACGGGCCACGCCATGGGCGCCGGCATCGAGGACGTCGTGGCGATCAAGGCACTGGAGACCGGGATCGTGCCGCCCGTGCCCAACTACAAGGAGCCCGACCCCGAGCTCGGCACGCTGAACCTCTCGCTCGGCGGCGCCTACCCGGTGAACTACGCCCTGCGCCTGGCCGCCGGCTTCGGCTCGCAGATCGCCATGACCCTGCTTCGCTGGACCCCCATGCCCGACGGTCGTCGGCGCGCACCCAGCGAGCTCGGGTACGCCTACCGGATCGTGGATCCGGATGCATGGCAGCGCTGGCTGGCTGGTGCGGCCGGTCGCGCTGGTGCCGCCCTCGAGGTGGACCACCACCGCCTGCGCATCGTCGACACCGGTGCGCCGGCGACGGCCCCGGTCGCCGCGCCCGCTCCGGCTGTCCCGGTGGCTCCGGTCACCCCCGCTCCGGTCACCGCACCGGCGTTCGCGACGACCGCACCCCCCGCGGCACCTGCGTTCGCCCCGGTTGCCCCGCCGGCACCCGCGGCGCCGGCCGCCACCGTCCCGGCCGTCGACCCACTGGTCGCCGAGGTCGTCGGGATCGTCTCGCAGATGACCGGCTACCCGCCGGAGCTCCTCGACGTCGACCTGGACCTCGAGGCCGACCTGGGCGTCGACACCGTCAAGCAGGCCGAGGTGTTCGCCGCGGTCCGCGACAAGTACAGCATCGAGCGCGACGACAACGTCGCCCTGCGCGACTTCCCCACCCTGACCCACGTCATCGGCTGGGTCCGCGAGCGGACCGGGATCCAGCCGGTCGCCGCGCCCACTGCCGCTGCGCCCGTCTCTTCACCCGCTGCCCCTGCCCCTGCCCCGGCTTCCCCTGCTTCCCCTGCACCGGTGCCGGCTCCTGCCGCCCCCGCGGGCGACGAGGTCACCGACGCGGTCATCGCGATCGTCTCGGAGATGACCGGCTACCCCGCCGAGCTGCTCGACGTGGACCTGGACCTCGAGGCCGACCTGGGCGTCGACACCGTCAAGCAGGCCGAGGTCTTCGCCGCCGTCCGCGACCGCTTCAACGTGGAGCGCGACGAGAACGTGGCGCTGCGCGACTTCCCGACGCTGACCCACGTCATCGGCTGGGTCCGCGACAAGACCGGCATCCAGCCTGTGGCCGCAGCATCCGCGGCGCCAGCAGCGCCGGCCGTTGCAGCGCCGGCTCCTGCGGCATTCCCAGCGCCCCCCGCGACACCGCCCGCCGCACCGGCCACCACCGCCCCCACCGCCGCGGGCGACGAGGTCACCGACGCCGTGGTCACCATCGTGGCCGACATGACCGGCTACCCCGCCGAGCTGCTCGACCTCGACCTCGACCTCGAAGCAGACCTCGGCGTCGACACCGTCAAGCAGGCCGAGGTCTTCGCCGCCGTCCGCGACAAGTTCAACGTCGAACGCGACGAGAACCTCCAACTGCGCGACTTCCCCACCCTCACCCACGTCATCGGCTGGGTCCGCGACAAGACCGGCATCCAACCCACCGCGCCGGTAGTCGAAACCGACCTCTCAAACGTCGGAAACGACTACCAACTGCCCGCAACGCCCACGACCACCCCCGCTGCCCCCGCCGCCGCAGCTGACGAGGTCACCGACGCCGTGGTCACCATCGTGGCCGACATGACCGGCTACCCCGCCGAGCTGCTCGACCTGGACCTCGACCTCGAAGCAGACCTCGGCGTCGACACCGTCAAGCAGGCCGAGGTCTTCGCCGCCGTCCGCGACAAGTTCAACGTCGAACGCGACGAGAACCTCCAACTGCGCGACTTCCCGACCCTCACCCACGTCATCGGCTGGGTCCGCGACAAGACCGGCATCCAACCCACCGCGCCGGTAGTCGAAACCGACCTCTCAAACGTCGGAAACGACTACCAACTGCCCGCAACGCCCACGACCACCCCCGCTGCCCCCGCCGCCGCAGCTGACGAGGTCACCGACGCCGTGGTCACCATCGTGGCCGACATGACCGGCTACCCCGCCGAGCTGCTCGACCTGGACCTCGACCTCGAAGCAGACCTCGGCGTCGACACCGTCAAGCAGGCCGAGGTCTTCGCCGCCGTCCGCGACAAGTTCAACGTCGAACGCGACGAGAACCTCCAACTGCGCGACTTCCCCACCCTCACCCACGTCATCGGCTGGGTCCGCGACAAGACCGGCATCCAACCCGTCACCGCCGCCCCCGCCGGGGACGTCGCGCCGGCCGAGGCCGCCGCCCCGGTGGCCTCGGCCACCCCCGCGACGGCGCCTGCCTTCGTCGGCGACTTCGCCGCCGTCGACGCCCTTCCCCGGCGCGTCCCCGTCCCCGCCCTGCGCCCCGACCTGGCCGCCTGCACCGCCACCGGTGTGAACCTCGGTGCGGGTGCCCGGATCCTGGTCGTCCTCGACGAGGGCGGCGTGGGCAAGGCCCTGGTCAAGAAGCTGACCGGACTGGGCGCCGAGGTCCTGGCCGTCGAGGCTGCCACCCCCACGGACGACCTGCTCGCCGCCGTGACGGACTGGACCCCCGAGTCCCCGCTGACCGGCGTGTTCTGGCTGCCGGCACTCGATGACGAGGGCTCGACCGCCGACATGGACCTGGCTGGATGGCGCGAGGCCCTTCGTCGCCGGGTGGTCGCGCTGCACGCGCTGTTCCACCAGGTCATCGACTCCAAGCCGTTCCTGGTCACGGGCTCCCGCTTGGGCGGCCAGCACGGCTACGGCGCGACTGGTGCCACCGCCCCGCTGGGCGGCACGGTCGTCGGGTTCGCCAAGTCCTACAAGCGTGAGCGGGCCGACGTCCTGGTCAAGGCCGTGGACTTCCCCGCCAGCCGCAAGACCGCCGCGCTGGCCGACGCGCTGATCGCCGAGACGCTGTCCGACCCGGGCTGCGTGGAGATCGGCCACCTCGACGACCTGCGGTGGGGTGTGGGCCTGAGCACCCAGCCGTTCCCAGCAGTCGAGGCACCCCTCGCGGGCGCGATGGAGCTGGGCAGCGACTCGGTGTTCCTGATCACGGGTGCTGCCGGCAGCATCGTCTCGGCGATCACCGCCGACCTGGCGATGGCCTCGGGGGGCACGTTCCACCTGCTGGACCTGGCCACCGCACCGGACACGGACGACCCCGACCTCCAGCGCTACCTGAGCGACCCGGACAGCATGAAGCCGCTGCTGGCCGAGCAGATCACCGCCCGTGGGGACAAGGCCACGCCGGTGCTCATCGAGCGCGAGCTGGCCCGGTTCGAGCGGATGGCCTCAGCCCTGACGGCGATCGAGGCGGTCACGGCTGCCGGTGGGACGGCGCACTACCACTGCGTCGACCTGCGCGACGGCCAGGCGGTCGCCGCGATCGTGGAGCAGGTCCGCGAGGCGCACGGGCGCATCGACGTCCTGCTGCACGCCGCCGGGCTGGAGATCAGCAAGGGCCTGGCGAAGAAGGAGCGCGCGGAGTTCGAGCTCGTCTTCGGCGTCAAGGCCGACGGCTGGTTCAACCTGATGAGCGCGGCGGGCGACATGCCGATCGGCGCCACCGTGGCGTTCAGCTCGGTGGCCGGCCGGTTCGGCAACGCCGGGCAGACCGACTACGCAGCCGCCAACGACCTGCTGTGCAAGATCGCCAGCAGCATGCGGCGCACCCGGCCCGACACCCACGCGATCGCCCTGGACTGGACCGCGTGGGGCGGCATCGGGATGGCCACCCGCGGCTCGATCCCGAAGATCATGGAGGCCGCAGGCGTCCAGATGCTGCCCCCGCAGGCGGGCATCGCCTGGATCCGTCGCGAGCTCACCAGCGGCGTGCCCGCGGGCGAGGTCGTGGTGGCCGGCACGTTGGGCATGATGGCCGCCGAGTTCGACGCGGCCGGGGGCGTGGATCCTGCGGCGTTCGCCGAGGCGTGCGCCCAGGCCGGCCCGATGGTCGGCCAGGTCGTCCGCGACAGCGTCAACTACGGGATCACCGTGCAGACCACCCTGGACCCGACCGAGCAGCCGTTCCTCAACGACCACCGCGGGGACCGCGTCACCGCCCTGCTGCCCGGCGTGATGGGCATCGAGGGCATGGTCGAGGCGGCCCGGTTGCTGGCACCCGGGTGGTCCTTGGCTGCCGTCGAGGATGTGGACTTCCTCGCGCCGCTGAAGTTCTACCGTGACGAGCCGCGCACGATCGAGATCACCGCCCTCGTGCGGCCCGACGGCGCGGACCTGCTGGCCGAGTGCCGGATCGAGGCCGAGCGCCAGCTGCCCGGTTCGGACGCACCGACCCGGACCACGCACTTCACCGGCCTCGTGCGGCTCACCCGCTCGGCACCCGAGGGCCAGCACCAGGACCCGCCTGCCCGCCAGGGCGCCGAGGTGACCGCCGACGACGTCTACGCGGCGTTCTTCCACGGCCCTGCCTACCAGGTGATCGAGGCCGCGTGGCGCGACGGGGAGCGCCCCGTGGGGCTGTTCGCCGCCGACCTCCCGGCGAACCACACCCCCGGCGACCAGCCCACCCAGGCGGCCCCCCGCCTGATCGAGCTGTGCTTCCAGGTCGCCGGGCTCTGGGAGATGGGCCGCGAGGGCCGGATGGCCCTGCCGACGCACGTGACCCGCGCGGTCGTGCTGGGCTCGGCGGGCGAGGCCACCGAGGGCCCGCTGACGGTCACCGCGCAGCAGGGCCCCGACGGGTTCGACTGCGTGGTCACCGACGCCTCCGGATCCGTCCTGGTCCGACTGGAGGGCTATCGCACCGTGACACTGCCCCAGCCGTTGGCCGATGATGTGCAGGCACCCATCCGCAGCGTGATGGCGGACTGACACACCATGGGCGCACCACGTCGGGGCAAGAAGGCACCAGAGGCAGAACAGGTGGCGGTCGTGAAGGTCGAAGTACCGGTGTTGGTCAGCACGGCCGGGCAGGCCAGGGTCCTTCCGGCCTGCGGCACGCTCACCCTGCCCGGCGTCGTGGCTGGCTCCCTCGTGGAGGCCCCAGCGCTCGAAGGCGCCGCTGCCGAGGCGGCGGCCCAGGCCGCACGTGCGGTCGCGCTCGAGCGCGGTCCCGGCCGTCACGACGTCGCACTGGTCAGCAGCGCGGGTCCCGACCCGGCGGCAGTCCCGGACGAGGAACCAGGCGTCCCCCTGGGCGGCTGGGCGCTGGCTGAGGAGCTGCTGGCCGTCAACTTGGCCGACCTGAGGGACGCGGAGCCGCCTGCTGCCGCAGGGCACGCGATCGAGGCGCGGCTGTTCGCGGTCGACGCTCCCGAGGGCGCGCCCGTGCTGTACCTGCGCCCGCCGCAGGGCCCAGGGATCCGCGTGGTCGAACGCGCGGCCGTGGGTGCGGCCGTCGGATCCGGCGTCGTCCTGCGCATCGTCGCCCACGGACATGACCGGCTAACCGCGCTGGCCCGGCTGCGTCACGCCCTGACCGGCTGCGCCGTCGTGGTCGCCGGCTGCGCCACCAACCGCCCCGCCCTGCTGGCGGCCGTCGCCGCCGAGATCGGCGACACCTCCGCACGGGTGCGGCCCGAGTCCGACCCGGTCGCCGTCCTCGTCTCGGCGGTCCGGGCCAGCGACTCCCAGCGCGAGACCCAGCGCGCAGCCTTCCACGCCCGGGCAGCCCGCGGCCGCCCGGAGCCGGTCGACGCGGCCGGGGTGTCCACGAGCCTGAACTACGACGGCCAGCAGTACTCCCTGCAGGTGTTCCAGACCGGACCCCACACCTACCGCATCGACTCCGGGGACGCCGTGGCCGAGGTGGTCATCGATCGCGCCAACGACTTCGAGTGGACCGTCACCGCCGCCGGTCGTGATCGGCACGTCGTCATCGCCTCGCATGGCACCGGCTGCCTGCTGGAGATCGACGGGATCGCCCACCGGGTCGACCGCGACGAGGGCATCGCCGTGCGCGCGCAGTGGCCGGCGCTCATCGTCTCCGTCGCCGTCACCCCCGGTCAGGACGTGGCCGAGGGCGACCCCTTGATCATCGCCGAGGCGATGAAGATGGAGTCCACGCTGCGGGCGCCGTTCGCCGGGACCGTCACCTCGGTTGAGGTGCTGCCCAACGAGCAGGTCGACGCAGGTGCCCCGCTGGTCCTGATCCGCCCGGCGACGCGCGGCGACGCGGAGGAGAACGTCCAGCCGACCAACGGTTCGCGGGTCAGCTTCGCCGGCATGGCCCTGTCGGACACGTCCGGCCGCCCACCGTTCGAGCGCGTCTACACCGCCCTGCGCGGCTACCTGCTGGGCTATGAGCTCGACCCAGCCGCCCTGAACGCGCTCCTGGCCGAGCAGCGCTCCTTCGCCAACCGCGCCAGCGCCGGCGACACCAAGCTGCTGGCTGCCGAGGACGGCTTCCTGGACCTGTTCACCGACCTCGGGCTGCTCTGGCAGTCCGAGCGCGAGGGCGGCGCCCAGTCCGACCTGGGCGTGACCACGGCCCGCGAGTACCTCCTGGGCTACATCCAGTGGCTGGACCCGGACCGCGTCGGCCTGCCCGCCCAGATGCGTCGCCGCCTGGCCCGGGTCCTCGCCCGCTACGGCGTCACCGACCTGCACCGCAGCCCTGACCTGGAGCAGGCGGTCGTGCTGCTGTTCGGCTCCCAGGCACGGCGTCCGCAGCTGGCCCGGGTGGTGACCGGGATCCTCGAACGACGGCTGCGCTACCGCGACCGGATCCTGCCGTTCGTCGACGACTCGGCGCGCATGCGCTACGACCGCCTGACCGCCTCCACCCAGGGTCAGCTGGAGTCCGTGGCAGACCTCTCCCGCGACGCCCGTTTCCGGTTCATCGACGAGCCGGTGGTCGAGGCCGGCCGAGCCCAGACCCAGGCGCGCATGGAGGCCCACCTCGACGCCCTTGCCGAGGACCCCAACCGCCCAGAGCGCGCGGAGCGGATCGCGGCCCTGGTCGACGCCCCCCAGCCGATGCGCAAGCTGCTGCTGCGCCGGCGCATGGCCACGGCCGACAAGGACCTGCAGGCAGCGCTGCTGGAGGTTCGCGCCCGGCGCTGGTACCGGACCCGACCGATCCGCGACCTGCAGGTCGTCGAGGTGGCGGGGGTCATGCTCTGCCACGCCGACTACGACTTCGAGGGCCGCTCGATCCATGTGGTCCTGGCGTTCACCCCGTTCTCGGACATCGGCGCGGTGGGCTCCGCTGTGGCCGCCCACCTGGCCGATGTGGACCCGAGCCGGAACCCGGTCATCGACGTGATGACCTGGCGCCCCGACAGCCACCCGAGCGGGGACGAGCTCTCGGCGGCGATCGCCGAGCAGGTCGCCGGATGGGAGGTCGGTCGACCGATCTGGCGCCTGGACGTGACCGTGTCCAGCCTCGCGGCCGACATCGACCCGGAGAACCAGACCCAGTACTTCACGTACCGGACCGGTGCCGACGGCCAGCTGGCCGAGGACCGCTTCTACCGCAACCTGCACCCGATGCTGGCCAAGCGCCTGGAGCTGTGGCGCCTGGAGAACTTCGACCTGACCCGCCTGCCGTCCATGGAGGACGTCTACCTGTTCCACGGCGTGGCCCGGGACAACCCGAAGGACCATCGCCTGTTCGCGCTGGCCGAGGTCCGGGACATGACAGTCGTCCCCGACTCGCGCGGCGGAGCCCCCGGCTACCCGACCCTGGAGCGGATGGGCCTGCAGGCGATCATCGCCATGCGCCGCGCCCGGGCCACCTTCCCCGAGCGGGGTCGCCCACAGGCCAACCGGATCACGCTGTTCGTGCGCCCGCCGTGGACGGTGCCGCAGGAGCACTGGTCGGACCTCGCCGAGATGATGATCCCGCTGGCCGGGGGCGCCGGCCTCGAGCTGGTCGTCCTGCGGACCCTGATGCCCCAGGCCGACGGGACCCTCAAGCCCACCGTCTTCAACGTCGACGGGATCATCACCCGGGCCATCACGGTCACCGAGGAGCCGGTGCGCGACGACATCGTCCGCCCGCTCACCGCCTACCGGCAGAAGGTCCTGACCGCCCAGCGGTTCGGCGTGCCCTACCCGTTCGAGATCCTGCGGATGTTCGCCCCGCAGCCCGGGACGGTCGGCAAGTTCCTGCCCGCGCACTTCGTCGAGCACGACCTCGACGAGTCCGGCGAGGTGCTGGTGCCGGTGATGCGCGAGCCCGGCCTGAACAGCTCCAACCTGGTCGTGGGACTGCTCACCACCTACACCCAGGCCTACCCGGAGGGCATGACCCGCGTGATCATGCTGTCCGACCCGACACGGGGGCTGGGGAACCTCGCCGAGCCGGAGTGCCGCATCGTCAACGCCGCCCTGGCACTGGCCGGCGAGATGGGTGTCCCCGTGGAGTGGTTCGCGGTCTCGTCCGGTGCGTTGATCTCGATGGAGTCCGGCACCGAGAACATGGACTGGATCGCGCTCACCCTGCGTCGGATCATCGAGTTCACCCAGGCCGGCGGCGAGATCAACATCGTCGTCACCGGCATCAACGTCGGCGGCCAGCCGTACTGGAACGCCGAGGCCACGATGCTGCTGCACACCCGCGGGATCCTGATCATGACCCCGGGCAGCTCCATGGTGCTCACCGGCAAGCAGGCCCTGGACTTCTCCGGCGGCGTGTCGGCGGACGACAACTCCGGCATCGGCGGCTACGAGCGGGTGATGGGCCCCAACGGCCAGGCGCAGTACTGGGCGCCGTCGCTGGCCGACGCGTGCCAGCTGCTCCTGCACCACTACGAGTACACGTACGTGAAGCCCGGCGAGCGGTTCCCGCGCCGGATCGCGACGTCCGACCCGGTCAACCGCGATGTGCGGCCCTTCCCGCACGCCGCCGTCCCCGACTGCGACTTCACCGTCGTCGGCGACGTGTTCTCCGCGGAGATGAACCCGGAGCGCAAGAAGCCCTTCGACGTGCGTTCGGTCATGCGCTCGGTCACCGACCAGGACTGCGAGCCGTTGGAGCGCTGGAAGCGCTGGCGCGGTGGCGAGAACTCCGTGGTCTGGGACGCGCGGGTCGGCGGCATCAGCGTCTGCATGCTGGGCCTGGAGTCCCGGCCGATCCCCCGCCGTGGGTTCGTCCCCGCCGACGGACCGCCGTCATGGACCTCGGGAACCCTGTTCCCGCAGGCCTCCCGCAAGACCGCCCGCGCGGTGACCTCGGCGAGCGGCAACCGCCCCCTGGTGGTGCTGGCGAACCTGTCCGGGTTCGACGGGTCCCCGGAGTCCATGCGGCACTGGCAGCTGGAGTACGGCGCGGAGATCGGCCGCGCGGTCACCAACTTCAAGGGCCCGATCGTGTTCGTGGTGATCTCGCGCTACCACGGCGGTGCGTTCGTGGTCTTCTCCAAGGCCCTGAACCCGCAGATGGAGGTCGTGGCCGTCGAGGGCTCCTACGCGTCGGTGATCGGCGGCGCCCCGGCTGCGGCCACGGTGTTCGCCCGCGAGGTCCGCGGACGTGTGGACGCCGATCCCCGGGTGGTCGCCGCCAAGAAGCTGCTCGCCGGAACCACCGGCGCCGAGGCGACCGAGCGGCGTGCGCGCCTGGCCGAGATCACCGAGCAGGTGCGCTCGGAGAAGCTCGGCGAGGCGGCCGGTGAGTTCGACGCGGTGCACACCATCGATCGGGCCCTGGAGATGGGCTCGGTCGACCGGATCATCTCCGCGTCGGACCTGCGCCCGTACGTCATCGACGCCCTCGAGCGCGGGATGGCCAAGGAGCAGCCCGCCGAGTAGGGCACCGACGGTGCCGTGCTGATCGGTCCGGATCTCCGAGCGTTCGCCGCCGCAACGGCGGACGACGTGATGGGTGGGCCGCGCGATGGCGGACGAACCGGATCGGGGCGATCGAACGGCGGCGGGGCGGGCTGGGCGCGGCGGGCGCGCGGGGGCGGCGGCGGGGGCGGCGGCCGAGTCAGTCGGCCAGGGGGTGGTGCAGCCAGGAGTGGATCGGTTCGGCCTGGGTGAGGTCGGCGGTGCCCGGCAGTGCCTGCGGCGGGTCGTCGAGTCCGGCGGAGGCGACCACCGTGAGCAGGAACACCCCGTCGCGGCGCCACCAGCCCGGGAACCGGGTGTCCCCCGACGAGACGGCCAGGCGCTGCCACCCATCGGGGCGTCGGGACCCACGCGTGATCCCCTCGGGGTCCGCGAGGACCACCTCGACCGATCGGGTGTCGGCGCGAAGGCCGGTGCGCAGCACCTTCAGGGCGCTCTCCTTCGCCGACCAGATCAGGTTGGCCGCGGCGTCGTGACCGTCGGGCCCATCGGCGGCGGCCACGACGGCCTGCTCGGCCGGCGTCAGGAAGTCGCTGACGAAGCCGTCGCTGCGTGGCTCGACGATCTCCACGTCGACGCCGACCGCCCCGAGGTCGGGCCCGACGAGGCAGACCGCCCAGCCGGCCCGATCGGTCAGGGAGATGTCCAGCCCGAGGGCCCGGCCGTCCACCTCGACGTACGGTGCGCCGGTCATCCGGTTGAGCACCCCGATGCGCCCCAGGCTCTCCGGGTCGTCGGAGAGCCCGATCGTGGCAGCCACCGCGCACTTGCCGGCGTACCGGCGCACGAGGTACTCGTTGCGGCGCTTGGTGAATCGCATCCCAGCCGCGCGCGCAGCCTCCGGCTCGGTCAACCACTGCCGCCCGGTCGGCACCTGCCCCTCACCGCGCACCAGCCACTGCATCTTGCTCAGGGTAGCCGCCAGGCCGCGACTTCGGTGGCCGCCGGTGCGACGATCAACCATGACCCCGACCCTCGACCGCCTCAACGACCGCCACAAGGACCGCGATCCCGACCGTGGCACGGGGCATCCAGCAGCGATGACCGGGGTGATGCTGCAGGCGTTCCACTGGTACCTGCCCCAGGGCGGGACCCTCTGGCGGGAGGTCGAGGCCGCAGCCGGCGACCTGGCCACTGCCGGGTTCACCGCCGTCTGGCTGCCGCCGGCGTACAAGGGCCACGTGGGCGGCTACGACGTGGGCTACGGCGTGTACGACATGTACGACCTCGGGGAGTTCGACCAGAAGGGCACGATCCCGACCAAGTACGGCACGCGGGACCAGTACCTCGCAGCGATCGGCGCCCTGCAGGCCGCGGGCATCGCCGTGTACGCCGACATCGTCTGGAACCACCGGCTCGGCGGCGACGGGTCGGAGGTGATCCGGGCCACCCCGCACTCGACCCACGACCGCAGCCGCCCGTCCGGGCCGACCCGCGACGTGGAGGTCTGGACCCGCTTCGACTTCGCCGGGCGCGCCGGTGCCCACGACGGCCGGACCCTGGACCACCGGCACTTCGACGCCGTCGACTTCGACGAGCGGCGCCCGGACGACTGGGACACGATCTACCTGTTCGACGGCAAGTCCTTCGACGACCACGTCGCCGACGAGTTCGGCAACTACGCGTACCTGATGGGCTGCGACGTCGACCAGTCCAACCCCGAGGTCCAGGCGATGACCATCGACTGGGGCACCTGGTACCTGGACACCACCGGCGTGGACGGCCTGCGCCTGGACGCGGTCAAGCACATCCCGGCCTGGGTGCTGCCGATCTACCTCGACGCCCTGCGCGCGCACTCCGGCCGGGAGATCCCCGTCGTGGCCGAGTACTGGAGCGCCGACCTCGGGGCGCTCAGCTGGTTCCTGGACGTGCCGTCGGCGACAGGATGATGCTCTTCGACGTGCCGCTGCACTTCGCGTTCCACCGAGCCGGTCTCGAGGGTGACGCGTTCGACCTGCGAACCATCTTCGCCGGATCGCTGGTCAGTGCACGCCACGACATGGCGGTCACGTTCGTGGACAACCACGACTCGCAGCCGATGCAGGCCCTCGAGTCGACGGTCGCCGAGTGGTTCAAGCCCCTGGCCTATGCGCTGGTCCTGCTGCGCAGGGAGGGCTTCCCGTGCGTGTTCCACGCCGACTACTACGGGGCGACCTACACCGAGCAGCGCTGGGGCGAGGAGCCCGTCGACGTGGAGATGGCCTCGCACCGGGGATTCCTCGATGTGTGCCTGGGCCTGCGGCGTGACCTCGGCGAGGCGGAGCAGGTCGACGCCTTCGATCACTCCAACGTGATCGGCTGGCGCCGTCGAGCAACAGGGCTGGCGGTGGTGGTCCTGATGAGCAACGGCGGGCCGGGTGCGCAGGTCTTCGACACTGGACTCCCGGATGCCGAGTTCACCGACGCGACCGGGACGATCCCCGGGACCCTGACCACCGACGCGCACGGCAGGGCGGAGTTCCACTGCCCGGGGCGCGGGGTGTCGATCTGGGTCAGCCGCGCCACCCAGGATGGGACTGCGCCGGCGAGCCGCTGACCTCAGTCCTGTGAACGGCTGCGGCGCAGCTGCCAGGCCCCGGGAGCCACGAGCCCCAGCGCGAGGAGCGCCAGCGCGAGGACCTCGCGCCCGGATCGGTAGAGGAGGTTCAGCAGCAGCAGGTAGGCGATGATCGCGACCAGGCCTCCGAGCGCCCGCCACGTCCACCTCACCCGACGCGGGTCCGGTTCCTCAGGCGACGACATCAGCTCCCCCACTCGACACACCTGGATCATGGCACACCCCGCGGCGGTCGCCGTCGCGGACGCGACGGTCGGTGTCACGAACCGTCGAGGGCCCGCGTCACGTCCGCGTTCCCGATGGCCATCCTGCGTGCGAGCTCGGACATGCGGCGGCCCGCGATCGGGATCATGCAGGTCTCCACGGCGAGGTCGAACTGCTGGGTCAGGCGCCGCGCCAGGTCCTGCTCGGTGAGGGCCACGACCGCGTACCCGCCCGCGGGGACGCGCACGCCCACCAGGCGGCGCAGCTCCTGGTCCTCCGTGGACCGGTCGCGATACCCGACGACGGCCCCGGTCACCGCTCCGATCAGGGCGGTTGCCCACATGAGCCGCGTGCCCAGTCCGGCCGCGAGACCGACGAGAAGCCCGACCAGGGCCGCGCGCACGACGGTGGACCCGCTGGGCCTCTCGAGCGTGGTCCGACCGAGCTCATCGCGATGCAGCAGGCTCGGCCCCGCCACCTGCTCCCGGCCCGCGGAGCTGAGCACCCGCAAACCGTCGAGAGCCAGCGGGCCGGATCGGTACACAGCAGCGAACAGTACGAACCGCCTGCTCATCGGAGGCTCCCGGGCTGGCGCACAGGGCCAAAGTAGCGCGGGGCCTCGGGACCTGCCACCGCACGCCATCCGCCCACCCCTGGAGCGCAGGGGGTCAAGTCCCCAGGAAGTCGAGCAGCCCGGACTGGCGGGCGGGGTGCCGGAGCTTCGACAGGGCCTTGCACTCGATCTGGCGGATCCGTTCGCGGGTCACACCCTGGACCCTGCTGATGTCCTCAAGGGTCTTGGGTTGGCCATCGTCCAGGCCGAACCGCATCCGCATCACCGCCGCCTCGCGCTCGGACAGCAGGGCGAACGCCGCCTCGACCTGTTGCCGCAACAACCTGGGCGACAGAGCGTCCGAGACGCCGACCGCCTCCGTGTCCTCGATCAGGTCGCCGAACTCCGTGTCGGCGTCCGCACCGAGCGGGGTGTGCAGCGACAGCGGCTCCCGGGCGTATCGCTGGGACTCGAGCACCTTCTCGGGGGGCAGGTCCAGTGCCTCGGCCAGCTCAGCTGTGGTCGGTTCGCGGCCCAGCTCCGCCTGGAGCTGGGCGTGCCGCACGGATACCTGGCGGATGGTCTCAGCAACCTTCGTCGGGATCCGGATGGTGCGCGACTGCATGGCCAGGGCCCGGTGTATCGCCTGGCTGATCCACCACGTGGCATACGTGGAGAACTTGTAGCCCTTGGTGTAGTCGAACTTCTCGACGGCTCGGATCAGGCCGAGGTTGCCCTCCTGGATCAGGTCCAGGAACGGCAGTCCGTGGCCGGTGTGTCGCTTGGCCAGTGAGACCACCAACCTCAAGTTGGCCTCGAGCATGTCGTTGCGGGCGCGTTGCCCGTCCTGGGCCAACCAGTTGAGCTCCCGACTCAGTCGCGGGTCCAGGGCCAGGCCGGAGTCCAGCTTCTCCTGGGCGAGCAACCCTGCCTCGATCCGGATGGCCAGTGCCACCTCCTGTTCGGCGGTGAGCAGTGCGGCCCTCCCGATCTGCCTGAGGTAGTCCTTCACAGGGTCCGCCGTAGCCCCGACCACGCTGACCTGGGGCGCCGGTTCATCGGTCACATCAGCATCGCAGAGCACGAACGCCGTGCCGCCCCCTTGGCGGAGACCTGCGGCAGTGTCTGGGGGATCCTGCCGCGAGCCGCTTACGTCTTGGCTGTGGGGTGTCACGAAGGTCTCTCGGGTTCCACCGGCTCTGAGCGCGCAGCCGCCCCCGCGACCCGGTGGCGCCGCCCACCTCCCGGCGGGCAGGTGCTCGACCGCGGGACGATCCGGGTCGGTAGCCGCCGATCAGATGCCTGCGCCCCGGCGATCCCGTCCAGCAGCAGCTGCGCGGCGATCCTGCCCTGCTCGTGGACCGGTTGGGCGATCGTGGTCAGGTCGACCATCTCGGCCAGCTCGTGGTCGTCGAAGCCGACGATGCTGATGTCATCGGGGCAGCGGAGCCCGGAGTGGCGAATCGTGCGCATGGCACCCATGGCCATCTCGTCGGACTCCGCGAAGACCGCGGTGGGGGGATTCGGCAGGGAGAGCAGACTGGCCATCGCTGCCTCGCCGCCGGCGTAGGTGAAGGCGCCGTCCGCCACATACCCGTCGGGCACCGGCAGGCCCGCGTCGGCCATGGCCCCCCGGAAGCCCGCGAGTCGATCGTGGGGTACGGAGAAATGGATCGGCTCACTCGGGCCACCGCCGATCAGGGCGATCCGCTCGTGGCCCAGGTTGACCAGGTGGTTGACCGCGACCCGGGCCGCGGCCGCATCGTCGATGGACACGCAGGAGACCCCCGGCCCTGGGACGCCCACCGATCCGATGGGCACCCCGAGGGCGCGCAGCTGCTCGATCTCGGCGTCCTCCATGGGAAGCGTCAGGACCAGCACCCCGTCGACCCTGCGGCGAAGGGGCATGCGTGCGAAGAAGCCCGACCGGGCGGCCTCGTCGGGCAGCGCGTACAGCAGTACGTCGTACCCCGCCGCGCGGAGCACCTCCTCGGCGCCGGACAGGACCTGGCCGAAGAACCACCGCCCCAGGTAGGGCGTGACCACGCCGATCGAGTGGGTCTGCCCGCTGGCCAGTCGCGAGGCGCTCGGGGAGATGACGTAGTCCAGCTCCCGGGCGGCGGTCAGCACCTTGGCCCGGGCCTCGGCCGACACGTTCGGCAGGCCGCGCAGCGCGCGGGAGACCGTCGCCGTGGACACCCCGGCCAACCGTGCCACTGCCTCGATATCCGCGCCCGCACCGGGCCGCCGATGGTTCAGATGTCCGTTAGCAGACACAGACACCTCTGCAAACGCTGTCTCATTGACCATGCTGCAAACGCTATCATGCAAGCGCTGTCACGTCTAACGAGCGGTCTGCAAACGCTTGCGAAGTGTGCGCTTGGTCACACTTTGGTGGGTTGCTGATGTAAACGCTTGCAATGTTGGAATGTCCGTAGCATACTGATCACGAGCCGCACAACGAGATCCGGCGACCTGCCGGTCACACGCACCAGACGCGGGCGGCTCCACACCCCAAGAGAGGTGCAGGCATGGACTACAAGGGGATCGCAGAGCAGATCCTGAAGGACGTGGGCGGCCCGGAGAACATCGCGAGCTACGCCCACTGCGCAACCCGCCTCCGGCTCGTGCTCGTCGACGAGACCAAGGCGGACAAGAAGGCCGTGGAGAAGATCGAGGCCGTGGCCGGGTCGTTCACCGCCGGCGGCCAGTACCAGATCATCCTCGGCCCCGGCACGGTCAACAAGGTCCACGACGAGCTGGCCGCGCTGACCCACATCAAGGAAGCCTCCATGGAGGAGGTCAAGAAGGCAGCCGCCGCGAACATGAACCCGGCGCAGCGCGCAGTGAAGACGCTGTCGGACATCTTCGTGCCGCTGATCCCGGCGCTGGTCGCCTCCGGCCTGATGATGGGCCTGTACAACCTGCTGGCCCAACACCGGCCTGTGGCCGTGGCTGGCTGATGACGAGAACCTGATCGGGCAATGGCCCGCGATCGCGGACCTGGCGGCGATCATCATCATGTTCGCCAACGCGGCGTTCGTGTTCCTGCCGGTCCTGATCGGCTTCAGCGCCGCGAAGGTGTTCGGGGCCAACCAGTACCTCGGTGCGGTGATCGGCATGATCATGGTCCACCCCGCGCTGCTGAACGCCTGGGGCCAGGGCCAGGCAGCCCTCGAGGGGAACATCCCGACGTGGTCGCTGTTCGGGTGGGACGTCGCGCAGATCGGCTACCAGGGCACTGTCCTGCCGGTGCTGTTCGCGGTGTACTTCCTGGCGATCGTGGAGAAATGGCTGCGCAAGCGCATGCCCACCGTGCTCGACATGCTGTTCACCCCGCTGTTCGCCGTCATCGCGACCGGCTTCGCCACGATCCTGGTCATCGGCCCGGTCATGCGCTGGGTCGGCACGCTGATCTCGGACTTCTTCGTCAACCTGCTCGAGTTCGGCGGGCCCGTCGCCGGGTTCATCATGGGCGCGACCTACTCGCTGCTGGTGATCACCGGCGTGCACCACTCGTTCCACGCCGTCGAACTGGGCCTGCTGGCCGACACTGGCGCCAACCCGCTGCTGCCGATCTGGTCGATGTCCAACGTGGCCCAGGGTGGTGCCGCCCTGGCGGCCTACTTCCTGATCCGCCACCGTGCGACGAAGATCAAGGACATCACGATCCCGTCGGCCGTGTCGGCCTTCCTCGGGATCACCGAACCCGCCATCTTCGGTGTGAACCTGAGGTTGCTGACACCCTTCCTCGGGGCGTTGATCGGCGGCGGGTGTGCGGGCGCCTTCGTGGTGGCCACGGACGTGACGATGACCAGCATCGGTGCCACGGGCGTGCCCGGCACCGCGCTGGTCACGCCGGAGAAGATCCCGATGTACTTCGTCGGGATGGCCATCTCGATCAGCGTCGCGATGCTGGCGACGTTCGCGATCACCAAGGCCCGCGGCTTCGCCAAGGAGGCCGAGGAGGAGATGACCGAGGAGGAGATCGAGGCCGTGGCCCTGCCCAAGGCCAAGGAGCTCGACGCCCTGGCCTGAGCACCCCAACCGGCCCCCACCAGGGGCGCCCGACCGGTGCACCCCCGACCCTTGCCGAGCCGGGGGTGCACCACCCCACCCCACGGGGTCACGGTTGACCTGATCCCGTGCCCCCGTGGGCAGGCCACGGGCCCCGCACCCGAGTTGGATGGGTGCAGGCACACCACATGCGAAGGGATCCACATGAAGCCACTGATCGGAGCCGTCGAGGCCGGCGGGACCAAGATGGTCTGCGCGGTTGGCACCGGACCCGACGACCTGCGCGACGAGGTCCGGTTCCCCACGAGCTCGCCGGACGAGTGCCTGCCGCGGGTCATCGACTACTTCACGACCTGGCAGGCTGAGCACGGCGAGCAGCTGGCAGCCATCGGGTACGGGACCTTCGGGCCCTGCGACCCGAACCCGGACTCCCCCACCTACGGGTGGGTCACCAAGACGCCCAAGCCCGGCTGGACCGACACCGACGTGGTCGGCCCGCTGAGTGCTGCGTTCGGCGTCCCCATCGGGTTCGACACCGACGTCAACGGCGCCGCCCTCGGGGAGCACCTCTGGGGTGCTGCCCAGGACGTCGACACGTTCGTGTACCTGACGATCGGCACCGGCATCGGTGGCGGGATCGTCGTCAACGGCCGGATCCTGCACGGCCTGATCCACCCCGAGGCCGGCCACGTGGCCATGCGGCGGGATCCGGCGGTCGACCCCTACCCGGGCCGCTGCCCGTTCCACGGTGACTGCCTCGAGGGCCTGGCCGCCGGGCCCGCCATCGGGGAGCGCTGGAAGGTGCCCGCAGCCGAGCTCGGCCCCGAGCATCCGGCCTGGGACCTCGAGGCCCAGTACCTGGCGGAGGCCTGCCGCAACCTGATCTGCACGTTGTCCCCCCAGCGCATCGTGCTCGGCGGTGGGGTGATGGAGCAGCTGCACCTGTTCCCACGCATCCGGACCCGGACGGTCGAGATGCTCAACGGATACGTGCAGGCGCCGGAGATCCTCGAGCGGATCGACGAGTTCATCGTGCCCCCGGGCCTGGGCAACAGGGCAGGGGTCTCGGGCTGCATCGCGCTCGGCCAGCTCGCGCTGGACTCGTCGGCATGACCCCCGACCCCGGGCGGCCCGCGGGCGCCCCGTGGCCCGGCGGGGGGGCCGAGGCGGTGGGTGCCCCCGCCACGATCGACGCCTTCGCCCTCGACGGGGAGCTGCGCGCACTCGCCCACCGTGCCGTCGAGGAACGACCTCCCACCGTGGATGCGGACCCGTGGCGGCAGTCCTTCCACGTGCAGCCGCCCGTCGGGCTGCTCAACGACCCGAACGGCCTGGTGGCGCACCGCGGCACGTACCACCTGTGCTACCAGTGGCACCCGTTCGCACCCAAGCATGCGCTGAAGTTCTGGGCGCACCTGACGAGCACGGACCTGGTGCACTGGACCGACCAGCCCATCGCGCTGGCCCCGAGCCACGACTACGAGAGCCACGGGTGCTACTCGGGCAGCGGCATCGTCCACGAGGGCGCGGTCCGGTTCCTGTACACCGGCAACGTGCGAACCCCCGACGGCGGCCGCACGCCCTTCCAGCTGCTGGCCACCGTGGACCCGGCGGGCCGGGTCATCAAGCACCACGCCAACCCCCTCGTCGGGGCCATCCCGGGCTGCACCGCGCACGTGCGCGACCCGAAGGCCTGGACCCGCGACGGCCACCACTGGATGGTGCTCGGCGCGCAGACCGAGGACCTGTACGGCACGGCCCTGCTGCTGCGCTCCGAGGATCTCGTCGACTGGCAGTACCTGGGACAGATCGCCGGCGGGGCGGGGGATCCGTACGGCTACATGTGGGAGTGCCCGGACCTGGTGCACCTGGACGGCCACGACGTGCTGCTGATCTCCCCGCAGCTCGACCACGGTGAAGCCGCAGGCTCCGGGCGCTGGGAGGACGTCTCGGTGTACGCCATCGGGACGCTCGACGTGCGCACGCCGGCCTTCACCCGCGACGGCGGGTACCGCCGGGTCGACGCCGGCCCCGACTTCTACGCCCCGCAGACGCTCACCGACGCCGCCGGCCGGACGATCATGGTCGGCTGGATGGGCATGCCCGACCACGACGGCCAGCCGACGCTGGCCGACAAGCACCCGACGGTGGCCAACGGGTGGGTGCACTGCCTGACCGTGCCGCGCGTGCTGAGCCTCGACGCGGACGCGCTGGTGCAGTGGCCCGTCGCCGAGCTCGACACGCTGCGTGGTGAGCCGGTGTCGCTGTCGTCGGACCAGGGTGGGGCCGCCCTCCTCGAGGCCAACACCTCCCTGGGGCTCAGCGGCACCAGCGGCACCGCCCTGGACATCGAGCTGTCGGCGACCTGTGAGCCGGGTGGAACGATCGGTGTGCGGCTGCGCGAGGGAGATGCCGGGCGACCCGTGGTCGTCACGTTCGACCCGCACGCCGGCACCGCGACGCTGGATCGCACCCGGCTGGGCACAGGCGAGGGCGGGGTGCACACCGGCACGTTCCGACCCGGTTCCCGAGTGGACGCGCGGATCCTGCTGGACCACTCCTCGATCGAGGTCTTCGTCGACGGCGGCCGGTTGGCGATGAGCGCCCGCATCTACCCGACCGAAGGGGACGACCTGCTGAGTTTCGACGTCACCGACGCCCCAGCGACCCTGGCGGTCACGGTGTGGCCGATGGCCCCCGCCTGACGCCGCCGTCCGCCGTCCGCCGTCCGCCGTCCGCCGTCCGCCGTCCGCGTCGCAGTTGGTCCGTCTCCGCGAGCGTCGGAGCGCGGAGAAACGGACGAGGCTGCACTCGGGCCACCGGAAAGTGGACGAACTCCGAGGGCTCCGGGGGGAGGGGCGCCTGGGGGGCTGGGTCAGGTGGGGGCGATCTCGGCGAGGATGTCGAAGCGGATGTGGTTGCGGCTCAGGCGGCGCGCGCCGATCCGGCGACGGCGGTGGCCGGCGTCGTAGGTGACCTTCTCGAAGGAGATGTCCTTGCCGACCTCGACGTGCCGCCAGGGCAGGCCGAGGAAGAACCTGTCCGGGTACGGCCCGACGTCCACCACGTCACCATCAGGGTTGCTCTCGACCGGGACCCAGCCGTGGCCGGGCAGGTAGAGGTCGACCCAGACGTGGTTGAAGTCCGGGAACAGCGGTCCCCCGCTCCACGGGTGGTACGGGCTCTTGTACCGCCCGGCCACCCGGCAGGCCAGGCCCGCGCGGCGGTACAGCGCCATGATCGTGCCCACGTGCTCGCCACACGAGCCGGTCCCGCGGGCCAGCACCCCGATCGGGGAGTCGGCGTTGCCCATCTCGTAGGACAGACGGTCGTAGACGTAGCTGCGCAGCCGGCGCGCCTGCTCGAGGACGTTGGTCTCGTCGCCGAGGGCGACGACCGTGGCCTCGGCGATCTCCGGGGAGTCCAGGTCGAGGTCCTCGTCGTCGATGAGGTAGCGCGCGGCCATCTCCGGGCTCAGCGCCGGGGCGTCGGCAAGGTCCTCGGCGGTCAGCAGGTGCTTGATGCCGAAGACCTCCAGGGTGGCCCGCCACCCGAGGATCAGCCGGGTCCCGGCGTCGACGCGCGGGATGGTGAAGACGGCGACGGGCTGGCCGTCCTCCTCGACGAGCTCGAAGGGCAGTCCGATCGGCTCCACCGCGACCATCCGCTGGCGCGGGCTGTCGATCGGCAGGCTCATCCGCCACCGCACATCGGCCAGGGGCTCGACGTCGGCGTCGGGCTCGAGGTCGACGTAGTAGTGCATCTGGATCCGGTGGCCGGTGGACCACGCCTTCATGGCGACGGGGTCGTGGTGCACGCGGAGCTGGTGGACCAGGGCGCGGTCACGGTAGCGGACCTCCCACGACGGGTCGATCCACGGGTTGTCCTTGAGGTACGGCTCGTCCTCGTAGTAGGCCACGTGCAGGGTGTCGGCGGCCTCGCCGGGCGCGCGGCGGGCCGCGATGGCCGTCGGTCGCTCGAGCGGCGCGACCACCATGAACCGGGTGGCCAGGGTGCTCGGGTCCAGGCAGTACACGGTCTGCTCCAGGTCGTCACAGACCCAGATCGCCTCCGCCGTGGCCGCGATCCCCTTGGCGCCGATGCCGGGCAGCGCGATGCTGGCGACCACGGAATCGAGGGCGGCGATCTCCCGGACCTCCAGCGTCGCGCCGCGCACCAGGTGGACCCGGCTGCCGAGCACCGCGACAGCGCTGGCTCCCGGGACCGATAGGACCAGTTGCGGGTCGGCCACTCGGGCGGCGGCGGCGTCCCCCGTCGGATCCAGCCACGCGGCGCGATGCAGACCTGCGGCCGTCGTGAACCACACCACCCCATCGGCCATCGCGAGCCCGCCGGCCCCCACAAGGGCCCGAGCACGCCCGTCGTTGACCACCTGGGTGCCATCGGTCACCGGGTCCACGAGGGCCAGTCGCCCCGTGCGCGAGTCGAGGACCAGCAGGTCGTCGCCGACCCAGGCCAACCCGCGGATCTCACGCCCCGCCAGGGGCCGGATGTAGCGGCCCGGGACGTCGATCGCGGCGGGCGCAGGGGACAGCACGGGCAGCACGAGCGGGACTCCTGGAGGTGCGGGTGGGGGGTGCGGGTGGGGGTGCGGGACCACGTCGCGCACAGGGCACCATCGAAGCACGAGCGATGGCCCCGGGCCCAATCGTTCCCGCGCAACCGGACCGAGGGACCCGCCTTCCTCAGGCCCGCTGCGCCTTGCCGTTCCCGTTCGGCTTGCCGTTCTTCCTGGGAGCCGCCTGCGCCGACTCCGGCTCGGCACCGGCCCCATCGCCCAACGCATCGGGATCCAGGCCGCGTGCGATCGCAACGGCCTCCACGGCGGTGCGCGGCGTCTCGGAGCCCTGGTTCCCCAGCTCCACGGCGGTTCGCGGCTCCGCGGACCCCTCGTGCGCCTCCTCGTCTCCCGGGCGATCGCCCGGCGCGTCGGCCCCGGGGTCGTCCCCCGCCAGGGCGTCCCCCGCGGAGTCGTCCTGCACGAGGGCGTCGGCCCGGGAGTCGGCGAAGTACCTGGGCACGATGCGCTCCTCGTGCTCCTCAGCCACGCTGTCGTACCCGCCGGCCGAGTCGACGACCCCCTCCTTGAGCCCGTAGTGGATCCTGGCCTCGCGCACGCCCTGGCTGATCGTGTGCCACATGTGGTCCTCGCCGATCTTCGCGACGAACCCGGCCCGGCGCAGCACGATGCGCACCGGGTACATCACGCGCACGAGGTAGAGGTCCACGCACCGCTCCCGCAGGCCGGCCAGCAGCGACTCGAGCATGTCGACCGTCGTGGTGTCGATCTGGTTGGTCCCCTCGATGTCGACGACAACGGCCACGATGTCCTCGTCCACGAACTCACGGGCCCCATCGACCCGGGTGAGGATCGCATCCTTGATCGAGGCCGAGTTGACCCAGAACAGGGGCACGTCGACCCGCAGGACCAGGATCCCCTTCACCGGATGACGCTCCGGGTGGTTGCGCATGCCGCCCCACGCAGCCTTCTCCCCCGGCACCCGGCCCATCACCTCGACGTCCACGCGACTGGAGCGGTAGACCAGGCCGAAGACCGACAGCGCGATGGCCAGGAGCAGGCCCTGCAGCGGGCCGAACACCAGCACGCCGACGGCAGCCACGGTGGCGGCCACGATGTCGTTGCGGCGCAGGAAGGCGTAGCGACGCATGGACTTGAAGTCCAGGAGCCCCCAGACCGCGTGGATCACGATCGCCGAGAGGGTCGCCTTGGGAAGGGCCGACAGCGCGGGGGCCAGGAACAGGATCGTGGCAAGGGCCAGGAGCGCGGTGGTGAGGCTCGCCACCTGCGTGCGACCTCCGGCCCGGTCCACGGTCGCGGTCTTGGACAGGCTCCCGGCCACGCCGAACCCGCCGAAGATCCCGGAGCTGACGTTGCCGACCCCGACGGCGAGGAGCTCCTGGCTGGCGTCGACCCGGGCATCCTCCGTGGCGTACAGCCGGGCCGCGCTCAGGCCCTCGGCGAGGCCGACGAACGCGACCGCGGCCCCCGCGACCAGGACCTGGCCCCAGTCGGACACCGCGATCCCCGGCAGCGACGGGGTGGGCAGGCCCTGGGGCACCTCCCCGACGACCCGGACACCGGACGCGGCCAGGTCGAGGATGTTCGAGGCGGCCAGCCCGGCCATCAGGGTGACCAGCGCCCACGGGACCTTCGGTGCCAGCTTCGTGCCGCCGAACATCAGGGCCAGCGAGGCGACCCCGACGACGACGGTCTGCGGGTGGATGTCGTCCAGGCCGGTGACCAGGTCCCGGATCCGCGAGGCCACGTCCCCTGGGGGAACCGGGATTCCCAGGATGTTGGGCAGCTCACCGATGATCACCAGGATCGTCAGGCCGAGCACGAAGCCGGTCACGATGGGCTTGGACAGGAACTCGGCCACCCACCCGACGTGCAGGACGCTGGCCAGCATCAGGATCAGGCCCGCGGCGATGGCCATGCCCGCGGCCAGGGCCACGGCCTGCGACTGGCTGGCTGGGTTGAACCCCGCGATGAGCGTCCCGGTGAGCAGCGCGACGGTGGAGACCGGGCCGACGATCAACTTGCGCGAGGTGCCCAGCAGCGCGTAGACGACCAGGACCGTGGGCAGCGAATACAGGCCGACCTGCACGGGGAGGCCGGCGATGCTGGCGTAACCGAGGGACTGCGGGATCGCGAGTGCGGCGACGACAGACCCGGCGATCAGGTCGCCCCGCAGCCATCGGCGCTGGTAGGTGGGCAGCCACGATCGCACGGGCAGCCACTCTCGGGGCCGCTCGCCGAGGTGCGCGGGCTTCTGCACACGGGGAGCCATGACCCTTGAAGGCTAGCGCCGCGGTGGGGTCCGACGTCCGGTGACAGGCACCGGAGGGTCAGGTGCCGGACATGTCCCGTTCACCGTCCGTTCACTGAGCAGGAGGGCGCCCGGTGATCGGGGTCAGGCCCTCCCCCACCGCTCCCGGCCAGACGGGTGGGGCATCCGGATCGCGGCGCAGCCGGGTGCGGGCGACCACCTGCTGGGCCGAGGTCGTCCGCTCGGAGCGGTTGCGCCCGACGAAGCTCACCGACCAGTTGACCAGCGTCGTCAGGCGGCTCTTGAACCCCACGATGTACATCAGGTGCACGACGAGCCAGAGCAGCCAGGCCGTGAAGCCGGCCGTCCGGATGCGCCCGACGCTGGCCACGGCGCTGAACCGCGTGATGGTCGCCATGCTGCCCTTGTCGTGGTACTCGAAGCGCCCGGGACCGGGGCGACCCTCGATCCTCGCCCGGATGGTCGCCGCCGCATGGCGCCCGCCCTGGATCGCCACCTGCGCCACCCCGGGCAGGTTGTCCAGGGCGATCATGTCGCCGACGATGAAGACCTCGGGATGCCCGGGCAGCGCTGAGGTCCGGCTCGACCAGGACCCGCCCGGCCCGGTCGACCTCCGCCCCGGAGCGCTCGGCCAGCAGGGCACCGAGCGGGGAGGCCGAGACCCCGGCGGCCCAGACCTTGCAGGCTGCGGGGATGAAGGTCCGCTGCCCGTCGGCGGTCTCGTAGGTGACACCGGCCGCGTCCAGGCCGACGACCTTGGCGTTGAGCAGCACCTCGACGCCCACGCCGGTCAGGATCCGCTCCGCCTCGGCCGACAGCTTCGGGCCGAACGGGCCCAGCACCGCGGGTGCGGCGTCCAGCAGCACGATCCGCGCGGACGTGGTGTCGATCCTGCGGAAGTCCCGCTTGAGCGCCCGGTTGCACAGCTCGGAGATCTGGCCGGCCATCTCCACGCCCGTCGGCCCGGCCCCGATGACCACGAAGGTCAGGAAGCGCCTGACCTCCTCGGGGTCGGTGGCCCGCTCGGCCAGCTCGAAGGAGCCGAAGATCCGCCCCCGCAGCTCCAGGGCGTCGTCGATGGACTTCATCCCGGGCGCGAACTCGGCGAAGTGGTCGTTGCCGAAGTAGGACTGCCCCGCTCCCGCGGCGACGACCAGGCTGTCGTAGGGGGTGACCAGCGGGCCGGGTGCAGCCTGCGAGGTGACCGTGCGAGCGGCGAGGTCGATGTCGGTGACCTCGCCGAGCAGCACGGTGGCGTTCTGCTGGCGTCGCAGGATCTCCCGGGTCGCCGGGGCGATCTCGCCCATGGACAGGATCCCCGTGGCCACCTGGTAGAGCAGCGGCTGGAAGAGGTGGGTCGTCGTGCGCGAGATCAGGGTCACGTCGCAGTCGGTGCGCTTGAGTGCCTGCGCGGCGAACAGGCCACCGAATCCGGATCCGATGACCACGACGCGGTGCCGGTCGGGCGATGGCCGCTCGACGGCACTCGGGCTCAGGCGGCTCTCGTTCTCGGACATACCCATGAGGATAGCCTCGCCTGCCCGAACGGGGAGCGGACCGAGCAGGGACCCGGCCGTCGCTACCCGGGCGCCGCTACCCGGCCGTCGCTACCCGGCCGTCGGGGGGATCAGCTCTCCTTGGCGATGGTCATCAGGAGCGTGGCCGCGGAGTCCTCCTCGCCGACCATGGCCGTCACCGCGTAGCCGTTCCCGGAGTAGGTGCCCATCGCCCCCTCGGCGGAGGTGAACTCCCCCTGCAGCGCGAAGCCCGCGGACTCCATGTTGGACTTGACCTCGGCCGCCAGGTCCGCGGAGGACGTGTCCGGGTAGGTCAGCGTGGCAGTCCAGCCCGACTCCTCCCCCGTCAGGGCGACCGCAGAGGTGACCGTGCCGCCGGCAGGCACCTGGACCTCGGCCGGCCAGCCCTCGGGCAGCTCGCCACCGCCGTCCCCGGTGATCGTCATCGACCCGTCGCTGGACTCGATCTTGATGGTGCCGTCGTCGCCGTCCGTGTCGACCGTGACCGTTCCGTCATCGGTGACGATCGTCGCGTCGCCATCCCCGCCGCCACACCCCCCGAGGCCGAAGCCGAGGAACGCCAGTGCCACCGCCGCCGACGTCCTGCCAGCCCTGCTCCGCCTGCCACCCATCATGCCTCCTCGGTCGAGCCCCGACCGGGGGCACTCGGTCCCCCTGGATCCGAGGCTGCGCCCCACGCTACTCCGCCGGCCTCCCCGACAGGGCGTCGGCCGGCTGCTCGGCCGAGGGGCTGCGCGTCGCCGGTCCGCTCCGGGCCGAGGGGGGCTGCGCGTCGCTAGCTCGCCTGCAGCTCATCGATCTCGTCGCTGGTCCGGCGATGCTCGAGCCGGTGGGCGATCCGGTCGATGACCAGCACCAGTCCCAGGCCGAACACGGCCAGGCCGATCGTCGCCGCGACGGCCTCGTCCGGCGCACCGAGCGCCACGCTCTCCGCGCCGTCCGGCCATGGCCAGAGCACCCGCAACGACCCGAGCATCAGGCCGATCAGCACGGCCATGACGGTGTCGTAGTGCTCGGTGAGCGCCCAGTGCAGCAGCTGGCTGAACAGCGCGAGACCGACCACGCACCCGAGGGCGAAGACCGCGACGGTCACGAGGTCGCGCTCGTTCACCGCCGCGAGGACGGCCGAGTACATCCCCAGGACGACCAGGAGGAACGACCCGCTGATCCCGGGCAGGATCATCGCGCAGATCGCGATCGCACCGGCCAGGAAGAAGGCCCACAGGGCCGGGTCGGTGGCCACATCCTCCGCGGATCCCGAGGTGAACCCCAGGGCGATGAAGAACGCCGCGCCGGCCCCCACGATGAGCGCCCACTCGCGCACGTCGCGCCTGGTCAGCAGGCCGGTGGCCACCACGGTCGACCCGGCCACCAGGCCGAGGAAGAGCCCCGACATCTGGACGGGGTGGACCTCCAGCTGGTGCTCGATCGCACCGGCCAGCGTGAGGACCGCCGTCAGGATCCCGAGGCCGAGGGGGATGAGGAACAGCCAGTCCACCTGCCGCAGTAGGGCGGCGCCGCCGCGGACGTCGAGCTTCAGCAGATGGCCCAGCGCCGAGGACCCGTTCCGGATCGTGGTGACCAGCCGGTGGTAGATGGCCAGGACGAGTGCGACCGTGCCCCCGGACACGCCCGGCACGATATCGGCGCTGCCCATGGCCACGCCCCGCACGAAGTGACCGGGGACCTCCCGCAGGGGGGCCTGTGCCACCTCAGGCCCGCCCGTCGTACAGGCGCTCGACGTCGGCGCCCGGCTCCTGGGCGAAGGCCCAGAACGCCTCGGCGATCCGGTCCGGGTCGAACCGCCCGCCGGGTCGGATGAAGCCCTTGATCGTGAGCATCCGCAGCTGGACCCCATGCGGGGCCAGCTCCTGGGCCAGGGCGAACCCGGCCGCCCGCATCGCGGCCTTGCCCAGGGCCAGGACCCCGTAGTCCCCGCTCGGGCTCAGCGCGACCCCGCCGCCGGTCCAGGTGACCCGCCCACCGGTCGCGACCAGCCCCGGGAGGGCTGCCTGCACGGCCACCACGGCGGCCAGGGCGTTGACCCCGACGCTCGCTCGCAGGGTGTCGACGTCGGCGTCGAGCAGGCCGCCGGGGTTCATCGAGGCGTTGTGGTGCAGCAGGGAGATCGCCCGCCAGTCAGAGGCCCTGCGCACAGCCGAGGCGACGGCATCGAGGTCGCTTGCATCGACCAGCTCCGTACGCACGGTGCGGCCCATCGCCCGTACCTCCTCGGCCACGGGGTCGAGGCTGGCGGCTGTCCGGGCGACGAGCGTCAGGTCATGACCGGAGGCCGCGAAGATCCGCGCAAGGCTGGCACCCAGGCCGGGCCCGACGCCGACGAGCAGGGCGTGTGGAGCGGAGGTGGGGACGGTGGTCATGGCTCCGAGCCTAGGGTCGCGCCGCACAGACCGCAGCCCCCGGCGGATCACTGCTGCCCTCGCCTCCTGCCTGCTGGACGACCCCGGGAGGCGGTCCGACCCGGACCTCGCGGCCCTTCTCGTCGATTGGGCCGGTGCCACCACGGTCGGTGGCCAACCTCGCGCCCGAAGCCGTCGAAAGTCGACCGCGATTCCGGGCGGGTTCGACCACAACGGGCGCGAGGTTGCTCCCCAGCGTCCGCGGGGGGCCGGGAATGGGCGCCGATCGACAGGAACGGGCGCGAGGTTCCCGTGGATCGCGGCAAATCGGCTGTCCGGGCCGACACCCGACGTCGACCGGGGTTGGATGACCCCATGCAGGATTCGGCGGTCCCCGCAGGCCCGCTCCCGGGGGTCCTGATCGGGCACGACACCGACGACCGGCGCCCCACCGGGGTCACCGTCGTGCTGATGCCCGAGGGGACCACCGCGGGGGTGGACGTGCGGGGAGCTGCCCCCGGCACCCGGGAGACCGACCTGCTGGACCCGGTCGCCACGATGCAGGAGGTCCACGCCATCGCGCTGTGCGGCGGCAGCGCCTTCGGCCTGGACGCCGTCGGCGGCGTGCTGAGCTGGCTCGAGGAACAGGGACGCGGGGTCGAGGTGGGTCCGGTGCGCGTCCCGTTGGTGCCGGCCGCGGTGATCTTCGACCTCGGCGTGGGTGATCCCGCGATCCGCCCGGATGCCCGCAGCGGCGCGCGGGCCTGCTCGGCTGCAGTGCCCGTTGGTGCCGCCGCGGAGGGGAATGTGGGCGCCGGGGCAGGGGCCTCGGTGGGCAAGCTGCTCGGACCTGACCGGGCCATGCGGGGAGGACTGGGGATCGCCACGCTCGCGGCGCACGGAGTCACGATGGCCGCCGTCGTGGTGGTCAACGCGGTGGGTGACGTCGTGGATCCCGGCACCGGGGCGATCCTGGCCGGGGCGCGGGTGGCCCCCGACTCCCTGGACCTGGCCGGGACCGTCGCCACGGTCCTCGGCAGCGGTGTGCAGGGCGGGCCGGCGGCGGGGGCGAACACCACGATCGGGGTCGTGATCACCGACGCGCGCCTGACGAAGGCGCAGACGACCCGGCTGGCCCAGGTCGCCCACGACGGGCTGGCGCGCACGATCCGCCCGGTGCACACCCCGATGGACGGCGACACGCTCTTCGCGGCGGCGACCGGCACCCTCGACGAGGAGGTCCAGGCCTCGCTGCCGACGGAGCTCCTCGGGCTGCTGCTGTCCGTGATGGCCGCCGAGGTCACCGCGGACGCTGTGCTCCGCGCGGTCCGCTCAGCCGAGGGACTGCGCCGGGACGACCTGGAACTGCCTGCGTGGCGGGACCTGCCGCGAGGGTGACGCGACCGCCGGTCAGCCCCGGCGGAACCAGTCGGGCGGGCCGCTGACGAACCCGGCCACCAGCGGCGCCGAGTGCGGCTCCCACTGCAGTCGACACGGTGCTCACCGAGGGCAGGAACGTCAGGATGGTCCCGGTGACGCCACCGACGAGCAGCCCACCGATCGCGCTGGCGCCGGCCCACGCGACCCGCCCGGATCCGCTCGAGGGGCTCGTGGCCGGCTCGATCGCCTTGTTCTGCGCCGGTGCGGGAAGGGCGGGGCCCGTGCCGGAGCGGGCGTTCATGGCGTCGATCTCGCGCAGCAGCTTGTCGATGTCATCGGGCTGGCTCATGGCTCCATCGTGGCACGTGCGCGGGCGTGGCGCCCCCCTGCCCACCGGCCCGCCCGGGTGCGCGCCCAGATGCGCCGCCGGGTCCGCGGCCGCACCCTTGACCCATGGCATCGCGCACCCTCCTGGCCCCGCTGGCCGCGTCCGTGCGCGAGGTCCTGTCCGGACGCACCGACGGCCAGTCCGAGGTCGCCCGCGCGATCGCGAGGCCCCCCGGCGCGCCGGGGTGGTTCGCCCCGGGGTCCGCGATCTGGACGGTCCACGGCTCGGTGGCCACGTTCGTCGGCGGTATCCGCAGCCTCTACCTGCAGGCGCTGCACCCGCTGGCGCTGGCCGGCGTCGATCAGCACTCCTCGTACCGGGAGGATCCGTTCGGGCGGCTGCAGCGCACGGGCGCCTACCTCGCCGCCACGACGTACGGGTCGGCGGACCTCGCCCAGCAGACCGTCGACGCCGTGCGGGTGATGCATCGGCGCGTGCAGGGCACCGCCTCCGACGGCCGCGCATACTCGGCCGGGGACCCGCGCCTGCTCGAATGGGTGCACATCGCCCTCGTGGACTCGATGCTCTCGGCCTACCTGCACCTCGGCCGGGACGGGGTGATCGACCCCGATGAGTACGTGGCCGACATGGCGGTGATCGGCGCGCGGATGGGGGTCGCGCAGCCGCCCCGGTCCCAGGCTGGGCTCGCCGAGCGCTTCGCCGACTTCCGCCCGGAGCTGCGTGTGGACGACTCGGTGCGCCGGACCCATGCGTTCGTGACCCACGCACCGCTGCCGCCGGCCCTGCGACCCGGGTACCGGGTGCTGTCACGCGCTGCCTGGGCGACCCAACCGGACTGGGCGCTGGAGATGCTCGGGTCGACCCCACGCCTGGGTGCGCTTGACGTCACGGCAGCCGATGCGGCGCTGCGGGTCCTGCGGGTCGCCCTCGTCGCCTCGCCGGCCCGGCTGGCCGGGGAGCGCCGGCTGGCAGGCGGGGTGCCGGCCGACGCGGCACCGCTACGATCCGGCTGACGGACCGGGCGACGGACCGGTGGCACAGGAGGACGCATGGGGTACGGGTCGATCTACCGCGAGGGGCTCTTCGCCGACCAGGTCGTGGTCGTCACCGGGGCGGGGTCCGGGATCGGCCGATGCACGGCCCACGAGCTGGCCAGCCTCGGCGCCACGGTGGCCCTGGTCGGGCGGTCGCGCGACAAGCTGGAATCGGTCGCCGCAGAGATCGAGGCCGCCGGCGGCGCCGCCAGCATCCACGAGTGCGACATCCGCGACGAGGAGCAGGTGCGGGCCACGGTCAGGGCCACGCTGGACGCCCACGGCCGCATCGACGGGCTGGTCAACAACGCCGGCGGGCAGTTCCCGGCGCCTTTGGCCGCGATCAGCGCCAAGGGCTGGGACGCCGTGGTGCGCACGAACCTGACGGGCGGCTTCCTGGTGGCTCGCGAGTGCTACACGCAGTGGATGCTCGGCCACGGTGGGGCGATCGTCAACATCATCGCCGACATGTGGAACGGCATGCCGGGCATGGGGCACTCGGGTGCGGCCCGCGCCGGGATGCTGAACCTCACCGAGACCGCGTCCCTGGAGTGGGCACCCGTGCGGGTCAACGCGGTGGCACCCGGCTGGATCGCCTCGAGCGGGATGGACCACTACCCGCCGGAGATGCGGGCCCTGATCCTGGGCCTGCCCAAGAGCGTGCCGCTGAACCGGTTCGGCACCGAGAGCGAGGTGTCGGCCGCGATCGTGTTCCTGCTCTCGCCGGCGGCGGCGTTCGTGTCGGGTGCCTGCCTGCGGGTGGATGGTGCCGCGCCGAACGCCAAGCGGGTCTGGCCGATGGTGGGCAGCGGACCGAACGCGGCGTTCGAGGGGTTCCACCTCGCTGAGACGCCCGCAGTCCTGCGTCCGGACGCCTGACCGCGGCGCCGTAAGCCCGATGCCGCGGTCAGCGCAGCGGCCGCGGTCAGCCCTGCGGCGCAGCGGCCGGGGGGGTCCGCGGCGCAGCGGCGGGGGGTGCGTCCAACCCCCTGGACAGGTCCTCGACCCGCGACTCCACCGTCCGCGCGAGGTCGCCGAACCCATGACGCCGCAGCGCGATCAGGACGGTCTCGTGGTAGCCCGCCGAGCCACCGACCAGCGCGGTGATGCCGTGGTGGTCGAGGTCGGCGCGCGCCTGGTCATTGGTCCTGGCGAACACGAACTCCGCCCCCGCCCCGTGAACGATCTCGATCGACTTGCGCACCGCCTCCGCGGAGGTCCAGTCCACGTCGTGGATGTCGGAGGCATCCAGGACGAACAGCCGGACCGGACCGGCCGACTCAGCGACCAGCGTCCGGACGTCCTCCACGAGCCGCGCCGAGTTCGCGTAGAACAGGGTGGCAGCGAAGCGGTAGACGATCAGCCCGGGGGCGCTCTGTGCGCCGGGGCCGACCGTGAGCTCCGCGCGCCGGCCGGACTCATCCACGGACACGACGACGTTGCTCGGCCGCGACGTGTGGGCCAGGTGCATCACGATCGAGGCCACGATGGCCCACAGGATCCCCCCGCCGACACCGACGAGCGCGACGAACGCCGCCGTCGACACCGCCACCCAGAACTCGCCCCGGTGCGGCAGGTGCCAGAGCATCCGCAGCGTCGAGATCTTCATCAGGTGGATCGCGATGACGAACACGACGGACGCGAGCGTGGCCTCCGGGAGGTTGTCGAAGATCCCGGTGAGCAGGAGCAGGACGGGGACGGTGATCAGCGCGAGCACGACCATCGCCATCTGCGACTGGGTCCCCGACTTGTCCGAGATGGCGGTCTTGGTCGGCGACCCGTTGACCACGAAGGACGAGCCCAGGCCGCTGACGATGTTGGCGACCCCGAGGCCCGTCAGGTCCCGGTTCGGGTCGTGCCGGTCATCGTGGGCGATGGCGAACGCGCTCGCGGTCGAGACGCTCTGCGCGACGCATACCAGAAGGATGATCAGCGCTGTCGGGACGAGGGCCAGTGCGTCTGCCAACGACGCCGTGGGGAGCTGGATGGTGGGCAGTCCCGCCGGCAGGGCGCCGACCATCTCGATGCCGCGGCGCTCCTCCCAGTCCAGCGTGCCCGCCAGCAGGATGCTGCCGACGACGGCGATGAGCGGGCCGGGGACCCGGGGGGCGATCCGTCCCAGGCCCAGGATCGTGACGATCACGGCCGCTGAGAGCACCGCATCCCAGGTGCTGGCCTGCGGCACCTGGGATGCGGTGCTGACGAACTTCTGCCAGGTCGTGTCGCCCGAGGCGCTCACGCCCAGCATCCCGTCGAGCTGCCCCACGGCGATCTGGATCCCGACGCCCGTGAGGAACCCGGCGAGCACCGATCGGGACATGAAGTCCGAGAGGAACCCCAGGCGCAGCCACCCGGCCAGCAGCAGGAGCACACCGCTCATGATCGCCAGCAGGCAGGTGAGGGCGAAGAACGTCTCCGGGTCACCCAGGGCCACGAGCCCGACGGCACTGGCGCTGATCGCGGCGGTCGCGGAGTCAGCCCCGATCACCAGGCGACGCGACGAGGCGAACAGGGCGAAGGCAAGGACGGGCAGCAGGCAGGTGTAGAGGCCGGTCTCCGGCGGCATCCCGGCGATCTTGGCGTACCCGAGCCCCTCGGGGATCGCGACGGCGGCCAGGGTGGCACCGGCCACCAGGTCGCGGCTGAGCCAGCGCCGGTCGTAGGGACGGATGCCCGGGGCCAGGGCGGGCCCTGCGCCGTGCGTCGCGGCGGTCGGGTGCATGGCCGGCCGGACCCCTGCGACTCAGATGCCCTGCCAGTCGGGCTTGCCCTCGTAGGTGTTGGTGTAGTAGCTGGTGAGCCGCAGCTGGTGGGCCGCTTCCTCGTCGACCACGACGGTGGCGTGCGGGTGCATCTGCAGGATCGAGGCCGGCCAGCGCGCCGACACCCCACCCTCGACGCACTCGGCCACGGCCTGGGCCTTTCCGAAGCCGAAGCCCAGCATGATCGCGTGGCGGCACTCCATGATCGTGCCGAGGCCCTGGGTGAGGCAGTGCTTGGGCACCTGGGTGATGTCGCCGTCGAAGAAGCGGGCGTTGTCCTCACGGGTCTTGGAGGTCAGGGTCTTCAACCGCGTGCGGGAGACCAGCGACGAGCCCGGCATGTTGAAGGCGAGGTGGCCGTCGGAGCCGATGCCGAGGATCTGGATGTCGATGCCGCCTGCGTCCTTGATGGCCTGGTCGTAGTCGCGCCCGGCCTGGAGCAGGTCCTCGGCCAACCCGTCCGGGCCGTTGACGGCGTCGGGACCGAAGTCGACCTGGCCGGTGAACTCGCGCTCGATGAAGGTCCGGTACAGCTCGGGGTGGCCGGCGGGCAGCCCCACGTACTCGTCGAGGTTGAACGCCGTGGCCCGGGCGAAGCTCAGGCCCTCCTCCTTGTGGCGGCGGATCAGCTCCTTGTAGACGCCCAACGGCGTGGATCCGGTCGCCAGGCCCAGCACCGCGTCCGGCTTGGCCGCCAGCAGCGCGCTGTAGGCATCAGCGACGATGGGGGCGGCGTCCTCGGGCTTGCGGACGATGATGACCTCCACAGCGACCTCCTCAGGTTCGGCACGTGCGGCTCGGCAACTCGGCGTCCCCATCCTGCCGTGGCCGGGGCGTGGGTCGCCGGGCGAGCGGCCCCTGGCCGCCATTCGCCCTGTCGACCTCGACGCCCTGGAGCGCTGCCACGGTCGACCGGGGACTCCCGGGACGGGGCGGGAGTTCGGCTCCGACGCCCGGGATGCGGACCGCGAGCCGTCCGGGGCCCGCGGACCGGTCGGGGTGCGAGGCGGCCATGGGTGCGCCAGCGACGCACCCACATCTCGATCCCGACATCTCGGGCCGGCTTCAGCAGCCGTTCCCGATCCAGTCGTCCGCGGCCGCTGCCAGCATCCAGTCGCTGATGTGCGACGAGTCGCGTGCACCCGGGTTCTCGACGCGCTCGTTCTCCTCGGACCACCACACGTCGAGGTCCTCGATCGAGGTGGTCGGCCCAACGACGCGAGTCTCCCCCGGGATCCTCAGGTCCTCGGCCCCGCCGGAGATCTCCATGACGCTCGGATAGGACTCGGTTCCCTCACCCGCGCAGACGTGGACCGTCCCGACGAAGGCCACCTCATCGCCCTGGATCGTGCCGCGATCCGCGCTCCCGTCGCAGCCGTAACCGGCCACCTCATAGAGCTCCGTGCCGACGACCTTGACGAAGCGCGCTTGCGGCCCGCACCCGGGGCCACCCGGCGAGGGATCGAATGCGAAGGCGTAGTACACGGGTTCCGTCGGCCCCGAGGCCGTGGCGGAGGCCGTGGCGGTGGCGGTGGCGGAGGCCGGGGTGGGGGAGGCCGGGGCGGTGGTGGTGGCGGAGGCCGTGGCGGTGACCGGCGTGACCTGGCCCCCGGACCCGCCATCGGCCGAGCACCCTGCTGACAGGGCCACCAGGGCCGCCGCCACCAGCAACCAACTCCGACCGCGTGCCCTGACCATGAGCTGCCCCCGCGTCCCACGGTGCGCGGACTGCGCCCCGAGGCCACCACAGTAGCCGTGTCCAGCAGGGTTCGGGCGGGACCATTGACACGATCACCCAGCCAGTGGCAACCTTAGGTAATCCTAGCCTTATGGAGAGTCACCAGATCGACATCTCGAACGACCGAGACCCCACGCGCCCCGTCGATCCCTGACGCGTCTCGGTCACCCGCAGCTCCCGGTGCCAGCGCGATGCAGGCGGTTCCGGGCAGTCCCTCATCGGCACACAGATCCACTGCTCGCAAGGAGCCGACATGCCCAGAGACAAGGACGCACCCACACTTCGCCGGAAGGATGACGAGGGCGACGACGCCACCCTGGCCCGGATCCGCCCGATCCCAGACATCACCGGCGACGAGCGGCTGTACGCCATGCTCATCGACACCGTGACGGCCATGACAGCGGGCGGGGTTCGCGCCGAGGAGGCCTACCGGGAGGCGCTGGCAGCGGTCCGCGAGGACGACACGTTCGCAGAGGTGACCGTGCGGACGGCCGAGGCCCTGGACGAGGACGCCTACGAGGAGCGCTGGGCGCTCACGCAGCTCGCCATCGACCTCGAGCACCCGGTCGTCGAGCACTACCTGTCGGATCTCGTGCGCCGCCAGGTCCCGGAGGAGCGCGCCGAGGACCCGAGCCACGGCCTGAGCACGGTGACCGAGGAGGTGGTCCTGCGCACCACCGCGATCGAGGGCCTGGCCCGCCTGCAGCGCCACGACATCGACACGGCCGACGTGCTGCTGGAGACCATCGCCACGAGCGACTACGTGTCGCTGCGGCGCGCAGCATGGTTCGCCCTGCTCGACGGTGGGCGGCAGGATGCGGCTGAGCGGGCCCAGGCCATCCTCGTCGACCGTGGCGACGGGTGGATCACGGAGCTCCGCCGGATCCCCGTCGAGGAGGCCCCACAGGCAGACCCGCACCTCATCGACGAGGCCGAATGGCGCCGCGACGAGGCGCCCGCCCCATTCGACGACTGACCTGCTTGCGCCCCGAGGTCCCCACCACATCGGCATCGGCACCCAGCCCGAGAGGAGATCCACCATGGTCCACTGCACGTACACGGTGCCCGACAAGGCCGCGTCGGGCGACAACTTCTACGGAGCCTCGATCTGCAACCAGGTGTACGTCGACTACTTCTGGGACACGTACGGCTTCCAGGGGAACAAGACGTACTGGGACGACGGCTTCGGCTGGGACGACCCCTGCAACACCGATCAGCCCCTGGCCCGCGCCTTCAACGGCTGCTACGCGCTGACGTACTCGGCCAGCGACTACCAGAACGACGCCTACACCGGCGCGTGCCTCAACTGGGCGCGCCGCTACGTCCGCGAGCACATCGACGACCTGCGCTCGAAGTGCGGCGACGGCACCGCGATCGCCAGCTACTCGGGCGGCACGGTCGAGCTGTACCTCGGCTTCTTCTACTCCAAGAATGCACCCGGGCGTGCCGAGACCCTCCTGCACGAGTCGCGGCACGGCGCGAGGTCGCACGACGCCAAGTTCCCGGCCGGCTCCACCTTCGGTGCGGGCAAGGGCGGGGCAGACTCGAGCTGGGACTACAACGGGGCATGGATGTACGGCGCCCTGTACCTCTGGTGGTACTACGCCCAGGGCGCCCGGACCACGAGCGCCCTGCGACAGCTGGCCCGCCAGCGCGCGAACGTCGTCATCGACGGGGCCTTCGCCACACACCCCGGCTTCAGCATCTGAGGCCTCAGCACCTGGGCATCCGCGACCGGCTGCCCGGGCCATCACCCGGTGACGGTGTCGGGCTCGCGCTGGACCTGGATCGTGGCGCGCTGCTGGCGGTGGCGGAGGTACCGCTGCGGCCGCTGGGAGGGGATCGCCAGCGCGACGGCGCAGGCCCCGACCAGGAGGATCACCGCAACCACTGCGTCCATGAGGAAGTGGTTGCCCGTGACCACCACGACCCACGTGGTCGCCAGCGGATGGACCAGTGCCAGCCACCGCCAGGGCGTCCGGGCGATGACGATGACCAGCAGCGCGACGGCTGCCGCCCAGGCGATGTGGACCGAGGGCATGGCGGAGTACTGGTTGGCCCCCGGGATCGCGGTGTAGACCGACAGGCCACTGCGGGCCGCGGTGTCGACGACGCCGAGCTCGGGGATGAGCCGCGGGGGCGCGACCGGCTTGTACTGGATGAGCAGGCACGCCCCCGTCGTGAGGAAGACCGTGGTCCGGGTGAACGGCCAGTCCGCTCGATGCCGGAGGAACACCCAGGTCAGCGTGACGATGAACACGGTGACGTGCGCGGTGGCGTAGTACGTGTCGGCGATCCGCATGACCCACTCGTGGTCCAGGGTGCGGCCCTGCAGGTCGGCCCCGCTGGGCCACCCCAGGAGCTCCTCCACCCGGGCGATCCGCAGCCCGGAGACCACGGCGTCGTCGAGTCCGCTGAACGTCAGTGATCCGGCGTACTGCCAGGCGGCGTAGGCCAGCATCAGCAGGGCGACCTCACCGGCGCCGCTGGACGCCGATCGCCACCGGGGCCGCATCCGGGTTGCGAGCATCACCACGCCCATGACCAGCGCGATCACCAGCGCCCAGCGCCAGGGCAGCCAGCCCAATCCGTTGCTCACCATCCAGTCCACCGTCGGATCACCCCCGCTCGACCGACCCAGTCGCCCCCGGAGCCAGCTGCCTGACGGCCCGGGGGCCGAGGGTCAGACTCAGGCGGCGCAGCACCCCCACATGATCCCCCAGGAGGCCCAGGGCCGGGGACCGGTGGGGCCCGCCGCTGCTCGTGGTCGCCCACCGGGGATCCTGGCCCGTCGTCACCGGGGTCCCAGCGCGATCAGGCCGAGCGCTGCCTCCCCGCGCCCGTCGACACGGACCAGGTCGTTGACCATGCCGTCGAGGAACGCACCCACCATGCACGCCCCCAGGCCGGCGGCCTCGGCGGCGAGGTAGACGTTCTGGGCGACGTGCCCACCCTCCCAGCAGACGTAGCGGTAGTGCCGCTCGCGGTACTTCCAACGCGACCTCTGGAACAGGCCGGTGAGCACGAGCACGACCGGGGCCCGGCGCAGGAAGTCCTGGCCCAGGCCCGCGACCATGAGGTCGCCGGCGACCGACCCGCTGCGCACCGGCTCCAGCGCCTGGGACCGGACGTCGACGTGGTAGACGCCCGGGTCGACCCCCGCGACCCGGCTCACCGCCACGTACGTCTCCACGGGGTACAGCGCGCCGGCCGACGGGGCCGTGCGATGGCCCTGCGCCGAGGTGATCCCGGTGGCTGCCCGGATCACCCAGGCCAGCTCCTCGGCGGTCATTGCCCGGTCGGCGTACTCCCGCAGGGATCGCCGCTGCGCCAGCGCCTGCGCCACGCTCATGGCCGGCGGGACGGCCATGGCAGGAAGGGTCACGACCTCGCCGTCACCGACCCGGAGGTAGGGCGCCGGCCGGCGACCCCAGTCCGCCAGGTCGCGGACCAGTTCGCGCAGGCCCAGGGAGCTCTGCCGGTGGTAGAACAGGCCGACGTCACCACCCGGGTAGGGATCAGGCGAGAGGCCGGACCTGGCCGACCACCCGACCACGACGCCGGCCACACCCGCGCCCACCGCCGTGATCGCCGCCCGTCGTGACGGGTGGGAGCGCGGGGCGTCGCCTGCCTCGCGAGCCGGCGCACCCCCGACCGCGCCCTGGGCAGCGATCGCGACAGGTCTGGCCCCGTCCGAGGACGGCAGGCTCGCCGGCTCCGAGGGTCCCGGCGGGTCGCTCGGCGCGGCGTTTCCCGGCTCGAGACGCCGCCGATCGACTCGGCGGGAGGGAAGGAACCAGCGCCAGTGCAGGCCCACGTGGACGACCACGAGAACCGCGACGACGTAGCCGGCCCACCGGTGCGGGGTGAACTCGTTGAGGTCCAGCTGGTCGACGAGGAGGCCCGTCAGCGCAACTGCGACCGCCGCTGCCAGGAGCAGCACGTCGAGGAGGTACCTGCCACGTCTGCCATCCATGTCCGGCCCTCCCGGTCCACCTGGCCCACCTGAACGCTACCCGCTCCAGTCGGCCCGAGCCCGGCTGTCAGGTGGCCCCTCGGCCGGCTCCGGAGCGAGGTCGCCGGAGGAGGTGCTGGTGTCCGCGCCGGCGGTGTAGCGTCGCGCTGGGCGGCAGGTGCGTGGGGTGCTGCGTGCGGACTCATCGCCGACCTGGTGGGTGACCGGATGGGAGCGCGATGAGGGCGATCGAGCAGCGTGGGTACGGCGATCCGCGTGAGGTGCTGCACCTTGCTGAGGTGGACGTCCCGACGTTCGGTGCCGATCAGGTGCTCGTGCGCGTGCACGCCAGCTCGGCCAACCCCTACGACTGGCACCTCATCTGTGGCGAGCCGACCCTGATGCGAAGCCAGCTCGGCGGGATCCGGGGACCGCGGCGGGTCGTGGGCGCGGACTTCGCCGGGGTGGTCGAGGCACTGGGAGGTGCGGTGCGCGGCCTGGCGGTCGGCGACGAGGTGTACGGGTTCGCAGACGGGGCGTTCGCGGAGCACGTCGCCGCCCCGGCGGGCCGGGTGGCCCGCAAGCCCGCCACCCTGACGTTCGCGCAGGCGGCAGCCGTCCCGCTGGCCGCCGTCACAGCCCTGCAGGGCCTCCGGCACGGCGAGCTGGCCCCGGGCCAGCGCGTGCTGATCCTCGGCGCCTCCGGGGGCGTCGGGACGTTCGCCGTGCAGCTGGCCAGGCACATGGGCGCCCACGTCACCGGCGTGTGCAGCACCAGCCGCCTGGACCTGGTCCGGGGCCTCGGGGCGGACCACGTGATCGACTACACCGCGCAGGATCCGGTCTCGGGTCCGGCGCGCTACGACCTGATCCTCCAGCTGGGCGGCACGTACTCGCCGCGCGCCCTGCGTCGGGCGCTCACGCCTCGCGGGACGCTGGTCCAGTCCCACGGCGACGGCAGCCGGCGGCTCGGGCCGCTTCGCAGCATGGCGTCGGGCATCCTGCTGAACCTGGTCGCCAAGCAGCGGATCACCCAGTTCGTCGCGACGGAGGACACCGCGACGCTCGACGAGCTGCGCGACCTGATCGAGGCGGGTCACGTCAGGCCCGTCATCGACTCCGAGTACCCGCTGGAGCGGGCCGCCGAGGCCGTGGCGCTGGTACGGGACGGACGCCCCGGCGGGAAGGTCGTGGTGACCGTCGCCCCCTAGGGTCGTCGGGGGGTCGCTGTCGACGAGGCTACGCCCGGTCCGACGCATCCGCCGGCCCTCGGTCCTGTCAGAGGACTTCCCCGGGGACCACGTTCGGGGCCACCGGAACGCTGGAGCCGCTGCGGTCGTTCTCCCAGGCCCGGTAGGCGGTGGTGGCGCCGAACGCGGCCGCGACCAACCAGCCAGCCACGGCGGCGTCGTCAGCCAGCCCGGGGATGGTCATCAGCGCCTCGGGGAGCAGGTCGATGGGGGACACGATGTACAGCAGGGCCAGCACCATCATCGCCAGCCGGCCTCGGGTCACCCCGTCGTAGTCGCCGGCGAGCACATCGCGCACCAACCGTGGGACCGAGGCGACGCGGGACCCGAACCCAGCCGGGCCGTCCGAAGCAGCTGCCGCAGCAGCAGCGGTGTATGCAGCCTTGCGTCGCGTGCTGGCCATCAGTTCCTCCCATTCCGCGCGGGTGGCGGTTCCACGGGGACTGTTCCCGGTGGGACATCACGCCAAACCCGGGCCCCGGGCGCGGGCGGCGCAACTCTGGCAGCACGTTCGCTTGCCTCTGAGCCAAAGTGGTGCCACACTGATGCCATGCACTTGGATCGCTATGTCGACGACATCTCCCGCCAGATGGCGGCGGCCGCCGCCCCGGGTGGCCCTGAGGCGCAGGCCCTCGCCGAGCGACTGGTCCTCCCGCTGCGGTCGGCGGTCCGCCTGGCGCTGCTGGAGTCGTTGTCCGCCGCGGCCGACGAGCTCACCCTCGAGCTGGCCCCCGGGTCGGTGGAGCTGCGGCTGCGCGGCGGCGAACCCAGCTTCGTCGTCCAGGGCGTGTCCGCCACACCGCCGGCCACCGAGCCGGACCCGGCGCCGCCGTACGCCAGCGCCGAGGACGCCATCTCCGCGGAGATCGACGCCGCCATGCGCACGTCCACGGCTCAGGACGCCCTGTCCACCGCCACCGCCGACGAGGGCGCCAGCCGGATCAACCTGCGGATGCCCGACTCCCTGAAGGCCCGCGTCGAGGTGGCGGCCCTGCGCGAGGGCCGCTCGGTCAACGCGTGGCTCGTGCGCGCCGCCGCCGCTGCGCTCGAACCCGCGGCACCCATCCCCCCCAGCGCTCCCAGCCCCCCCGCCGCCACCCGCCGCGGCTCCAAGCGCGTCACCGGCTGGGCGCAGTGAACGAGAGGAGCACCATGACGACCTTCCCCACCCCCACACCGATCGCGGTCACCGTCGAGGCGAACTTCGCCGAGGTCCAGATCGTGGCCAGCGACCGCGGCGACACCGTGGTGGACGTCCGCCCGACCGACCCGGACGACCACGCCCACGTGCAGGTCGCCGAGGCGACCCGCGTCGAGCTGCTCGGCGACCAGCTGCAGGTGATCGCCCCGAAGCCCAGCCTGATGGCCCGGATCCTCAACTCCCCCTCGCTGGACATCGTGATCAGCCTGCCGAGTGGATCAGCCGTGCGCGCCGACCTGGGCGCGGGCAACGTCGCGGCGACCGGCACCCTCGCGCACTGCACGGTGCGTACGGGCGCCGGCAACATCCGGCTCGGGGACACCGGGGCGCTCGATGCGCGCAGCGGCACCGGCGACATCGTCGTCGGCAACGTCACCGGCGACGCCACGCTCGAGACACCGGCCGGCCACACCCAGATCGCCTCGGCCACCGGCGACGTCGCGATCAAGAACGGCAGCACCGGTCCGCGCATCGGCAGGGTCGGCGGCGACCTGCGGGTCCGCGCCGGTCACGGCCGCATCGAGGCCGAGTCCGTGGCGGGCAGTGTCGACGCACGCACCGCCCACGGGGCCGTCGTCATCGGGGTCGCGGCCGGCCCCGAGGTCGACCTGAAGACCTCGCACGGTGACCTCGAGGTGGGCATCCCGGACGGCCGGGCCGTCTGGCTGGACCTCGACACGAAGTACGGCCGCGTGGTCAGCGAGTTCGTTCCGACGGCCGACGCGCCGCCCGCAGGAGGGCCCTCGGTGCGGATCGTCGGGCGCACGTCGTACGGCGACATCCGCATCCGGCGGATCGGCGACGCCCCGGACACCGACGGGACGGCGTGACCATGAACGCGTCCACGCCAGCGATCGAGGCCGTCGGCCTCACGCGCCGCTACGGCGAGGCCACCGTCCTCGATTCGGTGGACCTCCAGGTGGGCCAGGGCGAGGCCGTTGCGCTGCTCGGTCCCAACGGTGCGGGCAAGACCACGATGGTGAACATCCTGTCCACCCTGATCAGGCCCACCGCCGGAACCGGGCGCGTGCAGGGGCATGACGTGGTGCACGAGGCCGACGCGGTCCGCAGGCTGATCGGTGTCACCGGCCAGTTCTCCGCCGTGGACGACCTGCTCACCGGGCGGGAGAACCTCGCCCTCATGGCCGACCTGCACCACCTGCCCCGCGCCCTGGGCCGCAGCCGAACAGACGAGCTGCTCGAGACCTTCGAGCTGGTCGAGGCCGCCGACCGGGTTCCCACCACCTACTCCGGGGGCATGCGCCGCCGCCTGGACCTGGCGATGACCCTCATCGGCCGGCCGACGGTGATCTTCCTCGACGAGCCGACCACCGGGCTGGACCCACGATCCCGGCGGACCGTCTGGGAGATCGTGCGCGGCCACCTGCGCGAGGGCGTCAGCATCCTGCTCACCACCCAGTACCTGCACGAGGCCGACGAGCTCGCCGACCGCGTGGTCGTCCTCGACGCCGGTCGCGTCGTCGCCGACGGCACTCCCGACGCCCTCAAGCGCCAGGTGCCGGGCGGGCATGTCCGGGTCACCTTCGACTCCGACGAGCGCCTGGCCGCCGCGGCCAGCGCCCTGGGCAGCCCGGCTGACACCGAGCACCGCGCCCTGACCATCCCCATCGACGGCAGCGTCGCCTCCCTGCGCAGCGCGCTGGATCGGCTGACCCCCCACGAGTCGGCCGTCACCGACCTCACGGTGCACCGCCCGGACCTCGACGACGTCTTCCTCGCCCTGACCGGGCACGCTGCCGCCCCGTCCACCACGACCACGGAGGCACTGGCATGAGCATCACCCTGCCCACCCGCGACACCGCCACCATGCTGCGCCGCAACCTCCGGCACATCCAGCGCTACCCCTCGCTGACCATCATGCTGCTCGCGCAACCCGTGCTGATCCTGCTGCTGTTCGTCTTCGTCTTCGGCGAGACGTTGGGCGCCGGGGTGCGCCCGGGGCTCGCCGGTGCGGGCCGCGCGGCGTACCTCGAGTACGTGGTGCCCGGCATCCTGCTGTTCGCCGTCGCCGGGGTCGGCCTCGGCACCGCGATCTCGGTGGCCGCCGACCGGACGAAGGGCATCATGTCCCGCTTCCGCACGATGGGGATCGCCCGCTCATCGGTGCTCGCCGGCGAGGTCCTGGGCAGCATGGTGCAGGCGGCCCTCGTCCTGGTCGTGGTCACCGCGATCGCGGTGCTGCTCGGCTACCGACCGGGCGGCACCCCGGCAGGGTGGGTCGCGGCCTTCGGGATGGCCCTGGCGATCGCGTTCCCCGTCATCTGGATCTGCCTGGCCCTGGGCCTGAACTCCAGCAGCGTCGAGACCGCGAGCAACACCCCGCTCCTGCTGATCGTGCTGATGTTCCTGAGCAGCGCCTTCGTGCCGGCCGAGTCGTATCCGGTGGGGCTGCGCTGGTTCGCCGAGAACCAGCCGTTCACGCCCATGATCGAAGGCGTCCGTGGACTGCTCGACGGCACGCCGGACACATCCACGGTCCTCATCGCCCTGGCGTGGTGCGCCGTGCTGTCACTGGCCGGCTACCTCTGGGCCCGCCACCTCTACGAGCGCGAGCCGGCGGCAATCGTCGGGTGAGCCCGGACCGGCCACGTCGATCGGCGACCCGGGCACCCCTCAGTAGGTGCCGATGATCCGGCGCGGCGTGCCGGGCGGGGGCAGGCGCACCACCTGCACGGAGCCCATCAGGGACAGGCCCGTCACCCGGATGGTCGGCGAGCCGGGGCCGAGGTCGGCCGGCACCTTGTCCTTTCCCAGCCCGTAGTCGCCCATGATCGCCGTCCCGTCGACCACGGCGTGCATGTGCGCGGGGATGATGATCTTGATCTCCCCCATGATCGCGTTGGCGTTGATGCTGGTCTCGTGGGCGACCAGGACCGCCTCGCGCAGGTCGAGGGTGACGCTGCCCATCAGGGTGAACGCAGTGTGCTGGGCCGGGACCTGCCAGATCCCGCGACGCTTGCAGTCGCCCAGGATCGCGGTCGACGACGCGTGCCCCGCGATGGGGAGCCCGCCCGCGATCGGCACCGGTGGGGCGATCGGTGGGGCGGGGTGCACGACGTGCAGGTCGGCGGTGATCGGGACCAGGTCGGCGTAGGTCCTGGCACCGAAGGCCATCTCGAGCCGCTCATCGAGCTCGTCGAGCTCGAGTCGTCCCTCGCCGGCAGCCTGGCGCAGCACCTCGGCCACCCGGTGGCGGTCCGCATCCGAGATGCGCATGCGGCTCGGGTCCAGCGGGACGTTCGACCCCTCCAGCTCGCCCATGTCCGAACCCTACCGAGGCGCCTGACGTTCTCTCCGCCTGGATCAGGCTAGGCTGCCCTGATCCACAGCAACGTGCAGCGCTGGACCTGCCCGGCCACCAGGACCGGCGACCTCAGCCGCGCCGGGCGGCCTCGATGGCCGCGACGTCGATCTTCTGCATCGTCAGCATGGCCTCGAAGGCGCGCCTGGCCTCATCGCCGCCCGCAGCCATCGCATCGGTCAGCACCTGTGGGGTGATCTGCCACGAGACGCCCCATCGGTCCTTGCACCATCCGCAGGCGCTCTCCTGCCCGCCGTTGCCCACGATCGCGTCCCAGTAGCGGTCGGTCTCGTCCTGGTCATCGGTGGCGATCTGGAACGAGAAGGCCTCGGTCTGCGGGAAGTCCGGACCGCCGTTCAGGCCCATGCAGGGGATCCCGGCGACCGTGAACTCCACGGTCAGCACATCGCCGGCGCTCCCCGACGGGTTGTCGGCGGGAGCGCGGTGGACGGCCGTCACCCGACTGTCGGGGAAGGTCGCTGCGTAGAACGTGGCGGCAGCTTCCGCGTCCCCGTCGAACCACAGGCAGATCCTGTTCTTGGGCATGGCGTCTCCCTTGGTCGGTGAGTCGACAAGGTACCCGACCGCCGCCATCTCATACGGCCTGCTCCCACCACTGCAGCACACGTGTGCCGTAGAGCGTGAGCCACTTGGACGGCTCCCCAGCGGGGACATCGGTCGCGAACCACACCGCACCGTCGAACACGCGCTGGTTCATCCAGGTGCCGTCGGGCTGGCGTCCGCTGCGAACCACGTCGACCGCGTCCGCCATGCGTGGGTCCGATCCCACGCCATCGTGTCCGCTGGCCGCCCGGAAGTAGTCCAGGGCCTTCAACGCGCTGTAGTGCCATCGGATCGGAGACGAGAACATCGTCACCCAGGGTCCGACGACCTGCCCGTCGGATGCCCGGTGCATCAGCCGGCGGGAGAGCAGGTACTCCTCGCCCCTCCTGCGAGCCGGGCGGACCGAGCGGTCACCGGTTGCCTGCTCGTAAGCCAGCAGCCCGATCAGGGAGTTGATGGTGGAGTGGAAGGAGGACCGGGTCGAACCCTCCACCCATTGGCAGTTCCAGCCACCGTCGTCGAGCTGGTGCTCGACGAACCACGCCGGCAGGCTGCTGACGTCCGCGCCGAGCCAGGTGCCGTTGGCCAGGGTGTAGGCGTTGATGCAGCAGTCGACCTCACCGCCCCAGTAGGGCAGATCGTCGTACTCCCAGCGGCTGTTCCGCGCCAGCAGTTCGGCCGTGCCGGCCAGGGCGGAGCTGTCCACCCCCCACTCGCGCAGCGTGTTCAGCGTCCAGGTGGTCGCAGTCCACGGCTGCCCGGACACCTGGTCGGCGGAGGTGAAGCCGGCTGGGAAGTACGCCCCGCCGGCCCACTGCCCGTCCGGATCCTGCAGCGCAAGCAGCCGGGCACCGAACCCTTCACCGGCGACCCTGGCCCGGGTGGCGCCCCACACCTCGACCGGCTCCCCCAGCAGGTCGCGCTGCACCTGCCAACGCAGCGCAGGATCGGAATCGAGCAGCCAAGCACGAAGCGGTTCGGCGATCGTCATGCACAGACGCTAGCTCCCCCATCGGTGGACGGCCACGTCCCACCACGCAGTCCCCGAGGCCTTCTCAGGTATCGGAATGCTCGTCGCAATCGGGCTCATCAACCTGCTCTTCGGCGCCGTCTTCGGCGTCGCGTCCCAGCGGCGGCGGATAGCCATGCTCACTGGTCCCACCTCGACTTTCGGCGGCCAGTTCCACCTCGGGTGTTGGCCGCCTCCTAACCCTTGGTCGCGGTGCACAGGAACATGCCGAACTCGCGGTCGCCCTTGAGGATGGTCGTGGCGTCCACGAAGCTGACATTGGTGAAGCCGGCGCGGGCCAGCTGCTCGGCGAGGCGTTCCCGGTCGAATCCGTGATGTCCGTCGAAGTCCACCTTGTCGGCGTGGAAGGCGCCGTCGGGATCCTCGTCGAGGTCCGCGATGGCGAGCCGACCACCGTCCACCAGGAGTTCCGCCACAGACCGCAGCAGCCCATCAGGGTCCTGCACGTGGTGCAGCGCCATGGAGCTCCACACCACGTCGAAGGACCCACCGATCCGGTCCGTGGTCAGGTCGGCCCGGACAGCGCGCAGCCGGTCACTGAGCCCGGCCTCCTCGATCCGCTCCCGTGCGACCTGCACCATGCCGGCGGAGGGGTCGGTCACCACCGCGGAGCCGACCCGGTCGGCGAGCAGGATGCTCAACCGACCCGTGCCACCGCCGACGTCCAGTGCGCTCATCCGGCGGTTGAGGTCCACGGCCTCCGCGATGGCCCTGGCCACCGCCACCTGCCGCGCCTCGTGGCCGGGGTCGTCGTCCCATGTCGCTGCCTCGGCGTCAAACTCCTTGTGTTCGTGCACATGCTCGACCCTAGTCCCCGCAACTCCCCCAGCGAGGGGTCGCCGCTGACGGTCTGGGTTGGTGCGCGTGCGGAGGGCAACCCCGATGCCGAGGAGCTGGCCGAGGTCGTGAGGGCGACAGGTGGCCTCCTGGCATCCGTTGGGAGGACGACCCCGGTGGGCGAGTTCAGTTGGCACCGCATCCCCGACGACGACGGCCTCATCTCACCATCATGGCGATGGCACAACACCGGAACCTGACAGCGTCGGTCCAGCGCAACACTGTGCCGCACGTTCCCGAGGTGCCCTTGCCAACTGAGCCCGCAGCCACCTCGCGCTGACGTGGCCACAGCCCCCGGGACCGGACACGACACGGCCATGCCGTGACCCGGATCACGATGCTGAACCCCCAGGTGCGGGTATACACGGGTGACAGCCCGGGTCGCCAGCACCCGGAGCGCGGACCAGCGGAGGGGCCCAGTGAACGACACAACGCACCGGCCGCACCGGCCGGTGTCCGCCGCTGATCGAATGTGGGTCGCGAGCCTCCAGGCTCGGCACGGGGACCTCATCGCCCGCTATGTGCACCGCCGCACCGAATCCCCTGCGGACGCTGAGCGGATTCTTGATGCGGTGTTCCGGACTGCGGTGGACGAACGTGACACCCTCCCCGCGCATGCGCTGCCGTGGTTGATCGCCACCGCACGCAGTCACTGCGCCCGAACCCTGCGTCGAGGGCCGGCATCACGTCAGGCTCCGATTGCGCCGGTGATCCCGCTGCGCAGCGCCTAGCTAGTTCCTCAGCCCTGGACTGCATACCGCGCGGCCTCGCTCCGTGGAGTCGCCGGTTCTCCGAGCGGGCTCAGCGCCGCATCCGATCCACCAGGGCTACGACGATGCGTTCGACGAGGTCGTAGGGGATCGTCTTGTTGTAGGGGAACCGAACCGTATCCGTAGCGGTGCGGTAGGGAGCGACATCCGACTCGAGGCCACCGTCAAATGCCGGGATCGGGTACAGGCCGATGTGCTTCTTCCAGGCCCCGAGGTAGACGAGGTACTCCCCGTCGATCGAGAAGCACGGCATCTTGTAGCGCACCGTTTCATCGATCCCGGGGGTCGCACGATGAATGGCCTGCCGGACCTGCTCAGCGATCGTGTGCGCATCGCCCTCCAGCGCTGCCATGTACTCGTCGACGGCGGTCGGGCTGGCATCCATGCGCGGAGGCTACATCGCCCGGGTTGGTGGTATGCCGGATCCGCCATCCTGAGGCCGGCTGGCGACCCGGGCTCATCTGGGATGACACCTCCCTCGTGGACCAAGTCGACGTCGACGGGGTGTCGACAGTCCCGCCAGCACTCGGCCGCGGATCGCTTGAGCGCGGCACAGCGTCCTGGGGAGATCCCGCCGACGCGCACGACTTGGGCCCAACGGCACGTGCCCGGACGGGTTCAGCGGAGCACACTGGAATCACGGGGGAGGAAGGCGATGCGCCATGAGCGACACCCTGCCGACCGGCTCCACCGTCGCCCTGGCGGCAGCCCTTGATTCGCTCGTCACCCGGGGCACAATCTCCCCCGAGCAACGTGCGGCCATCCTTGCCGAGGTGAGCGGACGGGTCGACGCACCGGCGCTCCCGGCCGCAGCGCCATCAGCGCCCTCAGCGGCAGCGGCCGCAGCCCCCCGCCATCGCCGTTCGCTCAGCGAGGTCCTCATCGAGGTCGGCCTCTACGTCGGAGGGGCGCTCGTGATCGCCGCCGCGGTCGTGCTCGTCGCCCAGAACTGGGGGTCGATGAGCCTCGGGGTGCAGATCGCCAGCCTCGGGTTGACCGCACTCGTCGCCGGTGCCGTCGCCCTCGTCGTCGGCCACGGGGCGGCACCAGGCTCGGCCCGACGCCGACTGGCAGGGGTGCTGTTCGTAGGTTCGGCCATCAGTGCCGCCGGCACCACGGCCCTCCTCGTCGGGGAGGACACGACCTTCACGGGCCCGGCCGCGTTCGGCGTCGCCCTTGCGGTCATGGTCGGGGCGCACCTGGTCGCGTCGAGCACCATCACCGAGCTCGGCATGTTCGTGGCCAGCTTCGGCCTGGTCCAGACCACGATCGAGGTGTTCCGGCCCGAATCCGACGACTTCTACTACGAGATGACCGGGTACGACCGGTATGCACCGCTCGCGGTCGTCCTCTTCGGGGTGCTGTGGGCCCTTGCGGTGTCCCGGCGCCTGGCCCACAAGGAGCTGGCCGTCTTCGTCGGGATGGCCTTGGCCCTGATGTCGGCCCTGCCGATCATCGGCGAGGAGTCCTCGCGGGAGGTCGGGATGGTCACCATGGCCGTGCTGGCGGCCCTGGGCTTCTGGCGCTTCCTGGCCGATGGGTTCTGGCCGTGGCTGGCGGCCGCGATCGCCAGCGTCACCGCGCTGGTGTTCTGGGCCGTGGGTGGGGCGGACCGGCCCGCCCTGGCAATCCTCGTGGCCGGGCTGGTCATGCTCGGGTCAAGTGCGTTGGGCATGCTGGTCGCTCGTCGGCGTCGAGCTGCCCTCACCAGCGGGGACGTCTCACCGCCGGTCACCTGAGCCTGGTGCCGTGATGGTCAGTGGGCGGGCTGGACTTCGGGGAGTCGCTCCATGGTGACGACGACCTTGCCGGCTCTGGTGCGGCCCTGTTCGACGTGGGCCATGGCCTCGGCTGTCTGCTCGAACGGGAAGGTCGTGTCGATGACGGGGCGCAGGGCGCCGGCGTCATAGAGGGCTCCGAGCTCGCGCAGCTGGGAGCCGCTGGCGTGCATGAAGAAGAATTCGTAGTGCACGTCGAGCGCTTCGGCTTGTTTGCGGACCTTGCGGCTGAGCAGGGTCATGAAGACCCGCAGGATCGCGGGCGCGCCGAGCTGCTTGGCGAATCCGGCGTCGGGCGGGCCGGCCACGCCGATCGCGAGACCGCCCGGCTTGAGCACCGTGAGGGATCTCTGGAGGTTGGGGCCTGCGAGGGTGTCGATCACGAGGTCGTAGCCGGACAGCTCCTGGGAGAAGTCCTGAGTGGTGTAGTCGATGACGACGTCGGCCCCGAGGTCCCTGACCAGGTCGGCGTTGGCGGTGGAGGTGGTGGTTGCGACGGTGGCGCCGAGGTGCTTGGCGAGTTGGATGATCGTCGAGCCGAGTCCGCCGGCTCCGGCGTGGACGAGCACCTTCTGACCGGGCTGCAGGTGTGCGCGGTCGACCAGGATCTGCCAGGCGGCCAGGGCGACCAGCGGCACGGCGGCGGCCTCCTGGAGGGTGAGCGACTCAGGCTTGGGTGCGACGTCGTCCTGGTCGATCGCGATGAGCTCGGCGAATGCGCCGATCCGCAGGTCACGGGGACGGGCGTAGACCTCGTCACCGACCCTGAAGTCGCGCACGTCGGCGCCGACGTCGGTGACCACGCCGGCCAGGTCGTGGCCGAGCACGAACGGCGGCGTGCGCTTGATGAGCTGCTTGAACTCGCCGTTGCGGGTCATCGTGTCCAGCGGGTTGATGCTCGCAGCGCCCACGCGGACGAGGACGTCGCGTCGTCCCACGATGGGCTCGGGCACGTCGGCGGCACGCAGACCGTCCTGGCCGTACTTGTCCACGACGAAAGCTCTCATGATGGCGGACTCCTTCGGGGTCGGTGAGGGTCAGGCAGCCAGGAGGGCCAGCGCGTGCGGGACGAGTTGTGCGCGGTCTGATGAGCAGCAGCAGCCAGCGGGCTATCCTCACGGCTCATGAGGGGGACGTGGCCGGCCGAGCAGCCCACGCTGACCGATGGTGTGGTGCTGCTGCGGCCGTGGCAGCCGGAGGACGCCGAGGCGGTGTTCCGCGCCTGCCAGGACCCGGACCTGCAGCACTTCACGCAGGTCCCGGTGCCCTACCTGCTCGACGATGCGGTGGGCTTCGTGGCCGACGCGCCGCGGCAGTGGGCAGACGGCACGGGCGCACAGTTCGCCGTCGCCGACCCGAGCACTGGGCAGTTGCTGGGGTGCATGGGGCTGCTGGAGGCCGACCGCGAGCGCGGTCGGATCGGGGCGGGCTACTGGACCGCGCCGTGGGCCCGGTCCCGGGGGTTGACCCGCCGGGCTCTTCGGCTGGCCACTGGGTGGGCGCTGGGCGACGGTGGCTTCGACGTCGTGGTCCTGGAGGTCGAGTTGGACAACCCCCGGTCCATGGCCGTCGTCCGGTCGGTCGGCTACGTCCCCGGTGATTCCGCGATCGACTCGTGGGAGCTCAAGGGCAGCATGCGGCATTTCGTCACCCTGCGGATGACCCGCAGCGAGCTGGAGGCACGCGCTGGGGAGGCCGGTGCGCGGCTGGCTGCGCCGGCCCCGGCGCGCGACGACGTGGTCGCGCAACTGTGCGCCCTGGAGCCCCTGGGCCACCGCTCACCACCGGGCTCCACGCGCGCGCACTTCGGGGACGTCCTCGGCGACGGCTTCTGGGAGGTCGGCGCGTCGGGGAGGACCTATGACCGGGTGTGGTGCCTCGATGAGCTCGCTGGTCGCTACGCGGACCGGGCCTACGACCCGCTGCTCGGCATGACTGTCGATCAGTTCGAGGCCCGACCGCTGGGCAACGACGTGTGGCTGGCCACCTACCGCCTGTTCCAGGACGAACGGGAGACCCGGCGCCTGACCGTGTGGCGCCGCGAGGCTGAGCGGTGGGTAGCCGTGTACCACCAGGGGACGCTCGTGCCATCCAGCGGCGGGCCAGGGCCATCCGTGCCCACCTCGTGACGATCACCCGCTCCCCTACTGCACTCCCGGCGTCTCCCGCCGCTGGCCAGCGCGGGAAGAGGACGAGGTCCCGGCGACAGCCTGCACCGACCTGGTCGGGGTTCAGGCCTCAGGCCCGGAGCTGCTGCCAGCGCCCTTCGGAGACGACGTCGACGTTGCCGTCGACCACCGTGATGGCGGTCTGGTCGTCGATCGCGTAGGCGGGGTTCGAGATGCCGGCTGCCCACTGCTCTGCCTCGGCCATGGAATTGCCTGGCATGCCGTCGGCAGCCAGGTGCGGACAGATCGAGAAGTCCACGACACCCAAGGTGGTCTCGTCGCCGGTGGGGGGTCGCCACTGGATGAAGTCGTCCCCGACCGCGGGGGTCAGCACCATGCTCCCGGCGCTGAGCCCCACCCACACGGTCTCGCTCAACGACGCCAGCAGGTCCGCCAGCCCCGACTCGCGCATCCAGTGGCACAGGTAGAGGACGTCGCCGCCCGCGACGAGCAGGGCATCAGCCTGCCGTACCAGCGGCACCCAGGACTCCCTGTCGAGGCTCGGCAGCGCGGTCAGCTCCAGCACGCCGACAGCCTTCCAGCCCAGGTCGACCATGGGGTTCGGGGAGTGTCCGCTGATGAACTGCCAGGCATTGACCCCCGGGCCGACCATCGGATGCCCGTACTGGGCGGTGGGGATGCACAGCGCGGTGGACTCAGCGATCGGCTTGCCCAGGAGGTCGACGAGCGCATCGCGGATGCTGGCGTTCGTCACGCCCGCGGAGGTGAGCAGAAGCTTCAAGGCTGTCTCCTGGAGGTGAAGGTGGCTGATGCGCAACGGCGAGGCGCGACGTCGCCCACCCGACCATGCACGGTCTCGCCCCGAGCGGACACATCTGACCAGATTCCTCCAAGGGCGTCCACCCCCGGCGCCCGTCCACCACGTGTGCGCCTGCCTGAGCCCTCCGGCTGCGCGGTCTACGGCAGGTCGAGCAGCAGGGCCAGGGTCTCGCGGATTCGCAGCAGGTCGACGGGTCCGACGTTGCCGATCACGGTGGCGATGCGCCTGGTGGAGACTGCGCGGACGTGCTGGCACTGGGCAGCCGAGGGCCGATCCAGCCCACTGGCACCCGGGTCGAGGTTCACCTCGCTGCGGAAGGCACGCAGCGTTGAGGTCAGGGGCACGACCTGGACGACGGTGGGCGCCTGGTCGAGCACCGCCTGAGCCGTGACGATGATGGCTGGCCGCGGGAAGCCCGCCTCCCGGCCCGTGGGCACCCCGAGGTCGAGCTCGACGAGGTCACCCGAGGTCAGCATCGAGCCACGCCGTCTCATCCGCGCGCGGGTCGACCGCCAGCTGGGTGCCCATCGACGACTGGTCGTAGCGCCGCACCGCCAGCCGGACGGCTTCGCCGACGCTGACGTGTTCACTGTTCGCGATGCGCTTCAGCGCCCTATGTGTGTCGGAGTCGATCCGGACCGAGGTACTCTGCATGCAGATCAGCATACATCTTTGTAGGCAGCCCTGACAGGATGGCGCAGGGGCCTCTTGCGTGAGTGGCCGGCAGATCGGCACACTTGGTCCTGTGTCCGCAGGGATGATCCGTTGGCGGTGGCCCGCTTAGGGCGTCACCGGAACGTTCTGTGCGACCGGCCGCCCACTGGGGCGGCCTTTCCCATGTGTGGGCGGCGGCGGCCGTGGTGGGTGGAGCCTTCCCGACGAAGCGAGGAGACCCACCATGACTACCCGGGTGTTCACCGGCCTCAAGCCCACGGGGCAGCTGCAGATCGGCAACTACCTCGGAGCGATCCGCCCGCTGATGAGCCTGGCCGCTGAGCCTGACAACGACGTCATCGTCAGCGTCGTGGACCTGCACGCGCTCACTGTGGACCACGACCCCGCCACCGTCCGCACGCTGACGATGGAGATGGCGGCCACACTTCTGGCCTGCGGTCTCGACCGGCGGACGAGGCTGTTCATCCAGTCGAGCATCCCCGCACACACCGAGCTGGCGTACCTCATCGAGTGCACGGCCACGTTCGGCGAGATGAGTCGGATGGTGCAGTTCAAGGAGAAGTCACACGGCCAGGACAGTGTGCGTCTCTCCCTGCTGACCTACCCCGCCCTGATGGCCGCCGACATCCTTGCCTACCAGACCGAGGTCGTCCCCGTTGGTGACGACCAGCGCCAGCACCTCGAGCTGACCACGACCGCGGCCCGCCGGTTCAACGCCCGGTACGGCGAGGTGTTCACGGTGCCCCGCGCGATCACGCCCGCAGCGACGGCCCGGGTCAAGGACCTGCGCAATCCGACGACCAAGATGGGCAAGACCGGCTCCGACGGTGCCGGTGTGCTGTACCTGCGCGACTCGCCGGATGTGATCACCGCCAAGGTCAAGCGAGCGGTGACCGACGGGCAGCCGAGCCTCTCGTTCGACCCCGTGGCTCGGCCCGGCGTTGCCAACCTGGCCATCCTGCTGGGCGCCCTGACCGGCACGACCCCGGAGCAGGCGCTCGATGGCCTCTCCGGTGGGGCGGCTCTCAAGTCCGCTGTGACCGACGCGGCCGTGGGAACCCTCGAACCGATCCAGAAGCGGTATGACGAGCTCATGGACGACCCGACGGAGTTGAACTCGCTGCTAGCAGCCGGCCGTGACTCCCTGGCTCCCATCGCCGGACAGACGGTCGCGCGGGCCCGCGAGGCGATCGGCCTGCTGCGTGTCACCTGAGTCGAGGAACCTGGAGATGCCGGACCCAACCGGTCGCCAGTCACACTGAGTGATCATGGGAAGCCCCTGCGCGACCCTTGCCCGAGGCGTCCAGCCAAGCGTACGCTCGGTTAAGTAAGGCTATCCTCTGCTGGTTGGGAGAGGGGACGACGGTGAAGGACTTGCGGTGCTTCATCTCCTGGCACCACTGGATCAAGGTGCCGTTCCCGGACGGGAGCGGTGTCTACTTGGAATGCGGTCGCTGCGGGAAGGTAGAGGAAGCCCTCAACAGGGAAGGACCCAGCAGGGCCCCCTTCCTGGCCCCCTAGACGGCCGCACACGAACCACGGCTCGTGATCGATCAGCACGGATCCGTGCCGCAGCCTGGGTGCCCCGTTTCGCCCCACCGGTTTCCTCGTCCGGTTGCTGATTCGTGTATCCCGTTCCGGGGGTGACTGGGCCGTTACGCGGAAGGGGCGCCCGCCGCAGCCGGTGTTCAGATCGGGATCCCTCGTCGACCTGGTTCCAGGCGCGGGCAACGAGTTGATGCGTGTCTCCGGGCTCGCCGAGGAACTAAGCGAATTGCTGGACGTCCGAGTCGACGTCGTGGCTGAAACGTTGCTGCGAGACGAGGTCTCAGCCAGCGCCCTGGTGGATGCGGTGGCCGTGTGAGCCGCGCGGACGCCGAGCGTATGGAGGACATCCACGCCGCGATCGCTCGTTGCATGGCCTACCGCGACCATCTTGACTCGGCAGAACTCGGCGACATGGCGTACGACGCCATCCTGCGCAACCTGGCCGTCATCGGCGAGGCGGTCAAGGCCTAGGGGGAAGGGCGGGATCACCCACGTCGTCAACGGCATCGGGGATTCCTCGACCATCGCCAATCCCAGCATCCCGGTCACCGTGGTCAACTACCCCTGACCTGACGCCACCGACAGTCGCCAGGTGCAACAACGACAGCACCACGTGCCACTACTGACGCTGCGTCCACCGGGCGTACCAGAGCCAGTAGCAGCCGATGAGCACTGTCGTGCCGAACTCCGCGGCGAGGATGGCGAAGAAGCCCCCCACACCGAGCAGCAGGGCGGCCCACCCGGGGATGCGCCGTGAGCGCCAACCGGCGAGGGCCGCCACGATGAACCCGATGCTGGCCAGGAGGTTGCCCGGCAGGCCCAGGACGGCGAACCATTCGGGGTCCTCGCGCAGCGCCAGACCGGCCCCCACGCCGAGCACGAGCAGCCCGTATCCGACCGCCACGATCAGCGGCCCCCTCCCCGGGAAGGTCACCGAGCCGCCGGCTCACGAGCACGGCGGCGATGCTCAGGAACAGGTAGAGCAGCATGAGCGCCTCATGGGCCAGTCCCGAGACCGTCTCGTAGTCGGCGGTGGGCGACCCCGGGGTGAGCACGAGGGTGAGGGCCATCGTGATGGCAGCGAGCCCAGCGCCGATCGGGGCGGCGGACTGAATGGCGGTGGCACGCTGTCGTACAACTGTGGTCTCCATGGAGCCAGCGTGCTCCCGTCTCCTGGCGGGGTGCATCGCCTCGGCGATCGGTCTCTGCACGCGGCACATGCTCCTTGCGGACGACGCCTGCCTGGCGAAACGTCGGGCGTGAGGGCGAGGCTCGAGCCCGTTGGGGGCCCTACCCTGACGGGCATGAACGCCGCTCGCCTCGCCCGAGTCGTCGCGGCCGCGCGCGTGGTGGCCCTGGCGGCGCTGTTGGTCTGGGTGGTCGTGGCCTCGGCGCGGGCTGCCCAGCCGGGGCTGGTGGTCCTGTGCGGGGTTGCGGCGGCAGCCACGCTGGTCTTCGCGAAGCGATGGCCCGTTCTTGCGCCGGCCGTCGCCACCGCTGCCCTGATCGTTGCGAGCACGGTTGGTGGGTTGCCCGAGGATGGGCGCGGCGACTCCCCGTTCCTGCTGATGCTGATCTGGTCGGCCTTCCTGGCCGGGCGGCACGCGGCCCCCCGGTGGCAGCCGTGGAACGTCGCGATCGGGCTGGCCTTCGTCGCCATGGTCGTCAGCAGCTCGGCATCCGGTGTCAGCGAGGTCGTGTTCCCCGCGCTGCTGTACTTCGGTCCGTGGCTGGCTGGTCTGTCCGTGCAGACCCTGACGTCCCAGGCCGAGCGAGCGCGGCTGTGGGCCGCGCAGGCTGAGGCCGCCCGTGAGACGACCGTGCGCAACGCGATCCTCGAGGAGCGGCTCAACATCGCCCGCGAGCTCCACGACGTCGTGGCGCACCGGATCTCGGCGGTGTCACTGCAGGCTCAGGTCGCCCGGCGCCAGGCCGAGGCAGGACTGGCGGTCACCCCCGACCAGTTGCGCACCATCGAGGTCACCGCCCAGCAGAGCATGGCCGACATGCGCCGCCTCCTCGGGCTGCTCCGGCCCGAGGACGGCGCTGCCACACTCGACCCGCAGGCATCCCTGGCCGACCTCCCCCACCTGCTCGAGACCGCCGACGCCTCCGGCCACGGCGTCGACTTCGAGGAGAGCGGGCAGGCACGCCCGCTTGCGCCGGCTGCATCGCTGGCTGCCTACCGGATCGTGCAGGAGGCCCTCACGAACGCCCGACGGCACGGCGGGCACGGGGTGACGCGCCTGCGCGTGGCCTGGGGCGAGTCGAGGTTGCACCTCGAGGTGACCAACCCAGTCCGGCCGGATCGACCCCCCGCCCACCGGGGGCACGGCATCCACGGCATGGCCGAGCGGGCCCAACTGTTCGGCGGGACACTCACGGCCGGGCCCGACGGCGATCAATGGGCGGTCCGCGCCGAACTGCCCGCCCCCGCGATCGTCCCGGCGGCGGCCCTGTGACGATCCGTGTCCTGGTAACCGACGACCAGCCCTTGATCCGGGAGGCCCTGGTCGCGCTCCTCAGCTCGGTGGATGAGATCGAGGTCGTGGGCAGCGCCGGCGATGGGGCCGCGGCGGTCCGGATGGCCACCAGCCTGGCGCCCGATGTCGTCCTGATGGACATCCGGATGCCCGTGATGGACGGGGTCGAAGCCACGCGGCAGGTGCGGGCTCTCCCCCAACCGCCCGCGGTCGTGATCCTGACCACCTTCGATCTCGACGAGTACGTCCTGGCCGCGGTCCGGGCCGGGGCCTCTGGATTCCTGCTCAAGGACGGCGACGCCGACGACCTGGTCGCCGGGATCCGCAGCGCCGCCGCCGGTGACGCCGCGCTTGCCCCGCGCGCCGCCCGTGGCCTCATGGACCATGTCGCCGGACGCAGCGAGCCCGATCCCGAGGCGGCCCACGCAGTCGCCCGGCTGACCGACCGTGAGCGCGAGGTCCTGGTCCGACTGGCCCACGGAATGACGAACGCGGAGATCGCCCAGGTACTGGTCGTCAGCGAAGCCACCGCCAAGACCCACGTGAGCAACGTCCTGGCCAAGCTCCAGGTCCGTGACCGCACGCAGGCCGTGATCGTGGCCTATACCAGCGGCCTGGTCTGAGGGCCGATCAAGGCGGCGACGGACGAGCCGGACTCAAGCATCGCCGACGACGGCAGGGCCGGCCAGGCCGCTCGGCAGCGAAACTGAGTGATCATTGGGAGCCCAACGCACCCCATTCCGGCAGGCCCTTGACGTCCAGAAGGAGACGGTGGGAACTTGGGATCAGGTGAGGCAGCCCTCACCTCCGCGCGGTCGTTGCGCCACCGAGTCGGGTGACTTGGTCGTCACGAAGGAGGCAATCGTGAACGAGTTGGGCGTGCAGGCCACCTCGCGAACTGCCTCCGTGACTCCCACGCCCGTGAGATCACAGAACGACCCGGTGTGTGATGAGCCCCGCCCGCCTGAGATGGAGTTGAGAGAGGACGTGCCCATCATGATCGATCCACGGTGCCTCGTCGGGCTGCACGCCTACCCGAGGCCGGGCAAGGACCATCCGGTTTCCGCCTCGGATGTCAAGGCTGGGCGACTGACGCTCCAATGCCCCCGGTGCCAGAAGACCAGGAGCATCGACTGGAAGCACGGCCCCCCGCCAAAGGAAGTGAGTCCGCCAATGGGATTCCCCTATTGACGGGGCGGGATGGTGATTGCTGATGAGGAGTCGACCTCAGTGTCTCCGGGTCACCAGCGCAGTCCCTTGGCCGGCACGTGGCATCGCCGCGGACGCACCACGCATCGCCCGCTGCGGCTACCTGCTCCACGGGGGCCACAACACCGACTCCGCCATTGAGGCCGAAGTGCAGACCTGCAAGGCGCCCGACCTGCGATGGGCAGCCCCGAACCCTGGAGATACGCACATGAGGGAGACAACGATGGTAGTTCCGTCCTTGCGCCGCTGGGCACGAATGAGCGTTCCGATCGGCATGGTTGGTGTGGGCCTCGCCTTCCGGCTGGCGGACGTCCTTCCTGGTTGGTCCACTCTGTTGATCCTCGCCGGGATCATCGGTGGGGCTCTCGTCGCTTACGTGATCCTCCTTGGGGATCACGAGCGGGCCATGGTCATCGACAGGGCCACGGAGGAAGCCAAGATCGGCCAGTTCACGGTCTACGGCCGTACACGGGGCGATCGGGGCTCAGGCTACGACGGACGCTGAGCCAACCTCGGCTGGTACCCGCGGAGCACTTCGAAGGTCCGTCCGTAGCAGCGGTCGCCAGGATCGCCCTGCCACAACGGAGCTACTACCGCGAGCATCCCCGGCGTGGACACGAACAGGTACACCACGGAGGCGCCGAAGCCTGGGGCTGCGCCGGCCGGGATCCCCCAGCCCGGCCCGGTCTCGGATCGCGTGCCAATCCCCGTGTGATCCGCTGCGAAAGGCGGGCAGGGAAGGCCCGTCACGTGCCGCTGCGAGTCCTCCTCGCCACCTTGTTCGCCCTTCGTCGTATTCCGCTGCCTGGGCGGCCCGCCGATCCTGAGCGTGTGGCCGCCGACATGAGGTGGGCCACCGGGACTGTCGTCGCACAACGAACGGAGGAGTTCACATGGAACACAGGAAGAAGCCTCGGGGAGTGCGCCCTGCTGGGCTGTTCGCCGCCTGGGCGCTCACGACCTCGATCCTCGCGGCGGCGTCCCCGGCGACCGCCCTGTCGGTGGAGCCCCGGGCCCAGGGCTCCACCCGCGGCGAGGTGGTGCGGATGTGGAACGAGTGGGCCGGCGAGGCGGCCACTACCGCGTGCATCGCCCCCACCGACAACCCGCTGACGGAGTCCCGTGCCTACGCCCTGATGCACGTCGCGGTACATGACGCGCTGAACGCCATCAAGCGCAGGTTCGAGCCCTACGCCTATGACGGCCGGGCTCCGCGGGGGGCCTCGGTCGCAGCCGCCGTCGCTGGTGCCGCGCACGGGGTTCTCGTGCCGACGCTGCTTGCGATCCCCGCACCGTTCCCCGCTGAGTGCGGACGAATGGGTGCAGCCCTGATCGAGTCCCGGTACCAGCAGGCCCTCGCCGACATCCCCGCCGGCCCAGCGAGGACTGCAGGACTCGCCGTCGGCGCCGCGGCTGCCAGGGCTGTCCTGGAGCTGCGCGCCGACGATGGATCAGACAGCCCCCTGGTCGATCCGAACTATCCACAGGGCACTGCTGCGGGCCAGTGGCGCTTCACGCCCAACGTGCCATTCGCCTTCGGGCCGGGCTGGGGTGGCGTGGATCCCTTCGTTCTCGAGTCAGCCGACCAGTTCCTGCCCCCGCCACCTCCGGACCTCGGCAGCGCGCGATACACGCGTGACTTCCTCGAGGTCAAGCGCCTGGGTGGTGACGGGGTGACCACCTCCAGCGAGCGGACGGACGAGCAGAGCGAGGTCGCCCAGTTCTGGGTGGAGAGCTCGCCGCTGGCATGGAACCGAATCGCCCGCGAGATTGCCGGATCCCGCGGACTCGACGACTGGGCCAGTGCGCGGATGTTCGGCCTGCTCAACATGGCACTGGCCGACGGGTACATCGCCTCGTTCGCCAGCAAGTACAACTACCTGTACTGGCGACCGGTGACGGCGATCCGGGAGGCAGGAGCGGACGGGAACCCCGACACGGTCGCCGATCCCGGCTGGACGCCTCTGGTGACCACCCCGCCGATCCCGGACTACGAGTCGGCGCATGCAGTCGAGGGTGCCGCGGCGGCAGCGGTCCTGCGGGGCGTTCTCGGCACCGACAGGGTCCGTTTCTCCGCCTGCAGCCTCACTGTGCCCGACGGGGGACGCTGCTCCGATCCGAGCCCCGTCCTGCGGTCGTTCACCCGGCTCTCCCAGGCAGCTGTCGAGAACGGCGAGTCCCGGGTGCTCGTCGGCTTCCACTTCCGCACGGCGGTCGAGCAGGGGTTGACGCGTGGGACGGCTATCGGCCGCCTGGCCGTGTCATCGCAACTCCAGCGGGTGCCGTCGCGCTGGTGACGGTGCGCACACCGCTCTGGGCGGGCCCCCGCCGTGCCTCACGGGTCGGCGGTGGCCCGTCCAGAACGGGCGAGCACAGCGTCACGGCCTGCACCCGGCTGCGGGCGCCGGTTCGCTCGTAGATGTGCTCAAGGTGCTTGCTCACCGTGGCCTCGACCACCCCGAGGCGCCGCGCCACCTGTGAGTCGGTGAGCCCGTCGCGCACCAGCTGCATCACCTCCCATTCCCGCGACGTCAGCGCGGGTGGTGGTCGGGTGAGCCGGCGAAGTGCAGCGTCGAGATGAGGGCGCAGCAGTTGGAGGGTCAGGTGGTCCCGCTCGTCGAAGTCCCTGCCCGCGGCGCGGGAGCACAGGACCACGCTCATCTCCCCGGCTGCGTGGGGAAGCTCCACGCCGATCTCGTGGAACAGCCCGTCCGGTTGCAGGGCCTCTTGGTACAGCCATGTCGACCTGAGCTCCTGGGCCCCCAGGATGTCGCTAAGGGCGACCACCGGCCCGTGTCGACCGGACATGATGGGGTGTTCCGGGAGATGTGCCAGCCAGGCGTCCAGCGGTGCGCGCGTGACCGGGCGGGTCGTGCTCGCGTCGACCAGGGCCAGCTCCGTGAGTGGCGGTCCCAGTGCGTACCGGTTCCAGAACGCGACGTCACAGGGCACGAGTGCTGCGACTGCGTCGAGCACATCCCCGACAGTGACCCCGTCATCGGCGTGGATCCCGCCTGCCGTGTTGAGCAGCATGGAGAGCTCACGTTCGTTGAGGTGGACGGAGGATCCCACGCGAGCCTCCTTGCCTTGTGGGGCGGGCGAACCGTGATCCGTGGACCCAACGAGGTTAGGCCCCCCTTCCCCTGCGCAGCAAGGGGTCGACGGGACTCATGGAGGATTCCCGCCCCGGTCGCTTTGGTGCCCACCTCAGCCAGTGACTTCGACGCGCGTGGGGTGGCCGGTGCGGAACGGGATGGAGGCTGGGCGACGACCGGTCCTCGTGGCGCCTGCGGGTCAGACGTCACTGCCCGGATGGGGAGGTCAGAACCCCGAATAGGGTTCAGTCCCGGTGATCGGGGGGATGTCGTAGCGAACCACTTTGGGCTTCTTGCACCGGGCGCATTCCAGCTTCAAGCCTGGGATCTCATCATGGGCGTCGGTAGTGGCCGGGGGCTCAGAGAAGTCATGTAACCCGACCAAGCAGCGCAAATCCTTCACGACCTTTCACCTCCTCCCTCTCACAGCACAGAAGGGTCCGGGCGGCGCGAAAACCCTGCACCTTGAGTCAAGGTAGCCCCCATGCACGAACCTCGACCACCCCTAGCGAATGCGCGTTTGGCACTCCAGCATTGGTCGGCACCCGGGATCGATCTCCTATCCACTTGCACGGGGCCAGCTGCGTCGCCGCCGGGGGCAGCAACCAGGTCGCCAGCACAAGGGACGTACCGGACAGGGAGGCCTTCCAAACGGCGCACGGCTCGTTCTCCAAGGAACTCGCGGCGGCGGCCGACCGTCGTCTGGGTGATTCACGGTGACCACGACGGTCCCGAGCGTCTGTTCGTGCTCGGCGGGGTCGTAGGCGTCTGCTATCCGGTGCAGCGGGTAGCACGAATCGACGACGGTGGTCAGTTCACCGGGACGGCACACCACGGTGACTTCGGCGCCCAGGTACTTCGACAGTTGGACCGCCGCCGTACCGATGTCTGCCCACGCGCTGTTGATCAGGATCCTGTGTCCGGGCTGGAGCCGGGTGTCAGGCGATGCGGCCCGTGACCAACACGGATCGGAACTGCGGCACTGGGCCGAGAGCGCCTCACGGTGGGCCCGGGGGCCCGTTCTACCGGGATCTCAGCGGATTCGCGGTACAACGCAAGAACTCGAGCGACAGCGTCCCAGCAGCCTCGGGCGTCCGGTGTCTGCTTCACATCGTGATGACGATCTTGCCGGCGAACGATCCGGCGAGGTAGTGGGCCATGGCGTCGCGACCCTCGTCCAGTGGGAACACCTGATCGACCACCGGCTTCACCGAGCCCTGGCCCATCAGGCGGACCAACCTGTCCATCACGTCGGGTCGGTTGGCCCGGTACATCACCAAGCCGACGCGCCGGCCTGCGGACAGGCGCAGGGCCTGGCCCAGCGCGACCGCCCCGACCAGCCGCGGGGTGCTCCCACCAATGACGCCACACGTGCCGCCCGGGCGCAGCGCGCGCCGGTAGTCCGCAACAGAACGGCGACACACCACGTCCAGGATCAGGTCGTACTCCTTGCCGGTGCGCGTGAAGTCCTCTGCGGTGAAGTCGATCACGTGGTCGGCACCGAGTTCGCGCATCACGCCGAGCTTGCCGGGGCTGTCGACCCCGGTCACCTCGACCCCGGACGCCTTCGCGATCTGGATGGCGAACGTGCCCACCCCTCCCCCGCCACCGTTCATCAGCACGCGCTGGCCCGCGCGCAGCGGACCGCCCTTGTCCAGCCCCGCGATGGCCAGCCCACCGGCCTGGGGCACGGCCGCCGCCTCCTCGAAGGTCAGGAACCCCGGCTTCGCCGTCAACGCGGACTCCGGCGCGCAGGCGTACTCCGCGAACGCGCCGAACCCGCACCCGGACAGGTCACCGAACACCGCATCCCCGGTACCGAACCGGGTGACCGAACTACCCACCGCCTCCACCACACCGGCAATGTCCGACCCGAGGGTCCGGCGCCTGGGTCGGCGCAGCCCGCTCGTCCGGTTCACGATCGGGGTGCCGCGCATCAGGCCCTGATCCCACTCGTTGATCGAGGCCGCACGCACCCTGACGAGAACCTGGTCGGGTCCGGGGGTCGGGACCGGCAACTCGGCGATCTTCAGGACCTCCAAGCCGCCGTACTCCTCCTGCACGAGAGCCCTCACGTTGTTGCCTCCCCCACCTGCAGAGGGAGAGCCACGAGAACGGACAGCGCGAGCAGAGTCACGACGAACCACACAAGCGCCGCGACCACATCCATGGACGTCGAGACCAGGGGACTCACGATCAGCAGCGTACGCCGGGCAGGGCAGCCACCCCTGTACGGGACTTCGGCATACTGCGACCACAGTTCAGCGGGCAGCTGGAGGAGGTGCACGTCGCGATGGACGAATCCCGGGATGGTCCGCCCACCGACGCAGACCCCTCGCATTACCCCATCGGAGCCCGGCACGGACGACTAACCCAACCACAAGAGCCTATTCCGACAGATTGGCGCGGTTTCAGCTGTGACGGTGCGAACGGGTTGGCGTGGTTGTGGTCGATCTTGTTGGCGGACTGCCAGTGTCGTCAGCTCGCAGGACCTTCCTCGTCTGGGTTCCGCGTCGCAGCGAGGTGGCGGTAGCGAGTGCCCCGCAGATCTGGAAGATGAGCTTCCCTCCGGGTGATCGCGTTTCAATGTTCTCGGTCAGGGATGCGAAGTCCGCTCCCTTCTCGTGGACGATCGCCACGATCCGCAGCATTTCAGGCAGGGATCGTGACAGGCGGTCCAGGCGCCAGACGACGAGTTGGTCGCCGGGGCGCAGCTGAGCGAGGGCTTTCATCAGCTCCGGTCGGTCCTCGATCCGCTTGTGAGCGAGCGATCTCCCCGTCACCCCCGTTGACCACTTCGTGCGCCATTCACGCCCCGGCGTCCAGGGCGTTGGTGATCGCCGCGTGGCGCAGCGAGTGCGGGCTGATATGCCTCGGGATCGCCGCGGCCCTCGCGATCCGGGCGACCATCCGATACACGTCGCGTCGGTCGATCGGCGGAGATGAGGCCGTCGATGTGGGCGAACCGGAAGTACCCGCGGACGCCGTGCATCATCGTCACGATCGAGGAGTCCATCAGCCCCGAGTCACCGAGGTGGCGGATGTACAGCTCGACGTGGGCGCGCTGGATCCCACCCAGCGGATCAAGCCCGTTGCCTTCACTCCAGGCGAAACAGCGCGCCAGCTGCGAGGTGTACATCTCGTGGGTCCGCCCGGAGTAGCGGGCCAGGAACGACACCGCCGCCAACTGCGCGGTCGACATCGACGTGGGTTGGAACGGCAGCAGAATCGTGGAAGCAGTGGACATGGCGTCACCTCACGCGGCGACCTCGCAAAAGGCCCAGACCCCGCCCGCCGCAAACACGGCCAGGCACCGGACCCAACCGACGCTAACCCTGACCAGCCGGCGTGAACACGCCCACAGGGCGCCGAGCCATTCGCAGACTCCTTCGGTGCCGGGGTGCCGCAAGTGGGTGGGTCAGGCGACGGTGTGCAGTTCGAAGCGCAGGCCAAGGGCGTTGGTGACCTTCAGGATGGTCGACCAGGTCGGGTTACCGTCAGCCGACAGCGCCTTGTACAGCCCGTCGCGACTCATGCCCACCCGCCGCGCCAGCTCGCTCATGTTCTGAGAACGGGCGATCACGCCCAGAGCCCTGGGGACCGCGGTCGGATCCTCGGCAGACTCCTGCAGAGCGATCTCCAGATAGGCCGCAACGTCGTCGAGGCCCTCGAGGTAGTCCGCGGCATCGAACCGCGCGTACTTGCTGTCCCTAGCCATCGTCCCGGCCCTCCTCGTTCCAGTAGTCCTCGGCCAGCTGGTACGCCCGCTCGATGTCGCGCTGCCGGGTGGCCTTGTCGCCACCACACAGCAGCAGGATCACCCGCGGCCCGTCCTGTAGGTAGTAGACCCGGTAACCCGGGCCGAACCTCAACCGAAGCTCCCAGACGCCCCGGCCAACCGGCTTGGCATCACCGGGATTGCCCGCCGCCAGCCGGTCCAGACGCTCGACGATCCGAAGCCGGCCGACCCGGTCCTTGAGTTTCCGCAGCCACTGGTCGAAGTCGTCAGTGCGGACCACCTCGACCATGTGTCGACTATAACTGACAGCCGTCGCTACGAACAAGCCCCACCAGCGCCCAACAGGCGGCGATAGTGGGCGGGTCGGGAGCGGCCGGGCAGTTGCGTATGCGCACCCCACGTCGTACAGTTTTCCGTACAGGAGGTCCGGAATGAAGACGATGAGCTACACGGAGTCGCGAGCGCGTTATGCCGAGATGCTTGATGGCGTGATCAACGACCGCGAGGAAGTCGTCATCACCCGCGCTGGTCACGAGCCCGTGGTCGTGGTCTCCCTCGAGGACTATGAGTCCCTCAAGGAGACGGCCTACCTGATGCGTTCGCCAGCCAACGCCCGCCGCCTGCTTGATGCGATGGAGCGGCTGGAAGCCGGCCGGGGCATCGCCCACGACCTGGTCGAGACCGACTGACGTGCTGCTCGTCTGGGACGAGAACGCCTGGGAGGACTACCTGTGGTGGCAGGCCCAGGACCGCAGGGTCCTCAAACGCATCAACACCCTTCTGGCTGACATCCAGCGCAACGGCAACGACGGGATCGGCAAGCCTGAGGCGCTGAAGCACGATTTCGCCGGGTACTGGTCGCGTCGCATCACCGATGAGCACCGCCTGGTGTACAAGATCGCCGGGGACGAGGTGCGCATCGCCGCCTGCCGCTACCACTACGGATAGCCCGAGCAGACGCCCGAGTCAGCGCCGCCCCCCGCCCGCGCGCACTTGGCCGAGCCGGGAAGGTCTGTCGGTGTCAGGGACCGTGGCGTGCGTCACCGATTGCGCTGCATCCGGTATCTCGGTACGAGTGCGCTGCCGCAGGTGGTGGCAGCGCACTCGTACTGGCCGGTCCCATCAGGTGTAGTTGATGACCTTGACACCCGTTGCCGTCTGGCCCGCCTGGAAGTTGACCTGGCTGTTCGGCCCCATCTTGCATGGTCCGAAGCAGACGGTGGAGCCGTTGAGCGTGTAGTAGCCGCCCGCTGCGTGGGAGCCGGTCCGGAAGCCGCTCCGGTACGGCCAACCCCCCGTTGCCGTGCCAGTGCCGCTGAAGCCGAAGTGTGCGTAGGGGACCATGCCGGACAGCATGCAGGACGTCGACGTGGTGCAAGTGTTGCTGACGGAGATCAGCGGCGCCACGGTTGGCAGATCCAAGGCAGGAAGGCCGCTTGTCACGGCGAGCATGTCTCCGCTCGTCGCGTCGATCGTGACGGTCTTGGGCGCGTCGCTCAGTAGGAAGGCATTGAGTTGGGCCCGCGTTGTGATCTTGGTGCTGGTGGTGATGTGGATTCCATCCACATCGTTTGAGTGGGCCACCGCTTGTGCGGGCAATACGCCCATTGAGCTAGCGAGCAATGCCACCACCAACACGGCACCTGCCCTCTTGAATGACATCTGAACTCCCATTTTCAATTCCTCCTAGAATGTCGTAGGACATGGAACGCCCCACAGATGTCACCGGAGCTGCGGCCGGTAGGCAGAAGCTCAGCGTCGCGGCTATGAGTCGTATGAGCGCCGGCCAGTCGGGTGGATCGTTCGACTCGGCCCTGATGCGCGATGAGGCTGGACGGCGCAGTTCATGTCACTCCTTCCAGCACGCAGGCCACGTCCCCGGCCGCGTGGGCTGGTGACGCGGTCGCGACCAGGATGGCCAGGCTGGCGGTGGTGATGCTGATGCGGGTGCGCATCGGGGTTCCCCCGTTCGTTGGGTCAGTTGTCGGGTAGTGGTTCCAGGCTGCTTTCGGGTAGTCCGATGTCGGTGCACTTGGCGATGGGCAGCACGGCCAGGGCGCCGTCGGGCAGCACACATTGGCTGACCGGGTCGGGGATCGGCTTCATGGTGCCGTCACCGTTGGAGTAGCACAGATCCACGGCCTGTCGGGCGGTGCTCGGCCCGCCGGGCTCGACCCACAGCACCCCGAACCGGGCGGTGTCATCGGTCAGATCCTCAGGGACGCGGGTGTAGCACCAGACCAGGTCCTGCTGGGCGGGCTCGCGGTGCAGCAGCCCCCCGGTGGCCGCCCCCACCCCGGCCAGCAACAGCGCGATCCCGGCGATCAGGGCCACCCACCAGCGGCGGATCCCGGCCACCTGCTCGCGCCGGGCTTCGCGGCGGATCCGCCGCGCCGTGTGCCGGGCCCGACGGTCCAGCTCCCGCTCGTCGACCAGGGTCACGAGCGTGGCGCCCGTGAGGGCGTCGAACAGCTCGTCATCGGTCATGACGCCACCTCCCCCTCGATCGCTTCAGCTAGGCGTTGCCGGGCACGGTGCAGGCGCACCCGCACCGTGCCCGCGGCCACCCCGAGGGTGATCGACGCCTGGGCCGGGGTGAACCCGAACAACCCACACAACTCGAGAACCTCCCGGTCCTCCTCACCCAAACGCAGCATCGCGGCCAGCGCTTCGGACAGCGTGCTGATTGGCCGCATCCACCTCCACGACCCGCGCCGTGAAGTCCTCCAGGGCAGGGGGCGCCATCCGGGCGTTGCGGGCACCCAGCGGCAACTTGGCGCGGCCAGCCACGCGTTCGACATCCGCCGGGCCACCGTGAACAGCCACGGCAACCACCCCCGGTCCTCGTCGACGACCACATGATCGCGCTGCCGCCACGCCTCCACGAACACCTCGGCGCCCGAGGTCCTTGGCATCCTCCACCGGGATCCGGCAGGCCAGGAACGCCACCACGGTCGGGTAGTGCGCCCGAAACAGCGCGTCATGCTCGGCGCGCTGCGCCGCGAGCACCCGCCTGGCCTGCCCCATCCCCCACCTCGCTCCCACCTGCCGCTGCGACCCTACCCAGCCCACCAGCGCCGGCTGGCGACTCCCGCTGGCCTCCCTACACCCCGACCCCGAGATCCGGTGAGGTGCAGGGAGGCCTCCATCCGGTATATGGGAGCCCACCCACCAGCGTTACAGTGATCTGCGTCACACATAGGTCGGGCGAGGTCATCCCGACCGTGCGCGCGTGAGCGCCACCCTCGTATGGACGCCGGCGGATGTCTCCGGCGGCGCGCTGGGCGACGATTGTCCGCCGGACACGCTTGCCCAGCTTGAGGCGCCACGGAGGCGGGTTCCGCGCACTGAGTTCAGGGCGGCTCTGACGGTGGCGAGCAGGAGCGACGCGAGCAGAACCAGCATCGAGGTCCAGGGGATGCTCAGGAGATAGCCCGGCACACTCGTGGCGAAGACGATTGGGGGTGTCACCGCGATGAGCAGCCCTAGGACAGCGCCCCACACAACCGGGAGGCCCTGCTCGATGAGCTGGGCCCCGCGCAGCCATCCCGTTGACAGTCCGATCGCCCGCAGGCTAGCGAGGTAGGGGCGCAGGGCCCGAGATTGGGCCCGGCCCAGGGCCGCCACCGAACAGCCACACCTGCATATCCGTGTAGTCGCCGAGGCGCTGCAGTGACCTACGTCACATCCCCCGGATCTGAGCACCTCAAGCTCGAACCGCCCACCTAATCCGTGCGAAGCGCCTGGACCTGCAGCGACCTCAGCCCCAGGTGGATCGACATGGCAGTGAAGAGCGCGACAGCACCAACCACGAGAGCCACGTACTGGTACGGGATCACCAGCGTGTACCAGCCACGGCTGGCGTACTTCGCGAACACCCCGATCACGACCACACCGGTGAGCATGCCCGTGACCACTCCCGTCGCCGCAACAGTGAGGCTGGCAATGGCCAGCACGCGCCTCGACCACCGCTGGTCCAGGCCCACCGCCAGCAGGCGGGCAGCGTATTCGCGCAGGTGCTTGGCCTGGCCGTGCAGGACCAGCCACAGGATCGAGAACATGGCCAGGAGCAGTCCCGCCAGGGCCACGCCCCAGATAGGGGGGAACTCCGTTGGGGTTGGCTCGGTGTGGTACTGGATCGCCTTGCTGGTGAAGCCCGCAGCCTGAACGGCCGCGAGGGCCTCCTGCCGCGCTGCATCGGTGACGCCGGTGTACACGGCCAGTTGGTCGGCCAGGACCGGAATCCCAAGGCCTCTGGCGGTCTCGGCGAGGATCGCCCCACCCGCCGAACTGGCAATTCCTGGATCGACGTCCAAGGTGGTCGCCGGGCCGGTGGGCAGTTCAACGCCGCGGGCGTCATCCACCAGCGGTGGGGCGGCCCCTGCCCAACTGACCACTCCCCCAGCGTTGAGCACATCCCCAGCCGGTTGCGTCCACGCCTGACCCAGGACCGTCTCGAGTTGCTTCGCGTCCCGAACCACCCACAACCCGAAGGCGCCGAACTGGTTCGGCGAGCGCAAGTACACTGCTTCGGCCCGGCCGATCATCACTGGATCCGGCAGGTCGGTTGCCGAATGCAATTCGGCAACCACATTGCGAACCTTCTCGGCGTCCAGCAGGTAGCCGGTGCTGACATGGACCTGCCCAGCTGGCACCGTGGACACGTTGCGCTCGTCCTCGGCGCGCCACTGGGTGGCGTAGAGAGTTGCCAGGATGGTGGGTACCGCCAAGGAGAATGCCAAGGCCACGACCGCCCCCGAGTAGCGGGCTCGGTCGGACTCGATGAGCCGGCGCGCCGACAGCCACTCAGATCGATGCGTGGGAATGCCGCGCACCACCAGGCGGAACCCGTCCGGCACTATCAGCAGGACCGCGGTGACCAGGGGCACGGCTGCCCGGCTCACAGAGTCCAAGTCGCTGGCACGCACCAACGGCTGCAGGGACCAAGCCGCGGCCACAAGGGCCGCAGCTCGGCGCAGTGTCGGCCACGGGAATCGACGTGGGCCTGGCTTGATCCCCGTGCGGGGTCGAGGGGCGCGGACGCGCAGCGCTACAGCGGCGAGGGCCGTGAGCATGGCGACGAGCCACATCCCGAGCGCCAGCGGGCCGAGTCGGGGAATGGCCGATATCGGCTGGGTCAGCAGGTGGGGCAGCACTGCGCTCCGCACCGCCCACCCTGCGACTACTCCGAGAACCGCACCAGCTACCACGGACAACGTCACAACCAGCGAGGTCGAGCCAAGTATCGCCCCCATGACGAGGCGGTCGTCCGCGCCGGTGTCACCGAGCCGTTGCCGCACGCCGATCAGGCGGCGTCGCGAGCGGTTGACCAGCAGCACCGTGGCCAGACAGGTCATCACAAGACCCGGGAGGACGAACATCAGCGGTGCCCGCTGGGTCAACGGCCGGGTGCCCACCATCAGATCCGAGCGAGTCACGAGGCTCGTGAACATGGAGTCGATCCCCACGGTCGCCGGATTTGCCGCGGTCACGGCGGATAGCACGACCGCCGGATCGGAGGGCCCCGTCCAGAACACCTCCACAGCCCCATCCGCCTGTGGGAAACCTCTGCGGATCCCCTCCACCGGAAGGCTGCTCCACACGCCCGGTCCAGCGAGCACCTGCCACGCATCGTTGGCGAACTTGGGGGTGTACACCCCCGTGACCCGCAGCGTCTTCAACCCCGCGAACACCGAGATGGTCGATGGTTGGCCCAGCTCCCTGGCCAGCGCATCGGAAATCGCCACCTCGTCCCGGCGGGCCGCCAGGCGACCCGTGTGCGGAGCCACTGTGTCCGGCAGCGCCAAGTCGGGATCCAGTTGCGGCTCCAAGTAGCGCACGAACCTGCTGGCACCAGTGCTGAACTGGCCGGCCACGCCGTCCACGGCCAGCGTGAAGCTAACGATCCGCACGCCCACCTCGGTAGCCCCAGCCCGCTCGGCGGCATGGCGCACCTCACGGAGAACGCCCAGATCGAGGTCGTCACCAAGGGCGACCGAGTCCGATCCGGCGAAGTCGAATCCGCCGATTGAGCGCTCGGCTGCCTGCGGGCCGTTCAAGGTAAATGCGGAGACACTGATCACCAGGAGCACGAAGGCCGCCACGATGGCGGCCACGCCGGCCCCACCCTTGCGAAGCGGTGCCGCGCTCGCAAGCTTTCCGACCAGGACCGCTGCGAACCCCTTCACGTCGCTGCCTGGACTCGACCATCGCACATGGTCAGCACTGAATCGGCGTAGTCACGTGCGATGGGGTCGTGCGTGGCCACCAACGCCGTGACGCCGCGTTCATGGCACAGCTGTGCCACGAGTTCGAACAGCGCTGCTGACGTCGCTGAATCCAGGGCCCCCGTGGGCTCGTCCGCGATCAGGACATTGCGGCTCCCCGCCAACGCCCGCGCGATCCCCACGCGCTGCCGCTGGCCCCCCGACATCTGACCCGGGCGGCGGTCGAAGAGATCTCCGATACCCACGCGGGCAAGGGCATCGGCTGCAGCACTCCTGCCCAAGTCGATGGGCAACCCAGCGGCCAGTAGCGGTATGAAGACGTTCTCCCCGCCCGTGAACTCGTCGATCAGGTTGTTCTCCTGGAAGACGACTCCAACGTGCTCCAGCCGGACCTTGGCGCGCTGACGATCGCTCATGCCGGTCAGCGCCAGATCGCCAATGGTGATTTCGCCCTCATCGGGCACATCAAGTCCAGCGATCAGGTTCAACAACGTTGACTTCCCTGATCCACTGGCTCCGTAGATGCAGACCATCTGGCCAAACGGCACGTCGAGATCGACGCCATCAACGGCGCGAATGGTCTCAATGCCGGAGCGGAAGCTTCTCACCGCGCCGCGCACGCAGACGGATGCCCCCACGAGTCAGCAACCACCCGTAGTCGCCCATGAGGTGAGTTTGTCGTTGGCGGAGTCACCAACATAGTTCAGCTCCGTGCCACTCGGCATGTCTCGGCACAGGCCATTGCTGCCGGCATCCGGGTACCAACGTCCGTTGGACGAGGTCTTGTTCTCCCACGACGAAGTCAGATCGTTGATAGAGGTCGCGACATTCGTCCGCCCGCTGCCGCCCGACTTGGTGGCCAACAAGGAGTTGAAGCCATGCTGGTCGTAGATGCATGCCTTGCTCGAGCCGCAGAGTGGGCTGCCAGCGTTGCTGGAGGTGGCTACGCCGAAACTTGCCGCCACAACGGCGATGACGACGATGGCTCGCTTGATCATGGCCATGGATTCCCCTTCAGAATGAGCGCGCGAGTGCGCATCTCAGGTGGAGAGACAGGCGCAAATCCCCGTCTCTATGGCTTCGTGGGCCTCATCGGTAGGTGACGAGGTGCAGGGAGGCCTCCACCCCGTATATGCGAGCCCACCCACCAGCGTTACAGTGACCTGCGTCACACACGCGTATGAGGTCGATTCGGCCGTGCGCGCGTGAGCGCCAGCGCTGCTGCGCAGGGCAGCGCTTCGTCGAACCACCAGGGATCCCCCACCAGCGCCCTGGACTGCCAACCCGGAGACCTGTTCATCGTCACCCCAGCCCAGCAACCCTAGGCATCATGAGCCAGGCAAGTGGCAGCACAGCCAGCCTGCCGACCGCACTGTGCTCGACATCGGGTGCGGCACCGGTGCGGCCATGGCCGAGTACGCGGCCGCCGGGTGTGCCGTCATCGGGGTCGACCCCTCCCCCGCGATGATCGACACCGCCCGCCAGCGCCTCGGACCCCAGGCCGACCTCCGACTGCCGACGGCCCACGACTCCCCGTCGAGGACGGGTGCGCCGACCTGGTGCTGATCTCGCTGGTGCTGCACTCCATCCCCCGCGATGACGCCGTCGCCCTGCTCACCGAGGCCGGACGTGCGCTGGCCCCCGCCGGCCGGATCCTGGTCACCGACTTCGGCACCGCCGGCCTGCGGTTCCCCCGCGGCTGGGCCACCCGCGGGGTCACCGTCGTCGCCGAGGTCCTGTGCGGCCCGACCCACGCAGCCAACGCCGTGGGCTACCTGCGCCACCGGGGCCTCGGACCGCTCGTCGCGAAAGCTGGCCTGACCATCCACGCCCAACGGCCATCCGCCGGCGGCAACATCACCCTGGCCCTGCTCGGAACACCCGACGAAGCAGGCGGCACACAGGGCCACCGAGAAGCTGCCGACCACTGACTCCGGAACAGCGCCCGTTGCAGCCACCGTGCGCGACTCGCGGCGAAGTGCCGCGCGTTCTGTAGCTCGCGCGCTTGCGGGTCTCGCCGGTCATGAGCCACATCGATGTCGTGCTGCTGTCGTCCGAGCACCAGGACCCGGCCCTATCGCTCGCATGACTGAAGACTGGCTCTTTGGCTGATCGGTGGGTCATGACCGCGCCGCGAGGCTGGTTTGTGGCCGCCGAGGTTGAGTATGGCGAGGGCTATGAGCACTTCGGGTGAGCGGAGCTCGACCGCCACGCGGGTGATGAGGCATCAGGGACTCGACGTGGTTCGGGGCGTCAACCCGCACCTCCGCCACACGTTGGCCCTTCTCCGTTGCCCGACGAATGGGCTGCTAGGCCCTGAGTTACCACCTCGGTTCGGCGGAGACTGCGATGAGGGTTTGTTGGCCGGTGGCGATGAGGGTGCGGGTGTCATCGTGCACGGCGTGGACCTCGAGGAAGCAGATGGTGAGAGTGCGCCCGGCCTTGAGGACGGTGCCGACGGCCTCGAGGAGATCGCCGGCCGCGGGGGCGAGCAGGTTGAGCTTGTACTCGACGGTGAGAACTTCGCAGGTGCTCGGCATGAGGGTCAGCGCGGCGTACCCGCCGGCGGTGTCGGCGATGGCGCTGGTGGCCCCGGCGTGCACGTAGCCGTGCTGCTGGCAGATCTCCGGGCGGCGGCGCAGGCTGATGCGGACCTGACCCGCCGAGACCTGCTCGAGTTGGGCACCGAGGAGGCCCATCAGGCCTTGCCGGTCGAAGCTGGCCCGGACCCGGGCCTCGACCTGGCCGTCAGCTGGTGGGTGCATGTCGGGCATGTGGGCCTCCCTGTGGTGGGTGTGGTGATGGTGGCAGCCATGGCGAGACCATCGGGGCCGACATGCGCCGGCGGCCCGACCAAGCTCCGAGACGTCACAGATCGTGGCGCGCTGCGCCGGGAGAAGTGCCGCCAGCGCCCCGGGCTGTTACGAAGTCGGGACCTAAGTCCTGACTGAGTCGCCTCGTTCGAGGGCAAGCCAGTACAACCGATTCTGAGAACTGAGGACTGAATGAGCTCCGCGAGCATCGTGAACAAGAGCATGATCGTCACTGGTGTCATCCTGGCGGGTTTGAGCGTGAGCGCCTGCGCCTCCCCCGAGAGCCCGGCCGCGCCCACCAAGACCGTCACGGCTACGCCCACGCCGGATCCCACGCCCGCGGCGAGCGCCTCGGAGACCGAGGACAACGAGGAGCGCCACACCGCTGCTGAGTGGGACCTCATCGTGAAGTGGGATGAGAACCACGAGGACAAACTCACCCACGAGGGCCGCGAGACCCTGCTGGAGCAGGCCAACAAGGCCTGCAAGGCCATGGATGAGGACATCGATCCATACGTTCTCATGGACTATCTGGTCGAGGAGGAGGACTTCTCCAACGTTGATGCCGTCCTCGTGGCCGCGGGCGGAATCAACGTCTACTGCCCGGAGTACGCGGATCTGATCAACGAGAGGTGATCTGCTCCTTCGAGTCCCCAGCGACGCGCACACGTTCGAGACCCAGGGTCAGAGGCTGCGTGGAGCGCCAGAGGCCCAGTAAGTGCGGGCTCGACCTGGCCCGCCGATTCCTGCCCGAAGCGCTGCCCATCCGGTACGGGACCTTGGGAACCGCCGCCCTACCTGTACAGCAACGACGAGGCCGTCATCGATTCCGTGCTCGCCGAGGGTCGAGGCTGCCGGGTCAGGTCCTGAGGATCGGCGTCCTCTTCCTGATCTCGTAGGACTCCTCGCCGACGGCGGCGAAGTACCTGTCGAGGCTGGCCCGGGCGCGGAATCCGGGGGATGTCCTCGAGGCGCTGTCGAGGGGACCGGTCGACGAGCGGGTCAAGTGCCGAACGTGTCGGACATCAGCACCTTGAACCACGTGTTCATCTGGCTGTAGTTGCCGGTGGTGATCGCGGGTGCCTCGACCGGTTGCCCCGGGGCCGCCTTCATCGTCTGCGACACCGGGTCGTAGTGGTAGACGACCGACAGCCACGACGCGGTGGTGGCGGTGATCGGTGAGTAGCAGGCCGAGTTCGTCACTGGCGCGGAGTCCACAGGGAGCGCCGGCGACGACAGCAGCCGCACCAGCGCGTCAGCGCACACCTTGGCCTCGGAGTTCGCCACGTGCCCGGCCTTCGGCTGCGTGGTCGCGGACGCATCCCCGAGCACGTGCACCCCCGCCGCCACCGTCGACTCGTAGGTGAGCACATTCACCGGGCAGAACACGCCACCGCCGGCCGCGGGCGCCGTCGCCAGGCCAGAGTCCCGGGCGATCTTGCCGGCGGTGTGGTTCGGGATCACGTTCAGGACGTTCCCAGTGAAATCGCCGGCGGTCGTCACGATCCTCCCCGCGTCTGCGTCCACCGACACCACGGTCGCGTTCGGCACATACGAGACGACGCCAGCGTGGATGGTGTTGAACGCGGTCGAGAAGTTGTGCGGCTCCGCCAGGATGCCGGCGTTGGCGTCCAGGACGTACACCTGCGGCTTGCTGTACCCGGTCGACCGACGGTTCTTCTTGATCCAGTCGGCCACGACGCAGGCCCGCTCGTACGGCCCGGGCGGGCACCGGTATGGCGCCTTGGGGATCGTGAGGAGGAACGTCCCGTCGACCGGCATCGCGACGAGCTGGTCCCGCAGCGACTGGGTCTGGGGCCCGGCCTGCCACGCGTGCACGACCTTCGCCTGGTTGGCGGCGGTCCCGGTCAGCCCGGGGATCGGGAGGAAGTCGATGCCGGGCGCCAGCACCAGCCGCGAGTACGCGATAGTGATCGTCAGTCCGGACCCGTTCGTGTACGTGACGGTCCGCTTGGCCGGGTTCACGGCCGTGACCCGCCCCCGGAGGGTGTTCACGCCGTACGTGGACTTCAGCGTCGACCAGGAGAACTTCAGGCTGGACAGCGTCCGCTGCCCGTTCAGGACGAGATTGCTCATGATGCTGGACGTGTAGTCGGGGTTCGCGTCGATGAGCGTGACCGGGATCGTCTTGGCGCTCCACAGGCGCACGTACTTCGCGACAGTCGCTCCGGCCATGCCGCCGCCGACCACGACGACGGGAGCGACCGCGGCGTCCGCCGGGGTCACCTCGCGAGCCGCGATGGGGACGGCCACACCCATAGCCGCAGCGGCGCCGGCCAGGCCGAGGAAGTGACGACGGCTCAACTCGGTCATGAGCAGCTCCTCACGGCTTCGGCAGGGACGCGAAGTAGATGGCGATCGTCAGCAGCTCGTCATCGGTGTACCCGCGGGCCTGCGCGCCCATGATCGACGAGTGGGTCTGCTGGTCGCGCATCTTCTCCATCATCGACTCGACCGGAATGCCAGCGAGCTGGTTGAACGACCCGTTCATGCCGTTCGTGCCGTGGCACTGCATGCAGTTCGACGCCAGGAGCCGCCCGGTTGGGACCACGTTTACAGCGTCGACCCGCATAGCGCTGTTGACCGACCCGTACACGGTCATCATGACCGCCAGGGCCACCCCGATCGTCAACCCTGACCGGTGTCGATGCACGAACCGTGGAACCCGTACGCCACTCATGACCACTCCTCGCCTCGTACCCGGCATGCGGCGACACCGACACCAACTGGACAAGAGCCAGGCCGCGGATACCACTCGGCAGTAGCCAGCCTGGACTGCAGCATCCGTGCGCCTCCTCACACAACCGACGGCCGACCACCCGCCTGTCACGCAACCTCGGGGCGGCCACGCAACGTAGTCAATCCATGACAGATAGTGCCCGACGCGCAGTCGAGTCGTCAAGATGTCCCACACACGGGACATCACAGCGCCCGTCGGAAATGGTTCTGCGTCTCTCCGGGCGCTGCTATGCCCGCCCCGAAGGCGCCCAGACGACGATCTCCCTCGGATGATCGCGCAACTCGAGGATGCGCTCAGCGCCCTGCTCGCCGCCGAAGACCACGACCCGCACGCCTGACGCCGGCGCCCGGCTCACGGGAGCCATAGAGGTCACTCGCGGCCAGTCGAGTTCCGCGCTCCAGTGCGCGACTCGCGGCGTAATGACGCATCGGGCGCCGCGACACCGGGAGGGTACGCGGAGCAATGTCGCACCGCCGCTGACCGCGACGGTGCCGCGGCGCTGCCCCGAGCTACGCCCGTTGCAGTGGTGTCACCCAGGCCTCAGTGGCGACGCGCACCGACATCCCGGCGCGCTCGTAGAGCCCAAGGGCGCCGGTCGTGTTCTCACCATCAACGGAGAGCGAGGCGGTCGCGAACCCCGCCGACGCCAGATCGTGTAAGGACTGGCGCAACATGGCCGATGCCGCCCCCCTGCCTCGGCCCCGGCGGCGCACACCGACAGCCACGATGAAGCCCTCGCCGTCGCCGAAGTCGGAACTGACCAGGCCGCCAACGGGGCCGTCCGCGTCGTCCAGCAGGTAGCTCGCGTCCGGTAGGACGGCGTCCGCGGTCAGCCAATGGCGCCACGAATCCGGCGACGCGAGGTCACCGTGGTGGTCGGTGAATGCTTCGGTCATCACATCGATCGTGGGCTCCACGACCGCGGGGTCGTCGAACCTCCGCATCGTCATGCCCTCCGGCCACTCGACATCCGCGAAGGATCCATCGGTCAAGTCGATGGACAGCTCGAAGTAGGTGCGCAACAACGTCCAGCCCAGCCCGCGCACGTGGTCACGCAACCCCGCGTCGCGGGTCGGGACATTCAAGCCGAACACCCTCTCGACACCGATATCGGCATCCGTGAGACGGGCGCGAGCAGCGTCCTGGAGGGCCCGAATCAGGGCATCGATGCAGCCGGATCGATCGCCCGGGGACAACGCGAGATCGACAAGGATCGGGCTCACGACCTCCGTCATCGGTGGCCAGGCCTGCAGCGCCGCCCCCGCGACCAACCGGTCGCCGGCGAAGATCACCGGGTCGTCCCGCTGGGCATCTCGCCCAGGTCGCTGGAGCCCCATCTCCAACAGCTCCGTGGTGACGTAGCCCGTCCGCCCGTACAGGGCAGACCATGTCTCATCGCCCAGCGCGACCAGCGCCGGGATGTCAGCAGCGGTTTCCTGGCGCAGAGTCATCCCCGTCGGCAGAGCCATGTCGCAGAGTGTGCGCCCCGAGTCGCTGGCGTGTCTCGCCCGACCGTCCGCGGGCGCGTCCTGCACACCACGGTCGTGGCCGCAGCTTGGCGCGGGACCATGCCCCTGCCCCAACGTGCGCGACACGCGGCCGGTATGCAGCACCTCCAGGGCTGGCCGACACCACGTTCGATGGCGCGCAACCCCAAACGAACTGGCGCCTCACCGACGCGATCACGGGTAAGGATCCACGCCGAGCGATCCGCCGAACACCGCGGAGCCTCTGAGCGGGGAGCGAGATCGTCGCCATCGGACGTGAATTCGACAGCGACATTCTCACCGAGTCCTTCGTTGCGGCGGGCTCCGGTTACACGGGCTGCGGGATGATGTCGATGGAGGCTGGGACGTGCTTGTTCCAGGGGGTCCCGGCCCATTCGTCGCGGTCCCGATGGTCGGTCAGTGTGTTGGTGGCGATGCCGGTCGTGATTGGGTCGCCGGCTGGGTCGTCAACCGTCAGGCCCAGGCCGTTGGGTAGGGCCAGGTGTCCGGCGCGCATGGTGCCGGTGACGTCCACTCGGACGTCGGCGCTGCCGGCTCGGGTCGTGAGCCGGACGTGGTCACCGCTGCTGACGCCGAGGCGTTCGGCGTCCGTGTCGCTCATGCGCAGACGCCCGTCGGGATCACGCCGCCGCCACTCGGGGTCCCGGATGATGGTGTTGAAGAGAGAGGACCGTCATCCGCGCCCTCATCGGGTGGAGCCGGCAGTCCATGCAGAAGAGTGGGCGCGTCTATGTGGGCAGTGACGAGGCCGGTGCAGCCCCGCCCACTCCGGCCTCGCCGCAGTGCGTCCACAGGCGGAGTGGGGCACGTCGGTCCGGTCAGGTGGTCGGCTGGTCGGGGACCTCTTGGATAACGCGGATGGCGTTGAGGGCCAGCGGGAAGCCGATGTAGGGGAAGCAGTGGACCAGCGCGGCGACCTGGGTGTCCTTCGAGTTGCCCAGGCGCAGGTTGCCGATGATGTGGGCCTTGATCTGGGCAGCTTGGCCCAGGGCGGCCAGCAGACAGAGGATCAGCAGCTCGCGGGTGGGCACGTCCAGCCCGTCGCGGGTGTAGAAGTCGCCGAACCCGAACGCGGTGAGGAACCGCGGCACGGCCTCGCGGAACGGCTCGGGCAACCCGGCGACACTGTCGGCGATCTCGTCGCCGTAGATCGGGATCTGGATCGCCCGGCCGGCCTCGAACCGGTCCTGCTCGGTCGTGGTGCCCCGGTCGGGAAGCGGCAGGTCGATGCCCCGGTCGGTGAACACCTCGTTGATCACCGCGACGGCGTTCAGGGTCTTGGGGAACCCGATGAACGGCGCGCACTGGTACACCGCCTCCCGCAACTCCACCGGGGTGACCCCGACGTTCAGGGCAGCCCCGGTGTGGGCCTGCAGCTGGGGCAGGGTCTGCATCGTGGTCAGCACGGTGACTGTGATGAGCTCGCGGGTCCGCTCGTCGAGGTCCCCGGCGTGGAACACCTCCCCGAAGATCAGCCGGCGCAGGATCGCCCCGAGCTCGGGATCCAGGTCCGGTGCGGTGGTGTCCCGCGGGCCGAACAGTCGGGCGTAGGTCTGCTCACTTCGCTGGATGCGGTCCATCGGGACTCCTCACGGTTCGGTCCTCGAGTTCGAGGTCCTGGTAAGCCGGACGCTCTGCTCGCGGGTCGGTTCGGCCGGCTCGCGAGACGGGTTCAGGGGTCCAGCGTGGCGGACGAATCCTCGGGATCGCCGGCAACTGGCTGTCGAACGGGTCCCCCGGCGCCTGATTGGGGCTCTGCGGCCCGATGCGGATGGTGGCGGCGCGGGTGCGGGTCGCGATCATGGCCGGCAGGTAGGGGCTGGCTGCGTACTTGGCGTGCAAGGCGGCGTCGATGTGGTCGTTGACCGGGCCGGTCACCGATTCGAAGCGCACCTGTCGGGTGAGCCCGGCTGCCGTGATCCGTCCCGCGCCCTGCGTCAGTGCCGCCTGGTACCAGCGCGACTGCACCCCGTTGTACGCCCGGGCATACAGCCCGCCGTCAACGGCCACCGACCAGATCCACGTCGGCGTGCCGAACGTGACCCCGTCGGGGCGCAGAGGGGCGATGTGCAGATCATCGGCGCCGGCGATTGCCGCCAGTTCGTCGGCAGTCCACTCGGTCATGGGCATCTCCTCGCAGTGAAGGGTTGGTCCGAGTTCGGGTCGCGGCTCAGTTGCTGCCCGGTGTGGTGTCCAGGGCGATGGTCACCGTGCCGTTGAGGTTGGCCAGCTCCTCGGCGGCCCCGGGCTCGAGGCGGCCGAGGCGGATGAGCCCTGGTGCGTCGGGCCCGTTGCCGTAGAACAGGGCGAGGTTTCCCCAGGGGGCGTAGTAGGTGATGTCCCCGGGCCGGCCGGTGTGGGCGGGCGGGGCACCGGTCGTGTCGAGGCGGCGGGGCAGGCCGGCGACCTTCTCCGCGCCGGCGAAGTCGTCCAATGTGAGGGTCAGCGGGAGCAGGGCGGCGAAGTCGCCGGCGGTGGCCGTGTCGTCGAGGGTGCCGCGCAACTCGACGCCGGCTGTGGAGATGCGGATGTCCATCGGTGCTCCTTGATCGGAGGTGGGTGGGGTCGCTGACGTCCCGGCTGTGAGGGTGCCGGATGGGGTCGCCTCGGCCGCAGCAGCGCTGCTGGATCCGTCCGGGTCGGTCGCCGCGCCCTGCCCACTGCACGCGGCAGCGAGCAGGGCACCGGCCCCGAGCACAGCCAGCAGCGGCGGACGTGCGCGGGGTGCGCCGGCGCGGGCAGGGGGTGGTCGGTGCGGGTCATGGTCAGAGGGTGAGCAGGGCCTTGATGGCGGTGCGTTGGTCCATCGCTTGGTAGGCCTGCGCGGCCTGCTCGAGGGGCAGGGTGAGGTCGAACACCTTCCCGGGGTTGATCTTCCGGTTCCAGATCCGGTCGATCAGGTCGGGCAGGAACCGGCGCACCGGGGCGGGCCCGCCGTGCAGGTGGACCCCGGAGAAGAACAGTTCCTCGCCGGGCAGGCTCACCCCATGGGCGACCCCGACGTAGCCGACGTGCCCACCGGGTCGGGTGGCCCGGATGGCCTGCATCATCGACTCCTGGGTGCCCACGGCCTCGATCACGCTGTGCGCCCCGTACCCGCCGGTGAGCTCCTTGACCGCGGCCACCCCCTCGTTGCCACGTTCGACGACGATGTCGGTGGCGCCGAACTCGATCGCCAGCTGCTGCCGGTCGGCATGCCGGGACATCGCGATGATCCGCTCCGCCCCCAGCTCCCTGGCGGCCAGGACGCCGAGCAGCCCGACCGCCCCATCGCCGACCACCGCGACGGTCTTGCCCGGGCCGGCCTCCGCGGCCACGGCGCCGAACCAGCCGGTGCCCAGCACGTCGGAGGCGGCCAGCAGGGATGGCACCAGATCCTCGGACGGCAGCTCGGGGGTGGCGACCAGGGTGCCGTCGGCCAGCGGGACGCGCAGGTACTCGGCCTGCGCCCCACCCGGCGCCCACCCACTCCCGGCGCTCACAGGAGGACTGGTAGCCGGCCCGGCAGATCGGGCAGGTGTTGTCCGACGCCGCGAACGACCCGACCACGAACTGGCCCGGCGTCACGGTGGTGACCGCTGAGCCGACCTCCTCGACGACACCGACGTACTCATGCCCCATCGGGGTCGGCTTGGAGACCTCGTCGGTCCCGCGGTAGGGCCACAGGTCCGAGCCGCACACACACGTCGCGGACAACCGCAGCACCGCGTCCGTCGGCGCGATGATGGTCGGCTTCGCGCGCTCCTCCACGCGCACATCGCCGGGGCCGTACATGACAACTCCACGCATGATCATCGTTTCCTCTCGTCTGAATGAGCTGGGGTGGGCCGGGGCCAGCCGGCGTGGTACTGCTCGTCGGTGACGTGCTCCAGCCAAGTCGCGCCGTCGCCGTCCTCGGTGCCCTCGTAGATGGCGATGTGGGCCATGAACCCGTCCGGGGTGGCACCATGCCAGTGCTCCTCGCCGGGCGGGGTGTAGACCACCTGACCGGCGTGGGCCTCGATCACCTGCCCGTCGCGGGTGCCCAGCCGCGCGGCGCCCTCCACCACGTACAGGGTCTGGCCCAGCGCGTGGGAGTGCCACGCGGTACGGGCCCCAGGGGTGAAGTGCACGCAGGCTGCGGCCATCCGCGAGGGTTCCGGCTTCCGCACGTGGATCGGGTCGATGTACACGTCGCCGGTGAACCACTCCTGTGGCCCCGCCCAGGTGGGGAGCTTGGGTTCGATGTTCATGGGCTTCCTTCCCTGCGTGCGACAGTCGCTATTCGATCGTGTCCCGCGTCATGACAAGACAAACCCATTCGCCGGCGCTGAGGGAGTCCCTGCTGTGAGGTGTACTGACAGGGCATCCCAAGCCCCACCCCAGCGGCGTACCGTCGTCGCTCATGGACAACCGTGCCGAAGTCCGCGAGTTCCTCATCTCACGGCGGGCCAGGATCACACCCCAGCAGGCAGGGCTGCCCGACGTGGGCCCGCGGCGGGTGCCCGGGCTGCGCCGCGTCGAGGTCGCAGCACTGGCCGGGGTGAGCATCGAGTACTACTCCAAGCTGGAACGCGGCGCCCTGGCCGGGGTGTCGGCCCAGGTGCTCGACGCGATCTCCCGGGCCCTGCAGCTCGACGACGCCGAACGGGCCCACCTGTTCCACCTCGCCGACACGGCCGCCGGCACCACCGCGATCATCCGCCCGACCCGGCGCACCGCGAAACGATGGACACCCCGACCCAGCCTGCAATGGACCCTCGATGCGATCACCAGCCCCGCGATCGTCGTCAACGCCCGCCAGGACCTGCTGGCCACCAACCTGCTCGGCCGGGCCATGCACCACGACCTCCACACCACCCCGGACACGCCCCCGAACTTCGCCCGATTCATCTTCCTCGATCAGCGCGCCCGCGACTTCTACCCCGACTGGGACACGGCCGCCGACATCAACGTCGCCATCCTGCGCACCAGCGCCGGGCGCGACCCCCACGACAAGGCCATCCACGACCTCGTCGGCGAGCTGTCCACCCGCAGCGAGGAGTTCGTGCGCCGGTGGGCAAGCCACAACGTGCGCCTCCACGGCACCGGCACGAAGCGCTTCCACCACACCGTCGTCGGTGAGCTGACCCTGGCCTACGAGACCATGGCCCTCAACGCCGAACCCGACCTCGCACTGACCATCTACGCCGCCGAACCGGCCTCCCCCACCGCCCAAGCCCTGACCCTGCTCGGAGCCTGGGCGGCCACCCAACTCCAGACCGCCGCCTACCCCGGCTGAACCACCTTCTGCGGGCGGGCACGGATCTCCGATCAGGGGGACGCAGACTCGCCCACTGTGCCAAGGAAGGCAATATGGGCTGCCGGATAGCCGTGCCCGCGTGCCTCAGAATGGCTGTCGCCGGCACGGCTGGAGGCCGGTCGCCAGTCACCCTGAGTGATCCTGACACCCCAGAACGACACATTGGCGGCCTGATCGACCTCGGCTGTGGGGCGCTCCAGCCTTGTTCACGCTGGGTGAGTTGGGTCAAGGGACCAGCCGATCACAGTTGCGTCGTCGACGCGGGGGTTCTCGAGGACACAAGATGTATCCCGGTCTTCGCGCTCGATCGCGAGACTGCCGTCCTCAGATGCTCGCCGGTCTCGCCCCGAAGGCGAATCGTTCTCGCCTCTCGACTGGGTGAACCCCCATCGCCCACTCGGACCTGATGATGAACTCGGCTCTTGGGACAGACCCCCACCTGTTTCCCGTACTCATCACCTCATCAAGGTCAGGCTCGGACTCATGAAGGTTGTCCTCGAGATCGGTGCTAGTCATACGCTCCTCGAGGTCACCACCCACTGCCCACGTCAAGCTCGAGTGCAGTTCCGTGTCGATTCACCACACGCCACGGAACACCGCCATCCAAGGGGTTGCCCATACCGTGAACAAGCCTGGAGGAGATGCCGAGGCGTGTCCCGTACCGGGTGTGATGGCGAGGACCCCCGGTGCTGCTGGACCCCGACCGAGTGGGAAACTGCATCCGTATCGATGACCGGCTGAGGGTACGAAACGCGGGGGATGCCCAGGATGACAGGACTCAGACGGGCCTATTCGCATGACACTGTGGCCGGGGTCACCGGCTTGTCCCGCGCTCCGACTCTTCGGCAGGTGAGGTGCCCTGGCGATTGCCACGCTCCCTGCTGGACATCGGCACGACGGCCCGGACTTGGCTATCGATGAAGACGACCGCTTGGGTGCGCTCCCATGCCCGCAAGACGTCAGTCGAAGCGGCCAACATCTTGCTCAATCGCGACATCGTCTTCCTAGCGATTGGCGCGCTCAACCGTCGCTGGGGAATCATCGAATCTGTCTTCTGCTTCTATGGGGCAACTCCCGAGATGACACGCATCTACGTGTATGAGCGGCGGATGCGCGAGAATCGGTGGAAGCCAGGGCCGGTAGGCCTGATCGTGCAGAATCGCAAGCTGACGTTGATGTTCGGGGTTACGTCCACCGAAGTGGACTTCTGGGACGAAGAGAACAGAATCGGCCTCTCGGCCATTCATGCGCGGATGGAGCGAATCAGGACTCTGGTGGGTGCCCGGCAGAAGACTTTCGCGGGCGTACTGCCAGGGCTCTTGGTCAAGCACGACATCGACTCAGATCCACCGGAGGGAGACATCACCGCCTCGGTCGTCGCTCAGGCCGTCCAGGACCTCAGCAGTTCCTCTCAGGAGAGGCCCGAGGTGATCGTCCTCGGCGGACGGGGCTACATCGGCAGGCGTCTGGTCTCCATCCTCACCGAGAACATGGAGGTTCACCCCGTTGATGCTCTCGACGACACAGACAGATGGCCGCACCACCTTGCCGGCCGCCCGGCCCTCCTCGTCACTGTTGCAAATCGGACAGCCCTCCCAAGACGATTGGAAGCCCTGTGGCCGGGCGTCACAGTACTCAACGAGGTATTCCCAGAACCGGATCCCGAGACCCTGGAGGTGCTCGCCGCGTCGGGCATCCCGGTGCACCATGTCGTGGGGGTCAAAGGCCGCGCATATCCTCCCTTCCCGGGCGCCTACCGCGGCGCAATCCCATGCTGCGCGGCTTGGCCTTCAGATGAGGTCCAAGTAGTCACTCGAGCCCTCAACTAGGGCACGTCCCCCATAGGCCCGCTGCTCCCGAACCTGTCCCGGGACCAACGTCCGTTCTGGCCCAGAATCGGGTGGCGGATTCCCAGCTGCTGTTGTGGTGCCTACCGCAGTGAGTCAGGCAGCCGCAGATGTCCGAGGATCGGACCGACGTGCTCAACCCGGTGACGGCTGCCCGATCGGCACACCTAGCGAAGGTTGGAGTGGCCGTCCCAGGACAGCCCAATTGAACCTCTCAGGTAGGCGCCGGTGAGGTTCGTCCAGAGAGGTTCGCGCCCGTGAGGTTCGCACAGCGGAGGCACGTGCGCGCCAAATCGAGGAACGCCATCGGCATACCGCTCAGGTCGATGAGTCGGAACTGGCGTGACTCGAAACCCCCGGCCAACGCCCGCCTCACCAAGCGCAGGTTCTCCAACCGCAGCAGCGATTCGGCGTCCTCGACTGGCACCCAGGCTCCCCGTCCATGAACCTCATCCACGCTACGCGATCTGAGGGCCAGACGCTTTCAGAGTCACCCAAACGGGCCGACGTCCAGGTTGATGCAATCTCGCATCACAGCCACATCACCTGCCCGAGAGCGACCATGGCCCACCCCGCGCAGGAGCGAACTCGCTCCAGTCCTGACGCTCTGGGCCTTCACCGGGGCGGCGTACGGACTTGCGACAGCGGACGGAATCCCCTTCTCCCGACGTCAGGTGCGCCCCTTCAGCGCCGACGCCGACCGCCGGGTGGCAAGTGACGTCTGACGGCGCTGACCGGATCGCAGACGATCCGCTGGCGCATGGCGCCGGGCTATCGGCCCACTCGCGGGGCGACGTGTTCGGTCCAAGTGCTGCCGTTCCAGTAGCGCAGCGAGTTCGCCCGCGTCTGGGGGTCGCCGTACCAGCCGGCCGGAATGCTCGCTGGGCTCGTCATGACCTGCCCATCGGCACTGCCTGACCCACCCTTGAGCCCGAATCTCGCGGTGCCTGCGCCTGGCTCGTCGGGGCGCGCCCGGGGTCACCGGTGAGGACTTCGACAGCGTGGGGCTCAGCCGGGCTGGGAGGACAGCACCGCAGCGAAGAAGTTGGCGGCGTCCGCGAACTGCTGGGCTGTGGCGGCGACTTCCTCGTCGGCGGCTGTCGCGGCTTCATCGTCCCAGCACGCGGCGGAGTCCTTCACGCACGCGGTCAGCATGTCGGCCTGCCCCCGAGCCACCGCCAGGACCACCACACCTGGAGTCGGTGACCCTGGCGTAGTCCACCGCGGAGGGCACGCCCGGTCGCGACGCTGCGGGGAAGGCGATGGAATTCCCTTCGCCGGTGAACGCGGCAAAGCTGCCCTCGAACAGGGAAAGCGCCGTCTCGTACTCGGCAACCGCTGCGACCACATCCTCGAACGTGGACGATTCTGACGCGGACGACGGCCGCCAGGTCCTGGTAGGACTGCGCCCAGGCCTCCTCCGAGGCAACCACCTGGCTCCACGGGTCGCCCAGCTCGGCCATCTGCGCCTTGGCCCGCTGGTTGAGGAACACCGGTGATGGCTATCGCGGCCAGGACGAACACCACGACCATCATCGCCACGACACCCCCGACGGCGATCCCGATCACAGCCTGGTCCCGACAGCCTCCGGCGCTTGGGGATTGGTGCCGCCCACGCTTGCGAGGACTGAAACGGGTAGCGCTGCTCCACCTTCGGATTCGCTTCCTCCATGACTCATCTATCGGCCAGCAACCACCCCGGCTTCACACGAGAGCGGGACCCGGAAGCCGGCACCGCGTGACATGGGAAGCCACATGCCGCCAATCGTGAGATCACCCTCCGTGAGGCGCCCGCACCTGACTCACCGCAGGGCGTCCCCCTCAGGCGGGGGTTACATCTTGTAACGTACGCTGTGGGCTGGGACTGCGATAGGGCGGTGTTGAGCAGGGAGTGAGCTGTGAGCCAGAGCCTTCCACCCGCAGGGTGGTACCCCGAACAGGGTTCGCCGACGGGGATCCGGTTCTGGGACGGAGCCCGATGGACTGCGCACGTGACCCCACCCCCGCAACCGACTGCGCCCACCAGGCCGCCCGCCGCCACTCCCCCTGCGGCCGCAGCCAACCCGGACCCGGTCGGTGACCCGTCCTGGCAGTCGGCGGCCATGCTGACCACGCTCACGGTGCACCTCGAGCAGCAGGGCCGAGTCATCGAGACGTCCAGCGTCTACGCCCTGTCCGACCCCGACGGGGTGCCCCTCGGGCAGGCCATCCAGGTCGGCCAGGGGCGCGGGGCTCGCTTGCTCAAGGCCGCCAGCAATCTGGACCGCAACATGCCGGTCACCGTGGAGTTCCGCGACCCCGGCGGCTCGTTGGTCCTCACCCTGACCAAGCCCGGTGGCGTCGGGCCGCAACGTTTCGTGGTGACTGATCCGGCCGGGGTGGAGATCGGACAGATCAACCAGCGGCTCCGGGTCGTTCGCGAAGCGTTCGAACTGATCGTTGCCGGGCAGCCCGCGGGCGTGCTGTCCAGCGAGAACTGGTACGACTTCCGGTTCCTGGTCCTCGACGCCGAGGGCGCGGCCTACGCGCAGGTGAACAAGGTCTACGAAGGCTACGCGCGGGCCCGGTTCACCAGCGCCGACCGCTACACCGTGCGGTACGCCGCCAAGACCAGCCCGGTCCAACGGGCGATGGCCCTGACCGCGGCGATCGCCATGGACATCGCCCTCTACCAGCACTGACCCACGGCCCGGCTGGTCCAGCTGCCGTCGGACACCCGCGAGGACACCGGCCGGTCGGTCATCCCTTCGCGAACGTGGTCAGGTGGACTCCGAAGCCTCTGGTCCGGTTCCCCTGGCCGGGTTCTCGGGCGCGACGTCGGCGGGTGGGACGCCGGTCCTGGTGGGGGCATCTGCCCGGTCCGCGCGGGCCAGCCACAGCGCGATCAGCCCAGCGTCGAGTAGGCCAGCAACAGGAACAGCAGGCACACCTGGACCAGCACCTGGGACCACAGCGGGAGCACGGCGACCAGGACCGCGGCCAGCACCGCCCCGACCAGGGTGCCCACGACCCGGTGTCGGGCCATCGGCAGCGTCTCACCGCCGAAGGGGCGCAGCACCAGGGTCAGCGTCATCGGCAGCACGTACCCCCACGGCTCCTCGAGCACGCTCATCACGTACACCACCACGCCGACGGTGATCGCCATCGCCGCCGCATGCCGCCACGCCATCCGCTCCGGCACCCCGGCCAGGTCACCGGATCCGGGACGCCGCGCCATCACCACGACCGCGACCGCCCCGCCGATGAGAAGCCCGCCGAGGGTCTCCAGCGGGTCCGCGTCGATCAGCAGCGTCGTGTAGACCGCAGCCACGGTCGGGATCGCCCCGAGCAGGTTGTTGTGCCAGATGTTGCCCGGCGCGGCAACGAGGCAGGCCAGCGCGGCGAAGCAGGCCGCCGGAACGGGCTGCCCGAGCAGGGCGGTCGCGACCGCCCCTGTCAGGGCAGTGGTCGCCACCGCGCCCAGGCCGAGACGCCACGACAGGCGGGCGGCCGGCGTCATGTTGGCCACGAACCCGAGGAACACCGCCAACGCGACCGCGAACCCGAGCAGCCGGTACGCGGCGATCGTCGGGACGACGGTCGCGACGGTGAGCAGCAGCGCGGCCCGTCGAGCCGGCCCCGGGATGGACCAATCCCCCAGCGACCCGACCGAAGCAGCCACGCGCGGATCCGTTCACCCGGAGCGGCCCCACCTCCGCCTACGGACGGACTTGGTCAGGCGCATCGGGTCGAGGCCCACCATCGCGCCTGTCGTCGGGTTGCGCCAGCAGGCGAGGCCCGCCTCACGGCTGGTGGATGTCCCGCGAGATCGAAGGAACCGGTGAGGGGCTGGGCCCCCGCCGCGCCCAGCCCCTCACCTGTGCTCAGGACGCCAGGGCTTTGGCCTTCAGGGCGTCGAACTCCGCCTGGCTGATCGCCCCCGAATCCAGCAGCGCCTTGGCACTGGTGATCTGCTCCGCGGGGGTCGCGGTCTTGGCGGCCACGGACTGGATGTACTTCTCCTGGCTGGCTTGCTGCTGGGCCATGGCCGCCAGCTGGCGTTCGTTCATGCTCTTGCCGCGGGCGATCAGGTAGATGAACGCCCCCAGCCAGGGCACGAAGATGAGCAGGATCGCCCACCCGGTCTTGCCCCACCCGGACAGGGTGTGGTCGGAGAACAGGTCCATGATGCAGCGGAACCAGATCATGATCGCCGAGATCATGATGAAGAACCAGAAGCTCCACAGGAGCACGTCCCAGAAGCTGGTCGAGTTGAAGTCCATCGCACTGCCTTTCGTGGGGTGTGTGGGGGTTGCGCCTGGCGAGGTGCCGGCCGTCGTTCGTACGGTCAGCCGGCGGCCATCTGGTCGATGCAGACCGCGAGGGCCAGGATCAGGGCCGGGTTCTGCCCGGGGGCGACCTCGACGCCGTAGGAGTCGCGGACCCGGAACCACTTCTTCGACACCTCGGCCACCTTGCTGCCGCCGGCCTCGATCTCGAACTCGTGATCGGTGATGTTGCCCTGGGCGGTCATCTGCCCGCCACCGGCCAGGTCGATGGTGAATCGTTCGCGTAGGGGGGAGATCATGGCCTTCTTCACTGTGGCCACGGTCGCCCCGGATGCGTCCTCGACCTCCATGACGTCGCGGACCCGGACCGGGCGGTCCTGGATCTTCAGCAGCTCAGCGCCGTTGGGATCCTCGATGACCAGGGTCTGGCGCACGCGCAGCGCCTTGCCGTTGACCTTGAACGCCCGGCGGCCGGACTCGTCCTCGATCCAGAAGTCGTCGCCGATGCTCAGCATCTTCTCGCGCATCTGGTAGCGGTCCGCGTTCCCGCGGGCGCCGAAGGTCGCTCGCTCGTCACGTCGTTCCTCGCGGCGCTCATGTCCTCGCATGGGGTTTCCTTCCGTTCCTGCTGGGCCGGGCGTACCGGCCCGTTTGGGCGTTGTGGTGATGGTGCTGTGGGTTCAGCCGACCAGGGCCCGGGCTGGGGACACGGCGTGGGCCGCGTCGATGGGCTCCGGTGCGGGCAGGTGCCGCCGCCGGGGGATCTTGCTCAGCTCGATGGTGATCGGCACGACCAGCGCCAAGGCGATGCAGGCCACCCATTGGCCGCCGGTCAGTGAGGTGGTGAGCAGCAACTTCTGCATGAAGGTCCACTCGACGGCCACGATGGTGATCAGGATCGGGATCGACAGGACCTTCAGCGCAGCCAGCACGGGCTCTGCCAGCCCCGACTCGGGGGCCCGGCGCAGCACCAGGCCGCTGAGGACCGTGCCCAGCGCCATGACCACGAACGCCATCGTCATCGGGACGCTGGGCTCCTCACCCAGCAGCTCGCCAGGTCCATAGACCAGGGCGACCAGGGTGACCACGAACAGGGTGCCGCCGTAGAAGGCCCATTGCCGGATCGACACCGGGTTGGCCAGCTTCAGGTTCGGGTCCCGCGGAGGCCTGGTCATCAGGCCCGGCAGGGCCGGCTCGCGCATGATCACGACGACGGGGAAGATCGAGATGAAGAAATTCAGGAACAGCACCATCAGCGGGGTCAGGGCGATGCCGTCGTTGATGTTGAAGATGCTGGCCGTGAGGAACAGCAGCACCAGGGACAGCAGCTGGCTCATCTGGTAGCGCACGTAGTTGACGATCTTCTCGTAGGTGCTGCGGCCCAGGCGCACGGCGGTGACCAGGGTGCCGAAGTTGTCGTCGGTCAGGATCATCTTCCCGGCCTGCTTGGTCACCTCCGACCCGGAACCCATCGCCACCCCGATGTCGGCCTGCTTCAGAGCCGCGGCGTCGTTGACCGCGTCGCCGGTCATGGCCACGATGTCCCCGCGTCGCTGCATCAGCTTGGCCAGCCGGAGCTTGTCCTGCGGGGTGACCCGACCGAACACGTGCAGGTTGGGTAGGGCGGCCGTGAGGTCCTCGTCGCTCATCGCGGCGATCTCCGCCCCGCTGATCGCCCCCGGTGCCAGGCCGAGCTCGGCGCCGATCGCCGAGGCGGTGATGGCGTGGTCACCGGTGATCATCCGGACCTCGATACCGGCCTGGCGGGCGATCCGCACGGCCTCGACGGCCGACGGGCGCAGCGGGTCGATGATGCCCACCATCCCGACGAACTGCAGCTCGCCGACGAACGACATCGGGTCGGCCACCACCTCGGCCTCGTGCCCGCTGACGTCGCGCACGGCGAAGGCCAGGACCCGCAGGCCCTTCTCGGACATCTCCCGGTTCGCGGCCAGAATCGAGTCCAGGACGCCGGGCATCGGCACCGACCCGTCGTCGGTGAGCATGCTGGTGCACCGGTCCAGCACCACGTCGGGGCCGCCCTTGACCAGTTCCACCAGCCGGGTCCCGCCGGTGGGGGCCGGGACGTTGTGGAAGGTGGCCATGAACTTGTACGCGGAGTCGAAGGGCACCTCGGCCACCCGCGGGTAGGCGCGGCGGCTCTCCTCGGCGTCCACCCCGAGCTTCGCAGCCAGGACCACGAGGGCCGCCTCGGTCGGGTCCCCGATCACCGCCCCGTCGTCGGACACGGTGGCGTCGCTGCACAGGGTCAACCCGTAGGCGAGGTTGGTGAACTCGGGGGTCGTGTCCCCGACGACGGCGCGGATGGCCCCGGTCTTGGCGTAGCCCTCGCCGGCGACGTGGTACCAGTGGGTCCGCATGTACAGGGAACGGACCATCATCTCGTTCATCGTCAGGGTGCCGGTCTTGTCGGAGTTGATCGCGCTGGTCGCACCCAGGGTCTCGACGTCGGTCAGGTTCTTCACGATCGCCTTGGCCGCCGCCAACTCCTTGGCCCCGTAGGCCAGCATCGCCTGGACGAATGTGGGCAGGCCGGTGGGGATCGCCGAGATCGCCATCGCCACCCCGAGCAGCAGCACCTGGTCCAGGTCCTGCCCGCGGTAGAGGCCGAGCCCGACGATGATCGCCACCGCGACCCAGGCGATCGCGCCGAGGACCTTGGTCAGCGAGTCCAGCTCGTTCTGCAGCGGGGACCTGCTCGGGGCCACCGCGGAGAGCATGGTGGCGATCTGGCCCATCTGGGTGCCCATGCCGGTCTCGGTGACCACCATCGCCCCCGTGCCGCGGGTCACCGACGTGTTCTGGAACAGCATGTTCGTGCGGTCGCCGAGCGCCACTTCGTCGATGTCGATGGTGGAGGGGTCCTTGCTGATCGGGGCGCTCTCCCCGGTCAGGGCGGCCTCCTGGGTCTCCAGGGTGGCTGAGCGGATCAGCCGCCCGTCGGCGGGCACGATGTCGCCGGACTCCAGGGTCACGATGTCCCCGGGAACGAGGTCGGTGGCGCTGACCTGCATCAGGGTGCCGTCGCGCACGACCTTGGCCTGCGGGGTGGTCATCTTGGCCAGGGCGTCCACGCTGGCCCGGGCCTTCATCTCCTGCTGGGTGCCCATCACCACGTTGAGCACGACCAGGAACGCCACGATCATGGCCGTGGACCACTCCTGGATCAGCATGCTGACCCCGGTGACCGCGATCAGCATCAGGTTCATCGAGTCCTTGAGCTGGATCAGGGCCACCGCCCACACCGACGGTGAGGGCTCCGCGGCGATCACGTTCGGGCCGTGGGAGGCCAGCCGGCTGCCCGCCTCGGCAGCGGACAGGCCCGAGTCTGCGTTCGTGGCGAGCTCGGTCACCACATCCTCGACGGGCTTGTTGAACCAGCTCCGCGGCTGGTCGACCTTGACTTCGGGTGAGACGGTCATCGGGTCCTCCGGGTGAGGCGGCTGGTCATCGGGGCATCAGCATGGCGTGCGACAACATCCCGCCCGAGAGGACCTTCGCGTTGTACCCGTTCTGGATCAGGATCCTGGTGGCGGTGAACGCGCGCTGCCCGGACCGGCACAGGACGTGGATCTCGGTGTCCGTCGGAAGTTCGTGGAGTCGGGTGCGCAGCTGACCCAGGGGGATGTGGACCGAGCCGGGCACCCCCTCGACGGCCAGCTCGGGCTTCTCGCGCACATCGAGGATGACCGCGTCCGGGTTCTGCCCCCAGTGCGCCACCGGCATGTCCCCGCGCAGGACGTCGGCGCCGATCATCCCCGCGAAGTTGACCGGGTCCTTCGCGGAGCCGAACGGTGGGGCGTAGCAGAGCTCGGACTCCTCGAGGTCGTACACGGTCGCCCCGAACTGGATCGCCATCGCCAGGTGCCCGATCCGCTTGTCGACCCCGTCCTCACCGGCGGCCTGCGCGCCGAGCAGGGTGCCGTCCGAGCGGCGGAACAACACCTTCATCGCCGTCGGCTTCGCACCCGGGTAGTACCCGGCGTGCGAGTTGGGGAACAGGTACACCTTCTCGTAATCGGTGTCCCCGCTGCGGACCAACGCCTTCTCATTCTGGCCCGTCCACGCCAGGGTGGCCCCGAACAGGCCCACCACTGCGGTGCCCTGCACCCCACGGAACGTGGAGTCCCGCCCACAGATGACGTCGGCGGCGATCCGGCCCTGCCGGTTCGCCGGCCCAGCCAGAGCCATCAACGTCCACTCCCCGGTCTGAACGTCCTTGACCTCGACCACGTCACCGACAGCCCAGATGTGCGGGTCCGAGGTGCGCATCTGGTCATCGACCCGGATCCCGCCACGCTCCCCGAGTTCCAACCCGGCCGACTTCGCCAGGGTGGTGTCCGGGCGCACCCCCAGAGACACGATCACCAGGTCGGCCGGGAACTGCTCCCCCGACCTGGTGGTCACCAGCAGGGACTCGCCCTCGACCTGCTCGAAGGAGGCGACCCCGTCGCCGAGCACGACCTGCACCCCGTGCAGGCGCATCCGGTCCGCGGCGATCCGCCCGAACTCCGGATCCAACGGGGCCAACACCTGGTCGGCCATCTCGATCACCGTGGTCTCGAAGCCGGCGTGGGCCAGGTTCTCGGCAGTCTCCAACCCGATGAACCCACCCCCCACCACCACCGCGTGCTTCGCCGGCTTGACGGTCTGGAACCCCGAGTACACGTCCATCCCGCTCAGAAAGCTGGTCCCACGCGCCATCCACTCCCGGATCGCCCGCGCATCCGGGACCGTGCGGACCTCGAAGATCCCCGGCAGGTCGATCCCCGGGATCGGCGGTCGCACCGTAGCCGCCCCCGGCGAGAGCACCAGGGCGTCGTAGGACTCCTCGGTCACCTCGCCGGTGGTCACATCGCGCAGCACCACGGTCCGCGCGGCCGCCGAGACGCCCACCACCTCGGTGAGCGTCCGGCAGTCCACTCCGAACTGGGTGCGGAACAACTGCTCGTTGGCAACCAGCAGCGCCGACTCCCGCTCGATCACATCCCCGATGTGATACGGCAACCCGCAGTTCGCGTACGACACATACGGACCCCGCTCCAGCAGCACGATCTCCGCAGACTCATCCAGGCGACGCAACCGGGCCGCGCACGACGCCCCACCCGCTACCCCACCGACGATGATCACCTTCATGAGCGCCTGCCTCCCGACCCGTAGCCACCGCCTACCGGTAGGTTACATCAAGTAACCTTGGGCCTCGGGGCTGCGGGACTGCGGCGGTGGAGGATGGTGGGCATGGCAGTCGGTGAGAGGGTGGCGATCCCGGCAGGAACCCGGGAGGTGATCCTGGACGCGGCACAGGAGTTCCTGGCCCACAGGCGGCTGCGGGAGATGACCGTCGGAGCCCTGATGGAGCCGATCCCGGTCACCCGGGAGGCGTTCTACAAGCACTTCACCTCCCGGTACGACGTCGTCGCAGCGCTGCTGGGCCGGTTCACCGCGGAGGTCACCGAGGACTTCGGGATCTGGCTGCAGGGCAACGACCCGCGGCACGACGTCCCCGCAATGTTCGACGCGGCCTCCCACACCTACGTCCGCCGGGCGTCCCTGCTGCGCGCCGTGGTCGACGCCGCACCCCTGGACCCCGACCTGGAAGCTGTGTGGCGGGCGTTCCTCGACCACTTCATCGACGCAGCAGCAGACCGCATCCGCGCCGACCAGGACCTCAGCATCGCGAACAGATCCGTCGACGCCCGCTTGGCCGCCTCAGCCCTGATCCACCTGGTCGAGCGGATGATCACCCAAGAGCTGGCCGACGCCGCCCCACCGTCACGTGCGCAGGTCGTCGACGTGCTCACCCACACCATGCTTGGGCTCGTCTACCCAGCCCCCACCCGGCGCACCGAGGAACCCGGAACACCACACCACCGGTACGGCTGATCTGAGATCGGTCCCACCGTCTGGCGAGTCACTCCGCCGCAGTGTTCGGCTACTCCGCCGTGGACTACTCCCAGTCACGAGCCAGCCCCGGGGCTTCGCTCACACCCTCCGACTTCGGCGGCCAGATTCACATCCGGCGTGGGCCGTTCCTGCGTTATCCACGGCCGACCACAGTTGCGTCCATCGACGTGGTTCCTCGACGAGGTCACCGGCGACCGCAGCCGCAGGCTCGCGGCGATGCGACGCGAGACAATGTGGTGGAGCACGGGCCGGGCCGGCGCTCAGGTCACGGATTTCAGGTGGGCCAGCACGGCGCGGACGCGGCGGTTGGTGCCGGGTTGGGTGTCGAGGCCGAGTTTGAGGAAGATCTCGGAGATGTGCGCCTCGACGGTGCGGGGGGTGATGAACAGGGCCTCGGCGATGCCGTCGTTGGACCGGCCCTCGGCCACGAGGGCCAGTACCTCTCGCTCGCGGACGGACAGGCCTGCCAGGGGGTCATCTTTGGCGCGGCGCCGACCGAGCAGCCGTTGGACGATGGTCGGGTCGATGACGCATTCATCGTCGGCGATCCGGCGCAGGGCGTCGAGCACGGTGCCGATGTCGTAGACGCGTTCCTTGAGCAGGTACCCGACACCACCTGGGTGGTCGCGCAGCAGTTCCAAGGCGTAGTCGGACTCCACGTACTGCGAGAGGATCAGGACCCCGATGCCGGGGTGCTCGGCGCGGATGCGGGCTGCGGCCACGAGTCCCTCGTCGCGGTGGGTGGGTGGCATCCGGATGTCGGAGATGACCACGTCCGGGGAGTTCAGGGCCACGGCGGCCATCAGCCCGTCGACGTCCTCGGCCTCGCCCACGACGTTGACGCCTGCGTCCTGGAGCAGACGGACGATGCCGGCGCGGGTCAGCAGCACGTCCTCGGCGACGACTACCCGCATGGCAGTTCGCAGACGATCGTGTCCCTGGCGAATGTGATGGTGCCTCCGAGCGCTCCCACGTGATCCTCCATCCCTTCGACGTTGTGTTCCCCCAACCTGCGAACGCCGGCCACCCGAACGCGGAGGCACCCGGTATCCAGAGCCAGGGCAGCAGTGACGGGGGCATCGTCCCCCGGTCCTGACCCGCCGGCCGCGCTGAGCGCGGTGGCCACGACCAGGTAGGCGGCCCGTTCGATCGGTGGGTCCAGCCGCTCGGTCGGCGCAGCCTGCAGCGTGAACGGGACGGGGCCGTCGGCCAGTGCGTCGAGGGCGGCGTGCAGGCCCAGGGATTCCAGGATCCCGGGGTAGATGCCGTGCCCGATCTCGCGCAGGTCGCGCAGGGCCGCGTCGACGTCGTCGATCACCGGGGCCAGCCAGGGCTCAGATTGGGGATCGTCGTGCAGGGCCCGCCGCAGCTGGTGACCGAGCATGAGGAGCCTCTGCTGGGCACCGTCGTGCAGGTCCCGCTCCAACCGCAGCCGTTCAGCGTCGGACCGTTCCACGACCCGCTCACGACTGGTCCGAAGGTCGGCCAGCTGGCTGCGCAGGTCGGCCTGCAGTCGCTCGTTGTCGATGGCCAACCGGGCCGCGGCCCCCAGCCCGGTGGCGATGGCCTCGGCGTGCTCGGGCTGGTGCACGACCATCGCGACGGGGGTCCCATTGCGTTCCAACCGGGTTGCAACCTGGTGGTCCTGCGGCCCGGGGAAAGGCCGCCCGTTGGCGTGCACGTACCGGTCCTGGCCGGCCACGGAGTAGCCGATGTCCAAGGACGGGTCTCCCAGGACCTCCGCGAGCGAGGCCGCGTAGGTGCCGGGCGCCGGAGCCGCGTCCAGCGAGGCGGCCAGTCGCACGAGCAGGTGCCGGCGGCGGATCCGGCGCACTGCGGCAGCGACAAGCGCACCCCCCACCAATGCCAGGGAGACGCATCGCGCCTGGTAGAGCGGGATCGCCACCGCGTCTGGGACCAGTCCCCGCCCCTGGAGGCGCACGGCGGCTTCGACGGCCAGGACCAGGACCGCGAGCCCGCCCGGCCAGAACCGCGACGGGCGCACGGTCACTGCGGCCGTGGTCAGACCAGCGACCACCGTGACCAGCAGGGTGAGGTCCATGAGGGTGCGGGCGGCCCGGGCGTTGGGGTGAATGGCCAGCGGGTTCTGCCCGCAGCCCAGCACACACCCGATGTCGGCATACGGGTCCCAGACCAGGACCCAGGCGATTCCCGCCCCGGCGACCAGGATCCACGTGCCGACCACGAGCCTGCGCTCGACGGTGCGGGTGGGCCGGGACCGCGGCCAGCCCAGGGTCAACTGGATCAGTGCCGGGATGCCCGCGAACGCGAACACCGCCGCCACCGACGACACCAGGCCCGGGGCACCGATCGCCCCGGTCGTGGCACCAGCGACCGAGGCGCCGGCCACGATCAGGGTCAGCACCGCCGGGCCCTGGGGTCCAGCCACGGCTGCCAGCGCCACCCCACTCAGGAGCAGCCCCAGACTCAGGGCCGCCACCAGGACGACCGAACCCGGCGGATCGGCAACCCCGCCCAGGGCGAACGAGGTGCCGGGAAGGGCCAGCAGCGCACCGGCAACAGCAACCGCGAGCACCAACCCGTGGATCGCCCAGCGCGGCATCGTCCCAGTGTGGCAGCCGGTGGACGTCTGGAACACGAGGTAACACGCGCCCGCGGTTGGCGACACCCCGACCGAAGTGAGTCGGGGCGTCGCTGAGACGGCGATCAGGGGACGATCGTCCCGGTGATAGTCCCCGTCCCCACGTCGACGGTGCCCGTCTCAGGGTTCACCAGGGCCACCCCGACATCGGAGCCGTTGCCGCGCAACCCGGCGTAGGCGCCGGTGCCGCCGGTGATCTCGAAGGGTCCCCAGTTAGTGAGCGAGCCGTCCTCGCTGTAGGTGATGAACACCTTCTTGCGGGCCAGGATCGTCCCGCTGCCGTCCGCGCAGGTGTAGACGCTCGAGCCCATCAGGAAGAACTTCGAGGCCTCCCCTTTCCAGGCGGCCGTATGTGTGAAGTCGTCATGGACGGTACCCGACGAGCAGATCGGTCCTTCGGCGGTGAACGTCGGATCGGCTGGGGAGCCGAACACCACGACCTCATGGATCGTGAAGGGGACGGGCCGTGCAGCAGCGGGCACCGAGGAGGAGCCGGAGGCGCCCATCGCTGGCGCGACAGCCAGCCCGGAGGCGAGCAGCCCCGCTGCGCCGGCGACGCAGACGAGTCGGCGCACGCGAGTGCCCGGTCTGGTGGTGTGCACGTTGATCATGAGGGTGCTCCCTTGCTGTCGGGGGACGGTCGATGTGGCCGCCCTGTGACCTCAAGTGAAGGACCAGGCCGATGACGGGCACATCAGGGCAAGCCACACTCCTGGACCCCTGAAAGGTGGGGTTTCCACGGATTCCCCCAGCGCTGTCGGTGGCGTACCGTCGCGAATCCAGACGCCGACGCGGAGGTGACCCCATGAGGATCGCGACAGCCACGATCGTGGCCCTGAGCGTGTGTTTGGCAGGCTGCTCGGGGTCATCACCGGGCAGCCTCGACAAGGCCGGCGGACAGGTCACCCCGGTCGTGCTCACCGCTGTCTCCCCTGAGGGTGCCGACCGGCCCTCCGGTGCCCAGCTCACCGCGTTCGTCAGCGCCGTCGACCAGATGTCCCAAGGACGGATCACGGTGGAGCCCACATTCGCAGTGAAGGATCCCCTTGGCGTGGGCCCGGACCAGGCGACCATCCAGGCGGTGCAAGCCGGGGGCGTCGACCTGGGACTGGCGGCCGCACGGGCGTTCTCCTCAGAGGGCGTCACCTCGCTGCGGGCCCTGACTGTGCCGTTCCTGATCGAGACCGACGCCGGGGCAGCGGCGGTCGCCCGAACAGGCGCCGTTACCGCCCCGATGCTTGCAGGGCTCACGACCGCGGGGCTGACCGGACTGGCCCTGCTGCCCGAGACCATCCGCCACCCCTTCGGAGTGAGCGAGTCGGTCTTGGGCCCGGAGGACTACGCCGGGGCGGTCATTCGCTCCGCACCCTCTGAGGAGACCTTCTCGGTCTTCGAAGCCCTGGGGGCCAAGCCGGCGTGGTGGGACCAGGCCGAGTTCGTAGCCAAGATGGACGACGGGACCATCGACATCGTTGAGTCCTCGTTCGGCCTCGCCGGGGCCGTGCTCGGCCGCCCGGCGATCGGCACCGGCAACGTGGCGTTCTTCCCGCGGATGAACGTTCTCTTCGCCAACTCCGAAGCCCTCGACCGGTTGACCGGAGACCAGCGCGACCTGCTCGACCGGGCCGCCGCTCAAGCCCTCACCACCGCGATCGCCAACGTCCCCCAGGACGTGGAAGCAGCGGCCCAGTACTGCCAGGACGGCGGCCAGGTCGTGCTTGCGACCGAGGCTCAGCGCGAGGCACTGCGCGAGCTGGTCGTCCCCTACGTGTCAGCCCTGCAGGATGACCCCGCCACCCGGGACGCGATCGCCGGCATCCACGACGCGCTTGCCGGCGACCCGCAGTCCGCCCCCGTCGCGGCGTGTGGGACACCGCTGACCGATCAAGCCCAGGAGCCGTGGCCACTGTCCTCCGAACCCGGGCCGTTCGACGGCCAATACCGCGTCGAGGTGACCGACGACGACCTGAACGCCCTCGGTGCCACGCAGGCGCAGCGGGAGCAAACCCGCGGGACCTACACCTGGACGATCGCCGACGGGCAGATGTCCTACCAGCAGGTCGCCGACAACACGATTGCCGAGCCCCGCGACGAGTTCTGGATCTCGGTCCGCGGCGACAAGGCCATGATCATCAACAAGCAGGCCGGATCCCACCCGACCAGCGCGAACGTTCTGTGGGTCGCCACCTGGTCGGTGGCACCCGACGGCACCCTGCGGTTCACCCGACCCCAGCCGGGCCTGAACGCACTCCTGCTCGACACGGCTCTGTGGTTCACCGAGCCGTTCACCCCGCTGCGCTGAACGGGCCCGATTCCGGCAACCACGCGGTCACCCGGGTCCCCCGCCCCGGAACGCTGTCGACCTCGAGTTGCCCGCCGGCCGCGGCGACCCGGTCGGCCAGCCCCAGCAGCCCTGTACCCGCGGTGGGGTCAGCCCCACCCCCTCCGTCATCTATCACCTCCACACACATCTGGCCGCCCGGGTAATCGTCCATCCGACGCACCGAGATCGACAGCCGGCTCGGTGCGGCATGCCGGACGGCGTTGGCCACCGCTTCCGCGGCCACGAAGAAGGCGGTGGCCGCGACCTGTGGAGCCACCCGGGTGACCTGCAGGTCCAGGTCCACCGGTACCGGGCTGTCGGCCGCGATCGAGTGCAAGCCCGACTCCAAGCTCCCGTCGGCGACGGCCGCCGGATACAGGCCCTGGGCGATCCGGGTCAGATCGGCCCGAGCCTGCCCCACCAGCAGCCGGGCCGCGCCGAGTCCCTCAGCGGCACCAGTGACGTCGCTGGACTGTGTCGCCAAGACCGCGGCGACGTGGTCCAACCGCCCCGCGGGGCCGCTCTGGAGCCGGTCCTCCAAGGCTGCGCGCTGCGTGTCCTGCGCGGTGACCAACCGGCTGCGGCTGGCGGCCACGTCGTCGATGCTGCGCTGAAGATCGGCGGTCAGCCGGGTATTGGCCGCCAGCAGTCGGTCCGCCGCCACGACCGCCGCGACAAAAGCCGGATCATCACGCACCGTGGGATCGCGGCGCCCGAGGTCGGCCAACGCATCCTGCGGCCCCATTTCGACGACCAGATCGGTGACTCCCATCCCCCGCGCGGCGGGTTCGTGCATCATCGCCAGCGCCAAGGCGACCCCAATGAGCGCGGCCCCGTACACCAGCAGCAAGTTTGAATCGGCCCGATCCGGGGCCACGAGGTGCGCAACGGCGACCAGACCCAGCAGCGCACCGACGACCAACCCCGCCTCACGAGCCACCCCACCCGCCCACCAAGACACCAGGACCACCGCACCGGCCAGGGCCAGGGCCACAACTTCGTTCGCGGCTAGGGCCGGCACCACCGAGACCGCGTACCCGGCCATCACGACCACACGACCAGGGGCCGAGGCGACCCGGCCACGCGGCATCGCCAACGCCGCGTGGCAGAGCACGGCGCGGTAGAGGAAGGTCAGATCCGGGACGAGGTCGGCCAGGAACCACGCCACCCCCACCGCAGCGACCAACACCCCCTGCCGCCACCCGTCCCGACGGTCACCGATCACGTGCCCAGAGGCGAGGAACGCCCACCCCACAGCCAGGTCCGGCACCCACACTCCTGGGGCGGCACCCGCACCCCGGAGCCGCCACACCGCCACAAGCCCACCCGCAGCACACACCGCGACGAGGAGCACCCGGACCCGGCGCACGTGCATCATCGCCCCAGAGCGTAGGACGCCTAACCAGACGATGTCGGCTCTCCCGCAGCGTCGTGGGCTCAGAGGCATGTTCGCACCCCAGTTGCCGCCGCGTCCTTCTGGGCTGAAGTGCAGCGCCCGGGTGACTCTGCATTGCCCCTCAACGGGAGGGCTGGCCAGGCCCTCGCCAGTCACATTGAGTGACCAATCGAGCCCCGGAAGCACCTTAATCGACAGCTTCAGAGGATAGACGAACCTCAGGTGTGGGCCGCCCCCGCCTGGTCACGCTGGGTAGCTGCGCAGTGAACGGCCGACCACAGTCGCATCCATGTACGTGGTGAAACACCGCGTTGTACGTTGGCCGCCAAAGGCTTCGGAATGCAACTTCGCCGCCCCCGCTACGGGCTCTGGCCCGCACCCCGGAAATCGGGATGCGGGCCAGTGTGCTGTTGCTCGAGCGTCAACCTCAGGGAACAGGGACCGGGACGCCGTTGCTGTAGCTGATCACGTAGCTCGGCGGCTCGTACTGCGCCTTGTCGGGGCCACAGTTCGCTGGATCCCCGGGTTTGACGCACGGCAGGATCCCGTCGACCTTGTCACCGAACCCGTTCACCACCGCGTTGATGGTGCCCGGGCCACTGAGGTTCTTCGTCATGACGTGGGTCAACACCACCCCCGGCGCGTCGGGGACCTCGTAGCCGTTCTCGGTCACGATAGCGGGGTTGTTCTGGTTGAACACGTAGACCCCGCCGCCCCAGAGTCGGTGCTCCTTGACGTTGTCGCCGACCTTGTACCCGGCCCAGCCGAGTGTTCCATCCGGCTGCGTCCAGTCCGCCTGGGTTGGCGGGTCGTACGGCAGCTCGTTCTGGTACAACAGGACGCGGCCGTTCTCGCCATTCCAGATCGTGTTGTACTCCTGGAAGTGCTCGACGAACAGACCCGTTGCGGTGACGTTATCGCCGTTGACGATGAGCCCGTTGCGACCGATGTTGGTCGCCCACCGGTCCGTGTCTCCGTTGACACCCTTCGTAAAGCCCTCGATGCCGTGGTCGGCCCGCCATACCCAGGTGTGGTCGATCAGGACGTTGTCGCTGTTGACCTCGAGCGTCACGTCAGCCTTGCCGATGTACGGGCCGCCGACCCGGAAGTACACATCGGACAACGTGGTCGGGTTCATCGGCCTGTTGTTCGCAACGCCGTTGTTCCCGTTGGGCTTGCCGACCTGCAGGAGCACCGGCGACTCGACTTCGCCCGCGTCGATGGTCACCCCGGCCAGGATGATCCCGGGCTTGTCGGCGATCGTCATCGGCGTGGCGCCGTTGACCGCTTTCAGGGTCGCCAGACCCATGCCCAGCACGACGGTGTCGGCACGCTTGACCGAGATGCTGCGTGCCACCTCGTAGACGCCGGGGGTGAGGATCAGGTGCTGGCCCCGAGCGAGCTGGTTGTTGATCATCTGGACCGAATCACCCGGACGTGCGACGTAGAAGTCCGCGAGCGGGATCGTGCGGCCCGGTGTCATGCCGGTCGCCCAGCTAAGGCCGGTCGTATTCGTCCGCGCCGAAGGGACTCGCACCTGGTAGGCGCCCTTGGCATCGACGAACAGGTACGGCTTCTCCCGGCTCAGGGGCGTCTTCTCCAGCACCGTGTACGGGGGGTCGGGGTAGGAAGCGTCATTCGGTGCCGCCGCGGGGTCGGTGAAGCTCATTCCGGAGAAGACCTGGTTCCAGACGGCATTCGTCCAGACGCCCACCTCCGAGTTCCGGGCGTACCACTGCTGCTGGGAGCCGTTGATCACGACCCCAGCTCGCGAATCGGCCGTGAAGCCTCCGCTGGCGAACGCGGGGTTCGTGCAGTAGTCCATGAGGCTGAGATTGCCGCCCTTGACCTCTACCCGGCGCAGGGAGACGGCTTGCGAGACCGCCCAGAAGTTCGCCGTCGACGTGCATCCTTCCTGGCCGGCACCGTTCACGGTGAGTGTGAGATTGGACAGGGACCGCCAGAAGTTGTTGAGCGCGAAGCAGGACACCCCCGAGGTTTCCGGGTCATGGGGCGGTGGCGGGGTCGGTGCCGGTGTGCCGTCTTTGTAGTAGCAGCGGTTGAAGGCCTCGATCTTCCCGTTGATCTGCACATCGCTGGGCGAGGCGCCCAGACCCGCGACCTCGGTGTAGTAGCCGACCTTGATCTGCAAGGGATCCTCAGCGCTGCCGTACTGGCCCGGCAGGAAGTAGAAGGCGTAGCGCTTGGGGCCCATCTCGTTGGTGAACTGTTGCTCCCACACCCCGTTGACGGTCGCCTCGATCTCGGCCGTCGGCGTGCTCGGGCCGAAGACCTTGACATTGGCACCGAAGTCCGGGACCGACGGAGTGGTCTTCGTGACCTGCGCCACCCCAACCGCCCCACCGGCGGTGGCCCCGGCCGAGGCCATCCCGGTTGCCGTTCCGGTGCCTGCCATGGTGACCAGCGCCAACGCGCCGGCCAACAGCCCCCGACGAAGCCGGATCACCCCCTGTATCGAGCCCCCGGATAGTCGCAGTGGATCTATATGGCGTGGTCGCACGGGCAATCCTCCAACGTGAGTACCGGACCCCCGCCAGTGTCAGGGCAGCCGTCACCTACGTGAGGAGGCGGTAGGGCTTTCCCTTCACCGGAGGAGGGAGCGCAAGAGAGCGCTCCCTCAGAATGATGCTGCCGTTCATCCGTTGTCAAGGGCCTTGGGGCGCCATCCCTGGTCGCCGACGTTCCCACCGCCGGATTCGTGCCAGGTTGTGGCGTTCTCTTCGCGCCGAGAGCCGGCCGCGGCCTTCACGACAATCGACGGTGTGCACGTGGCGACCCATCAGGGCACAAGGGCGGCGGACCGTCGGCTCGCAAACAACCAGGTCCGTGACCGTGCCCGCCCGAATGGTCGCCAGCAGTGGTCGCGGCGTCGCCCCCCGGCCACGACGCACACCCGGCGCGGCACCCAGGCCAACTCCGCCGGGCATCTCCCGTCCAAGTCGACTACAGAGAGTCACTAATCACACCCCAGTCCGACAGATGACGGCCAGATTCATCTCGGGTGCCGGCCGGTCAAGCCGTGGTCACGCTGGGTGAGAGGAGACAGGGGAACGGCCGACCACAGTTGCGCCCATGGACGTGGTGTGACACCGCGTCGTGTTGGGCTGCAACGGCCCAAACCTTGGCGATCAGGACCAGCAACAAGCACCCCGGGGGTCAGTGAGCCCTCGGGACCCTCCTCCCAGCGCCCCGGTAGGCCTATCGGTAGGCCTCGGTTCGTCCTGCGACGGAAATGGGTGCGCCGGACGATGGGCCCCGGGCTCGGGCTCTCATCGTCCCGGGCACGTCTGCGCGTATGGGAGGTTGGGCAGCGCGGTGGTCCATTCTTCTGGGGTCAAGTTGCGGCCGGCGAGGTCGCAGGCGTGCTCGAGGAGAGCCTGCGGGGAGATGGCCCAGCGCTGCACGCCCTTGTCGTTGGTGAGCGTCACGACGGTCCGACCCCCGTCAAGAGTCGTCACGGCGACGTCAGATTGAGAGGGCAGTGCACTCAGGGACAGGGTCATGCCGGCTGGGGTACGGGGGTCAACGCTCCAGACGGAGGCGGTACCCGCGCCACCAGCCACGACGGAGCGGGAGTCCGGCGTGAACGCCAGGGAATCGACTCTGCCACCTTGTACCGCCATCCATGTTCGGGCGACGTCCCATGTCGAGGTGTCCCAGACAACGACGCGCCCGCTCTCCGAGCCGCCGGCCAGCCACCTCCCGTCGGGTGAGAAGCTCAGGGGGGTGACGGCGAGGTTGTCCCCACCTGGTGGGACGAGCGCGGTGACGAGGGCGCCGGTTGCCGTGTCCCCGACCTCGACGCCACCACCCCTGACCCCCACAGCCACGATGCGTCCGGTCGCGTCAGGAGCCACCGCTACGACGTACTCCCGGGCCACGTAGCGTGCGCTGCCGGCCGCCGGCTTTCCGCTTCGCGCATCCCAGACGAGGACGGTCTGCTCGTCGGCGGTGACTATCGCGCGGCCGTCGCCGGTGAATGCAGCGGGACTTGTGAAGTCGGCAGTGAGCTGGATGGTGTTCGGGAGCAGGCGTCGGCTCGAGACATCGACGACCTGGATCTCGCCCTCGAGGCTTGCAGGCCACCGCACGGTGAGCAGGGCAGCGTAGCGCCCTGCCGGGTCGATGATGAGCTGCGCGGGAGTGCCGGACACCTCCACAGGTACCACGGACGTGACTGCGGCACGCACGTCCACCAATGCGAGGGCGCCGTCCGCGAGATAGCTCACGGCCACGGATCCGTTCGCGGCCAGGACACCGTTGGCGCCGGACGGGTAGCGGAACGGCTCCACCGGCGTCGGAGAGCGCGCCTCCCGGACGATGCCGCGGGTACCGGTCAGGTCCCAGGCAATGACTGCTCCGTCGAACCCGCTGGCGTACAGGCTCGCCCCGTCGGCGGAGTGGACGACCTGGCTCACCGTGCCCGAGTGCCCCCGGAAGACCGAGCGCGCTTCGAGTGTCTGGGCGTCCCAGAGCGTCACCGTGCCCTCGGTGGTGGCACCGGCGAACGAGGACCCGTCCGGCGCCCAGTCGAGATCCACGAGCTCGACGGCTGGGTCGAAGGGGACGTCTCGGCGTGCACCAGTGACGAGGTCGAGGTGTTCCACCGATCCGGTCTCGTGTGCGAGGACCAGGGCGGTCCCCGCCGGGCTGATCGAGGCGATGGTGCCGCTGTCCTCCTCGGAGGTCCAGACGACCCGACCGTCGTCGGCGTCCCACGCAGTCACCCGGCCGGCCGCCAGTGGGTCGGCGCCAGCCATGAACCGGCGTCCGGTGGGCGCGTCCAGAGTGGTGTTGTCGGAGATCGGGAGCTTCACGCCGCTGACCTCGTCCATGCGGCCCGTCTGGATATCCACCTCGCGAACCAGCCCGTCCCTCCCCACGGTGGCCACTGTGCGTCCGTCGCTGGTGAAGCGGGCCGCGGTGATGCTGGGGCCGCCCCACGTCTGCACCGTCGGCGTCGGGGTCTGGTGCAGGTCGAGAACCATGAGCTGCTTCCGGAAGTCGTACCGCTCGGCATCCAACGGGATGCCGGCGACGGCGAGGTACCGACCGTCCGGGCCGAGGTCGAGTGATACGACCTCGATCTCCGTCAGGCCGGGCACGGTCCACGTCCGGCTCCCGGTCTCGAGGTCCCACACGTGCACGGTTCCGGCGCTGCCCAGGCCGGCCAGGGTCTGACCATCCGCGCTGACCGCCAGCGCCACCAGCCGCTGGTCGGTCGTGTACATCGCCGTGGCCTCCGGGCTGCGGTGCACCGTGCGCAGCAGCGCGGCGTGCGACTGCGCCGAGTTGTCGATCTCGTAGGCCTGCGCCGCGTAGAGCAGTGCCAGGTCCCACCGGTCCTCGCTGAGCGCCCCTGCGCGCAGGGCACGCACGTCCGCCTCGACGGCCAGGCGGGCGGACTCGTTGCGCCGGTCGAGCGCGACCCACCCGGCGCCGAGGGCGACCAGCAGGACGACCGCGAGCCCCGCGGCCAGGCTCCGGAGCCTCCGCTGCGACCGTCTGTGGGCCGCTGCCTCCGCCTCGGCCGCGTCCCGGCCGGCCCGCAGGAAGTCCCTCTCCCGATCGGTCAGGTCACCGCCGTGGTCCGCCATGAAGTCGAGGGCCGCGGTCAGCCGCTGACCCCGGTACAGCTCGCCCGGATCGCGCGCGGCGCTCTGCCAAGCCGCTGCCGCCGGGACCAGGTGCCGGCGCAGCTGGCGACCCGCCTCGTCCTCGTCAAGCCAGTTCCGCAGACGTGGCCATTCCCGGAGCAGCGCCTCGTGGGCCACCTCGGCGTGCGTCGACGACACGGTCAGCAGTCGCCCAGTCGCAAGGCGTTCGAAGGCTGCCCCGGCATCCGGGTCGCCGTCGATCGGCAGCTCGGCCAGGGCCACCCGCCGTCTGATGGGCTCGCCGGCGTCGTCGACCTCCGCCAACCGCAGCAGGATACGCCGAGCGTGAGTCTGCTGGATCGGCGTCATCGGCGCGTACGCAGCTTCCGCGAGCCTCGCGACCGCCGTAGCCACGCCACCGGTCTCGCGATAGTCCGCGAGCGAGAGGGACCGACCCTCGCCGCGCTCCCACAACGCGAGCAACGCGGTGGACATCAGCGGAAGTCCACCCGGCTCGCCGACAACATCCTCGGCGATGGTCGCGGCCAGGCCCGGCTCTAGGTGGAGGTCGGCCACCGCCGCCGGGACCTCGATCGCCTGCCGGAGCTCCGCGGCTGACATCGCGCCGACCAGCACGCTGTTCGCCGCGACGAGGTCCGCGAGCCTCCGGTGCACGACGACGCGGGCGAAGTAGTCGGAGCGGATGGCGGCCACGACCGTGACGTCGTCCCGCTCGGCGGCTGCGGAGAGCCACTCGGCGTACCCGGGCTGCGCCTCCGAAGGCAGGACCGTGAACATCTCCTCGAGCTGGTCGACGACAAGCAACGTCCGAGGCGCCGTGCCGAGCAGCCCCGCCGGGGGCAGGTCGGGGGCCTTACGCGCCGGTGTCGTCACCACGACGTGCCACCGTTCACTGCCCGGAAGCAGCCCCGCGCGGATTCCGGCCACCAGGCCGGCGCGCACGACCGACGACTTCCCGGTGCCCGACGCGCCCACGACGGCGAGCAGTGGCGCGTCCACGACCCGAGCAACCAGTCGAGCCACGAGCCGCTCCCGTCCCGCGAAATACGGCGAGTCGTCAACGTCGTAGAACGCCAATCCCTTGAACGGGCACAGGCGCCGGGCGGTGTCTGCGCCGGCGTGCGCCTGGCGCAACGAACGCAACCGGGCGAGCTCGGCGACTCCGTCGGCGACCTGTGCCCGGGACTGCGCGAGCCGCCGACGCGGACCGGGGATTGCCTGGGCGCTCGTCCCGATGCGCTCGGAGAAGAGCCGCTCCCCATAGCGGCTTGCCGCCGCGTGCAGTTGCAGCGGAACGCCTGCCGTCGCCACGATCTCGGCCGCCTCGAGCGCCTCCGCGACCTCTGGGGGAGGGACGTAGAGCTCCACCAGCTGGGTGATCTCCGCAGCGCCCAACGGGGGCAGTGGCAGCCGGCCGGGAAAGAGGCCGTCCATGACGGCGGCGCGCTCGGGGGCCAGCTCGTCCCAGACGCAGGCCGCCACCACGAGTGCTGGGCCTACCCGGGCCGTCAGCCTTTCCGCGAGCAAGGCGAGGTCTGCGACGGAGCAGCGCTGCAGGTCGTCGAGCACGAGGAGCACGGGCGCGGCACTCGGGTCGGGGTCCACCCCGAGTCGGTCCGGGTCGTTGATGACGGTGCCGCCGGCCGCCTGCACGTGCTGCGCGAGCTCGGCAAGGACACGCGTCTTGCCCATCCCGTGTGCGCCGGTGATGAGCATCCGCACGTTCGAGCCGGCCGTGGCCCGGTGGTAGGCGTCGTCGAGCAGCCCGAGCTCGCGGGCCCGGCCGATGAAGGCCGGCCCGATGGTCAAGCCGGGTCGTAACCTGGCGCTACCTACAGCGGGTCCGAGCAATCGCGGGTCGTGCGCGAGCACCATGGCGTGCACATTCTGCAGTTCGTCCCCGGGCTCGACCCCGAGCTCCTCGACCAAGCAGGCCCTCGCGCGCTGATAGGCCCGGAGCGCATCCCCTTGTCGCCCGGACCGGTAGAACGCCGTCATGAGCCCGGCCCACAGCCCCTCGCGCAGCGGGTGAGCACCCACGAGGGCCTCGAGCTCGGCGATCAGGTCCGCACCTCCGCCGATGTCGAGCCCCGCCGACACGCGGTCCTCCAGCGCCGCAACCCGCAGCTCCTCGAGCACCCCGCGCTCCGCGACAGCGAAGGGGGCGTCGAACTCTGCGTACGCCTCGCCCCGCCACAGCGACAACGCCTCGCGCAGGCTCTCGGCCGCGAGTTCCGGTCGACCGGCATCGAGCTCGCGGTGACCTCGCCCGGCCAGGGAGCGGAAGCGCTCAGCGTCGACCTGGTGCGGTGCGATCGCGACGAGGTAACCGGGTCGGCGGGTGACCACCGTGGTGGCGACACCGTCAGCCATGCCACGGCGCAGCCGCGAGACGTAAGACATGACAGTGTTCTCCGCCCCGCCCGGGGGTCGGTCCCCCCACAGCCCCGCGACGATCTCACCGATGGAGAACACCCGGCCAGGGGCAGTGAGAAGCAGAGCCAGCACCGCGCGTTCCTGAGGCCCGCGGATCTCCAGACGGCTCGTCCCAACCCTGACCTCCAAGGGCCCGAGCACATCGAAGGTTGCCGCGGCGTCCACCGACGACGCACCGGGCCGAGCCGAGATTCCACCCATGCTCACCTCCTGTCGAGGGTAGCGCCTGGTGGCGAGCAACGGAAAGGGCAGCAGACCGGGCCTGACCTCCTGCCCGTCGGTCCCGCTGCCTCTGTGTCGACGGACCGTCGACGGATCGTCAGCGATCTGTCAGGGCCCTGCGGCAGCGTCGCACCTACACCCAGAGCAGAAAGGTGCCCGTCCATGTCCCTACCTCGCCCAACCGCCGCGGCCGCGGCGTCCGTCCTGCTGGTCCCCCTCCTCGCCGTCCCGTTCGCTGGGCCGGCCGTTGCGCATGGTGGAGATTCGTCCGAATCGGGGGACCTCGCCGCGTCGACCGCGGTCTCCTGGCAGCGAACGGCGATCCGGACCGTCTACACCGAGGGGGCCAAGGCGCCCCCGGACGGTGCGCTGTACCTCGCGTTCACCTCGCTCGCGGTGCACGACGCCGCGGTCAAGGCCGAGCAGCGTGGCACGCACGTGGCTGCCGCCGCGGTCGCCACAGCTGCCCACGACGTGCTTCTCGAGTACTTCCCCGCGTCGGCCACGGCGCTCGCCGCGGATCTGGCCGCCAGCCTCATGCCGGTCCCTGACGGCAGGAAGGAGGCCGTCGGTGTCACCATCGGCGCTGCCGCCGCCGACGAGATGATCGCCTCACGCGTGGGCGACGGGCGCAACAACGTCTTCGCCGACGGAAGCACCGTGGCCCCCTACTCAAAGGCCCCTGCTCCCGGGGCCTGGCAGCCGGCGCCCGGGGGCACGATGGCCCTGCACTGGCTCGGCTTCGTCAAGCCGGTCATCGACGTCAAGCCCGTCGAGGTCGATGGTCCCGACGAGCGCACCAGTCGGGCCTACGCACGGGACTACGAGGAGGTGCGCAAGGTCGGGGCGGTCGACTCGCTCCCCTTGGACCGAACCCCCGAGCAGACTGCCATTGCCAAGTTCTTCGCGGCCGCATCAGTGACGATGTACCGCGAAGCGGTGTGCAAGATGCTCGCGGCCGAGCCGATGGGACTGCTCCCCACGACGCGGCTCTTCGCGCAGATCGACGCCGCCGTGGCCACGGCGGCGATCCAGACGTGGCGACTGAAGTACGACGTCGGATTCTGGCGGCCGTTCCAGGCCATCGCCGGTGCTCTTACGGACGGGAACCCGAGGACGTCGCCGCACCCGACGACCTGGGTGGCGCTGGTCCCCAACCCCTCGTACTCCGACTACACCAGCGGCCACGCAGCCATGACCTCACCGTTCGCGCAGGTGATGCGGCGGACCTTCGGTGACGACACCCCGCTCGTCCTCGAGTTCGGGGGCGTGCAGCGCAGCTACGCCACGCTGAGCGCGCTCGAGTACGACGCTTTCCACGCCCGGATCTGGGGTGGACTGCACTTCCGAGACGCGATGGAGGATGGGTACAAGCTGGGTCACAGGACCGCGAACCGGGTGATGCGGGCGATCCCCGATCGCTGGGGCTGGTGGGACGGTCATCACGACGATAATTGACCACGGTGATAGCGACGAATGATCCGGCTCCGGCCCGCACGACGAAGGGCCGCCCCCGAGTCGGGCTGGCCCTTCGCCTGAGGTGAGTCACGGATACCTGTTGCGGGTGAGGCCCCCGCGCAGCCCGCGCGCCAGCGGGCGGCGGGGGCCTGACCCACTCAGGGTCGGGAGCCCAGCCGCGCCTCCCGCCCGATCGCCGGCACCGGTTCGACCGGCACGGCACCAATCGGCTGGCCGCCCTGCCCGGCGTCCCGATCGTGGCCGCCGCCGCGGCCACCCACTCTGACCTTGACCCGCACCTGCCCGACCCCGACCCGGCCGGCCCGCTTCCTCTGCTCCGACGGCGACATCGCCGGGCTGGTTGATCGCCTTGACCACATCAGGGGCCGCCCGGGTCGAGGCCGGGACCCGGTGGGTCGCCACCCTGCGAGCCGACTACCTCGGTTGGCTGGCTGAGCGCCCCGAGCTTTCGTCCCCCTGCGTCCTTGTGCGGCGGGTGAGATGAGCCGCGTGAACGGCCGCCCACAGTTGCGTCCATGGACGGGTGAACACCGCCTTGTACTAGGCCGCTACGCGGCGAAGTGGGGCAGGTCAAGGCGGGCGCCCCAGGCACTGCTCCCCGCGGCGCCCAACGCAGCACCACCGTGACCTCATGGCGCCACGGGGCCGATGCGGGATGTCACCACTATACCCCCGGGGGTATATAGTGGTGACATGACTGAGATTCGAACCCCCCTGTGGCTCTTCGACGGTGACTGCGGCCCCTGCGACCGGGCTGCGGCGATGATCCAGACCCGGGTGGCCCCGCCGGCCGACGTACGCCCCTACCAGTCGGCGGATCTCGACGCCCTCGGCATCGGGCAGGACGAGGTCCTCCGTGGCCCCGTGCTCGTCCGGCCCGACGGCAGCCACGTGGTCGGCCCGCAGTCCGTCGCCGAACTGCTACGGATGTCCCGGCCGCCGTTCCGGATGGCCGGCGCGCTCATGCAAGCCCCCGGGGTCCGCCACGCACTCGCGGCCATCGGGCCACACATGTACCAGCAGCGGTACCGCCTGCCAGGGGCCACGGCCGCGTGCCGGACTCCCGAGCAGCCCGTGCACACCGCGCGCTAAGCCGAGCCGGCCGAGGTCCCGTCCCCCGCGGAGAGTCGCCACAGCCCTCGGGTGGGAGTCTGGCTTTCGGGGCATCGGGCGTGCCGAGTCGGCCGGCGACGAGGCTTACTGCGAGTCGGCACCGGCAGCGCCGCCATGACCCTCCCCACCGCGGCAGGCCATCCCGCTGATGACGTGCTCCATCGTGGGTGGCAGCCCCGCACGTTTTCCCGGCTACCGGTGTGGGGCACCACCGATGCAGCCCAGCGGATCGGCACTCACGGGCACAGCCTGACCGCGGAGCCCGACCGCCGTCGTCCACCCCTGCTCGGCCGAAGGCGCCATGGCCCCGGGCCGTTCGGCCGTTCCGGCGCGCCGCTCGGCCTCGTTGCGGTGGATTTTGCGGTTCGCGCGAGCACGGCTGGAGGTGGCGTCCAGCTAGTCGCGACCACCCCCCGATTGCCGTGGTGAATCCCGGACCGCCGCAGGAATCGCGAGCCCGGGAGTGGCTCAGCCGTGACTGCCCAACGCGTCGATCTCCGCCAGACCGCCGGACAGGTAGGACAGCCACGACACCGAGTCCCCATTGGCCTGGCGCCGTTCCAGGTCAGCCCGCCACCGGTCGGCGATCTCCGTGATGTCGGCCTGCGGGTCCTTGCGAAGGGCGCGGCGCAGTTCCATCAGCACAGCCATGCGGCCCTCCAGCTCCTTGGCCGAGGCCATGTGCCCGTCCAGGCGACATAGCGCCTGGCCGCCGGTCGTCTGCGTCAGGCGTAGGCCGACCTCGCCGAGCCGCTCTTCGACTATAGGCAGGAGGTCGGTCATGCTGCCTGGGACTCGCCGAGCAGGTACGGGTACGGGCAGGCAGCCGGATTGTCGGCCACGCACGAGTTGCATGGCCGGCTCCGGTCGAGGACGCACTTCGGGGTGGGGGGTGGCATCGGTTCACCTCGTCGCTTGGCTCGATGCTCGAAGGCAAGCATACCCCCCGGGGTATTCCCGCTGACAATGAGTGACGGTGCTGACGTCCCCGTCGCCGCGGGACCAGTGATGCGGGATGCCTCTCGCGGGGGGATGTCGTCTTCTCCTCGGCCCGCGACGAGAAGCGGTTGAGTCTCGAGTTATTGGGTGCCTAGCCATTCCTTAGCCGCCCGCGGGGTTGTGCGCGGACGTGTGGCCCTACCGGGGCGATTTCCGCGGCCGTACCGTGAAGGTATGAACACAACTGGGAAAGGAATGCGCACCCTTCTTGTCGCCGCTGCTGCGGGCGCCCTGGTCCTGGGCTCAGTCGCCGGTGCAACAGCTGCTCCTGGTAGGAAGTCCAATGACAAGCCCGTGTTGCAGGTCGTGAACATCGCGGGCCACACCCCGCTGAACGTCTTCGACGTGAGCATCGCCGACGGCACGACGATGAGCGTCCGTCCCCTCACTCTCCGGGCGACCGTGCGGTACGAGCGGATGAATCCCCCCCTGCCCACGATCAGCGTCACGCTCGACGCCTACTCGAAGAAGGTCCGGGGCACCGACCTCATTCCAGGGACGGCGATCACGACGGTGACGCTCCAGCCGAAGGTCACAGGGTCGAAGGTGAACACCTACTACCAGTCCACCCACCAGTTCACCGCCGCGGAGGCTCAAGCGATGAAGTCCGTGCTCGCCACGTCGAAGAGGGCCTACCTGTGCATCTCGACCGCCGACGTGACGGGATACACCTACCCCAACGGCTGGGACTGGTCCACCCAGACCCGCAAGCGTCTGAACATCGGCAACGTCAAACCGGTCCGTGAATGCGTCAAGATCATCGACATCGACCCGGCGAAGACCCTCACCACGAAGGACGACGTGAAGCCGCTCGTTCCCTGATCCTGCGCCCTCCACGAGTGCATGCCGGCGGGAGGCGGAACAGTCCGGCAGGTTCGACTTACCTCGGCTGCCCTGCTGTGTAGGCCTGCCGAGAGTCAGGCTGCGGTGCCCTGGAAGCACCTCCACATGATCGTCACAGGAACTGCATGCTCCTGACACTGCCCCGGTGTGAGTCTGGAAGCGGGACGAACGCCGCGAGGTGCGTGCGCACCGAGGGGCAGGTCCTGGGCTCATCAGACGGGAGACTCCCGCGAGTCCGTGGCGATGAGGAGGATCAGATGAGTACACACAGGAGCAGCCGGATTCTGCTCGGTCTCGTGGGAGCCGCCACAGTGGCGGCGCTCGTGGTACCCGGTGCAGCCTTCGCGAAGGGAACTCCCGGCGGTGGCGGTGGCGGTGGGGGTGGTGGCGGTGGCGGTGGCGGTGGAGGCGGCGGTGGCGGTGGCGAGGAGACCACTACCAACAGCCTGTCGGTCCCGGCGATCTTCGTAGGGGGCATGCCCTACGTCCTGACCTGCGACGCAACTTCGGTGGCGCCGAATGGGACGCCGCAGGCCGGCTTCACCGGGGAGAACATCAACCCTTTGGACTACTACTACGTGCAGGGCGTGAGCAAGTGGCAGGCGAGCTGCCTGACCGCGGAGTCCGCCACGGATGTGGCAGCGGCCTGGGGTGACAACCTCACCGGCGATGCCAAGCTGAAGGTCGGGAGCCCGATCCGCGTCGAGATCGGCCTGGACGTCGGGACGGTCGAGGGGATGACCGGGTGGACCGTTGTGAAGTTGGAGCCCGTCCTCGACCGGTTGTCGAAGTATGGAACTCTGGCCACCGGTGACCCCGATGCTGGGTTCGTGAGCAACCCCGTGACCCCGTACCCGGAGACCCGAGTGTGGACTGCTGGGACCTGGCTCAAGATCTACCCAATCGAGGCGCCGGGTAGTCCCATCGTGAACGAGGCTGCGACGGCTGAGATCAACGCGACCGGCAGGGTCGTCTACGGGTACAACCTCAGGGTCGCAGATCTGGGGAAGTACGTGATCGAGTACACGTTCCCGGACGTCACGGTCACCTCCGTGAACAAGCCGGCAAGCACCTACGAGGTCACGGAGGCAGGGTCCATCGTGCGGCTGCCCATCACCGTGATCAGCGGCGGTGGGGGTGGTGGTGGGGGTGGTGGTGGGCGGCGGTAGCCGGTCACCGGCTGCGGGGTCGGTTGGGAGCAGCTGACCCCGCAGCCGCCTCGCAATCGCAGTGGGATCAGGCGCCAGACCCAGGGCGCCCGGACTCCACCGCACGAGAACCCGTCGAGGAGGGTCGATGACGTCGCTCATCTCCGGGGCTGTGCCGGGGACGGTCCCGCCGGACCGTCGGGGATCTGTCGCCCTCGAGGCGCACAATGAACTCATGGAGACCGTGCTCGTGGTCGAGGACGAGCGGGACATCCGCGAAGCCCTGCGGCGCTACCTCGAGCGCGCTGGTCTCTCGGTGCTGACGGCTGCCACGGGCGCCGAGGCGCTGCGCCTCATCGAGAGCATCCGGCCGGACCTGGTCCTGCTCGACCTGGGGCTCCCGGACATCGACGGGATGGATGTGCTGGCCGGCACGGTCCCGAACATCCCGGTGATCGTGCTCACCGCGCGCACGGGTGTCAACGACCGGATCGCCGGTCTGCGCATGGGAGCCGACGACTACGTGGTCAAGCCGTTCAGTCCCACGGAGGTGGTGCTGCGGGTTCGTGCGGTGCTGGCCCGAGTAGGTGGGTCGCGGGAGCCTACGGCGGGCGGGTCGTTCGGTGGGGGTCGGCTCCGCATCGACGAGGCGGGTCACCGTGCCACGTTCGCCGGACACGACCTGGCCGTGACTCCGCACGAATGGGGTCTGCTGCTCGCCCTTGCCAGTGCCCCGGGTCGGGTGTTCACGCGCCGCGAGCTGGTCGAGCGGATCAGCGGCTACACGTTCGACGGCTACGAGCGAGCCGTCGATTCGCACGTGAAGAACCTGCGGCACAAGCTGGGCCCTGACGGGCAGGACGTTGTCCAGACGGTCGTCGGGTTCGGGTACAGGCTTGGGCTGGCGGCCGATGAGTGACCGCTGGCGCCTCGGACGGCTGGGCCGTCGGCTCGCGGGGGTAATCCTGTTGGTCTCCGCCGCCTCGCTGGCGGTCCTGTTCGTCGGCACCGTCGTACCGCACCTCGTGGCCGACCCACCGCATCCGGACGACGCCGTCTCACCGCCGTGGCTGTTGGCCGCCACGGCGGTCGCGCTGGTGACGGCGGCCACCCTTTCGGTGGTCATGGCGCGCCGGCTGACCCGCCCCATCGACGGGTACATCGAGACCGCCCGCCGGTTCGCCGCCGGTGACCACTCGGCGCGTCCTGAGGATCTCGGGCCCCCCGAGTTCGCCGACCTCACCATGGCGCTGAATGCAGCGGCCGAGGAGATCGAACGGTCGGAGGCCGCCCGGCGTCAGCTCACCGCCGACATCGCCCACGAGTTGCGCACGCCGCTGACCGCGCTGCAGATCGGGCTCGAGGAGCTCCGCGACGGCCTGGTCCCGGCCGATCTGGCGACGTTGGCGGCACTTCATGACCAGGCCACGAGGCTGGGGCGGATCGTCAACGATCTGTCCGAGTTGTCGGAGGCTGAGTCGGCGGGCGTTCAGCTCCACCTCGCCGTGGTTGAGCTTGCCCACGTCGCGAACCTCGCCCTGGCCGCTCGCCAGGGGTCGATGGAGGCGGCTGGGCTCTTGGTCGACCGGGACATTGACCGTGAGGTCTGGGTCATTGCAGATGCCGACCGGATGCACCAGGTGGTGGGCAACCTCCTGGCCAACACGGTGCTCTACTGCCGTCCCGGCGATCGGGTCAGCGTCCGAGTCGGGATCGACAACGGTTTCGGGGTGCTGGAGGTGTCGGACAACGGACCGGGGTTCCGCGCTGAGGAGCTGCCGCACGTCTTCGACCGGTCCTGGCGGGGTGCGTCGGCGACTGGGACCCACGGGTCGGGGCTGGGCCTGCCAATCGTGAGGGCACTCGTCCAGGCTCAGCAGGGAGCTGTCGAGGTCCAGTCCGTTGAGGGGCACGGCGCCGCAATCTCGGTGCGCCTGCCGAGGGCGGCCGGGCTATTCGACTCAGCGGCCGGGTGAGCCGTGGCGGCTCTCCCGCCGCACGGACACAGGGTCTGACCTACCCAGTGACCAGCCGGGGTAACGGCCGACGAGGATGCTCCCGGCGAAAACGGCGACGATGACCGTAGGCCCAGATGGACAGAAACGTGCTGCGTGACCTGTGAGGACGGGGTCGGCGCTGCCCGGGATGCGCAGCATCGGGTCGCGGACGTCTATTGGACGGTCATCGCGGCACTCCTTTCCGGACCCGGGTGCGCTGGCGTCCGAGCCCATGGTGCGCGTCGGCTCGCGGACGGCCTGGCCGGGCGTGCCATCGCTGTCGAAGGCGCGGCAGAGTCCGGCCGCCAGGTAGGCGCGTCCTTCTGGGCCGTTGTGCAGCGCCCGGGTGACTCAGCATGGCCCTCAACGGGAGGGCTGGCCAGGCCGTCGCCAGTCACATTGGGTGACCAATCGAGCCCCGGAAACACCCTAGACCGGCACTATGGCTGCCAATTCACCTCGCGGTCTGGGCGGCTCCTGCCTTGGTCACGCTGGGTGAGATGAGACAGGGGAACAGCCGACCACAGTTGCGTCCACGGACATGGTGAACCACCACGTCGTACTGGGCGGCCAAGCGGCGAGCTGACGCACGTCCTGAACGGACGAGGATCAGCAGATCCGCGAAGTCTCAACTCGGTCGAAGGAGGGTGCGCCGCCGGTCAGCGGGAGTGTGGGGGGTTTCGGGTCGGGTGCGCGAGGCCGTCTCACTGGCGACAGGTCGGCTGATCAGTGAAGCCCCGGCGATGCGCACAGCGTGAGGCCGGGTCTCAGGCGGAACCTGGACCCGACCGTTTAGCTGAGGCCCTATCGGCAGGTGCTGGAATGCCGGTCCACGACGGCTGCGCCGTCAGGCTTCATCGTCACCTTCAAGGTCGACTCGAACACGACCGACGAACCGTCGCTGCCGGCGAGGCGACCGTGCAGGCGGAAGTGTGCGACTCGGAACGTGTCGTTATCGGGGTCGGTGAGCCACCCCACTACCCGCTCCGAGTAGGTGCCCACGTAGCTGGGTCCGTCCGTGGGCTTCGTGGGCGTGATCTCGATGTAGCCGTCGATTGCCCCGCGGACCTTGAGCTCGGCACTGCGGGGACCGGTGCCCAGTTCCATCAGGGCGTAGCTGCCTGAGCGGATCTCGCGCTCGGTTCCCGCGTAGTCGACGCACGTGTTCTCGCCCACGCCGAACGGCCTGGTTCCGTCGAACTCCTCGACGTACTCGCCGCGCATCACGGACCCAGCCGCAGTCGAGTGGACCATTGCCAGGGGGGCGAACAGGAGGCTGGTGGCCAGGGCGCGGGCCAAGGCGCAGCGCATGTCAACCCACCACCATGGTGATTGCCCCGGCGACCAGTGCCAGGGTCCCGAGCAGCATGCCCACGATCCCGGGAGTGCTCGGTCGCCCTCCGGTCGGGCGCGCCGCCCACCCGAGTGCCAGGGCCGTGGCGCCGAACACGCATGGGAGCCCGGCCCAGAACGCCACCATGGTGACCACCGCGAACACACCGAGGATCAGCGAGGTTCGCCCCATCGAGTCAGCCCCGCGGGTCGTCGCCCGGCGGGAGGCCCAGATGGCAATGCCCACCCCGAAAACTGCGATTGCCAGGGTGACCACCCAGTCGGTCAGGTTCTGCTCGGAGGGCTCCCCGGTTGAGGCTGCAAGGTTTAGGACCACGGCACCCAGATACAGGATCAGGCCCGCGGCGGGCGCGATCACGGGGTTCATGTCCTGCACGGACTCGTTCACGTCCTGAACATCGGTCCTGCTCATGGTGGGTCTCCTCATTGTCGACTGCGGCTGGCGCACCTCCTGGTCGGAGGCGCCAGGTGAAGCACACCGCTGCGGCCCGCACGCCCGCATCGGCCCGGTGGCCCGGCGACTCGGGAGGGATGCCCGGGTCACCCGGGACCCGAGTCCCGGGACATGGCGGCTGCTGCTGGGTCACACTGACCACGAGAGGAGTGCCATGGGTGGGATGAGACGTCCGTCCGAGGACCGGTTGCGGGCGATGGCCATCACCATCACCGGGCTGTCTGTCGCCTTCTCACTGGTGTCGCTGGTGATCGGTCCCGACGCCTACCCGCTTCCGGGGGTCACCAAGGATCCGGCCAATGGCCCATGGACCTTGCTCTGGGGCCTCTGCTTCGGTGTCGCGGGCCTGATGGTCGCCCTCGAACGACCCCGGAATCCGATCGGCTGGATCCTGCTGCTGTCCGCGCTATTGGGCAGCCTGTCGGAAGTGCTGGGGATCTACGGCACCCGCGCGTTGGCCGACCCGAGCGTGTCGTGGCCCCTGGGTCTCCTCGCGGTCTGGGCGGCGGGGTTCCTCTGGTTCCCGGCACTGCTGATGCCGTTTGGTGTCCTTCCCCAGGTCTACCCGGATGGCGGGCCCGTTGGCCCTCGTTGGCGGTGGGCCCTGCGGTTCAGCGTGCTGGGTCTGGCGTCGGTCACCCTGGTCCTGGCACTGAGCACGGACAACGTGAACGACTGGGTCGAGGGGCTCACCCTGCCGTTCGCGTGGCCGGCGTGGCTGGGCCCCGTGGTGGGTGCGCTCCTCGTGGTGGGCTTCGCCGGGCTGCTCGTCGGATTGCTGGCAGGGGTGGTCGGCCTGGGTGTGCGCTTTCGTCGCGGAGGGTCGCGGGCCCGCGGCCAGATCATCTGGCTGTTCCTGCCGGTCGTCCTGGCTGCGATCTCGGCCTTCCTGCCCTTCGAGAACGTGATCCTGCGCGTCTGGTACCCGTTGATCGCTATCGCGGTCGCCATCGGGGTGCTCGGCTACGACCTCCTCGGTATCAACGTGACCGTGCGCCGCGCGTTGGTGTACCTGCCGCTCACCTTGGTGGTCGCGCTCCTGGTGGGCGCGATCTCCGCGACGATCAGCCAACGGACCGAGGGCTCGGAGTACGGCATCGTCGTCGCGGCGATTGCCATCGCCGTGCTGGTGCTGCCGCTTCGGGATGCGCTCATGCGGGCCACGGATCGGCTGCTCTACGGCCGGCGCAATGACCCCGTTGCCGTGATGGGCCAGATCGGCAGCGCTGATCCCGAAGCTCCCGAGGTGCTGCTACGCCTCCTCGCCGAGTCGGTGCGCTCCCCGGGGGTGGAACTGCGTGACGCGACCGGGGCCACCCTGGCCATCGTCGGCACGCTCACCAAGCGCGCCCAGTCGGTCCCCCTCGGGGACGGATCCGCCGGGGAGTTGCTGGTCTCGCCCCGGCGGGGTGAACGGACCCTGGACCCGGCAGATGAACGACTGCTCGCCGCGGTGACCCCGTACTGGGTCGCGGCCCTGCGCGCACAGGCGTTGGCCCGGGACCTCGAGTCCGAGCGGGAACAGGTCATGCTCGCCGCCGGGGCGGAACGCGCCCGGCTGCGCCAGGACCTCCACGACGGCCTCGGCCCGGCCCTCAGCGGTATCGCCCTCGGGGCCGAAGCCGCGCACGGCCTGGTCCGGACCGACCCGGACGCTGCCCTGACCTTGATCGATCGGATCGGCGTCGAGGCGATGGCTGCAACGGAGGAAGTGCGTCGGGTGATCGACGACCTGCGTCCGTCGGCCCTTGACTCCGCGGCACTCGGCGAGGCGATCGGGCTCGCCGCGGACCGGGTGGCCGCCCACGTCATCGTCGAGCTGGAGGGAGACCTCACGACCTTGCCGACCGACGTCGCGTCAACGGCCTACCGGATCGCCGCTGAGGCGCTGACGAACGTGGCGCGGCATTCCGGGGCAACGAGTTGCTGGGTGCGCGTCGGCCGCGTCCCGGAGGGCCTCGCCCTTTCCGTCCGCGACGACGGCCGGGGCATGCCCGCGCCGGGGCCGACCACGGGCGTGGGACTCGAGTCCATGCGCCGCCGTGCAGCGGTCCTCGGAGGGCACGTGACCGTCCTCCCGGTCGATCCCACCGGAACGGAGGTGTCCGCCATGCTCCCAGTCGCCATGGCGAGCGCATGAGCATCCGCGTCGTCGTCGCCGACGACCATCCGATGTACCTGCTGGGGCTGGCCGCCGTACTCGCCCAGGCCGACGACGTCGACGTCGTGGCCCAGGCGAGCAACGGCCATGAGTTGTTGGTCGCCGTCGCGCTGCATGCGCCCGACGTCGCGGTCACCGACCTCACGATGCCTGGTCTCGATGGCATCACAGCGATGCACCGGCTGCGGGACACTGCGCCGGCCATCGGCGTCATCGCGCTCACGATGCATGAGGACGACGAGTCGGTGTTCGCCGCCCTGCGGGCCGGCGCCCTCGGATACCTGGTCAAGGGGGCCGACTCCGCCGAGATCGTCCGAGCTGTTCGCGCGGTCGCCGCCGGGGAGGCGGTCTACGGCGCATCGGTGGCGCGCCGGATCCTGGCCTTCCACAGCGGGACGCTCGGCGGCGACCCCTTCCCCGACCTCACCCCCCGCGAGCGGGAGGTCCTCGGCGAACTGGCCGGCGGTGCCCGCAACCACGAAATCGCAGTGCGCCTGGGGCTGTCAGAGAAGACCGTGCGCAACCACGTGTCCGGCATCCTGCTCAAACTCCGAGTCCCCGACCGCACAGCCGCGGCCATCAAAGCCAAGGACGCTGGTATCACGCCCACTCGCTGACGTGGTCCCCCCGACTGGCCCAGCATGCTGCCCTGGAAGCGTGCCTGCGTTGCGTCCTTCTGGGCTGGAGAGGACCAGTCACGGGCACAGCGCCACCGCGGCCCGATCAGGTCCGGTGGTGCGGAGGCGGGCGAATCGTCCGGCGTCCACATGCTTCAAACACAGGGCCGTAGGCTGCCGCCATGTCGATGGTCCACGACGACGCGGTGTTCTTCGAGGACGCCACGGCGTTCGAGACCTGGCTCGTCGATAACGCGTCAACCGCCACGCACGTCTGGATTCGGATGGCCAAGAAGGGCAGCGGCGTCACGTCGATCGACTGGACAAGGGCGGTGGACGTGGCGCTCTGCTTCGGCTGGATCGACGGCATCACCCGGCGGCTCGACGACCAGTGGTACGTGCAGCGGTTCACCCCCCGGCGCGCGAAGAGCGTCTGGTCGAAGATCAACCGCGAGCGCATCGAGCGGCTCACCGCCCAGGGGCGGATGCGCCCCGCCGGCCTGACCGAGGTGGACAAGGCGAAGGCGGACGGCCGCTGGGACGCCGCCTACGACAGCCCTGCCACCGCAGTGGTGCCCGACGACCTCGCTGTCGCCCTGGCCGCGCGCGACCTCACCGACGTCTACGCCGCGCTGGACAGCCGCAACCGCTTCGCCTTCCTGAATCGCATCCAGACCGCGGTGCGCCCGGAGACCCGCACCCGCCGCATCGAGCAGCTCACCGACGCCCTCGCCCAGGGCAAGACCCCCTACCCCGCGCCGACGAAAAGGTCTGGCACCTAGTGCTTCCGTGTCGATCAGCCTGAAGAACGTGGGCCGCAACGCGATGCGGACAGACAAATTGCTGCTATCCACGACGCTCACACGCTGTCACGACCCGGCCCGCGCCTCTCACACCCCAGTCCGACAGACACACTGATAAGGCACCGGGGATGGGGCAGATGATGTGGGCGCGCCGAGGGCGCGGCTTCCGGGTCTGGCTCGTAATCCGACTGACTCCTGTGGATGTCTTGGAATTGATCTGCCGGCCCGGGTCGGCCTCGTCCTCGGTGGCGCTTCCCGGTCGGGGTCCGTGACCTCATAGGAGCCTTGCCAAGCACCGTGTCTGTCCTGTCCGGTGCCCCGACCGGTCGGCGTGCATCCCACCCGAACGATCGGAAGGACCAATCCAGCATGACGCACCAAGAACGCATCGTCTATGGCGGTGTCGACACCCACGAAGCTGTTCACGTCGGAGCCGTGATCGACGCCACCGGCAGGCTGCTGGGCACCAAGGCCTACCCCACCACCCCGATCGGGCTGCGCGGCATGGCGCGGTGGATGACCGGCCAGGGCAGCGTGGCCATGGTCGGTGTTGAGGGCACCGGCACTTACGGGCTGGGCTTGCAACGGGTCCTGCAGCACGCCGGCCTGACGGTGGTCGAGGTGAACCGGCCCAACCGGCAGCTGCGCCGGACCCGCGGCAAGAGTGACACCGTCGACGCCGAAGCGGCCGCCCGCGCCGTCCTGGCCGGGCACGCCACCGTGGTGCCCAAGTCCCGCGACGGCATCGTCGAGTCGATCCGGGTCCTGCGGATCGCACTGGAGTCCTCCCGGCGATCCCGCGTCCGGGTCGGCGCCCAGATCCGGCACCTGGTGCTCACCGCACCGGAACGCCTGCACCTCGAGTTGGCCCCCCTGCCCCTGCCAGAGCAAGCCGCTCGAGCTGCCCGGTTCCGGCCCGGGGACGACACCGCCGACGTGCGCGAAGCGACCCGGGCAGCGCTGCGGGTCCTGGCCCGGCAGTACCAGTCCCTAACCGCGGACATGGAACAACTACGCGACGAGTTGGACACCCTGACCATGCGGGCCAACCCCGGGCTGCGCCAACTCCGCGGGGTCGGCCCAGACACTGCCGCGGCGCTGCTGGTCGCCGCTGGGGACAACCCCGAACGGCTGACCTCCGATGCCGGGTTCGCCGCACTCTGCGGGGCCAGCCCCGTGGACGCCTCGAGCGGGAAGACCACCGGTCATCGGCTCAACCGCGGTGGCAACCGTCAAGCCAACGCCGCCCTGCACCGGATCGTCGTCGGCCGCATGGGCCACCACCAACCCACCAAGGACTACATCGCCCGGCGCACCGCCCAAGGCAAGTCCAAGAAGTCGATCATGCGCTGCCTCAAGCGCTACGTCGCCCGCGAGATCTACAGCCACCTGGTCAACCCACGCCCGGCCGAGATCACCGACGACCTACGACCGCGGCGCACCGCCCTGAACATCCCCATCCGAATCGTGGCCCTCGCCGTCGGCGAGAACGTCATGACCATCTCCCGGCTCGAACGAGGCCTCGGCCACGACGCAGAACTCACCCGCCGCTACCACACCTGGATCACCGCCCAAGAAGCCGCGTGAAGACCCCTTGACAGACATAGGAGCATCAGACCGACCCCATCCACCTCGGGTGCGGGCAGATCCTGCCATGGTCACGCTGGGTGAGATGAGACAGGTGCCGGGCCGACCACAGGTCCCGTCCCTGGACGTGGTGAAACACAGCGTCGCACTGGGCCGCTACGCGTCGAGGCTCTGGGCGCGAACTGGACCCCCGTTCCCGACGCTCGCGGGTTCGACTTGCCGTTGTCGCTCAGCGCGTCACTGCGTCGACGTCCCTCGACGCCGCGCGAGGGCCTGGCCGGCAGGTGACCCAGAGACGAAGGCACGCAGGAACTCAAGCCCAGCGCTGGTGTCTGGGCCCGCGCCCGCATCGATGACTGCGTACATGGCTTCTTCGACCTCAACGACCTGTTTGGCGAGCTCGGTGCCGCGGGCGGTGAGGGTGAGTTCGACATGCCGGCGGTCAGTCGAGCTTGGGCGACGATCGATCAGTTCGCGCGCCACCATCCGCTCGACGAGGCGGCTGGGGCTCGTTCCGCTTTCGCAGACCAGCAGTTGGCCCAATCCGGTGAGAGTGAGGGGGGCGTAGTCGGCTAGGACCCGCAGTACCTCCGCTTGGGAGGGTGTGAGTCCCAGGGGGTGCAACTGTCGGGACAGTTGACGTCGGCCTTCGAGTTGGGCGGCCAACACGAGGTAGCGCGCTTCCTCGGCGAAACGCATGGCCGCCTCCCTCCCTGGTGGGGGCCTCGGGGGGCTGAAGAACTCAGACGCCACCGTGACCGGGAGGTAAGACTACCGAGGCGCGCGGGGACCGCGGGCCGCTCGGTGAGCCCCGGAGCGTGTGCCGAATCACGATCCCATGGTCGTCGCGAGCGCTGCGGCGGCTGTCGGGTCGTGGGCTGCCAGGACGATGGTGCCGGGAAGGTTCGTGCGTAGCTGGTTGACCTTGGTTGTGGTCTGCTCGAGCTGCGCCTTGGATCCCGCGCCCGGGACGTGCCCGCAGTCGAGTAGGTGCGTCGAGTAGGTCAGGTCCCCGACCAGGAGCAGTGTGGGCTGGCCCGGGTTGCGCACGAGCATGGAGATCGACCCAGGCGTGTGACCAGGGGCGGGGAGCAGGACGAGACTGCCGTCGCCGAACAGGTCGTGACCCACGGCGAATGGTTCCAGTGCCCGATCGGAAGTCGGCGATGGTCGGACTCTGACCCACGACAGACCGGGTAGATCGATGTGCTTGCGCATCAGGCCCTTGAGCTCGGCACCGGACTCGTCGAGGGTGTCCCACTCTTCTTGGCTGATGTGAATGCTGGCCCCGGTGAGCTTCGGGAGGCCGCCGATGTGGTCCTGGTGCAGGTGCGAGATCACGACCGTGTTCACGTCAGAGATCTGGTAGCCGAGCCGATTGAGCCCTCGCTCGAGAGTCTGGTCCTCGGGGATGTCGGCCTGAGCGGTACGGCGGTAGAACGCCCCAACGACGCCCCCGGGGAAGTAGCCCGGATCGGTGACCGATGCCCGGTCCTGGCCGGTGTCGAACAACACGACCCCCTCCCGGTGCTCGATGACGAACGCGTTGATCGGCATCGGTGAGGTCCAGGTCCGCGAGGTCGCCATCCACAGCATCTGTGGCTTCCAGGTGGCGGCAGCGTGATCCGGTCGGATCTTGACCGAACCTGTGCTCACCGCGCTCACGCGTTCGATGGGGCTGGGGGTGTTCATGATCATCCTCCCAAATAGATGTCGCGACATCGATTACACGACATCTTCGCTGCCCAGGGACGCGCCCTGCGAGGAACCCCACGAGCGGGTGCGACGTTCCCACAAAGGTCCGAGCCACGTGGTTCTGAACCGACGGCCCCCTCCCGTGCGGCTCGAGGGATCAGCTGAGGCGCGGTGCCGCCTTCGCGCGGTGCGCGGTCAGGTGGGCAGTGGGCCGCGGTGGCCCTCGGTGTGGGTGAAGACGAGGTTGGTCTCGGTGTGGGCGACTGCCGGGTGGGTGGTGAGGTGGTCGAGGACGAAGTCGCGTAGGTGTTCGGCGTCTGGCACGGCGACGTGCAGGACGTAGTCGTCGGATCCGGCGACGTGGAAAGTCTGGATCACTTCGGCGAGGGTCGGCAGCCGGCGGGCGAATGACTCGATGATCGCCCGGTCATGGGCCCGCAGCCGCACTGCGATCAGCGCCTGGACGGGTCGGCCGACCGAGGCCGGGTCGACGTCGGCGCGGAACCCGCGGATGACCCCTGAGCGCAGCAGCGCCCGCAGGCGCACGAGCGCGGTCGACGGGGCGACCCCGGCTTCCTCGGCCAGGCGCGCGTTGGGCATCCGGGCGTCGCGCAGCAGCGCGGTGAGGAGGGCGAGGTCGGTGCGGTCCAAGGGTCGAAGATCGTTCGGCATGCCATCCCTCTCATCATCGGTGGTCGAAGATCCTTCGGCTGTTCCGGTCAATCCTATGAATCGGCCCCTGTGCTCTTGATTCTGATCGAAGAACTGATCAATCATCCTGCCATGGATGCCTCGATCGACACCACCGCTGTTCACGCCGGGCGTCACGACCTGACCGGTTTGGGGGTGCACGCCCTGCCGATCGACCTGTCGAGCACCAACCCGCTGCCGGGCATCACGGAGGGTGGGGACTCGTATGAGAACCTGGCCCTGGGTGGCCGGCTGGCACCGGGTGAGTCGCCGGTGTACCAGCGGCTGTGGAACCCGACCGTGGCCCGGCTGGAATCGGCGGTGGCCGAGTTGGAGGCCACCGCCGATGCGATCGCGTTCGCCTCCGGGATGGCGGCCCTGACCGCGGTCCTGATTGACGCTGTCCGCCGGGGCACCCCCCATGTGGTGGCCGTGCGCCCGCTGTACGGGGGGTCCGACCACCTGCTCGGCACCGGCATGGTCGGCACTTCGGTGACGTTCGTGCATCCCGATCAGGTGGCCGCCGCGATCCGACCGGACACCGGTCTGGTGATCCTCGAGTCGCCTGCGAACCCGACCCTGGAGCTGGTGGACATCCGTGCGGTCGTCGAGGCGGCCGGTGGTGTGCCCGTGCTGGTCGACAACACCTTCGCGACCCCTGTGCTGCAGCGCCCGCATGACCTGGGCGCCAGCTATGTGCTGCACTCGGCGACCAAGTTCATCGGCGGGCACTCCGATGCTCTGGGTGGGTTGGTCGCCGCCGACGAGAACCGGATCGTGGCCCTGCGGCAGGTCCGCGCCCTGACCGGGGGGATCCTGAACCCGATGGCCGCCTACCTGCTGCACCGCGGGCTGCCGACCCTGCCGCTGCGGGTGCGGGCCCAGCAGGCGACCGCAACGGCGCTGGCCCAGCACCTCGTCGGGCACCCCGCGATTGAGCGTGTCCTGCATCCGAGCCTGCCCGGCCTCGACCCGCTGGGCCTGGTCGGCACCCAGATGGCCGGCCCCGGGTCGATTCTCTCGTTCGAGCTGTACGGCGGGTTCGCGGCGGCCAGCGCCGTGGCCAGCGCAGTGCGGCTGATGACCCATGCGGTGTCGCTGGGCGGGGTGGACACCCTCATCCAGCACCCGGCGGCCCTGACCCACCGCCCGGTCCCACCTGAGTCCCGGCCCAGTGCGGGCCTGCTGCGGATCTCTGCCGGCCTGGAGTCCGTTGACGACCTGGCGGCCGACCTGGACAAGGCGCTGACCGAGGTGCCCGCGTGACGGCCCCGCCGCTCGTGGCGGCCCCGCACATCGATGCCACCTTGGGGTCCCCCATGGCCGCGTCCCAGGCTGCGGCGACGCAGCCCTCAGCGGGTCGCCCGGTCCCCGACATCGCCCTGCTCGAATCGGTCCAGCGTCGGGTCCTGTGGCTGGCCGTGCGGATGGTGGATGCCGCCAACCGGGAACGCGACACCGCCGATGGGGTGAAGGTCGGCGGGCACATGGCCTCCAGCGCGTCGCTGGTCTCCATAATGACAGCCCTGTGGATGGCCCACCTGGACGCCCCCGACCGGGTGGCGGTCAAGCCGCACGCGTCACCGGTGCTGCACGCCCTGAACTACCTGCTCGGTGACCTCGACCGCTCCTACCTGACCCGGTTGCGTGAGTTCGGTGGGCTGCAGGCCTACCCCAGTCGCACGAAGGACCCCGACCGGGTGGACTTCTCCACCGGCTCGGTCGGACTCGGGCCCGCGGCCACCGTGTTCGCCGCGGCCACCCGCCGGTACGTCGACGACCACTTCGGGCCCCGGACCGCGGCACGGTTCATCAGCCTGCTCGGCGACGCTGAGCTCGACGAGGGCAACATCTGGGAGGCCCTGGCCGACCCGGCCACCGCCGGCCTGGGCAACGTGATGTGGGTGGTCGACTTCAACCGCCAATCCCTGGACCGGGTCGTGCCCGGGGTGCGCATCGGGCAGTGGCGCAGCCATTTCGAAGCGGCCGGGTGGCACGTCATGGAGCTCAAGTACGGTCGCCGGCTGCGGGCCTTCTTCGACCGCCCCGGCGGCCAGGCGCTGCGCACCTGGATCGACACGATGCCCAACGAGCACTACCAGTCCATGCTCGGGATGGCACCGCCAGACCTGCGCACCCGGTTCCTGGACGGGGCACCCGACGATGTGGCGGCGCTCGTGTCGGACCTGCCCGACGCCGAACTCGCCGAGCTGGTCTGCGACCTGGGCGGCCACGACCTGGCCGACCTGCTCGCCGCGTTCGCCGAATGTGACGCGGTCACCGACCGACCCAGCGTCGTGTTCGCCTACACGATCAAGGGGTGGGGCCTGCCGCTGGCCGGCAACCCGCGCAACCACAGCATGCTGCTCACCGCCGAACAGATCGACGCACTCCGCGCCCAGCACGACCTGTCCCCGGCCGGGGAGTGGGACCGGTTCGACCCACACAGCCCGCAGGGCATCCTGGCCGGTGAGCGGCGCGAGCACCTGACCCGCCCACCGGGCACCCCGGACGTCGCCGTGACCGTGGACCCCGACGGTGGCTTCCGCACCGGTGATCGGCCGATCGCCACCCAGGAGGCATTCGGCCGGATCCTGGTGGACCTCTCCCGCGACCCCCAGGTGGCACCCCTGCTGGTCACCACCGCACCCGACGTGGCCACCTCGACCAGCCTGGCCGGGTTCATCAACCGCACCGGCATCTACACCCCCGTCCAACAGCAGGAGTGGCACACCGACCCGGTCCTGCGCTGGCAGGAGGGGCCCACCGGGCAGCACATCGAGCTGGGGATCAGCGAGATGAACCTGTTCCTCATGCTCGGCCAGCTCGGCCTGGCCGGGGAGCTGTCCGGCCAACGGCTGCTGCCGATCGGCACCGTGTATGACCCGTTCGTGCTCCGCGGGCTGGAAGCGTTCATCTACGCCGCGTACATGGGGGCCCGGTTCATCGTGGCCGGCACCCCCTCCGGGGTGACCCTGGCCCCCGAAGGCGGTGCCCACCAGTCGACCCTGACCGCGTCGGTGGGCCTGGAACTGCCCGGGGTGACCCTGATCGAGCCCGCCTACGCAGGGGCCCTGAACTGGTTGCTGCGCGACGCCCTGGGCCGAGTCGCCGCGAACACCGCACCAGTGACCGCGGACCCGGCCGAGGCCGGGGCCTACTACCTGCGCCTGACCACCCGCCCCATCGACCAATCGCCCTTCGCCGCTGCCCGGGCCCGGATCGGCGATGCCGTGCTGCGCCGCGCCGTGCTCTCCGGCGGCTACCGGCTGGTCGACGCCTGGCAGGCCAACCCCGACCTGCCACCGGACTCACCCGTGGTCAACGTCGTGGGCACCGGCGCCGTCCTGCCCGAGGTGCTGACCGCCGCCGCGGAGCTGCGCAGCGAAGGGGTCGCCGCCCACGTGGTCGACATCACCTCTGCCGACCGGCTCTACCGCGCCTGGCAACGCACCCTGCGCCAGGGCGTGCGCACAGCGACCACCCCCAGCATCCCCGGCGCCCTGCGCGCCTGCTTCCCCGACCGCGCCCCCATCGTCAGCGTCCATGACGCCGCCAGCCACTCGATGGCCTGGCTCGGGTCCGCGCTCGGGGTCCCCGCAGTTCCCCTCGGAGTCGACGGATTCGGACAATCGGGATCCGTGGCCGCGCTTTACGCCGCCCACGACCTCGACCCCGGATCCATCGTCAACGCCGCCCTCGCCGCACTCAGCCTGCGCTGACCCACCAGCACGGGAACAACCCAAACGGGCTCCCCGCAGACCAGGCCGACGCAACCGCCATCCGCTCGCCCTGACCCTGGACCCCCAACCGGGGGCCCTCCAGGTGCCCGGTCGATTCCGAGGGGGACCAGCCTCAGCAGGGAAGACGACAGTCCCCACCATCCCCAGGGTGGGGCTCAAGCCGGTCAGAGTCACCCTGAGTCATCACTCACACCGCACTCCGACACTTCGGCGTCCAAATCGGCCTGCAGAGCCTGCTGGTCCAGCCTCGGTCACACTGGGTGAACGGAGGCCTCGCCGAAGGTTGCTGGTCCTCGGTGTGGCCAGGGCGCAGGAAACCACGCTTCGGCGAGATTCTCGCCCCTTGCCTGCAGAACTCAAGTGTTCTATGGTGGGGCCGTGGGCCCACGCTGGGAGATCATCCTCGAACCCGAGGTGAGCTCCTGGATACTCGACCTTCCCGACGACACCTACGACCGCGTCGAGGCAGCGATCGACATGCTCGCCGAGGCCGGTCCCGGACTCGGCCGACCGTTGGTCGACACGATCACGGGCAGCCGGCACCAGAAGATGAAGGAACTGCGCGTTGGGACGTGCCGGATCTTGTTCGCCTTCGACCCGGAACGCAATGCAATCCTGCTGGTCGCTGGGGACAAGCGCGGCAACTGGCGCACTTGGTACCCACCCGCCATCGCTCTGGCCGATCAACGATTCGACGACTGGCTCAACGACTTGAAAGGAGGCACATCATGACCGAACGCACCGCGTGGTCCGACGTCCGCGCACGCCGCGCCACCACGGAGGAACGGCGCACAGCTGCCCGCAATTCTCTCGAGAACGAGATCGCCGCATACCGCCTGGTCGAACTTCGAAAGGCCCGAGGGCTGACCCAGCAGCAGGTTGCCGACGCCATGGGCGTCTCCCAACGCCGAGTTTCGGCAATCGAACGCGGCGACGTCGACCGCTCCGAACTCACCACGCTGCGCACCTACATCCACGCCCTCGGAGGCCAGATTCACATCGTTGCGGAGTTCGACGAGATCACCACGCAGATCGCCTGAGTTCGCACGCCCCATCGGGGTGAGGTGAGCGGCCTACGCAGCCCAAGTTGCGAGTGAGTGACGTGCCGCCTGCCCCGTGGTCCTTGGCCAAGACCACGGAGAGTGACCTGTTCGCCCGCGACACCCTACTCCGACAACATCAGCGTGCGGCGTGGCCGTCGACAGGCAGTGGCACACCCTCGATTACCCTCCGTTAGCGAACCCGACGGGCTGCCCGGCCGCAACTTCGGTACTTGTCTGGTTGGGAACGCGGTGATCGCGTCGTCCAGGAGCATGGCCCTGACCGGTTCAGGCACGGGTTAGAACGACCGGTGACGGTCATGATGATCACTACCTGGAGCTGGTGGGTCAGCCTCCGCAGCGGCAAGCGCCCCCTGACGTGCGGGGGTCCGCGACCGAAACGGTCGAGTCGAGTGTGTCGAGCGCTCGGTCGGTCAGCCCAACCCCAACTCGTGGGCGACGATCGCCGCCTGCACTCGGTCCCGCAGTCCGAGCTTCATCAGGATGCGGGAGACGTGGGTCTTGACCGTTGACTCCCCGATGAAGAGCTCGGTGGCGATCTCGGCATTCCACATTCCCCGCCCGACCAGGCGAAGGACCTCGCTCTCCCGCGGCGTGAGTTGGTCGAGGTGCTCTGTCGACGTTGCCGCAGGCACCGAGGTGAATCGGTCGAGGAGGCGGCGCGTCAGGGCGGGTGCCAGTAACGCGTCGGCGCCGCGGGCCGCTTGGCGGACGGCCGTCACGATGTCCTCCCCGGCCATGTCCTTGAGTAGGAACCCAGCCGCGCCTTCCCGCATGGCCCGATAGACGTACTCGTCGAGGTCGAATGTGGTCAGCATGAGCACCCGAGTCGACACCCCGGACGCGGCGATGGCGACCATCGCCTCCAGCCCGTCCGTTCCGGGCATCTGTACATCGAGCAGGGCGACGTCGGGGACGATGCCGGTCACGAGTTCTAGTGCGGCAGCCCCGTCAGCAGCCTCCCCGACGACCTCGAAGTCGGGCTCCCCTTCCAGGATCATCCGCAGCCCGCTGCGCACCAGCGGCTGGTCGTCGGCGATCACGATCGAGATCACGTCATCTCCATCGCCATCGGGAGCCGCGCGAGTACCGTGAACCCGCCGTCCGCGTCGGGTCCCCAACTGACCTCACCCGCGCACGCGGTGACTCGCTCGCAGATCCCTGTCAGTCCTCGGCCCGAGCCGGCCGGCCCCGGGTTCCCGGTCGGTGCGGTGTTGGTGACCGCGATCTCGACCTGGACTTCGCGACGCCGTACCACCACGCTCGCCCGGGCGCCCGGGGCATGCCGCAGCACGTTGGTCAGCGACTCCTGGACGAGCCGGTAGACGACTGCACGTCCCTCCTCGGAGAGACAGGCCTCGTCGGCCACCTCGCCCGACACATCGGTGCCGGCCGCTCGTGTCCGGGTGAGCAGCTCGCCGAGTCCGGGCGTCGGGTCTTCACCCGCGGCCAGGACACCGTCGGGACCCAGGGCCAGGACCCCGTCGTGGGCGACCTGGGCCAAAGAGCGCACGATCTCCCGGGCCCGCGCCGGATCCGTGTCGGCCATTCGTCGGGCCGCGCAGGCCTGCAGGGCGACGACGGTGAGGGTGTGTCCGAGTTCATCGTGCAGATCGCGGGCGATCCGCCGCCGTTCCGCGACGATGGCATGCTCGGCCCGCCAGTGCACCTGTCCGGCCAGCTCGTCGTTGGTGGCGCGCAGTTGCAGGGCGAGCGAGCTGAGGTCACGAAGGACCAGGCCAGCGGCCCATGCGGCCACCATCGCCGCGGTCGTCCCGGCAAGGTCATCGAGGCCGGTGGACAGCCAGTGGCCGGCAACGCAGACGAGCAGTCCCAGGACCGTGGTCGGCCAACGGAGCAGCAAACCCGCCACGAGGCTCGTACCGAGCGCAAGCCCGGCCTCGACCAGGTTGTCGCCCAGGGGCCCCAGGGACTGCGCGATCGCGACAGTCACCCCCCACATTGACCCGAGGGCAACCAGCACGAGCCACGTGGGTGCGACCGCGTTGTCCCAGGTCGACGGCGGGAGCGCGAATGCCGGGCCCGGCGCCGGCCCCGGGTCAACCTCGGCGGTGAGCTCCCCAACCTCCTGGCGAGTGCGGGCCAGCAGGAGCCGGGCCCGGTCCTCGATCTCGCCGGCCGGTGCATCCTTGGCCGCGTCAGTGGCAAGGCGGTGCAGGCCGGTGACCAACGCCGGCCCGAGTCGCTCAGCCACGGCAACCCGCTCGGCCACGACCGCGGTCTCGCGTTGGGCTGCTTGCCCATGAACGATCGCATCGCACTGGTTGCGCAGACGCTCCACGGTCCGAGCCCGTGTCTGGACCAGGCGCCCCACCAACACGGGAAGCGCACCGACGAACACCGTGACGAAGAGCACACCACTGACCAACGACCACCCGTGGAGGGTGCTCAGGTCGGTGGCAAGAACGACCACGAGGGGAACCACCAGTGCCACGGCAAGGGCAGCCGGCCCACTGGCATGGGCACCCACGGAATAGGTCGCGAGCATCATCGCCAGGACACCGACCGTCGCTTCGACCGGCGACCCCGGCCAGGCCGCGTGGGTGATGAGCGCGACCACGACGGCCTGCATGCCGATGGCGCTGAGCGTGAGCAACGGGTGGGTGCGGCGCACAGCGAGGGCCATGAGCACCAGGGCGCCGGCGACGTTGAGCGCCAGCCGCGCCGGTGTGTCGTGGAACCGCAGCACTGCCTCGCCGATCGCCGCCGCGGTGAAGCCGGTTGCCACCAGAGCGTCGAGTCTGGTCGTGCCGCGCATGCCGCGAGTGTAGGGCTCGGCAGGGCTCGGCGGGGTCCTCCTCAAGGTGGACGACCTGAGGACGACGCAACCTCAGCCATCAGCCCGACGCCCCCTCGTCCGCGCACTCCTAGGGTCGAGGTCGACCCCATCCACGAGTGAACGGAGCACCCCGATGGTCACGACCCAGAGCACCCCGACCGCCACGGCCTCGATAAGGGCCTGGTTCGAAATCACCAGGATCGCCCTGATCGTCGGCATCGTGTCGACCATTGCGTTCGCAGTGGTCGCCACGGGCTGGACCACCTCCAGCGGTGGCGAGTTCACGTACACCGCCGACTACTGGTACACCGCCCTCGGCCTCCCCCTGGCAGCGGTCGGCCTGCTCCTCGCTCTTGGCGTCTACCACCTTCAGGCGGGTGCCACCGGCCGCCGCGGCAAGGTCGGAGTGTGGATCAACAGCGTGTGCTGCACCGTGCTCTTCATAGACATCCTGGGCTCCCTCATCACCACGTCGGAGTTGGTGGTGGGCCCGGTGTACCCGCTGGGCGCGCTGGGGACCGTCGTCGGACTCGGACTCCTCGCAGCCGGCTCCTGGAATGTCGGGATGTTCCCGCGCTGGCTCCTGGGTGTCTGGCCTCTGGTGTGGATCGTGGGGTCCTTCTTCGCGCAAGGCCCAACCCCGGTCCTGCTGACCGCGTTCTACGTCGCGTTCTGGGTGGTCCTCACCCGACCAGCCGCGTCAGGCCGCCACACGCCACCAGCGTGACCGCGCCAAGGCCGTCCCAGAGCACCCTCGATCCCCTCTCCCAGCCCTGGCCGACCTGTCCCCCCGGCAGCTACGGCCCGGACCGCGAATTCGACATCCACTCACGGGGCACAGTCGGGGCCGAGGTTGTCGCTGCTCACAGGTCGAGGGCAGCCAGGGGGCTCTGGTTTCCGGGAGGGCGGTGGCGTTGTACTCCTTTCGGGGTAGCGGGCGTCCGCCGCAGGGCGCTCCAGGTCGGTGGCTCTCGATGGATGTAGGAGGGGGCTCGACCGCGCGAGGGTAGCGGCATGAACACTCTTCGAACTCATCACCGTGTGGCGCTCCTGCTTGTCGTCCCGCTGCTCGTCGCCATTGCAGCCGACACTCTCTACCGGGCCGTGACCGGCGACCCGTCCTTCGTCACCGACAACACCGTGGGCCCGGCCGGCCTCGGGTTCCTGGTCAGCGGCTGGATCGCGGCCGCGCTCGTCAGCCTGGCGTGGGTTCTGCGCAACGAGTCCCAGGCCTTCGCCGCCGCAGGCACCGTCGCTCGAGGCGCGCGGCGCACGCTCATGGTCGCGCTCCCCGTCCTCGGGCTCGGCCTTGTGGTCTCCGGACCGCTGCTCACTGCGCTTTCCGTGGACTCCGGCCCGGTGTACGACGCTTCGGGACTGGTGGGGGCCGCGTGTTCGGCGATCTGCGTGCTGGGGTCGGTCGTCCTGGGCCTGACCCAGCTGCGCCGCAATGTCCTGGGACTGGGTGGCAGGCTGCTGCTGCTGATCGTCCCGGCAGCGCTGCTGACCGCATTGCTGGGCTTCGCCGTGCCGGCGGCCGCGAGTCCAGTGTTCCCCTTTGCCGCCATGCTCGGCGGCCTGGCCACGGTCGGTGTGGGCGTCGCCGCCCGAGACCGCAGCGGCGTGCCGGTGGCCTGACCGGTGGTGTCGACGAACTCCTTCGAACCACTTCCGTGATGAGCACCAGATACGCCGTAAGGCGGATACGCCGGGGCACGGTCCAGTGGCAGACTGTTGGGGTGCGCCGTCCGGACCTGATCGACCTGGCCCTTGTCGTGAGCGGGGCCGCCGTGGCCCTGGCCACGACGGATCGGTCCACCTCGCCGTACGTGGTGACCGTGCTGTTCGTGACGACCATGCTCGCGCTGATCGGGCTGGTGCTGCGGCAGGCGGTGGCCAGCGGGCGCGAGGCGCATCGTGAGCATCTGCATGCCCGCCGGCTGGGTGACATCGATCCTGGCGGCGTCGCGAGGTCGGCCGTCCGGGAGGAACGGGTCCGGCTTGCCGCCGAGCTGGACTCGTGCATCCGGGAGGCATTGGAGGCGGTACGCGCTGAGCTCGGTGCTGGAGAGCTGGCCGGCGATCTGCGCGAGCCCGCCCGACGCATCCAGCAGCGGGCCCGGGAGGCGACCAGCGAGCTGCGCCGCCAGCTCGGTCTGTTGCGGTCTCTCGAGGACGACGACGCCGCGGAGGAGGTGCCGCCGGCGTCGCCGGGCCTCACCCGTCGCTCGGTGTTGCTCGCGCTGCTGGTTGCGCTGGTCGCCGGCGCCGAGGCCAGGATCTACCTCACCACCGACGACCTTCCGGCCGACGTCTACCACGAGGTGTGGACGCCGCTGCTCACCGCGGCCGCCGCCTTCACGGTGGTGGGCCGGCGGATCGCGCCGGTCGCGGCGGCCACCCTCCTAGCGGTGTTGTTCGTCGTGCCCCAGCTCGCCGTGGGGGTGGGGGTCGCTTCGGGGGGATGGCTGGTGGTCACGGTCGGGGCCCTGGTGTGGACTTTGGCCGCGCGGGGACTGCGTGACGTGCGGGCAGTGCTCGCCTGCGCGTTGCTGGCAGGCGCAGTGATCGGCATCCCTCTCCACGACGATCCCGACAACGCCGGCATCGCGGCCGTGCTCGTCGCGATCGCCTGGATCGCGGGGCTTGCGGTGGGCATGAGCCGGCGACGTGCCACGGCGGCTGCGAACCGGGCGGCGCTGCTGGAGGCGAACCTGGACTCAGCGCGCCACGAGGCCGTGCAGGCTGAGCGGCTCACCATCGCGCGCGATCTCCACGACACCGTGTCGCACGCGGTCGGCGTGATCGCCATCCAGGCGGGTGCCGCAGAGGCGGCGTGGCCCGACGATCCGCAGACCGCGCGCAGAGCGCTGAGGACCATCGACACCACCGCCGCCGACGCGCTCGTCGAGCTGGACCGGGTGGCGCCCGGGTCCGCCCCTGCGTCGCCGCATGACCTCGCCGCGCTGGTGCGAAGGATCCGCGCCACCGGGACCAGCGTTCGGCTCACCCTGGTAGGGACCTCAGCGACCGAGGTGGACGGCGTGGCCTACCGCGTCGTGCAGGAAGGTCTGACCAACGGGATCCGGCATGCCCCCGGCGCCCGGCTCGACTTACGGGTGGAAGGGGTTCCGTCGGGTCTTCGGGTGCGGGTCAGCGACGACGGCGGACCGAGTGCACCGTGGCCACGCCGAGGCTTCGGCCTCGCGGGACTGGCCGAGCGCGTCACGCTGGCCGGTGGCACCCTCCAGGCCGGCCCGAGGCCTGGTGGCGGCGGTTTCGTCGTCGAGGCCTGGCTCCCCGCGGATCGTGCCGCGGTGGGAGAGCGCCTGTGATTCGCGTGGTGGTGGTCGACGACAACGAGTTGATGCGGACGGGCCTGGCCACCATCCTCGAGGCAGAGGGCGACATTTCGGTGGTCGGCCAGGCCGCTTCAGGCCCCGACGGTGTGCGCCTCGCGTATGAGACCTCACCCGGACTGGTGCTGATGGACGTCGAGATGCCCGGCGGCGACGGCATCACGGCCACGGCCGAGCTGGCCCGCTGGCCGCACGGACCACGGGTGTTGATGCTGACCATGTTCGACCTCGACGAGTACGTCCTGGAGGGGCTGCGGGCCGGCGCGTCCGGCTTCCTCATCAAGACGACCCCGCCCGCGGAACTGCGACAGGCCGTCAGATCGTGCAGCGCGGGGGAAACCACGCTAGGCCCGACGGTCACCGATCGACTGCTACGAAGCTACATCGAGAACGCGCCGCTGCCCGCCCACCCGGGCTTCTCCCGACTCACCAACCGCGAGACCGAGGTGCTGCAGTCCCTGGCCCGGGGATACTCGAACGCCGAGATCGCCCGTGAACTCTGGATGGCCGAAGCGACGGTCAAGACCCACGTGGCCCGCATCCTTGCCAAGCTTGAGGTCCGCGACCGGGTGCAGGCGGTCGTACTCGCCCACCAGCACGGGATCCTCGCCGGGGAGTAGGCCAGTCCCAACACCCACCACCACCCAGGCCGACCAACAACCCGGGGCATGGCCCTCAACGGGAGGGCTGGCCAAGCCGTCGCCAGTCACGTCGGGTGACCCATCGAGCCCCGGAACACCCTATTGCGACACTTTGGTGGCCAGGTTCACCTCGGGTGTGAACCGCTCCTGCCTTGGTCACGCTCGGTGGAGACGAGACAGGTGAACGACCGACCACAGTTGCGTCCATGGACGTGGTGAAACGCCGCCGCGTACTGGCCTCTTCGGTGGAGTCGGCCTGGGGCGCGGTGCCGGGATTGCTGCCTCGGTCCGTTTCCCCAGGCCGCTCGCCGAACCCGCCGTGCGCGTCTCTCCGCAACGGGCTCTCCACGGTTCCTGCCGTGGCGTGGTTCGGCGCCGGGTCCAGGGGTTGGGATCGTTGCCCCGGTAGCGGTACCGGGTGACGCGGTACTGTCTCGATGTCGAAGAGCGTCGATCCCGTCGCGCTGATGGGGTGCCATCGCCCGGTGGGGTCGGTGAGCCAGCGGCGGAGCTGGTCCCACTTCCAGCGGTGCCGTGCCCGCAGCAGCCGCACGAGCCGCCACCAGATGAACTGGTGGAGGTTGCCGAAGACGTGTTTCGCGACGCGCGTGCCTGAAGTAGTTGGCCCATCCGCGCATGATCTGGTTCAGCCGGATCAGCACGTCCCGAGGTCCTGCTGCGACGTCCTGTGGGTCAGGGCACGGATCTTCGCCTTCAGCGACCGGACGGGCCGGTCGGCGATGAAGGTGTACACGTACCACTTGTTGGTTCCCCGCTTGCGTTTCCACCGGATGTGGAAGCCGAGGAAGTCGAACCCGTCGCTCATGTGCACGATCTGGGTCTTGGCCACGGAGAGCCTCAACCCGATCGGTGCGAGCACCTGGGCGATGTCCTCGCGTAAGCCCAGCAGTGGACATCGGTCCCTTCGGTGAGGACGACGAAATCGTCCGCATAGCGCACCAGGCGCCAATCCGGCAGGTCCTTTCGGCGTCGGGCTGCTGCGTCGATAGGTGGTGGCCAGGCTCCCGCCGGTTACCACGGCGCGTACAGGTGCTCGTCGAGCACCGAGAACGCGATGTTGGCCAGCAATGGGGACAAGATGCCGCCTTGCGGGTGCCGGTGTCGGTGTCCTCGCCGTCGCCGAGTTCGGTGAGGATCCCGGCCTTGAGGAACGCCTTGACGAGTCGCAGGACCCGTTTGTCTTTGACCCGCGACCGGACCCGATCCAGCAGCGCGACGTGGTCGATGGAGTCAAAGCACGCCTCGATGTCCGCGTCCAGCACCCACTGGTAGCCCTGAGTGCCGAAGAAGTGGATCTCGGCGATCGCGTCGTGGGCGCGCGGCGGGGCCGGAACCCGTAGGAGACCGGTACGAAGTCGGCCTCGAAGATCGGTTCCAGCACCAATTTCAACGCCGCCTGGACGACCCGGTCGGCGACCGTCGGAATCCCGAGGCGCCGTACCTTTCCCGACCCGCCCGGTTTGGGGATCAACCGCTCCCGCACCGGCTGGGGCCGGACTCTCTCCGGACTTGATCTGCATCCGGAGGTCGTCCAGGAACGCGGAGCGGCCCACCGTCTGCTCGATCCGGGTGACAGTCCACCCATCCGAACCGGCGGTGTTGGCCCCGCGGTTGGTCGCAACCCGGTCCCACGCCACGATGAGCGTGGCAGGTTCGTGCACGAGGTTGAACAGGTCGTCGAACCGGCGGTCATGGTCGGCCGCCGCCCAACGGTGAAGCTTGGCCTGCATCTCCGATACCCGCCGCCGCGGACCCACCCAATCCTGCCCGGATGGGTCGTCGTCGGTCGGGGCGTCACCGTTCGGTGCCGCGTCTTTCGGCATTACAGCCTCCAATCTCTTCTCGTTACCACTGCCGCCCTTCGCCATGTGACCGGCTCTCCCGGCCTCGGACTACTACGACGGCTCCGCCCCACCCCAGATCGCTCGGCTGACGGTGTGCCCAGCCCGCAGTTCCACGCTGGCCGCGTGGCCCCGGGCAGACCAGGGGTGGTTCCCGTGTTCACTTGTCGATCGCTCGACGGAGGAGGCATCCGACTCGGCCCCTGCGACATCGCCGTGGCTACCCCGCAGCACGTCACCACGGCCTCCCCTCAGTCCCGCCGACATTCCGGGGAGTTGCCCGCCTCCGTGATGAGGGAGACGGGTGCGCGTCGCATCCGGCCCAGATCCACCAGGTTCGAGCCGGTGCGTCTTTGAGAGGCGTAGAACGCCGGTTTCTCGCGTATGCCTTTCCGTCACGCTCGCCACACCCGCGCCGTCTGGCAGTACCGACACGTCATGGCTTTGTCAGGGCTGCTCCCGCCCGCCCCGGCACCTCCCGGGACAGGCTGCCCTCAGCTTCGCAGTCCTGCTGCGACAGAACCACGGTCCAGGTCTCTCACCTCAACTCGATCAACAAGCGCCTCACGGCGCACCGGCGGAGAGACGCACCTTCTTGAGTGCGTCTGCGGGCTTTGGCGGGAAGCGGCATCCGGGGTGGGCGAGCGCGGGTCCGGGGCTTGGTCTGTAGCGGCTGGCCACTCCCCTGTGGGGCGTCGCGCGTCGGCACGGCTCGTCCGCCCAACTCGTGGAACCGGGCCTGATGGGCAGCGAGGGGGCCCGGGGGCAGTACATCCGGGGCTTACGGCACTGGTGGGGCCGGTTACGCCGGGTGCATGCTCAACGGCGAGGCCCACCGCCGCCGCGGCACCACATGCCCGGTCCGGCAGGAGCGGGAAGGGGAGCAGTGCGATGACCGGCCGAGATGTTCGCCATGAGGGATCCCCGCGAGGCGCGGGTGCTGGGCGGGATTTGATCCCCGGGATTGGTGGCAGTGGGGGTCGAGGTGTGGGTTACGCACAGGATTCGTCCGATGCCCGGGAGCGGCTGGATCGAGTGTTCACCGCGGAGCGGGCGGCGGTGGAGCGTGACCCGTACCCGAGCGCCCAGCAGCGCGTCGAGTGGCTGTCGCGGGTCCGCCCGATGATCGCTCGTCACCGCGGCGCGGTGCTCGATGCATTGGACGCCGACTTCGGCGGCCACTCCCGCGAGGGGCGGAGGTCGGATCGTCTACGGGACCGTTGGTATCGGGCGGCGTTCGCCATCGCGCACGTCCAGGGGTGGATGAAGCCGTCCCCCAGAGCCGTGGATCGAGTCACTCTGGGCCGCTCGCGGGCGTACGTGCGTTACGAGCCCAAGGGCGTGGTGGGCAACATGGTGTCCTGGAACTTCCCGTTCGACATCGGGCTGGGGCCGACCATCGACGCCCTCGCGGCGGGCAACCGGGTCGTGGTCAAGCCCTCCGAGCTGGCCCCGGCGTGCGGGCAGATGCTGGCGGGCATGGTCGCGGACTCGTTCGCCGAGGACGAGGTGGCGGTCGTCACCGGGGACCTGGGGAGCTGCTGTCGCGGGTACTTCGCGTCGCTGGGCGTGGGACCACCTTGTCTTCACCGGCAGGCGCCGCTGTGGGCCGGGAGGTCATGCGCGCGGCCGCGGCCAACCTGGTGCCGGTCACCCTGGAGCTGGGGCGGCAAAGTGCCCCGTGGTCGTGGGCGTGGGACAAGGTGACCGACCGGAACCACGATCACCAGCGTGGCCGGGATCAAGGTCATCAAGCATGGGCAGATGTGCATCAGCGACGGACTACTGCCTGGTGCCCCGCGCCGCGCTGGAGTCGTTCGCCGGGCTGGTGGTCGACTTCTGGGCGGAGCACTTCGCCGCTGACGGGGGCGCAGCGTCTTCGTGCGGCATCATCACCGACCGGCACGTGGACCGGCTGGTCCGCCCTGGTGGCCGACGGCCCGGGAGCGTGGCGCCACGGTGATCCAGGTCGGGCCCGACCCCGAGCCCGGGGTCGCCGGCAGATGCCCCCTGTACGTCGTGGTCGACCCGCCGGCGGGCTGCGCCGTGATGGGCGAGGAGATCTTCGGCCCGATCCTGCCGATCCTGCCCTACGACCCGATTGGACGACGTCGTCGCGCAGGTCGGACGCGGCGGGCACCCACTGGCGCTGTACGTGTTCACCGACGACCCGTCGTTCGTCGCCGAGACTCGCCCGCCGGACCCCAGCTCGGGTGGGGTGGCAGTCAACAGCGTCGCCGGGCACGCCGTGCTGCCCTCCCTCGGGTTCGGCGGAGTGGGGGCCAGCGGGATGGGCCGCCACCACGGCCGGGACGGGTTCCGTGGGTTGTCCAACCCGCGCGGCTACTTCGCCCTCGGCTCGGGCAGCGTGACGCAGGCGGTGACCCCGCCGTACGGGCCCCAGACCCGTGCACTACTCGACATCGCCGACGGGACCACTCCTGGGCACACCCGCGCTTCGGCCTGCCCCGCATGCTGCGCAACCGGCTGCCCGAACGACTGCCACTGCCCCGGCACTGAGCCCAACCCACGCTGGCAGGGCGGTTGGAGGTGAGCACCTGGTGATGGACCGATCCCCTACGGGCGCCGCACTGGCTGCCACTTCCTGGGAGCCCGGGTATCTGCCGCGGCACTCCTGGTGGTGGTGGGGGTGCTGATTCTCAACCGGACGTCCCGGTGACGGCGGGGAGCCTGCCCCGTCGTCACCCACGGCGAGCCCGC
>CAVZGE010000005.1:0-229521 GCA_963774745.1 uncultured Actinomycetes bacterium | reverse complement strand
CGAAGCGCTGCACGAAGCCGGTCTCGTAGGCGAGGACGACGGCTTGGAGCCGGTCGCGCACTCCGAGCTTGGTGAGGATGCGGGCGACGTGGGTCTTCACGGTCGTTTCGGCCACGACCATCTCGGCGGCGATTTCGGCGTTGGACAGGCCTTGGGCGAGGAGCCTGAGGACGTCGAGCTCGCGCTCGGTGAGCGGGGCGAGCCGAGCGGGAGGGCCGGGGTCGGCTGCGGGCTCGGCGAACCGCTCGACGAGGCGGCGCGTGATCGAGGGCTCGATGAGCGAGTCCCCGGAGGCGGCCGCGCGGACCGCGGCGAGCAGGCGCGAGGACGGTGCGTCCTTGAGCAGGAAGCCAGCGGCCCCAGCGCGCAGCGCACGGTAGACGTACTCGTTCTGGTCGAACGTCGTCAGCATGACGATCGTTGGTGGTTCGGGCTGGCGCAGGATCTGCTCCGCGGCCGCCAACCCGTCGAGCTCGGGCATCCGGATGTCCATGAGGACCACGCGGGGTCGGGTCAGGGCTGCCTGCCGGATCGCCTCACGCCCGTTCCCAGCCTCGGCCACAACCTCGATGTCGCCCTCTGCTTCGAGGATCACGCGGAAACCGGTGCGGACGAGTTCCTGGTCGTCGGCGATGAGCACCCTGATCACCGTCACATTGTGCCGCCCTGGACTGTCGCGACGTCCTCCTCAGGGATGACGCGGCGGCAGGAGGATCGTCCTCGGTGCGGATGTCGACGACACGGTCGCTCCGGGAGCGTGTGTCCTGCCAGATACAGCCAACCCGAAGGAGCACCCGTGAACATCCTCAAGGGCGTCCGCCCAAGCGACTACCTGCTCACAGCCGTCATGGTCACCCTCGCCGTCCTGCTCGCCCTGATGAACATGACCGTGTCCCAGGACGCCGGATTCGCTCACCCGCTGGAGTCCCAGTCGGCGCTGATGGTCCCGGTCTTCGCTCTGGCTGCCCTGCCGATCCTGTGGCGACGCCGCAATGTGCTGGCCGCGCTCGGCATGTCGGTCGCCGTCGTCGCTGCGAGCGTGCCGGCGTTCGGCTGGGTCACCCGCTGCGGCTTCGCGCTGCCCCTCTCGCTCGCGTTCGCGTACGCCGTCGCGCGGTTCGCCGGACCCGGGCGAGGCCAGGCGCTGGGCCTGGTCGGCGTGCTCGCCCTGCAGGTCGTCACGCTGGTCCAGGACGCCTCGACCGGGGGCTTGAGCGCGCTCACGCTCTCCGTGCCCGCGGCCGCCATCGCGTACGGCGCCGGAGTCCTCGTTCAGAGGGGTGTCGCGGCGAGGGCATCCACGCCTACCCTGAGCACCCAGCACGTCAACGCCTGAGGTGGTCACGCGATGAGTGAGGGCATCCGTAGGATCCTCTCCGGGGTCCGTCCCGTCGACTGGGTCCTCGCGGGTGTCCTCACCGCGCTGGGCACCGCGTTGATGGTCTTCAACGTCCTACTCCCCGACGACCAGGTCGCGGTCGCCGTCGCGGAGGGCTCGATGGTCCACCCCATGTCCTCGCACTCGTGGATGATGGTCCCGGCCTTCGCGCTCGCGACCCTGCCGGTGCTGTGGTGGCGGCGCGGGGTCGTCGCGGTCACCGGGGTCGCACTGGCCGCCATGGTCGCCCACGACCTGCTCTTCGGCTGGGTGACGCGGTGCGGCGCAGGCCTGCCGCTCACCTTCGCCCTGGCCTACCTGGGGGCCTACAGTCTGGGCCGGGCTGGTGCCCTGCTCACGCTCGGCCTGAGCGCGCTGCTCGCCGTGGCGGTCCTCGTCGTCGACGCCACGACCGGGCTGGAGCCGATCGTGCTCGCCCTGCCCGTTCTGGTCATCTCCTTCACGATCGGTCGTGCCGTCCGCCACCGAACGGCCATGGCCGCGGAGCTCCGGGCGCGCACCGAGGAGCTTCGCCAGCTGCGCGACGAGCGGGCCTCGCTCGACGTCGCCGACGACCGCGAGCGCCTGTCCCGGGAGCTCGACGTGCTGCTCCGCGACCGGCTGATCCAGCTGACCACGGCTGCGGAGTCCGGGTCAGGGCTGGACCCGGCCCAGGCACGGGAGCTCCTCGCGTCGATCGAGGACGAGAGCCGGCGCACGATGGACGACATGCGCGAGGTCGTCGGGGCGCTGCGCGGCGGCGAGCTCGCCCTGGCCCCACCCCCGTCGCTGGCCCACCTCGACGCGCTGCTCGCCCGACGGGGCAGGACCACCCCCCGGCTGCTCGTGACCGGGCATCCACGCTCGCTCCCGGCCTCGGTTGAACTCTCGGCCTATCGGATCGTCGAGCACCTCGTCGACGCGCTCGCTGACGACCCCCGCGCGCCCGCCCACGTCGAGGTGCGCTTCGACGACGACGCCCTCGAGATCCTGGTGGAGGGCCCGGTGAAGAGGGGGCACGAGGTCCGGGCGGCCGTGGGGCGGGCCCGCGAGCGCGCCACGCTCCTCGGAGGGTCCGTCGACATCACGGTGAACCGGGGTCGAGCGCGGGCCCTGGCCCAGCTGCCGACCGCCACATGGGAGGGATGAATGCGCGGGCTCGAGCGGGCTGTGATCCCCACCGCCGTCATCGCGCTGATCATCGTGCCGACCGCCGTCCACGGCTGGCCGACGACGGTCGCCGGCGCCGTCTTCTGGGCGCTCGTCGCCGGTGGGGGGATCGCGCTGAGCTGGTGGCGGACCCACCCACGCGCGGCCGCGCTGACCTCCTTGGGACTCTTCCTCGCAGCCGTGGCCCTGCCGGAGGGCGGCTGGGTGCCCGACACCAGCATGGCGCTGCTCTCCGTGGCCTTCGCCGTCCTCGCGCTCGGCTGGTCGGGGCGGGCCGCGTGGCTCGTGGCGCTCGGTGCCGCGACCTACATCGGCCTCCTCTACCGCCTGGCGGAGATGGACAGCATCGTGGCCGCTGTCATGTTCACGGTGCCGGCGTTCGTCGCGGGCACCGCCCTGCGGCTGCGCCGCGAGCCCGCCGACGAGCTCACGCTGCGGGCCCGCGAGCTCGAGGACGAGCGGGAGCTGTTCGCCACACTCGCAATCCGCCACGAGCGGGCACGCATCGCCAGTGAGCTGCACGACATCGTCGGCCACGCGATCAGCGTCATGGTGATCCAGGCGGCAGCGGGACAGCGATTGGTCGACGTCGACCCCGCACGCGCCAAGGAAGCATTCGCGACGATCTCGGAATCTGCGCGACAGGGCACCAAGGACCTCGAACGCCTCGTGGACCTTCTCGGAGGAGTCAACGTCCAATCGCCCGACCTGTCCATCATCGACGAGATGATCGCGCGCGCGAACCGGAGCGGGCTGCGCGTCACGTGCCGCTTCGAGGTCGACCGGGACGGCATCGCCGAGCCAGTCGCACACCTCGCGTTCCGCATCGTCCAAGAGAGCCTGACCAACGCCCTACGCCACGCCCCGGGCGCCGACGTGCGCGTCGTCGTCGGCGTGGCCCCGAGCGGGCGCGCGCTAACCGTCCACGTCGAGAACGACGCCACGATCGCGCAGGAGTCCCCCTTGCTCGGGACCGGGCGCGGGCTGACAGGACTTCGCGACCGCGTCCACGAGATCGGAGGGCGGTTCCGCGCCGGACCCGCGGCGAGTGGACGCTGGGTCGTCGAGGCCCACCTGCCCGGGGCCGGCTAGGCGAGGTTCGTTCCGGCGGGGACCCGAGGGGGTACGAGCTAGGGCCCAAGGACTCTGGGCTCGCTCCCGGCTTGGCGTGGGGGCAGGAAATGAGCCCTCGCGCACCAGCGCGCGATAGGCGGCTATGTCGCACAGCCGCTACCGGGACGGTACGCGGCCAGTGTGACGCGGGTTGCCCGTGAGCGGATCGCGGAAGTGGCGTGCGTGTCAGTAGTTGGTGATGACGCGCGTCGCTCGTTGGCTTGGCGTGCAGGCGGCGAGGTAGATCCGCTGGCCCTCGACGTACCTATGCACCGACGGGTCGTCGGGGTTCGGGCTTGTCCCGTCGCGTTCGGCGAGCCGGCGAACGCTGACGGCGAAGGGCACATCCAGGAACACGGACATGTCCCAGGTGTCGAGGAGCCCGTCACGGTGCAGGAACATCCCCTCGACAATCACCACCGCCTCTGTTGAGACCTGGATCGGATCCTCAAGGATCGGGCGATCCGCGCGGTAGTCGAACGCCCGGCACACCATCGAGGGTCCATCGGGGCGCCGCAGCGGCTCGACGATGTTGGCCGTGAAGGTTGCCAGGTCGTAGGTGTCCTGGAAGAAGCCCTCAGCAGAATCCCGCCCGAGCCGGTAGCGGATCGCGCGTGGGTTCAGAAAGTCATCCATGTGAACGACGTGTGCGACTCAGCCCTGCTGCGCGTAGCGGTCGGCCAGCTTGGCGGCGAAGGTTGTCTTCCCGCTGCCGTCCACACCGTCCACGGCAATCAACGTCGGATGGTCGAGCAGTGGTGTGGAGCGAACCAGGGCGTCCAGGTGATCCACACGCGTGATCGCATCCGCGGCGCTCCGGGCTGAGGTCTGGATCTCAAGGGCAGCACCGAAGTGACCGACTGGCCCACCTGGTCGGCAACTACGTCCTCACGAGGTGCGTTGTGGTGCGCACCCCGACCGCTTGGCCGTGCCAGCAGAGGACCAACAGGGGCACCCAACAGCAGGACCAAGGGCGCCCATCTCCTGAGCGACATGCGTGCAGGGATTCCCCTCACGAATGCTCAACAGCAGTACCCGGCGGCTGACCTCTGCCGCGCGTCAGGGACTGTCACAGTCAATGAAGACTCTCAACCCTCACCCACCCACCTCGGTCGGCGCGGCGCCGGACCGGGCACGCCTTCGCCGGGTCGCCCGCACCACAAAGGTCACGAGAACCGACAGTACGAGCAGGGCCATCGCCCACCACACCAGGGCCGAGACCGCATCCATGGGCGTCGGGACCAAGGGATTCACAATCAGCAGCCTACCCACCGGCAGTCCGCCGGTGAGCCTCGCCGGAGCTCGTGCGCAGAAGCCCAGCCAGGGAAGGTGAGCTCAGTCGTCGGGGTCGCTCTCCTCGGGCAGGGTCCAGGCGAGCACGATCGAGGGTAGGAACAAAGAAGGGAACAGGAGACCGGCCCCTCCGAGGTAGATCTGGGCATACGAGAGGGTCAACGCCTCGTCGGGTTGGTCAGCCACGGCGAGGAACAGGCCCAGGACGATGGCCGCGATGCACGCGACCAGGATCCGCCAGGCAGCCGCATGGGCGGCGTTGCGCCGTGCCCGGTACTGCTCGTCGAGCAGCCGGGTGGGTGCGGTCGCCACGTACCGCAGCGATCGGCTCATCAGCAGCCCCACCCAGCCCAGGGTGACCGTGCCGACCACGCCGACGCCCACGTGCCGGGTTCCCTGATCTGACCCCGCCAATACGGCTGCCACCATCATGGCCAGGCAGATCGTGGCGGTGACCGCGGCGAGCACCCGGCGGGCTCGCCGGGTGCGTAACCACCGCCACCCGTGGTCGTTCATCCCGCGCTTCCAGTCCTGATCCACCAAACCCCGGATCCCGTCGAAGCTCATGTCCGCACCCTTGCGACCGTGAACGGTTCCAACGCGAACACGTCCTCGACCCGAACCCCCAGCAACGCCGCGATCCGCAACGCCAACGCCAGACTCGGCGCGTACTCACCCCGCTCCAGATAGCCCACCGTCTGGTAGTGCACCCCGACGGCCGCAGCCAACCCAGCACGAGTCAGCCCCGCCGCCCGGCGGAACTCCTCCAACCGGTTGAACACTGGGTCCTCATCCTTCGACCGACGCCCCACAAGTGCAGCATAAATGCTACGTAGCAGGAATACAACATCCCGGACTTGCCCTGGGGGTCGCACGTCGTCACCGAATCATGCAGGACCCACGCCCGAATTGGCCGGTCCGTGGGCCGTTCATCCCCGGCGCGACTGGGCCTGCACGGTGGCGTGGACAACCGCAGTCGATACAACAGCCGCGGCGAGGGCCGCGATCCAACTCTGGGTGACCCCGTAGGTTGCACCCAGCGCCACAACCCCGAGCAGGGCAGGGACACTGCCCTGTTGACGCGCGCCCTTCTGGCCACGCTCAGCCGACACGGTCTCCATGGCCGCCCGCTCGAGCTCCATATCAGACTGTGGCTCCCTGGACCGCGTACGCCGACGCAGGGAGGTCCGACCGCAGCCACCGACCCATCACGAACATGGTTGCCGCGGCGAGCAGCGTCCCCAGCGAGAACCCGATCACGTACACCCACTCGATGCTGTTGCTGTCATCGAACACGCCCGTCACCGCGTTCACGAACTGGCTCACCGGACCGACCAGCCACGCCACCGGCATCCCCCAGTCCCACAACGACCGGTGTCCCGCGATACCTAATCCCTGCTCGCGCATGTGCTGCGCGAGCAGCACCATCGCAACAGCAAGCCCGGTGCCGTACCCGAACAACCCCCACGCCATCACCGACGAGATCACGGCGAACACCGCAAACCCGAGGGCGAACCTGGCCCTCACCACGCCGAAGCCGCCCGTTGCCCGCAGCGCCCCGAACACCGCGACCGCTCCCCCGCCCGTGGCCAGCGACGTCAACACGATCCAGACCACAGACCGCGCACCCTCGGCATCGGTGTCGGTCACGATTGACCACGCCGTCAAGGCCGTCAGGGCCACGAACGCCGCCGCACTCACCAGCGCACCGATACCGCCTACCTTTGACCGCGCCATTCGGCTACCCCCGGCTCTTCAGGCCATCCAACCCTTCGACGTCAGTGTCACCCCAACGTTCAGGGAATGCTATCCCCGACCGAATTCGCCGGACCCCTTCGCCCCGACCTCGAACCGTGGGTGGCGGTCCATTGTTGGCAGAGCGCCAATGCCGCGGACCAATGAGCCATGCCGCATCCTTCTGGGCGCTGCTCTGCCCGCCCGAAGGCGCCCAGCTCGCGGCGGATAGACGCGGGTCGGTTTTCGCCATCGTGCCGCGCGGGCGGGACGTACCAGAAGGTTGCTGACTCCTAGCCGGTTGGGTGCAGGGTGCCAGGCTGGACAGATCCGGGGGGCTCGCCCCTGCGGCTGCTGTTCACGGGACCCGAGAACGGATCTGGCGTCAGGCTGTGGTGGCGCGGATCAGTCCGGATTCGTAGGCCAGGATCACGGCCTGGGTCCGATCCCGCAGGCCCAGTTTGGCCAGGATGTTGGCGACGTGGGACTTGATGGTGGAGGCCTCAACGTGCAGGGCGGCGGCGATCTCGGAGTTGTTCATTCCGCGGGCGACGAGGGTGAGGACCTCCCTCTCGCGGGGGGTCAGGGCCTGCACGGCCTGGTGGTCGGGGATGGGTGGTTGGTGGGCGAACTGCTCGATCAGCCGGCGGGTGGTGGAGGGGGCGAGTAGCCCGTCGCCGGCGGCCACGGCCCGGATGCCGGTGATCAGTTGGTCGGCTGGGGAGGTCTTGAGCAGGAACCCGGCTGCGCCCCCGCGCAGCGCCTCGAACACGTATTCGTCGAGGTCGAAGGTGGTCAGGATCAGCACGCGGGCCCGGGAGCCGTTCTCGGTGAGTTGTCGGGTTGCCTCGAGCCCGCTCATCCGGGGCATTCGCACGTCCATCAGGACGACGTCCGGGTCGAGCGCGGCGACCATCTCGATGGCGGCCTGGCCGTCGGCTGCGTCGCCGACCACGGTGATGTCGGGTTCGGCCTGCAGGATCATCCGCAGTCCGGTGCGGACGAGGTCCTGGTCGTCGGCGACGATGACGCGGATCACGGGGTGGTTCCCAGGGGGAGCAGGGCCCGCACGGTGTACCCGTTCGTGTCCGGTCCCGCGGTCAGGGAACCGCCGTAGAGGGCGACCCGTTCACGCAGGCCCACGAGTCCCTGGCCGGTACCGTGTCCCGGTCCGGAGGGGTTCCCGTTGTCGGCCACGCGCACCTCGACCACCTCCGGTGAGTAGGACAGGTCCACCGCGACGTGGGACGCGTCGGCGTGCTTGAGGGTGTTGGTCAGGGCTTCCTGGACGATCCGGTAGGCCGACAGCTGCGCCCCCGCGGGCACGGTGATCGGGTCCCCGGTGACGGTCAGATCGACGGCCAACCCGGAGCCGCGGACGCGATCGAGCAGCGGGTCCAGGTCCGCCAGTCCCGGTTGGGGCACCAGCTCCGCCTGCGCGCCGTCCGAGCGCAGGATTCCCAGCAACCTGCGCAGCTCATCGATCGTGTCCCGCCCGGTGGTCGCGATCGCGGCGAGCGCGGCCCGCACCTGCGGTTGGTCCCCGTCGAGCACCCGCCCGGCCCCTTCGGCCTGGACCGCCATCAGGCTCACGTTGTGGGCCACCACATCGTGCAACTCGCGGGCCAGGCGGGAGCGTTCCCGGGACACCGCCTCCCGGGCCCGGGCATCCCTCTCGTCGGCCAACTGCTGGGCCAGGACGCGCAACTGGTCATTGCGGTTCTGGCTCCTGCGGATCTCGGCGCCCAGGACCCACGCCAGGGACAGCCACACCCCGACTGGGATCCAGTCACCGACGTTCACCCCGGAGACCAGGGCCCTGGTGGCCACACCAGCGGCCGCGATGCCCACGATCGCCGTCACCAGGACAACGAACCCAAAGCGGCGCGGCTCGTGGGCGCCGACTGAGTACAGCGCGATCACCATCGCCACGAACCCGGTGAAGGACCCCTGGGCGGGGGCCGCGACCACCGCCACGAGGGTGGCGCTGGTGACCACGATCGCGGCGGTCAGCGTGGGGGCACGCCGCCGCCAGAACAGCGCGAGGGCCGCGATCGCGGCCGGGAGCACCAACCAGTGCGGCAGGTCGGAGGTCAGGACCTCGGCCACCGACCCGATGAACAGCACGGCGACCAGGAGCGTGTCGCGGGTGCCGGGGCTGGACAGCATGCTGGGCAAGGTACGCCCAACTCCGCGTCGCTGGCCATAGTCCTGACGGCGGACTCCCCCGCCCGGTCTCCCCCGCACGGGGGAGGGTGAAGTTCCGCCGCTGTGCGGTTCCGCGGCCCCCTCATCGGGGGCGACGATTCCCACCATGAACAAGAACCTGTACCGATTCGGCGCGCTGTGCGGACCGCTCTACGTGATCCTGGTCGTCCTGGGCAACGACGCCCTGAGCGCCGGCTCCCCCGACTCGACGGCCAGCCCCGCCGTCATCGGCCAGTGGTGGCGCTCCCACCCGGTGACCCCGGGCATGGGCGCCGTGTGGATTGTCGAACTTGTTGGGCTGCTCGCCTTCCCCGTGTTCGTCGCGACCCTGGCCTGGACGTTGCAGCGCGCGGAACGCACGAGCACCTGGCTACCGGCCGCCGTTCTGAGCTTCGGGCTGCTCTCCAGCGCCATCAAGTTGGGCTCTGGCGCCCCGATGCTGGCTCTGGCGTTGCGCGCAGGCACCATCCCCGACGACCTGGCAGCTGCCCTGGTCGACATGAACGCGATGGCGTTCGTGCTGACCTGGGCCGCAGATGCCGGGATGCTCGCCGCCGCCGCAGCCGTAATCCTGCCCACCAGGTGCCTACCCCGCTGGCTCGGCTGGTGGGCAGCACTGACCGCACCCCTACTCCTGGCCGGAATCCCCCTGGCCATGACCGGCCCACCGTTCTTCCTGCTCGCACTCATCTGGATCCTCGCCGCCGGGATCGCCATGACCCGCCGCGACCCAGCCAACCCACCTAACACAGCCCACACACAAGAAGCCAGCAGTTCCGAGGGTGTCAGCGCCAGAATTCGGTGAGGGCCCACACCAGGGCGCACGGGTCCCCCGCAGAATCGATACCCTCCAGCACTCTCGCCGAGGAGCCCGTAATGACGTCGAGCCGCAGTCAAACGGTCCTATCCGCCACCGCCCTGGCCTACGCAGGATCGACTGTGTTCAGCAGCTACGTGGCCGTTCGCGACAACATCCCCGGCGAACCGTTCGGCATCACAGCCCCATTCTCAATGAGAACCGCACTCGTCATCGGCTGGGGAGCCGGCATCGCACCACCATGGTTCATGCCCCTGACCGCCCTGCTCACGGCACACAGGGCCAAGGGCGGCCGGCCCGGCCCAGCCGCTGTCGCCTCCACCATCGGGTTGGCCAGCATCGTCGGGCATCTCATCGAGCCGGTCACCCGGCGGCCCGGATCGTGGACGCCAGCCACGGCGGCATCGATCACGCTGACGCTGACAGCTTCGACGTCCCTGGCCATAGCCGGGTACGCGCGGTACATCACCAACAAGACGACAGCCGAAACGAACCACCGACCGCGAACCGAACCCACCGCACACGGCTCCTGAGTGAGGACACTGGGTGTGGCAGGCAGACGACTTCGCCGGGCTCATACTGTCGAACCTCAGCGACGGAACGGGAACGGCCGACCCGTGCTGTCAGCGCGCCCAGCTTGCGGCGGTATGGGGCTGGCAATTTGGGCCTACGACGGCTGGCTTCGCCGCCGCCGCTTCACCCGCCGCACACCGAGGGCCGCTCTCCTGCCGGGGGCCTGTGGTGGGGTCAGACGTCCGCCCTCGGCTGCGCACGGTCGGGCTGGGAGGTGAGCCAGTCGAGCAGCCTCCCCCGGATGGTGGTCCTGATGTCGATGGGTGCGTCCTGGAACTGCTCGACGATCATGGCGGCGTCGTCCTTGAGGAGATCCGGTTCGATGGCCAGGGCGGCGTCGAGTTCCTGCCCCGCCCGCTCGTCGTCGCCCAGTCCGGCGAATGCCAGGCAGCGGATCAGGGGGCCCCAGAGGTCCTCGGGCTCGGTGAGGAGGGCGGCCTCGGCGAGCGTTCCGGTGTCGTCGCCGGCCCTGAGTCGGTCGAGGGCAAGATGGACGTGCTGGTACCAGGGGTGGTACGGGTTGAGCCGGTTGGACTCACGGATGCACGCCAGTCCCGTGTCCCAGGCGCCGCTGAGCGCCAGGAGGGCACCGGACCCGTAGAGGATCGACGGGTGGGAGGGGCTCAGCTCGATCGCGCGGGTCGCATTCGCCAGGCACTGGTCGGTGTGCCCCCGGGCGAAAGCCACGCCCGCGAGGACGGTGCACGCGTGTGCATGCCCGGGGTGAAGGGCGAGCGCTGCGAGCGCCCGCCGCTGAGCGTTGGCCAGGGCTGCGTCGCGGTCCGGTGCCCACTCCAGGATCGCTTGTACGTACTCGATGGAGCCCAGCATCGACAGCAGGACGACGTTCTCTGGGTCGAGGTCCGCGGCCAGGCTCAGGTCGCGCGCCGCGGTCTCGGTGTCCGGTCTCGTGCCGCTGTCCAGGTAGCGGTAGTAGGAGAGCATCGCCTCGTGCGAAGCGGGGAGGCGGGTTCCCGCGCGGCGCGCGGTGGTGTCGCGCAGCACCACCCCGCGGAAGTCGCCGACTGTCCCGGCGATCCGCCGCACCAGGTCGTCCTCGTCATGGAAGCCGGTGACCTCGCTGCGCTCCTGGTCGCACACATCGGACCACAGCACCTTGCCAGTCTGGCCGTCGGACAGGCGGACGAGTACCCGCAACAGGGTTGCGGTCGTTCGGACCGTGCCGGTCAGGACATACTGCGCGTCGAGCGCCTGCGCCGCGGCCTGCACGTCGGGCAGTGCGCCGACGCCGCGTTCGCTGACTGCTGGCCCTATCACCCGTAGGCCCGGGAACGCGCCCAACGCGTGGATCAAGGACTCGGTGAGAGCCAGTCCCAGCGGCTCGCCGGTACCCGGCGGCCGCATGTCAGCGAACTGCACGACCACGAGCCCCGGCTCAAGGGAGACGCCGTCGCGTGGAGTGTCGGTCAGGTCCCGGTACGTGAACGTGGGCACATAGGCTCCCCTGGGAAGGTCGATGACCAGCGGATCGCCAGCCCCCGTTCCGGCGAAGTAGAGCGCCATCGAGGTGCGCAGGCGACTGGCCTGCACCCGGGCAGCGGCGTCGGTGACGGAGTCGAAGTCCTTGCCGCGCCCCAGGGCGTAGCGGGCGACGGTGCGCTCCTTGAGTCGGTGACCGCGCCCTGCCAGGGTCTCGGTCACCACGTAGGCCAGGAAGGCCCGTGACCTGGGCGAGGTCCGAAGTTCCTCGCTGTCCAGGATGCGTCGCAGCGCCGCGACCACCGCCACGGGATCGGGCTCCCGGTCGGAACCGTCGCCCGGTCCGGCCCAGTCATCGCCGTTGACCGACGAAGCGGACGCCTCCATGTCGGCGATGATCGTCGCCCGCCATGGGAAAGGCAAACGCGATGCCGGTGCCGTCGCCTGAGGCTGGCACCGCACCGGCTCCCGACGCAGACCAGCGTGAGGAGCCGCTCAAGCCCGCGGGGCCTGCTGCGTGTCCGTGGCTGCGGCGGCCTCGTCGCGGTTGTAGTGGCGGATCAGGGTGATCACTCGGGCGATGGACTCGACGAGGAGGAATGCCAGGAGGGTCGCGATGATGGCGCGGAAGATGTCGCCCTCGGGCAGCAGGTCGCGCTCGGCGACGAGCTTGATGACGACCAGAAGGCCGAGGGCCACGAACGATTCCACGCTGTAGCGCAGGATGACGCCCTTGTGCTGGGGCACTGCGGCCACGTAGGTGGACCGGGCTCGGTAGGCGCCGAACACGTACCCGGCGATGCCGCCGACGACCGCGACGATCGCGTGCAGGGGGCTGCGCTCGAGGTCGGTCAGCAGCAGGGACCCGACGACCACGATGGCGATCAGCGGCTCCAGCATCTGCATGCGCAGGGTGCGGAATCGCTCGTTGCTCTTCAGCTGGACGCTCGGGTCGGACTTGATGGCCCGGGTGCCCTCTCGGCTCTCCCGCGCGATGAGCACGAGCAGGACCAGGATGAGCAGGGTCGAGGTGTACTCCATGCTGGGGGCTCCTTGTGAACGAAGAAGGGTGATGACGTGGGGGCCGGTGAGGCCGAATGTCCGGCGGATGCGTTTGAGGGCCTGCAGCCAACGGAAGGTGTCTCCGGGGTCCGCCGATCGCTATTCGGTGGTGAAGAAGTTGTCGACGAGTCCGGCGTCGAAGGTGCCAGCCGCGGTGGTGATCGTGGAGATCTGGGGGCCGGTGAACGTGGTGCAGAACGCTTCGCGGGTGGTGATCGGGGCGCCGTCCACCTCGGTGACGATGTCACCGAGTTTGAGGCCGGCCTTGTCTGCTGCGCTGCCCACGGCCAGCCCACGAACGATCGCGGTCTTGCCGTCCCATCCGACCGAGGCTGCCGGGACCGGGGGGTTGGCGATCGTGCCGTCGCCCGAGATGGGGTCGAGGTACATCGTGTTGTTCGGGAAGTCGAACGTGACGATGAACTGGCTCAGGAACGCGTTGCCGATGTTGCCGATCCCGGACACGACGTCAGCGGCGCCGATCGGGTAGTCGATCTTCGTGGTGCCCAGGTCGATCGTGGTGGTCACGAACGGGATGTCCAGATCGAGCGCGCCAGCCGCACCCGCGACCCGTGACTTCACGGTCGGGGCATCCTTCGGGACGTCCACACCCACCCCGATCAACTCCTTCGGCGCGGTGAGGATCCCGCCGTCGGAACCCGTGTCCACCAGGAAGCCCAGCCCGCCCTCGCCGACCCCGAATGCGACCGCCGGGCTGCCCCCGATCCCTTGGATCGCCTCCATCGGAACGGGGATCGCCCCGGTGACATGCTCGATGCCGTCGGTGGATGCGGTCACGGTCACCGTCTTGGCCTGGTAGTCGATCTGCCACACCGCGTTCTTCATCACGTTCGCCCCGACCAGGCCGTCCTCGGTGATGCACGACAACGGGTTCGCGTCGTCGACCCACGGGGAGATGCCCGCCACCTGGGCCACCGACAACCCACCGAGGGTGACCGTGTCAACACCCACCACGTCGGAGGTGACCGTGCCACCGGCGGCCGCGGCGTCCATCGTGTCGATGACCGGGAAGGCGAACTCCTTGACCAGGTCGGCCGACACGTTCAGCGGGGCACCGGTATCCAGCATCATCGGGAACGTCGCCGCCGTGCCGAACCCGGCATCGACCACGATGTGGTTGGACGGGGCCGTAAACGGGATCGTCACTGGCAGGGTCGCGGGGTCGATCACCCCGAGTGCATCCGCGGACGCACTCCCATTGGCCGACGGTGCGGTACTGCCCGACGCATCGGGACTCGTCGACGACGAGGAGCACGCCGCCAGCAGCACGGCCACCCCACCGAGCCCGGCGAGCTGCATCGTGCGTCGGGTGGACCTGCCAACCTGAACAGACATGCTTCTCCCAACAAGTAGTGACAACGCAGGCTACGTACGCCGCTGGGACCCCGCCATCACACGTAACCGTTACACGGGATCAGCGCCCACCGACGCCCACGGCAAGGTCTGTGGAGCTGTGAGAGGCTCCCCCGCATGACTGACTTCAAAGGCTTCAACGGCCAGGTTCACTTCGACGGGACCACGGTCACCATCACTCGCGAGGGATTCGCCGGGTCAGTGTCTCAACTTCCGACCGCGACCATCCCTGCAACCGACATCCTTGACATCCTCGTTAAGGAGGCGCACGGGCCGCTCAAGGGGTCCATCTTCTTCGCGACGGCTGGCGACGAGACGATGCCCCCGCTACTCGACGCGAAGAACCCGCACGAGATCTCGGTCTCCAAGGCCCAGTTGGAAGAGTTCGAGCCACTGCGGGCCACGATCCTCGCTGCAGCCGGTCGCGGCTGACCCGACCGCCCACCCACTCGCCCGGGCGGCCCGGGCCGCCCGTCGCGGCCAAACCGGCGACGCGCTTCAGAGGTCGGTCGCTCGCTTGGCTCACTCACCCAGCTTGACCACAATCCGCCCATGGACGCGGTGAAACGCGGCGTCCTTCTGGGCGCGGCCATGCCCGCCTGAAAGGCGCCCAGCTCGCGGCTACTAGACGATTCCCTTCAGGGCCGGTGTCTGGCCAGACTCGGTCCAGGTGCCCGGCGGGATGCTCTCCTTGCGGCTGCCCACCAGCGTGATCGGTGTGGCTCAACATCGGTCTGCGGTCCTGCCGGGCGCCGTGCCGGTGTGTGGCTGAAGAGGGGTCTGCCCAGCTCGTAGTAGCAGTGCCCGCCCGGCGTCAACCAACCGACGAAGGCGGGAAAGGCGAAGCTCATGTCGAGAGTGTTCATCGGGGTCGATCCCCACAAGTTGTCGGCGACCATCGAGATCGTCGACGACCGGGAGACAGTGCTGGCGACCGGGCGGTTCGCCACCGACAAGGCCGGGTACACGGCGATGCGCCGACGCGTCGTGGCCTTCCCTGATCGGGTGTGGGCGGTCGAGGGCAGCAACGGTGCCGGCCGCCCGCTCGCGCAACGGCTGTTGGCCGACGGGGAGAAGGTGGTCGACGTGCCGGCGAAGCTGTCGGCCCGGGCGCGGATGTTCGACACCGGCCACAACCGCAAGACCGACCCGCACGACGCGCACGCGGTTGCAGTGGTCGCGGTGCGCACTTCGGGCCTGCGGGTGCTGGCCTACGACGAACAACTCGAGGCCCTACGGCTGCTGGTGGACCGGCGCGCCGAGCTGTCCAGGGCCCGGATCCAGTGCGTGAACCGAGTGCACCGGCTGCTCTCGGAACTTGTTCCGGGACGGTCCAAGAAGAACATCAGCACCGCCCAAGCCAAGCGAATCCTAGCGACCGTCAAGCCGCGCGACCTGGCTGGGCGGACCCGCCGCCGGCTCGCCGCGGAACAGATCGCCGAGCTCGTGGTCATCGAGAAGAAGATCAAGGCCGTCACCCGCGAGCTCAAGGCGATGGTCACCGCGACCGGGTCAACCCTGATGGAGCTACCCGGTGTTGGCCCTGTCGTGGCCGCCCGCACCTTGGCCGACACCGGCGACGTCGCCCGGTTCACCGACCGCAACCGGTTCGCCTCCTGGACCGGAACCGCACCCATCGAAGCCTCCTCCGGAGAGATCGTGCGCCACCGGCTCTCCCGGGCCGGGAACCGGCGGATGAACCACATGATCCACATCGCCGCGACCACCCAGCTGCGCCACGACACCGAAGGCCGGGCCTACTACCGGCGCAAGCTCGCCGCCGGCAAGACCAAGGCCGAAGCCATGCGCTGCCTCAAGCGCCGCATCTCCGACGCGCTATACCGACGCCTGCGCGCCGACGCCGTGAAAGCCCACCCCGGCAGTGTGGAGACGGGCCCGGGAGGGCACCGCGGGGCGTCACACAAATCCAGCGCGGCCGGCTTCCACCCGCACACCGGCACTTCGGATCAGCCACTCCCGGGACCCGCACCCAAGACGCTACCCCCGCCCACCCCGACACGGAAGTCCGTCGCCTCGAGGTCGCTTCAAACCACGCCTTGACAACAGAGGGGTGCCGGTGTGATGCGGCTCGTTGCTTGACGAATGGCCTGCTTGCCCTGGTTCTCTTGGTTCCCCGACCCAGTACCTGCCCGACCCTGGGCGACCGGCGAGTCAGCCGTTGGACGTTACTGCCACCGGCGTGGAAGGCCTGCTTGTGCTAGCAAGAAGGGCTGCGGCCACGGCCGCGGCCGCGCATCCGCCGAGGACGGCCGCCCTCGCAGTCGCCCGTGCGCCGGAGCCCCGGTAGCCCATCACCCCGCCCACTCCCCAAGCACTCATCACCGACCCGAACGACCACCACGACATCAGCGAGCCGGCGGCCATCGCCGAACCGATGCTGAACACCGATCCAACGGATCCGACCGACCCGATACTCAGCGCTGATCCCACCGATCCGATGCTGAGCACCGAACCCTGGGAAGCGATACTCAACAGGGACCCTTCAGACCACAAGGACCACCCCGACTCGACCACAGCACACCTCCGCCACAGAGCACCATCCGACCGGCTGGTGCGCCCATCATGGCCACCGTACTCGGGATACGAAGTGGTTCGGTCGCGCGGCGTTAGCCGGGCTCGTCGCCCGCGATCGGGCTGTCCAGCGGTGAGGGAATCGGACATCTTAGTGGTCGCCGGCGAACTGGTTGTCGATGACCGTTCTTGGCGGTGCTGGTGCTGCCGGAGTGTGGGGCGCGCCCATAGCCGGTGTCGAGTGCGCCATCTGGTCTCCTGGGTCGCCGGGTGAAGAGGATCTCCCTGCCGCATTGCCCCCTGTGTCGTCCTCGCGGCACGGAGCGCACCAACTTCCAAGCGGGTGGTGCGCTGGCCGCCTCCGTCGCGGTGTGCTTCTGGATGTCGTCTTCCGTTGCGCCGACAGGTCCGAGGCGTCGCGGCCCGCCGGCCGCTCCCGGAACCCTGGGCAGCACGACCGCCCGACCCTGCCCACGATGGACGGTCAACACGCGGGGCCGCCGCGCCGCAGAGACAAGGGCACGGCGCGCCGTGCGGTTGAGGTGGTCAAGGCGGTGATCAGGCGTCCAAGTTGCAGGGTCGTGGCGGTCAGGACGCCGCCGAACATGGCTCCGGCGACCCCGCAGGAGACGATGTCCTGTCCGGTGAGGTAAAGCCCGGGGATCGGGGTGGCCGGTCTGAGGAAGCCCTGGCGGAACCTCGCGGGGGTGTGCTCCAACCCGTAGAGCTCACCTCGGTCGTACCCGGCGAAGTGCGCCGTGGTCAGCGGGGTGGAGATCTCGCAGACCGCAACCCGGCCGCGCAGCTGGGGCAGCTGCTCGAACAGCGACTCCAGCATCCGCTCGGCCAGGCCTGCCTTGAACGCGTCGTACTCAGCGGCGCGGTGCTTCCACCGGCTGCCCTCCCACGGCTCGAACCACTCGTAGGGGGCTGCGGGTTCCAGCTGAATCTTCAGTCGACGTTGTCGGACGTCTTGTGGACCGATCGCTGGTAACCCTCGACCTCACCTCCGACGGCAAGGCGAGGTACCGATTGCTCGACAGCATCCGCGCCTTCGCGCTTACGAGGCTGGAAGAGTCTGGCCACACCACCAAGGCGCGCGCCGCGCACGCGCAATGGTTTGGCGAGGTTGCCGACAGCTGTGGGGTGGAGATTCGCGGACCGCGTCAGTCACATTGGCTGTCATTCGTACGGGCCGAGCGTCCCAATATTGACGCGGCGCTCACATTCTGTTCCGCAGCTGATCCCACCCTCGGTGTTCGCATTGTGAACGGATTCGGCTGGTCGTGGGCGGTCCTTGGCGACGGAGTAGCAGGCTCCGCACGGATCAGAGCCGCCGTGGACGCTGCTGCCTCCATCGACGACTCTCAGAGATGTACCGCGCTGCTGTTCTCGGTGTGGCTGGAAGCCTCGGCAGGCGACGTTGTCCAGGCCGAGGCGGATCTGCAGGTGGCGACTGCCATCTGCCAGGCACTCGGTAGTTCCGAGCTTCGAGCCGACGTGGAGACCTATGCGGCCTTCGCGCGTCTTCAACAAGGGCGTTTCGCGGCAGCGTTCGAATCATCATCGAGCGCTGCCGCCGCGAACCGGACGCTCGCCAGAGACCAGGAACTAGCTTCGTCCCAGCTGCTGGTTGCGTTCGCCTCACTCATGCTCGGTGACGTGGACCACGCAAAGGCGGCCGCAGCCGAAGCCCTCAGCATCGTGACCGCCCAGGGCGACGAGTGGGCCAGAGTGCATGCCGAGGCCATGCTCGGTGGAATTGCGCTGGCCGAAGGTCGAGTTCAAGACGCGATCGAGTCACTCAGCGAGGCGGTGGAAGCATCCATTCGGCTCGGATTCGCGGGGCAGGCTGCTCTGCACCTGACAACCCTCGGGTCAGCCCAGGCGCAGCTCGGAGATCTGCCAACGTCTGCTGCGACTTTGCGAAACGCGATCAGCACGGCCGCGCAAAGCGGCGATCAGCGGATGGCCGCGCTCGCTTCGATCCAACTCGCTGAGGTGATGTTTGCGGGATCTGATGAGGATGAGGCCCGCGCACTCCTGGAGTCAGCCCAACGCTGGTTGGCGTCTGCGGGGGGCGGTCCTGACACGGACCGTGCGACGGCCCTGTTGGCCTCGCTCCAACCGAAATGACGCGATGCGCCGCCGTTCCAGTCAACGCCCCGATCAGCAGTGCCGCTGTGATCGGGGCGATGCTGTCGATGTAGTTCGTTAATAGTCCGCCGACCAGGACCCTGCCGTCGGCTCGCCGGGTGATTGCATTCACGGTGAGCCCAGGTCCGCCCGACAGGACCGAAGGACGCGACCTTGCGCCAGCCGACGTTGTGAGATCGTCACCAACGCCACCCCACGGCCTCCAACGCCTGGTCGTGCTGACCGTTGCCGATGACTACACGCAGAAGGCTCCGAGCGCCAACCTGCTGGCGTCGCGGCAGCTGTTCGCGAATCATCGCCAACTCGTGGCCGCGCTGAACAGCAACCGCGACCGAACCCAGCTGCCGTCACCAGCACGGCAGGCCCTTGCACCACCAGCCCCTCGACTACACCGAGTTACCAGACACCATCAGTGCGACCGCTCACACCTGGCCCGGCAAACTCATGTGCCTGCCCTCGAGGCAGTAGCCGTCAGGCGTGCTGGCCGCCAGGAAGATCGACACACCCGGCCCGGGGGCCCAGCCGTAGTCATCCAAGACCTGGGCGTCTACCGGAGGCGTGCCCGACGCAGCCCAGTACGTTTCCGCCGCGGTGGGGGTCGTCCTACGCCGCATGCGTCCGCGCGAGCGTGTCGGTGCCGTGACCGCCCTGGCCGGAGCCGGCCCGCTCGTCGGCGGCATCACCGGCCTCGGCCGGCAGCTCACACCGTTCCCCCGACCGGTCGCCGACGCCGCGCTGCGCTGGGACGGCGTCTTCGGGTTGGTGCGCCACCCGATGGACGGCCGGGCGCTGCTGCTGATCCTCGGCTGGGCGTTGCTTTCCTCGCCGCTCGCCCTGCTCACGTTGGGCCTCGCGGCGGTCTTCCTCGACGCCAAGCGCGGCCGGGAAGAGGCATGGCTGGTCGGGGAGCACCCCGACTACCCGGACTACCGGCGGGCCGTGCCGCGGCAATTCATCCCGTGGGTCTGGTAGGCGGCCGTACACAACCCGATCCCGGCACCGAACGCGGTATGCCCGAGCAGCATCACCGAACGCATCCGCCGCGCGTCCGCGCTCTGCCGGCCGCCGAGGCCGTAACCCATCGAGGGGAACATAAGCAACAACGGCAACGCCGCGGTCGCCACCCCGAACGTGGTGGCCTTGACCAGACTGGATTGAACACCAAGACGCTGCAGCGACGTCAAGTACACCTGGGTCAGAGCGATCCCCGTCGCATAGTGCGTGGCCAAGCCAAGCGCGACCTCGCCGGGGATCGCCGGAGCCCCGGTGATGTCCTCACCCTGTTTGGTCCCGCGGCCGAGCCCCCCGACCCACCGGCCGATCAGGTTCACGTCGAGCTTCTCGCTGGCCAACACCTCCGGAGCCAGGCGGCTGGCCAGAACCATGGAGGCATCCATCACCAGCGTTGCACCCACCCCGACGCACACCCCTGCCGGTGCCCAGCTGATTCCACGAACTTCGTCCATTTCACTACCACCATACGCGCCGACAACAGTCCTGCTCCTGTGCTGGCAGCGCCGACCGAAATCGATCCGAGACCCCTGGGCGGTGAGTGAGCCACACCCCATGGCGGCGTCGAGCAGGTGAACTTTCCGGGCGGCGCGACGCGGTTCCACTCCGTGCTGCCAGCCCCCCACTGCGGCTGGGTGAGACCCCGCTGCCCGGTTCGATTCACCGTGATCCCAAGGGAGGCGGCCACCGAGGTCGTCTGGTCGATGCGCAGCCCACGGGCGCTGGGCACGCGGGTCTTCAGAGAGTTGATGAACATGGACGAGGTCATCGGCCGTGACCCCCAGAAGGGGTTGGCGGCCTTGAAGGCAATCGTCGAGCGGACCCCCGGTTGAGCCGCGGAGCCTCTACCCCATGGTTCGCCGGTCCGAGTCGGGCCGTCGGAGTGACCTTGGCCGCTGACGGAGTGACCTTGGCCTCTGACGGATGGCCCAGCCGGCGCGGAATCTGGAAGTGAGGCAATGTCGCAAAGGAGGTGGCGACATGACAGAGATGACGACGTCTGAGTACGAGTTGGCTCGAGCCCGCGCGCATCGAAAGCGCAAGTTCCGCGGTGATGTGGTGGCGTACATCGTGATCAACGCGTTCCTCATCGGGATCTGGGCGGTGTCTGGGTTTGGCGCCTTCTGGCCGGGTTGGGTACTGGCCGCCTGGGGCGTGTTCCTGCTGCTGTCGGCGTGGGATGCGTACTACCGCCACGACGTGACGGAGGACGACATCCAGCGGGAGCTACACAGGGCTTCCTGACCAAGGCTCTGGGCGTCCTCGCGCGCCCGCAACGGACGCGCCTGCCGATCCGTGCGCCGGCTGGTGGAGAGGAATGGACATGCATCTCCCGAAGAAGGACATCATTGCCACCGGCCTGGTCGCCGCGGCCGTCGTGCTCTACCTGATGTGGCTGGTCGACGCGACCCTTCCGCGGTTGGGCGGCACACGAGCGACCGGCGTGATCATCCTCGCGCTCGGCTTCGCAGCCTCGGCCACCGCGGTCGTACCGGGCTTCGATCAGCTCATGCACGGTAACAAGGTGTACATGGCCGGCACATCACTGCTCGGCCTGGTCGCGTTCATCAGCGGCGTGGTGATGCTCACCTCGGCCAGCGAAGTCGCGCTGGCCGTGATGATGGGCGCCATGGTGGTGCTCTGGGGGATCTCCACCGAGCACCACACCACGCTGGTCAAGTCCGGGCCGTCAGTCAGCCCGGGTGGCCCGGTGCCGGTCGGCAGGTAGCCGCTGCGACACCCCGCCGTCCGGCAAGGTTCCAGTCACACAGGGTCGTGTCCATGGCGCTCGACCATGGTCGAGACGCGCTCGGCAACGCGTTGCGCACGACGGGCACAGTCAGCCGTCCCATCGCGACCGATGTACTCGACCACGTCCACCGTCGATGCGAAGTCGCATCCGGTCAACGCCCGACACTGGGTACTGCCGAAATCCGCCTCGAACCATTTGCTCAGCTCATGGCCGAGGTTCATGACTCGATTGAACTTGTTGACCCCGTCCACCATCCCGTCCCCGCCCACCGCCATCGTCGCGAGCATGCGCGCCACACGAACGTGGCTGTTCTCGATCTCGCCCATCGCTAGGCCCAGAGCCATCACTCCGGCGGTCAATGCGCTGCACGTCATGCCGGTGAAGAGGGTCCCTCCCATGAAAGCGGTGACCGCATCCCTGAGGTCCTCATCGGGCGCCACCGACGTCTCGCACTGGCCCAACACGGCGTCAGCACAATGGAACCCGCGCTGATCCCAGTGCTCGTACAGCCTGCGGTATGCCGCCCGGGCCTCCGGCTCGACGGCCCCTGCCACCGGTGTGCCCAGGCACGCTGCGCACGTCACCGACGCCTCGCGCACCACGCCGATGCAGCGCAACGGCACCCGGCTCGTGCCGCGAATCTCGCGACACTGGGTCGTACCCTCCGCATCGGCGAACCGGGCCAGATAATCGTGACCCGCGTCGACCACAACTGGCAGCCCGTCTGCGGTCTCTCCCCGGCCGTGTTCAAGGCCCAGGAGAACCAAGGGCGCCGTCAGTCCACCGCATTCACCGCCCGTGTTGCCGATGCCACCCGGCAACCCCGCCGTCAGCAAGACCGGCCATTGCGCGGCAGAACCCGAAGCATCCACCAGGGTCTTCATCACCGACGGCGCACAATGCCCCATCTGAAACAGGTTCCCCACGCTGCGCCGACGCAATGTCGCCGCAGGGGTGGCCACGAACACCTCGCTGGGCATAACGCACCATCTCCCTTGTGCAAGCCCTCACCGAGTTCGGTGAATACAAGCGTGCCGTCGCGGAAAGCACAATGGCAAGGGGCAAAGGTCACAGCTGACCACAGCCGACGTTCGACCACCACGACAACTCCAGTCGGTCCGGCTTCAACGACGTGATCAAGCACCGCACCGGCATGAGCGTCGCCTGACACAATGTTGGGATGAGCAGTGGCGTGCTCGTCGGACCGGGCCGTCGCCCGTGGTCGACGAGCGAGGGGCGACGGTGAAGGCAGCTGTGCAGCGACGGTACGGACCGGTGGACCGAGTCCGTGTCGAAGAGGTGCCGGCTCCGACCCCAGCTTCGAGCGAGGTGATGGTTCGAGTTCGTGCGGCGGCGGTGACGGAATCAGACACCATGACTCGACGGGGGCGTCCGCTCCTGGTCCGCCCGTTCGCTGGCTTGCTTCGACCGAGACGGCTTATCGGGGGCACGGAGTTCTCCGGCGACGTGGAGGCGATCGGCACCGACGTCTCGCGGTTCTCCGTTGGAGACAAGGTGTTCGGGTCCACCGGCGGCAGAGGCGGCTGCTACGCCGAGTACGTGTGCATCTCCCAGGACGGCTTCATTGCGAAGATGCCTGCGAACCTGAGCTACCGGCAGGGTGCGCCGGTTTGCGGGGCGCTGGCCGCATGGAACTTCTTGTGCGACAAGGCCCGGCTCCAGCCCGGACACAGGATCCTGATCAACGGCGCGTGGGCAGACATCGGTACGGCAGCGGTCCAACTGGCGAAGCACCTTGGCGCCGAAGTCACCGTGGTATGCCGTCCCGGTGATGCCGAGGCGTTCCAGTCCCTCGGGGCTGACATCACGATCGAACCCGCCGAGGACTTCACGCGTGGCGGCCGATCCTACGACGTCATCTTCGACACCCAGGGCCAAAGCTCCTTCTCTCGTTGCAAACGGGTGTTGGCACCCGACGGTGTCTATCTCAAGACCTATCCCGGGCCCGCAGTCCTTCTTCAGATGTTGTGGACCTCACGGCGCAGCGGCAAGAAGGCGGTGTTCTCGGCGACCGGTCTCATGCCCATCTCCGCTCGGCTCACGTTCCTGGAGGCGATCAAGCGCGTCATCGAATCAGGTGAACTGACCACTGTCGTCGATTCGTGCTATCCGTTGCAGCGGATCGCAGACGCCTACGACAACGCCGAGCACGGACAGACGCTCGGGACCGTCGTGGTCACCGTGAATCACCGAGACGACGCAGACCCCACCCCGTGATCCTCGGGTCACTTGGGCTCGGCCGGGCTGCGCCGACTCCGATGCCGTGTGGCGTGGCCCCTCTGGTCGCTCCGGGGTGTTTGAGAGTCTGATGGCTCTGAAGCGCCGCAGGTTTGATGCCGCCCCCTTCTGGACGAGAAGCCGTGCCCGGATACCTCAGAGTGGCCGTTGACGGCAGGGCTGGCCGGAGGGTCGCATTCACCCTGGGTGATCGCCGACACCCCAGACCGACACATTGGCGGTCAATCCAGCCTCGGGCATGGGCTGACCCGGCCTCGGTCACGCTGGGTGAGTTGAGCCGGGCGAGCGGACGCCACGGTGATGTGCATCGAAGTGGAGTAGCGCTGAGCTGCTCTTGACAGTCTTAGGCGGCGAAGAGACGCGGAGTGACGGAGGCGCTGTAGGCGATGATCGCTGGAATGGACGTGGCTGTCCTGGCCCTCAGCGGGGTGGCACAGTGGCGCAATGGTCCAGGAGTCGACACCGCGCCATCGGGTGACTGCGGCCGCTGAGCGCGACGGCACGCTGGTAGTCCTCCGCAAGTGCGTGGACGTACTCGCGGGCACCCGGGCCGACGCGGACCTGTTGTGGGTCCTGGGGGGCAACGCGGCCCCGGGGGTGTTGGCTGGACGTGAGGGCGGCCCGGACGGGTACTGGCCCCGAACCTGGGCTCTGCGGGCCTTCTTGTATGTGTGGGATCCGGAGGCCGAGCCTGCTGTGGTCGCGGCATGCTCGGATGAGCACTGGCGGGTCCGGGAGATGGCTGCGAAAGTGATGGCGGCTCGGAAGCCTACGTCGGAAGCCTCAGAGGAGGCGTTAGACAGGCTGCTGGCCGACCCGAACCCTCGCGTGCAGACAGCCGCCGCTCGAGCCCTCCGGTAGTGAAGGCCCTCGTGGGACGGTGCTTTACGTCCTGGCCACGCGACTGCGGGCGGTGACTCGCGGCTATGTCGCACTGCCCGCGACCGGGACGGTACGCGGCGCAATGACGCGGTCACGGGCACGCCCTGGGCTTCCGTGGGCGCCGGGTCGAGTGGATGGAGAGGCGCTCGGACCATCCCCGTCAGTGGGTTGATTCTGTCGTGCTCGACGGCAAGAAAGGAAACGGCGCCCGGTGGCGCCAGAAGTCGTCGAGGCCCCGGGCGGAGGCGAACGCATCAAGATGTGGCGACCTTCGACGACCACTCCTACCGCAACTCAGTGGTGAGCTGGGCGACGGCTCCATGCTTCTGCTCGGCGCCAAGCACCGTGCGGTGACCGGACTCGAGGCGGGTGCCCGGGAAGAGGTCGAGCGGACCGTGCGCTCGCCGATGATTTCGCCGCCGCACTCAACGATCGACGCCACCGCCGCCCGGGAGTTCTTCGACGGGCTGTCCTACTCCCAGAAGCGATGGTTTACCCTCGGGCTGGCCGAGGCCAAGAAGCCCGAGACCCGCCCGGCCCCTCGAGAAGTGGTGAGGATGGCCGCGCTCCTGTCCTACGTGATCGCGATCGGTTCCAGCGCCATCATGCCGCCGCTGGGCGACGATGCCCTCAACCGCCTCTTCGAGCGCCTCATGGCCTTGGTCCGGATCGGCACATCAGATTGACTCGACGTCGGTGGCACTGATGTCGACCCACGGCAGGAAGGAGCACCATGAGCAGGGCCAGTCAGCGCGCTCCTCGCATCCGAGCCCCGTGGCATCTGTGGGTGATCGGGCTTGTGTTTTTGGGGCTGTACGTGATCGGAGCGCGCGACTTCGTCCTCACGCGTTCTCTCGACTCCGGATACTTCGCAGCGCTGGGCTATGGCCCCGATCAGATTGCCTACTTCACCGACTACCCGGCCATCCCGGCGATCCTCTGGGGGACCAACATCACGACAGGCCTCCTCGCCGCGATCCTCCTTCTCCTCCGCTCGCGCTGGGCGACGGTAGCTGCGCTCGTCGCCGCGATCTCCCAGCTGATCCTGCTGGTGATCACCTTCGGACTCATGGGCCGGTGGGAGATCCTCGGACCGCGCCTATCGATCGTGGACATCGGTGTGTGCATGATGACGATCGGCCTATGGCTCTACTGCGCTGCGCTTAGCCGACGACACATCCTCCTCTGAATCCGGACTTCTGCGCTCGTGGATGTTCACGCCGTCCCCATGACCACGTCCTCGCACGCTGTTCATCGGATGTCGGCTCGGTGATCGAGTCGATGCTGGGTCACGTCCTCACCGGCAAAGGTGAGCATCTCGACCCCTGATCATGCGTGGACCCGGCGACGACCCGCAAGGCGGATCGTTCCACCGCACGCGAGTAACGCCGGCGCGAGTCCGGTTCGGAAGTCGCGGGTGCGGATCCGGGCCTTGATGCGACCAAGGATCTGCCGCCAGTCCGCGAGACGGGCGTCCTCCTACCTAGGTCGCAGGCAGCTTCTCCTGAGGTTCTTTCATGCTTTGCGCTCCGTCTTTGAACTGGTCCATGGATGCGAACCAGAAGACATTCGCTCGTTCCCTGGCCAGCACTCCGCGACGGGCTACTTCGGAGACACCTGATCAGGGCGAGCGTCGTTCGCCGGGCGTTCGCTGGAACACAGAAGCGCTGCACACCGAGGCGGACGCCCGCGACGGCCACGATCAGCGGTTGGCGATGCCGTCCAGCCGCAGGATTGTGCTCTCGTCTCGGTGGGTGCCGTCGGTGCCTACGTGCTTCTCGCTGATCTCGGGCCCGTTCCTGACGACGTGGACGAGGGCCATCGCGTGCCCGCGGCCGAGTCCGTATTCATCCCCGAGCCAGGTGAGGACCTCCCCAGCCTTGGTGTCGGGCCCGAAGCCCCGGGCGTGGGCCTCGTCGACGAGCTCCTGAGGGGTCTTGCCAGTCCGTTTCTCGATGGTGTCGAGGTAAGCCTGAAAGGACATGGCGGTGCTCCTGTCCGTGTATCGAGCTGACGTGAGTAGGGACCGGCGTCGTCGCCGCCACATACCCGTGCGTTCAGGATACCGGGGCGCCTTGGCGGTGGCCGCAGCCCGTTGCGAGCATCGGATGTGGCGAAAGGCTGCGCACGTTAGCCTTCGCGGATGGCCGAGCCAGTGAAGAACGTGCCGATTGAGCGTTCCGCTGAGGACGTCATTGCCGCACTCGAAGACGAGCAGACCGCGGCGGACAGTCGGGCGCTGGTGGAGATCATGGCGCGACTCAGCGGGCATGAGCCGCGCGTGTGGAACGTAGCCACGATCGGGTTCGACAGCTACCACTACCGGTATGACAGTGGTCGCCAGGGGGATGCGCAGGCGATCAGCTTCTACCCGAGGAAGGGCAAGATCACCATCTACCTCATGGATGGCACGGCGCGGTACGCCGAGCTGCTGGCGGAACTCGGCACGCACACGACGAGTCGTGTCTGCGTGTATCTCAAACGCCTCAGCGACATCCAGGTGCCGGTGCTCGAGGAGATCCTGAGACAGTCGTACGCGAACGTGAAGTCGCAGGACGGCGAGATGAAGCGGGTCGAGCAGCCGAACCGGCTGCCTGGCGCGATCACGAACTGAGGAGCGTGCGGATGTCACTGACACGGATCCACAACTTGTCCATCTCCCTCGACGGCTTCGCCACCGGCGAGCCGCAGTCCGCCGAAGCGCCCTTCGGACATGCGGGCCAGCGTCTGCACGAGTGGATGATCGCCACCAGGTTCTGGGACGCGGGCGGCACCGATGGCGTCGACAACGCCTTCGCGCAGCGCCATGGACCCGGCATCGGCGCCGAGATCATGGGCGCCAACAAGTTCGGCCCGCCCGGGTGGCAGGACGACCCGGACTGGAGGGGCTGGTGGGGCCCGAACCCGCCGTTCCACACACCGACCTTCGTGCTCACACACCGCCCCCGGCCCTCGATCGAGATGGAGGGCGGCACCACGTTCCACTTCCTCGAGGCCGCCCCGGCCAGAGGCGCTCGAAACCGCCCGCGCGGCAGCCGACGGCCAGGACGTCCGGATCGGCGGCGGCCCCACCGTCGTGCGCGACTTCCTCGCCGCCGGGCTCGTCGACCACATGCATGTGGTCCAGGTCCCGATCCTGCTCGGCCGCGGTGTCCGCCTCTGGGACGGTCTCGAGGCACTCGAGGAGTCCTACGACATCGAGACGGTTTCCTCCCCCAGCGGCGTCACCCACCTCACCTTCACCCGCAAGGTCACCTCGTGAACCTTGAACACAAGCGCGTCAAGCGCGTGGTCAAACGTCGGCTGATCGGCGAACCGCGCGTCGATCAAGACTTCGTCTGCAAGTGGCCGAACGACCGCGACATGGTGGGGGCACCTCCGGCAGAGGCGGCCGCCGTTGATCCCGCTGCGAATCGATTAGGGCTTGCCATGCGCCACGCTTCGCGCCAGATCGGCGGGACGCCGCCGGTGTACTGCCTCACCTCGCCCTCCCGCACAGCCCCGCCGCAGTGGCCACACCCTGACCAACCCCTCTTCGGGTCACGATCCGGCTCGTGAGCGCCCGTGCTGGGCCTGGCACCGGCCATGCGTGGCCGGTGCTCTCAGGCGTCCAACCTCAGGCGCATGACCCAGCGCCACTTGGCGATCCGCCGGTCACGCGTGAAACCGAAGTCCTCGAACAGGGTCTCGGGTCCGGTATGGAAATAGGCACCACGCTGCGGGGGTCGGCCGTCGACCTGCTCGGGGTAGGCCTCGACAACCCCACCGCCGGCGGCGCGGATGGCATCCAGCGCTCCTGAGACCGCAGCCCGGGCCACACCCCGGCCGCGGTGGCTCTTGCCGGTGAAGATGCAGCCGATGCGCCAGTCCGGCAACTCCACGAGTTGCTTGGTGTACGCGCCGCGGTTCTTGATGTTGGGCAGCTCTGCAGGCGACCCGTACTGGCACCAACCGACGCACTCGTCGCCTTCGAAGACCACATCTGCTGCACCGTCCCCGCGCGGACGTGCGTCCGCTTGATCTCCTTGTTCTCAGCTGCGCCGCGGTCCCGGCTCAGCCCTTCGCTGTGGAATCCCATGCACCAGCACCCACCCCAGACGCCGTTGTTCGCCTCGACAAGTCCAGCGAAGTCACCCCACGTATCCGGGGACAGTGGCAGGGTGCGGTACGCGCCGGGATCGGCTGTCATCGCCCCATGATGCCCGCCCCGGGCCCTGGGCTGGAAGGCGCGCGGTGCGCATGTGCCGATCCGGCTCGGTCCGGGGGTTCCGGCGTTGCGCGCGCCGTGGTTTGTGGCGGGGGCATCGGGCACCGGCCGACAGGTCGTCGGCGAACGCCCCCGAGGCCAGGCGGCGTCTGGCGTATGGTCACACTCCGCCCGGATCGTTCGTCTGTCGGGGAGGGGGCCTGAGTGGAAGGGAGGGCACTGTGCAGGACACCGATGTCTTCGAGGCGCAGCGACCACGGCTGCTGCGGATCGCTGCCCGTGTGCTGGACGACCCAGCGGAGGCTGAGGACGTCGTGCAGCAAGCCTGGCTCCGGCTGCACCGTAACCAGACCGACATCGACAGTCTTCCCGCCTGGCTGACGACCGTGACCACGAGGCTGTGCCTGGACCGGCTGCGAGCCCGGATCCCCACCCCTGTGGCCGAGGTCGTGGTGGCCGAGGCCGCGCCCGACCCGGCCGATGACATGGCGCTCGCCGAGACCGTGGGGATCGCCCTGCAGGTGGTGCTGGATCGACTCACCCCCCGAGAGCGTGTCGCGTTCGTACTCCACGACAGCTTCGGCTTCGAGTTCTCCACGATCGCCGCCATCCTGGACGCGACGCCGGTGACCGCGCGCAAGCTCGCCTCCCGCGCCCGCGCCAAAGTCTGCCAGCCTGCTGCCGAGGACCAACCGGCCGACTGGGAGGTCGTTGACGCGTTCATGGCGGCCGCAAGGGAGGGCGACTTCGACCGGCTGTTGCGGCTGCTGGCTCCCGAGGCTGCCGTCACGGCCGACGACGCCGCCGTCCTGGCCGGCACCCCGGCGCGGATCGAGGGCCGCCACGAGGTGGCGACCTTCTTCAACGGCAGCGCCCGCTCCGCCCTCCCGGCATTCGTCGGCGATCACCCCGGTGCCGCCTGGTTCCACCGCGGCCAGGCGATGGTCGCCTTCGACTTCACCATCGTCGACGGCTCAGTACAGCGCATCACGTTCCGCGCCGAGCCCGAGGTGCTGGCACAGGTAGCGCGACGTAACGGGGAGAACCGCCACGGTTGACCGGGCGGGTGGTCACACTATCCTGTGCGCCGATCGTCAGACAGACGAACCCGACACACATCCCGGATCCCAGGAAGGGACACGCATGAAGACGATGACCTGCCGCCAACTCGGGGGCCCCTGCGACCTGGGCCATCACGGCGAGAGCGCCGATGATGTCATCAACGCCCAGGACCGCCACCTCAAGGAAGCCGAGAAGGCCGGCGACGCGACCCACCAAGACGCGCGGGAGGCCATGAAGGGCCGCTGGCGGCACCCGAAGAAGTCGATGGACTGGTACCGGGACATGAAGCGGGACTTCGCCGAACTCCCCGACGACTGACCCGACCACGCACCCCGCGGCACCGACGAGAACGCGAGGAAAACCCCTCGGCGTTGTCCAGCTTCAGCGAGCTCGGCCCTCGGCGAGCATCCCGACGTACTTCTCGATGCGCCGGGCCCGGGTCTCGGGCTTCTTGGCTATGCGGGCACGCTCCACAGGTCGCCCCGAGGCTGGGCAGCGGGTGCGCGCGGTGCACTGGTCCCGACGGCAGGCCAAGCCGAGTGCGCCTCGGGCGGCGTATCTGTCGCTTCGCCGGTCATACGTCCATCACCCGCATGAACGTTCAGGGGGCCTGTGGAGTCACATGTCGGGGCTCGAGGTGCTCAGGGAACGTCTCCAAACGAGCATTCGAGCAATTCTGATGGTTCCCTGTCGTATTGAGCGTGGTCCCTTCGATGTCTGGGTGAGAGGCTGCGGACGAGCGGCCGCCGACCAAAGGACTGGACGATGACTCAGTACATGCTTTCCGTCTATCACACGGGCCCCTACCCGGACCTGAGGCTTGAAGTGGAGCAGGCGAGGTTCGCTGCAACCGGGGTGTTCAACGATAAGCTTAAGGAGTCCGGGAATTGGGTGTTCGCGAACGGTCTGGAGCCCCCCGAGACCGAGACGATCATCGATGCCCGTGGTGACGAGGTCCTGGTGACGGACGGGGCGTTCACCGAGAGCAAGGAGTACCTGGGAGGCTTCTGGGTGATCGAGGCGGCGGATCTCGACGAGGCGCTGAAGTTCGCCGCTGAGGGTTCGCTGGCGTGTGGTTCGCGGGTCGGCGTGCGACCGTTCCAGGGTTGATGACCGACTCGTCAGACCTTCGCGTGCAGGTCGATCGGATCTACCGCGAGGAGTACGGCCGGGTGCTGGCCTCGCTCGCCAGGCGCTTCGGTGATCTCGATATCGCCGAGGACGCCGCGGGCGAGGCCCTGCTCGTTGCCGTCGAGCGGTGGCCGATCGATGGCGTTCCGCCCAACCCTGGCGGCTGGCTGACGTCGACCGCGACGCACAAAGCCATCGACCGTATCCGCCGCGAGTCCCAGCGCGATTCCAAGCAGCAGGCGGCTCTCATGATCACCGACGCGACACCGCACGATCCGACTGGGCCGGTCGAGGACGATCGGCTCCGGCTCATGTTCACCTGCTGCCATCCCGCCCTCCCAGCTGAGGCGAGGGTGGCCTTGACCCTGCGTCTGCTCGGGGGTCTGACGGTGGAGGAGATCGCGCGCGCCTTCCTCGTCGCGGAGACCACGATGGCCCAGCGCATCACGCGGGCCAAAGCCAAGATCAAGGCGGCGAACATCCCGTTCCGCATCCCCGACAGCACTGATGTCACCGACCGTCTCGGAACCGTGCTGGCGGTCATCCATCTGGTGTTCAACGAGGGCTACCTCGCGGGTTCCGGCGAGGACCCCATCCGCGTGGACCTCACAGATGAGGCCATCCGGCTTGGGCGGCTGATGCGTTCGTTGCTCCCCGATGATGGTGAAGTGGCCGGCCTGCTCGCCCTCATGCTGCTGACCGATGCCCGCCGCACCGCCCGCGTTGCCGGCGGCGAGCTGGTCACGCTCGATGAGCAGGACCGGGGCGCGTGGGACCGTGCGCTGATCGGGGAGGGGCACGCTTTGGTGCGCGAGTGCTTGGCGCGTGTCGATGCTGGCGGACCGCCTCCGGGACGCTTCCAGTTGATGGCGGCGATCAACGCCGTCCACACCGATGCCCCGGACGCCCGGGATACTGACTGGCATCAGATCACGGCTCTGTACGACCATTTGTACGCCGTGACGCCGACGCCGGTCGTGGCGATGAACAGGGCGGTCGCCATCGCCGAGCTCGACGGGCCGGAGGTTGCGCTGAGCATCATCGACCCGCTGCCCCTGGACGGCTATCACGCCTGGCATGCGAGCCGGGCCGACCTGCTGCGTCGCCTCGGCCGGAGCTCAGAGGCGCGGGCGGCCTACGACGCGGCGATCGCCGCCACGGCCAACCCCACCGAGCGGGCGTACCTGAGCCGCCGCCGCGACCAGCTTTCGACAAACGGCTGAAGAAGTCCCGCTGAGGCGGTCGTATTCGCCTGTCGTGTCTCGATGTAGGGGGTGACAGGCAGCAACGGGCTGCCGGACACCACCGGAGCGCATCATGACCGCTGCGTCCTACACCATCGACCGCGCTCGTGCGCCTTGCTGACGACCAGGCGGGGTCGATGATCGAGTACGAGATGCTCCATCCGCGCAAGCCCGCGTCCGAGCCGGGCTCGCAATCAGCGCCTACGCACTGCCATGTCAATCCCACCCGGCGATCGGACGTAGCCCTTTGTGGGCTATGGGCGCCCTCTCGGCCGCCGGATGGCCGTGCCCGGACGCCTCACCTTGGCTGTCGACGGCAGCACCGGCCAGGCCGGTCGCCAGTCACATTGAGTGGCCGTAGGGAGCCCACACCCTAGAACGACACATTGGCGGGCAATCCCGCCTCGGGCATGGGCCACCCGGCCTCGGTCACGCTGGGTGAGTTGAGCCGGGCGAGCGGCAGCCATGGTGATGTGCATCGAAGCGGAGTAGCGCGGAGCTGCTCTTGACAGTCCTTCGCGGCGAATAGACGCACAGAATTCCGGGGCGAGTAAGGGTGCTGCGCTTCTTCCGGGGCTCGCGTCCGGCCTGCTCCAAGTGACTGTTCGAGTTGAAGGGTCAGGCGCCGCCTGCGAGGCGCAGCTGCCGTCGTTCGTTGTCCCAGTCGGATTCTCCTGCGGCGATCGGGTCTGCGGGTTGTTCAATGACTTGATCCTCAACGGGAACGCGGACGGAGCGTTCGAGCTGGTCGAGGGTGACCTTGTAGCGGCCTGGCTCGCGCTGGTCGTCGATTGTGTCCACCTGCCGATGATCCCACCCCCGCCAGCGCTCAACAACGGGGCCCACGACGGCCCGGAGATGCTGGCCCAACGTTGCCCGACAGGCGGCGGTTTGACGCGGGTCTGACGTCACCCTGTTGCCGGGGTGGTCGGGGTACCAGGAGCTGCGGGCTCCGCGCCGGGTGACGCCACCGCATCGCACGGGCGGCCGCCCACAGACGACTCAGGTCCGGGGACGCCTGAGTAGCCCTGTGGGCAGGATCAGCAGGATCGCGATGACCAGGTAGCCGAACACGGTTGCCCTTGGAACGATCAAGCCGGCGGGGAGCAGGATGAGGTAGGCCCACAGGCTGGGGTTGAGCCGCTTTGTCAGCGTTCGAGCGTCCTCGTCGCCGAGGTCTTCATCGACGAGCCGCTGGCTGACGGCATGGCGCCAGAGCACGGCGATCATCGTCGACGCGGCCAGGAGGGTGAGCCCGTAGGTGGTGACGGCCACCCTTTCGGCCCCGGCGTTGCCGTGGAACTCCGAGAGCAGGCCGGTGGGGAACGGCAGGAAGGAGACCAGCATCAGCAGCAGCAGGTTCAGCCGGATCAGGATCGTGTCGGTGAACCGCAGGTGTTCGGTGATCGCGTTGTGCTCGAGCCAGAGGGCGCCTACCGACGCGAAGCTGACGACGTAGGCCATGTAGGTGGGCCACTGGTCGAGCAGTGATTGCAGCGGATGCTCAATGGCACCTTCGGGAACCCCGAGTTCCAGCACCAGGATGGTGATCGCGATGGCGAACACCCCATCGCTGAACGCCTCGAGCCGGTTCGTGCGCAACAGGGACCGGGAACCACCGGGTACCGCAGGCGAATCCGACATCAGCGATCATCTCCCAGCCGTGAGGCGTCCTCGGGGCGTGTGGGCGGGGTCGGATGGGTCCGGTCCCCCCGGCAGCAGTGCTGCCTGCGGTGGGTCAGGCGCCGGTCATCTGGTCGATGCAGACGGCGACTGCGAGCAGCAGGGGCGCGTTCTGGCCGGGTGTGACCTCGATGCCGTAGCTGTCGCGGATCCGGAACCATTTCTTGGACACCTCGGCGACTTTGGTGCCACCGGATTCGATCTCGAACTCGTGGTCGACGATGTTGCCCTGCGCGGTCATCTCCCCGCCGGCGGCGAGGTCGACGGTGAACCGCTCCCGCAGTGGGGTGATCATCGCCTTCTTCACGGTCGCCACCGTGGACCCCGAGGCGTCCTGGATCTCCATGACGTCGCGGACCCGGACTGGGCGGTCCTGGATCTTCATCAGCTCGGCACCGTTCGGGTCCTCGAGGACCAGGGTTTGGCGCACCCGTAGTGCTTTGCCGTTCACCTTGAACGCGCGGCGCCCGGATTCGTCCTCGATCCAGAAGTCGTCGCCGATCGAGAGCATCTTCTCGCGCATCTGGTAACGCTCGGCGTTCCCCCGGGCCCCGAAGGTCGCCCGCTCGTCGCGGCGGTCCTCACGCCGGTCGTTTCCTCGCATCATTCCAGCCTCTCAACGATCGGGGGTGCGCGCCGAATCAGCGTGCCAGCACACGGCGTCAGGATACGCGCATCACCCGAACCACCCCTTTCGGGGACCGAAAGGAGGGCGGGCCGCCCGGCGGTGACCACGGCTGCGTTCCCAGCTGCAAGGCGTCGGGGCGCCTATCGACTTCTGATCGTCCCCGGTCGATCCTCCAGGGCCTCCACCGTGCCTGGTGCGCCAACCCGGTGGCGGGTCGGCGGGCCGGGCGGCGGCGGGGGTCCCCTGGTTGGACCCACCCGCGCGCCACACTCCAGCGCGTGACTGGGCGTGCTGCCCGCAGCGAGTTGAAGAACACCGGCTACGAGATCTTCATCGGGATCTTGTCGATCTTGTCCATTCTCAACCTGGTGCTGGCCTACGCGTTTCGCGGCAACGAAGACCTGCAAGGCGTCCTGTACGTGATGAACGCGCTGTTCAGCGTGATCTTCCTGATCGACTTCAGCTACCGGCTGGCCACAGCCCCCTCACGGAGCGGCTACTTCGTCCACCATTTCGGGTGGGCCGACCTGCTCGCCAGCCTGCCGTTCCCGCAGTTCAAGGTCCTGCGGATCTTCCGCCTCGTGCGCGTGTACCGGCTGCTGCGCGACGTGGGTGTGAAACCGCTGGCCCGAACGCTGATCCGCGACCGCGCCGGCAGCGCCCTGCTCACCCTGCTGTTGATGGCCATCCTGGTGCTGCAGTTCGGCAGCCTGGAAATCCTCTACCTCGAGCAGCAGGACCCCAGCGCGAACATCACCACCAGCTCCGATGCCCTCTGGTACACCATCGTCACGATCTCCACCGTCGGCTACGGCGACCAGTACCCCGTCACCAACGCCGGCAGGCTCGTCGACTCGCTGATCATCATCTTCGGAGTCGGCATCTTCGGTACCTTCACCGGCTACCTGGCCAACCTCTTCCTCACCCCCTCCAAGACCACCACCCAGGTCGGCGACGCGTAGCCGCCACCTGCGTCAGCGCACATCCGCAAACGGCTGAGCGCACCGCGACGACGAGCCCGACGAGGTCCCCGCGGCATTGCCAGTCAGGGTCAGGCCGCATGGTTCGGGTCTTGGTCGCACGGACCCCGCACACCCGTGTCGCGCGACGGCGAATCGCTTGGGATCCGGGTCTACCCTGATCGCCCGCGGCAGGGGCATGGCCCCGCGAGCCATAGAGCAGCAGGCCAACGCCCAAGCTGCCCATGTGGCCTACATCCAGTCCCGTGGCCGCATCCTCGAGCACCTCCTCGACCGACCAGATCGCATCAGCGAAGTCTCCGCGGGACTTCGGCGCGATCGCCCAGTCCGAGTTCGATGCCTTGAAGGCCAAGGCGCTCGCCTGATCCTCCGGGGTCTCCCGCGGATCAGGCGACGTGTCCGCAAGAGCACGGCTCCGGAGGGTCCTGCATGCCGGAGCCGTGCCGTACAGCCCTCCGGTCTGAGTCAGTAGGATCACCGGGCCGGTGCTCCCGCATCGAATCGGTGAAGGATGATGACCTGAGGGGCAGCGACGATGCCGGAACAGGCACAGGGTCGAGATGTAGCCAAGTTGCTGGGTCTGGCGAGTGTGGTCGGTCTGGGGGCCGGCCTGGTGGCCGTGGCCTACCTTGCTGTTGAACACGGCCTGGATCACCTCGTGTGGACCTCGGTTCCCGAGCAGTTCGGCTGGAGCGAGCCGGCCGCGTGGTGGGTGGTCCTCGTGCTGGTCGCGGGCGCCCTGGGCGTGTTCGCCGCGAGCAAGCTACCCGGCCACGGCGGGCATGCCCCCCTCGACGGCTTCAGGTTGGACATCGGCCCGGCGCAGGTCGCCAGCGTGCTGCTGGCCGCGATGTGCTCGCTCGTGGCGGGTGCCGTCCTCGGCCCGGAGGCCCCGCTCCTGGCCGCGGGCACGGCGGTCGGCGCCGCCCTCGCCGCGCGGGCCACACCCGAGGTCCGCCGCCTGGCCATGGTCTGCGGTGGCGCGTCGGCGATGGGCATGATCTTCGGCAATCCCCTGATCACCGTGATCCTGCTCCTCGAGGCCGCAGTGCTGAAGGGCTCCCGGGGCGGCAAGGCAGCGCTGATGGCGATCCTGCCGGTCCTGTTCGCCCTCGGGTTCGGGTACGCGGTGCAAGTCGGCTTCACCAACGTGCCCGGGGTGGGATCCAGCGAGCTGGCGGTGCCCGGGCTCCCGGCGTACCCGACCCTGTCGGTCGGGGACCTGGTGGCCGCCGTACCGACCGCGCTGGTGGCCGGGCTGCTCGCCGCCGTGGCCGTCGAGGCCGGCCGGCGGATCCGCGTGCTGAGCTCCCCCCGCCCGCTGGCGGCAATCGTGGTCGCCGGCCTTGTCGTGGCGGCCATGGCCCTGACGGTGCAGTACTCCACCACGTTGAGCGTCGACGCGGTTCTCTTCTCAGGTCAGGCCGCGATCCCCACAGTCTTGACCGTGACCTCGGTGGGCACCCTGCTCCTGGTCGGGATCGCCAAGGCGGTTGCCTACTCCGTCAGCCTCGGTGGCGGGTTCCGCGGCGGCATGATCTTCCCGGCCGTGTACCTGGGAGTCATCGTGGGCACCATCGCCTCCCTGATCCTGCCCTCCGCCGCCCTGGCACCGATGGTCGCCACCGGAATCGCCGCCGGCTCGGCAGCGGTCGTGCGCCTGCCGATCACCAGCACCATGTTCGCCGTCCTGCTCTGCGCCGAATCCGGACTCGCGACCACGACCCCCGCGATCATCGGCGCCTGCATCGGACTCCTCGTCCGCGTCGCGGCCGACGCCCGGATGGCCAAGGGCCTGCCCGACACTGAAGCCGTGGAGACCGCATCGGCCTGACATCGCCTGGCGGACTGGAAGGCGGCGTTCGGCTGCGTCACTCTGGGCGGTAGGTCACTCAGGTCGGCTCGGCCATGATGGCCAGCGGGCGACGGAGGGTGGCGGGCCGGACGTCGGCGGCGATGGCGGCCAGCAGTGGCACGAAGTCCCGTGGCGGATCGGCGGCGAAGGGCCCGGGAAGTCCGGGGTCGACGTGCTCGCACGGCGCGGCGAGCATCTGCTGGGCGCCGGCAACCCACGCTGCCGCCTCGTCCGCGGGCAGCGATCCCTTCCAGCCGGCGTAGGTGTCGATCATGATCAGGGTCGCACGAGCGCCGGATGGCGACGGTGGAGATCGACGAGCACGGTGCCACCCCAGGACAGGCCAGCGTCGTGCACGCCCGAGCCCGATCGTTCGCATGAGGGCTGCGAGCGCGTCCGCGAAGCCCTGCCAGCTCGAAGCCCTCCGGCAGGTAGGCGGACCGGCCGGCTCCTGGCTCATCCCGTGCCACAACCGTGAACCCGTCGGCTAGGCCGGCAAGCTGCGGTTTCCAGATGCGGCTGTCATCGCCCGCACCGTGGACAAGGACCAGGGGCGGGCCAGCACCGACCCGCTCGGAGGCGACCGCGCGCCCGCCGGCCTTCACAGACTCCATGAAGGGGTACTCCGGCCAGGACATGTCTCCCACAGGGAGCTGGGCCGCACCTTGACCGATGGGGCACGTGGCCGGATGGCCGCCTGCCCTTCGTCGACACTGTGCGGTCGCAGCCTGGCCGTGGTCGCACCTGCCCGGCTCCTGATGCCTACGGCTGCTGGGTGGTGATGACGGTGAACAGGTCGCCCGGTTGACAGTCGAGGGCGTCGCACAGGGCGGTCAGGGTGGTGAACCGGATGGCGCGCGCGTGGTTGTTCTTCAGGATCGACAGATTGACCAGGCTCAGGCCCATCCGGTCGGCGAGCTCGGTCTGGGTGATGCCGCGGGCGGCCAGCAGGGTGTCGATGTGGCAGACGACGCGGTGGTCCTCGGCGGCGGGTGGGGGGCATGTCAGATCAGGCCGGTGACGTCGTCGGTGAGCCGCCGGCCGACCGCGAACGCCTCGGCCAGGGCCAGGGCCACCAGGCCGGCGACCACCCAGGTGAGGTCCAAGCTCGCCGAGGTGACGATCGGGCTCGGGGTGACCGATCCGGCGGCGTCGAGCAGGGCGAACCGCGCGAGTGCGTCAAGGACCTGACCGCCGAGGCCGCCGACGAGGACCAGCAGGCCGATCATGCGCAGCCGGCGGGGGTTGGCCGGGTCGAACGGGGCACCGAGGCGGATGGTGCGCAGGGTGCGGAACAGCAGCAGCCCGGCGCCGGCCAGGCAGGCCAGCAGCAGACTGGTCCCTGCTTCGGCGAGCAGCCGCAGCGGCCAGCCCAGCTCGAACACGTGCAGGGACATCGAGTACAGGTCGGGCACGGACTCCAGCCACGACCCCTGGGGGACGCCGGTGATCGCGGCCACGGCCTGCCCCTGCGCCTCGGCGCTGAGCTCCACGCGGGTGGCCCCGCCGGGTTGGGTCAGCTGGTTGGCCGGCAGCACGACCGCGGCCACCGCCGCCCCGATCGACCCGAGCAGGATCAGCGCGCCGAGCAGGTCGAGCACAACGGTGCGGGTAGCGGCCTCGGTGCGGGCCAGTCGGCCGGTGGGCTGCTCGGACATAGTTCCTCCCCATGATGGGCTTAACGATGATCGTAAACCACGATAGTCGTTAGGTCGCGGTGAGCTTGCACGACCACCGGAGCACCCGACTGCGCGCTCCCACGAGCGGGCTGCTGGCCTGGGACCCGCGGCCTTCGGCAGGACAGACGGGCTCGGGCCACTGGCCACTGGCGGGTGTCACCGCCCTGTGCCAAGGTCGATCGGTGACTGAGAACCAGCCCGAGAGCATGCGGGACAGGACCTTCCGGGACCAGAGCCTGCGCGGGTCTCGGTTCATCGGCTGCGACTTCGGTGGGGTTGTCGTGCGCGGGAGCGAGGTCGCCGGCATGGAGATCGAGTCCCCGTGGCTGCTGGAAGGTGACGGCCAGCTGCTGGTCAACGGTGTCAACGTCGTGCCACTGGTCGACACCGAGCTGAATCGCCGCTTCCCCGGACGCGCGCTGCGTGACGCCCATACCCCCGACGGTCTCTCAGCGGCCTGGGCCGCCCTCGAGCAGACATGGCAGGCCACTCTCAGCCGGGCCCTGGCGATGCCACCCGGCACGCTTGACGCGTCCGTGGCCGACGAATGGTCCTTCACCCAGACCCTGCGCCACCTCGTCATGGCGACCGACACCTGGCTCGGCAGGGCGATCCTTGAACGAGCGAAGCCCTACCACCCGGCCGGCCTGCCCAACGACGACGACAGCCCTGCCTTCGACGCGTCGGACTTCTCCGCCGAGCCGCCCTCGTTCAGCGACGTCCTCGACGCTCGAGCCGACCGGCAGGCCATGGTGCGCCGCTACATCGCGGACGTCACCTCCGAGGACCTCGCGGCGCCGCGGAACAACCCGCACGCCCCCGACTACCCCGAGACTGTCCTCTCGTGCCTGCGCACCATCCTCGAAGAGGAATGGGAGCACCACAGGTACGCCGTTCGCGACCTGGACGTGCTCATGCGGGCACACTCCACAACGGTCAGGTAGCCCGGCCCGGTTTCGTCGGGGAACGTGCCGTCGACGTCGAGGGCGTCTGCTGAGCACCTCCGGCCGCAGGTTGTGCCGAAGGTCCCGGGATGCGTGTGACGTATGGGGACGTGTACTCATGATGAGCGGGGGGTATCCCGTAGCCATGAGAACCACGCAACCCCCGTCCGCATCGACCCCCACCCGAATTGCTCTCTCCTTCGTTGGGGTGGCGTTGGCGCTCGGGCTGTCGGCCTGCGCTTCGGGAACCGCCACAACAACGCCTTCGCAGGACAGCGCCGAAGCGCCTGTCACGTCGGTTGCCGACCCCTTGCAGTCGTTCATTGCCGCCGCCAGGCCTGCGGCCATGGCCGAGGTTGATCGCTACTCGGACATCTACAGCAACTTCTCGCTGGAAGCAGAGGGCTCAAGTACCGTGGTCTACAGGTACACCTTCCGCAACCAACTGGACGCAGCGCAGGCCCGAGGCAACGTCGCGTCGATGGAGGGCACGCTCGAGACGATGGCGAACCAGGTCATACTCCCGGAGATGAGCAGGGCGGGCATTGATGATCCGGTCGTGAAATGGATCTATCAGAACTCCGACGGCACAGTCATCACGACAGTCGAAGTGGCGGATTGACCCAGCGCTCCCCCAGCAACGGGTTCGGCGCAGGTCAGGCGGAAGTGGATTGGAAGCCGACCTGGACCTCGGTGTCCACCAGCCGGAAGCCCATCCGGGAGTACAGCGCGGCCCCCTCGGCCGTGGCATGCATCCAGACGAGATCAGGCCTGTCCCCGTCGCTGGGCCCCATCGCAGCCAACCGAGCTGCAGCGGAGGTCAGGACGTGACCGAAGCCCTGCCTCTGCAGCTCGGGCAGCACCCCTATCCCGGATAGGTAGCCGGTGCCGCCGGCCCACCAGACGAAGGCGCACCCGATCGGGCGTCCCCGTATGGAGCCGACGATGAACCGACGCCCAGGTCGAGCGAGGTCACCGGGAACGACGAGGATCCGCGCCAGGGCATCGTCGGACATCCACCCTCCGTAGGCGGCAACGATCGACTCATACGACGGGTCGTCATCCAGGACCAGATCCATGACCGGGGACTGGTCGAGCTCCGCGAGGTCGGCCGGCTCGGCGGCGAACATCGGGATCCGATCCTTGAGCACGAAGGCATCCCAGAGCGGCTCCCCGATGCGTGCCTCGGGGAGGCAGACCCGCCAGCCGTGGTCCCGGCCGCGCTCGGCGCACCAGTGGAACGCGGCGTGTGCATGCTCTGGCTCCACATCGTTCCAACCCGGGCTGGCCTGGATCGCCCATGGCTGGGGCGCCCCCATGTCGATGGCCAGGATGGGGCCGAACCTGGCGATCGCGCGATGCGGTGCACCCGTGCCCTGCATCAGGCGCAACTCGGTGTCGGCGGCCCAGCACCGATCCCGGATGTCCGCGGCCGGCTGGTCCTGGTCCCGTGACACTGGCGCCATGAAGTCAGGCTACGACGGTTGGGGACCGCCGGACCCGGCGTTCCTCGCGCGCCCGGTGGGTCGCCTCCGGCCGTAGGTCCGGGTGCGGCGACCCACCGGAGGGTGGGGTCAGTTTGCGGCCCTGGGGACCTGCTGCTGGTAGACCGAGCCGCCCGGACGGTTCGGGGCCAGTTGGTCGGCTGCGGCCCTGGGGACCTGCTGCTGGTAGACCGAGCCGCCTGGACGGTACGGGGCCAGTTGGTCGGCTGCGGCTCTGGGTGCCTGGGAGACCGGCGCTGTCGTGCTGGTGGTGGCCGTGAGCTGCCAGGTGACGACCGCAAGGGCGAGCGCGGCAAGGGTGATGAGGGCCACGATGAGCGCCTTGGGCAGGGCGCGGCGCTCGTCGGACTGGCCGGTGGCGATTGAGGTGCGGCCCTGTTGTGCGGTGGTGGTCATAGCTGGTTCCTTCGTTGGGGCCCCGGGGGTGGGGCCGGCACTTCGAGGTTGCGCACGGGCGGTAACGGGACGCCCCTCGGTGCGGTAACGGTCCGGTATCAAGGGCCTTGACCCGTACCCCGGACCCCGCCCACACTCCAAGGACAGGGGTCAGGAGGTGGTGGGCCGTGGAGATGGCGATCCGGCTTCTGGGCCCCACCGAGGTGAGCATGCACGGCGCTCTGTCGCCCCGGGATCGGGCGGTCCTCAGCGCCCTGTGCGTCCAGCCGGGGCAGGCGGTGCCGGCCGAGGTGCTGGCCGATGCCTTGTGGGGCGAGGCGCCGCCGAAGACGTGGGGCAAGGTCGTGCAGGGGTCGGTGATGCGCCTGCGGCGGGCGGTGGGGTCCTCCGCGATCGAGACCACGGCCGGTGGGTACCGCATCGTCCTGCCAGAGGGGCTGCTGGACACTGTCGAGTTCGAGCGCCTGGTGGCCCGCGGCCGGTCGTTCCTGGCCCTGAATGAGCCGCAGCGCGCGGCGACCATGTTCGAGCAGGCGTTGGGGCTGTGGCGGGGGCCGCCGTTCCCGGAGCTGGCTGACTGGGACCGGGCCCGCTCCGAGGGGGCGCGGCTGCTCGACGTGCGCCGCGCGGTCGAGGAGGACCTGGTCGAGGCGCACCTGGTTGCGGGGCGGGCGGTCGACGCTGCGGCGGAGGCCCGTCCGCTGGTGGCCCGGGAGCCGTTCCGGGAGCGGCGCTGGGCGTTGCTGGCCACCGCGCTGTACCGCACCGGGCGGCAGGGGGAGGCCCTCGACGTGCTGCGTCGCGCCGGGCGCACGATGCGTGACGAGCTCGGGCTGGACCCCGGCCAGGAGCTGGTCGAGCTCGAGGCGCGGATCCTGGCCCAGGACCCGTCCCTGCTCGACGTGCCGAACCGCATCGGCGGGTCGAGCGCGACCTGCCCGTACCGGGGATTGCGACCCTTCGACGCCTCCGACGCCGACTTCTACTTCGGGCGCTCCGTGGTCGTCGCCGACGCTGTGCGCCGGCTCGAGGAGTTCCCGTTGCTGCTGGTCGTCGGCCCGTCTGGTTCGGGGAAGTCGTCGCTGGTCCGGGCAGGGATCGTGCCCGCGATGGCCCGGGCCGGTCACCCCGCGAGCGTGCTCACCCCTGGCCCGGACCCGCTGGGTGCGCTGACCACCGCGATCGCCGGGCAGTACCCGGGTGCGCTGCTGGTCGTCGACCAGCTCGAGGAGGTGTTCGCCCACCACGCCGACCGGGAGGTCACCCGGGGGTTCCTCGACCGGCTGGCCGCCCGGGTCGAGGCCGGGACCCGGGTGGTCGCCACCCTGCGCGCGGACTACCTCGGTTGGCTGGCCGAGAGCCCCGCACTGTCGCGGCTGGCTGAACGCGGTCTGCTGCTGCTCACCCCCTTGACTGAGGAGGAGCTGCGGGCAGCGATCGAGGAACCCGCCCGGCTGGTCGGCCTGATCCTCGAACCGGGGCTGGTCGACGTGCTGGTCCGCGACGTGGCCGGGGCCCCCGGGGGGCTGCCGCTGCTGTCCCACGCCCTGGCCGAGACCTGGGAACATCGCGACGGCACCGTGCTCACCGTCGACGGGTACCGGGCCACCGGCGGGATCCACTCCGCGGTCGCCCAGTCCGCCGAACGGCTCCACGACTCCCTGACCCCCACGGACCGCGACGTCCTGCGCACCGTGCTCCTGCGCCTGGTCACCCCCACCCCCGCCGGGGAGCCGGTCGTCGCCCGGGTGCCGACCCGGGTGTTCGCCGGCTCACCGGAGGCCCCCCGGGTGCTCGACCTGCTCGTGCGCTCCCGGCTCGTCACCGTCTCCCAGGACAGCGCCACGATCGCCCACGAATCCCTTGTCCGCGCGTGGCCCCGGCTGCGCACCTGGCTCGACGAGGACGTCGACGGCCAACGGATCCTGGCCCACCTGCAGGTCACCGCCGACACCTGGGACACCCTGGGACGCCCCGACGACGAGCTCTACCGCGGCGCCCGGCTGGCCGCCGCGCGCGAATGGGTGGACCGCACCCACCCAGTGCTCGCCCCCCTGGAGGAGGACTTCCTCACCACCGCCACCGCAACCGCCGACGCCGAACGCCTCCGCCAAGTGCGGCGCAATCGGCAGCTGCGCGGCGCACTGGCCGCCGCGATCATCCTCTTGGCGATCGCGTTCCTGGCGGGCACCGTTGCCGGCCTGAATGGCCGGCGTGCCCAGAGCGAGGCGGCCCGGGCGTCGGACGAAGCAGCCCTGGCGGCGGCCGAAGGGAGCCGTGCCGACGCGGCAGCGACCGAAGCCGTCGGAGCCCGACTGTCCGGGACGGCGCTCAATGAGCCCAACCCCGGCCTTGGGCTGCTCCTGGCGCGTCAGGCCGTGGCGATCTCGGACAACTCCACCACTCAAGGAGCCCTGCTCAACAGCCTGATGAACGCCCGAGGCCTGACGGGGCTTGCGAAGGCAGCGGAGGGACCGAACCCTGATACTTTCGACCACGCGTTCACCCCGGACGGGCGCGTCCTGCTGCACCGGGATTCGCTCGAGGACGACTTGCACCTCGTGGACACGACGACCGGTATCAGCCGTTACGGATCGCTGCACCCGTGGTGGGAGACCACCGGGGCTCCCTACCCGACCGGGCTCATCGAGCGTGGACGGGTGGCGGTCGTCAGCGACAGCCCCCGGCCAACGGCCGCCGACCCGTCGAGGGAGCAGACCTCTGTCGGGTTGCTCCCGATCGCCGTGGACAGTGGCGACCCCGCGGGCCCTCGGCAGCAGGTGCCGGGAGCGAAGGGCCATTCCTGGGACAACGAGGACGGTCCCGCGGACCGGCTTCGCATCTCACCCGACGGACGTACCCTCGTCTCGGTGCTCGAAGGGCAGGTGCGCATCTGGCACCGACAAGGCGAGAGCTGGGTCGGCCCGCAGTCTGTGCCCATCCCGGGACTGACCCGTCACGACGCCGACTGGGCTGTGCTGGTCGGGGCAACATTCAGCACCGCAGGCGACCGGGCCGCGGTCATGTTCACCGGGTGGACGTCCCCGATGGTACGGCCACTCGCCGGGGTGGTCGTCGACCTGAGGCAGGCGCAGCTCATCGGTCCGGCATCCCTCGCCCGCCCGGGCAGCGGCCTGTCGCACATGACCATCTCCCCCGACGGGACCAAGCTACTGGTCGGGGATGCTGAAGGTCCGGTCCAAGTTCGACGTGTGGCAGACGACGAGGTCCTGCACGCCATCCCCGGGCAGTCCCCGGTCACCGTCGTGGCCTGGTCACCGACGGGACAACGATTCGCCATCGGACGCCTGAACGGGACCAGTGAGGTGTACTCGCTGGATCCGCTGGAGCTCGTGATGCTCAACTCGGGCTCGGACCGGGTGTCGGTCCTGGCGTTCGTGGGCGAGCACGGCCTCATGCGCGAGTCGATCACCGGGAGCATCGCCCGCTACGACCTGGCGGCCCTGTCACCAGTGGCGAAACAGGTGGCGACCGCACCGATCCATGCCCTCGATGCCGCCGCAGGCCTGATCGCGCAAGGCGAGGACAACGGGCGGGTCACCATCCGCGACGCGGCCACTCTCGAGCAGATCGGGGAGAAACTCACCCTCGGGCCCTACCGAAGCCGCGACCGGGGACCCGCGATGGCCGCTGGCCGGCAGGTCACCGCCCTCGCCCTGACCCCGGACGGGACGGCGGTCATCGCCGCCGACCGGGTGGGCCACCTGAGGCTGTGGTCCCTGCCCGGGCGTGAGGTGCTCTGGTCACGCGATGACATCCCGACCTCATGGCTGGCCGTCTCCCCCGACGGCCGATCCCTGGCGACAGTCGGCAACACCTTCAACGAAGGAGTCCCGGACAGTCACCCCGTGACGAGCACGTTCACCGTCTGGAACCTCAGCACACACGCCGTCCAGCTCAGCGAGGACCTCACCGGCATGCAGTACCAGGAGCCAAGGAGCAACGCTGTCTACCCGATCACGCCGACGCCCAGGGCGGTGGCGTTCTCGCCCGACGGGAGCAAGGTCGCAGTGGCATACAGCGACTACCAAGGCTTCGTGATGATCTACGACCTGGCCCTGCGGCGATGGACGATGCAACTGCCGATGTTCGAGATCCCGCCGTCCTCGGTCGTCTTCTCACCGGACGGCCAGCGGCTGATAGCCGCCAGCCCGGAGTACCTCATGGAGTGGGATCTGGCCACCGGGAACGTGCTGAGCCGATCGTTGGTCCCGGGCCTGCGCGACCTCACCAGGATGGCCTACACCGAGGACGGCCGGTGGCTGGTCATCTCACACCCCCGCTCCCTGAGCGTGCTCGACGCCCAAACGCGAGTCGCCGTCGCCGACCTGCCCCTGGACACCGAGGCGCCCACCGACGCGTTCGCAGTGACCGCCGGGCAAGAGCACCAGCTGCTCGTCGGAACCGGCAGCGTGCTCGCCTCCATCGAGATGGACCCAGAGCAGTGGAAGTCAGCCGCCTGCCAGGTAGCGGCACGCAAACTCACCACGATTGAACTCACCAAGGCTGAATGGGCCCGCTTCCTGCCCACGATCCCCTACGCCCCCGCCTGCCGGTGACCGGACTGCCGTACCGCTGCTGGGTGGCGGGCTACGCCCGGTGCAGTGGAGTGACCCACGCCTCAGTCGCGACGCGCACCGACATCCCGGCGCGCTCGTAGAGCCCAAGCGCGCCCGTCGTGTTCTCACCGTCAACATCCAGTTTGGCGGTGGCGAAACCCGCCACAGCCAGATCGTGGAAGGACCGGCGCAGCATGGCCGAAGCCGCCCCCCTCCCTCGGCCACGGCGGCGCACGCCAATGGGCCCGATGTAGCCCTCGCCGTCGCCGAAGTCGGAACAGACGAGACCACCGACCGGACCGTCCGCATCGTCCAGCAGGTAGCTCGCGTCCAGCAGGACGACCTCCGCGGTCAGCATGTGACGCCACGTATCCGGCGGCGGACCGTCACCGTGATGGTCGGCGAATGCGTCGGTCATCACCGCGATCGCAGGCTCCACGACCGCGGCGTCGCCGAACGTCCGCATCATCATGCCCTCCGGCCACTCGACATCCGGGAAGGATCCCTCGGTCAAGTCGATGGAAAGCTCGAAGTAGGTGCGCAACAGCGTCCAGCCCAGCCCGCGCACATGCTCGCGCAACCCCATGTCGCGAGTCGGGACACTCAAGCCGAACACCCGCTCGATACTCGCATCAGCATCCGTGAGGCGGGCGCGCGCGGCGTCCTGGAGGGCCCCGATCAGGGCATCGATCGCCGCGGACCGGTCACCCGGGGACAGCCCCAGGTCGACAATGATCGGGCAGACAACCTCCGTCATCGGTGGCCACGCCTGCAGCACGCCCCCGCCGACGAGCCGGTCGCCGGCGTAGATGACCGGGTCGTCCCGCTCGGGATCCCGCTCAGGACGCTTGAGCCCCATCTCCAGCAGTTCGGCGGTGATGTAGCCGGTCCGTCCGTAGAGCGCGGACCACGTCTCATCGCCCAGCTCGACCACCGCCGGGATGTCGGCAGCGATCTGTTGGCGCAGAGTCATCCCCGTCGGCAGTGCCATGTCGCAGAGTGTGCGCCCGGACTCGCGGGCGTGTCTCGCCCGCCCGTTCCCAGTCCATCGTCGAAACCGCGCCCGGCGCCTACAGGATGCGGTGCCGCTCCGGGGATGGTGCGCAACAGCAGGCTGGAGAGTCCGAAGGATCCGGCGACTGCGCCGGTGGCGAGCAGCAGTGCCTTGGCCTCGGCAGGCAGTGCAATTGGGCGTAGTACGACGGCCAGTCCGATCAGCACCGCGGTCTGCAGGATGAACGCGCCATAGGCGCTGCGGGTCAGCTCGGCGCCCCACCGATGATCCCGGTGCAGGTGGCGTTGGGCCAGGCCGAGCAGCCACAGGGACCCGAACAGGTTCAGCACGCTCTCGATCACGGCGAACCCGAGTGCGGCCCAGGTCCAGCCGCCCACCAAGTCCTCGATGTCCCCGCCCAGGCCGCTGAGGGCCAACAGGACGGCCATCGCCACCACGGCCAGCAGGGTCGCGGTGCGGCACTGCCGATGCAGAGGACCGGGCACCGCGCTCAGCCAGCCCTGCCTGGAGCCACTGATGCCCAGGGCGAACACCGCGATGCACGCCGGCCACTGCCATAGGTTCAGGTCGGTGAACCCGGCCTCCCCGCCGTAGGGGTAGACCAGCCGGATCAGGAAGGACGCCGGTGCGACCACGGCGGCGACCAGCAACAGGTGCCCCGATGTGACACCTCCCACGGGCCGACTTGGTGGGCGGCCAGCCCGCACGTGCACCCACCCGGCATAGGCGAGTGAGTACACGAGCAGCACCCCGACGAACCACAGCGGGCCAGTGTCCAGCGCACCCTCGTCACCGAGGAACTCCTGCCAGTAGGTTCCCGGCGCCGCCCCCAACAGGTGCTCCAACAGGTACACGATCGTCGGTTGCAGGATCAGCACATACACCGCGAACGGCACCCCCAGGCGCAGCAGCCGGTCCCGGGCGAACCCACCGGGGCCCTTGCGCTGCACCGACGGCGGGGTCAGCAGACCCGCGACCAGGAACAGCAGAGCGATCAGGAACAGGCCGAACGGAATCACCCCGACGAACAGCACCGCCTCGACGACCGGGTTGAGGGTGACCTCCCGCATCGCGGTGTAGGTCCACACCTCGACCGTGCTGTAGCTCAACACGGCGTGCATCGCGATGATCGCCGCGATCAGCAGGACCTTCAGGTTGTCCAAGTAGGTCCAGCGCCCGGTTGCCGAACCGAGGGCGCCAACGCCACCGGCGACGCGCGTTCCCTGCTCGCCACCCCTCCACGGTAGGCCGCAGCCGGTCACGAGCCAAGGGCGCAAGGTCCTTCACCTGCGCGACCCGGGCTCGGGTCGTTGGGCCCAGCCACGCGCTGCTGACCGGTGGCGCGCGGGCTCAGATCAGAGTCCCTGGTCGTGGGTTCCGACCCGGTCGAGCTCGATCGTGGCGTCGGGAAGCTTCCAGAAGTGCAGGCGCCTGGCGGAGGGGGTGTTGACCTGCAGCGCGCACCGCCAGGCACGGGCTCCGTCGGGGCGGACACGTTGGACCTGGCTGGATTCGGTCTCCCGCAGTTGGTGCAGTTCGCGGCCGGGGATGTCCCTGGCGCGGTCGGTGAGGACTTCGACGAGGACGTCGATGACCTTGTCACGGGTGATGCCCTCCAGGGTGACCAGGGAGTCCAGGAAGGTTGGTCCGAGGCGGTAGTCCGCGAGCGGGTGGTGGGTTCGTTCCGGTTCGGGGGTGCGGCGCAGCCAGGTCTGCTCGATGTCGTGGCGCAGCTGCCTCTCGGGGTCGCTGAAGAGGCGGGCCCCCTCGACCCTGTCGCGGTAGGCCTGGTGCTGGTCCTTGAGTGACTTGACCTGTCGGCGCAGTCGTTGGGCCTCCTCGCGGGTCCGACGTGCGTCCCCGGCCAGGCGTTGGGCCTCTCGACGTTCCCGGTCGAGCAGCGTGGTCAGGGAGCTGATCTCGGCGGTGAGGCCTGCGACCTGGGCGTGCTGGCCGACCGTTGCTGGGGTGACGGCGGGCGGGGTGGATGCGGCCACCGGGACCGCGGCCACAGGTTCCGGTTCCGGTTCGGGTTGGGGCTCGGATTCGGGTTCAGGCTCGGGCGCTGGGGTGGGGAGATCCTCTTCGACCAGCCACGGCGGTCCACCGGGCAGCACGGGGATGCAGGCCACCGAGGGAGCATCGGCGTCGGCCAGCTCGGCGATGAAGTGGTCTGCGTCGGCAGCGGTGAGGGTGAGGGTCACCACGTCGCCGACCGCGATCAGGTTGCGCAGGTCGGTGTCGTCTGCATCGGCCTGGATCGACACGTCCACGCGAGGGTGCAGCTGGGCCTGGCCGGATCGTGCGGTCACGTCGCTGACGCGGGCCAGGACCACGTCGCCGACTGTGTAGGCGGCCGCGGCTCGTACGCGGGGGTCGTCGGCGATGGGGTCGGGCAGGAACGGGGACAGCATGTGGCCGCGTTCCACCCGACCGGTCAGCGTCTGGCCGGGTTGCAGCAGCCGCTCGGGTTCCACACCGGGGTGGAGCTGGTCGACCAGCAGGGCGGCGTTGCCGCCGCGGTCCAGCCACAGCAGCACGTGGTGGCGGTCCAGGGGTCCCTTGACCTTTCCGGTGGCTGGGAAGGTCGCGGTCGCCGATCGGGTGGCGGTCAGCCCGGCGAGGTTGGCTGCGGCGTAGGCGTCGTCCTCGAGTTGGTCGGCGACCTTCCTGGGATCGTCGCCGGGCCAGCAGAACCGGATCGGGGCCCGGTAGGGGTTGGCCAGCCAGCCCCGGTCGATCGGGTAGACCCGCCCGGCCCCGCCGTACACCTGGGTCATCGCCGGCATCGCGTCGGCCATTGCCCACGACGCCGGACCGTTGTGCAGGACCACGACGTCGGCGATCTCGCCGACCCGGTCGTGCAGGTCGGCGGCATCCACCAGCGGCTGCGCATCCTCGCTGGGGGTGCTGATCACCAGGACCGGATGGGCGCGGGTCGCCATCAGGTGGGTGGCCAGGGCGTGGCCGTCGTTGCTGGACCTGGCGTGCCACGGCGCCGTGTCCGACAACCTCCCCCGGTCGACCGGCGGGGCCGCCGCGGGGGTGGCGGTGGGGGAAGCCGTGACGGTCCTGCGGGCGGGTCGGGGTGGCGCGCCGTGCGGGTTGGCCGGTGTCGGGCCGGTCACCCGGTCCGGTGCGGGACTGCTGGTGGCGGCAGGTGGTTCGGGGACCGCGGCAGCAGCAGCCTCGAGGGTGGCTTCGAGTTCCGGTCGGGGTCGGCGGGGCGGGGCACCGGGGAGCATGGCTGGGGTCGCCACCGGACGACTTGCCTGTGGTGGCGTCGGTCGGCCCGGTGCGCCGGGGAGGCCGTGGCCGGCTCGGGGCGGGCGGGCGGTGGTGTCGGTGGCGCGCCGGGCTGCCGCGCGGGCGTCGGCGATGACCTGCGCCTGCAGCCGCCCGGCGTCTGTGTCGGGCCGGGCGAACCTCAGCACGGACAGGTGCGGGCGGCTGTGCCAGGCGGTGCCGACCGGGTAGGTGCGGGCCGCGTCACCGAACACGTTCGTGTCGTCGGGCAGCCCCCGTTCGAGGGCGTAGGTCAGCGACCCGGTGGGCAGGGTGACGACCTCGACGCCCGGGCCGACCTCTGCGGCGATCCGGTTCGCGTCCAGCCGGTCAGCGGGAGGCCGGGTGCCGGAGGTGACGACCACCACGACGCGGGTCCGCTCGGGGTCGGTGATGCGGGAGGCCAGGGCGGCGACGTCCAGCTCGGAGAGGACCTGTCGGGCAGGTGGCCGGTTCTCGTCCGTTGCGTGCCTGGTCATGGGTGGGACTCCGTGCGGGGAAGGGCCCTCGTGGGCCTGCGGGGACGTACTGATCATGGTGCCTCGTCCCCCTGACAGAAGCCCGCGCGAACGGGGTGCGGCGACGTGGTGGCTGGTCATGCGGGTGCACCGGCCGTGAGGGTCCGGATCCTGGCCTGCACCTGGGGTGCGGTTCGATCGAGCATCCCGGCGATCATCGCGACGGCCCGGCCGTTGGCCAGTGCGGCGCGCATGATCCTTCAGACATTCAAGGATTCCCTGAGATCACGCTGGTCCGTCGAGATCGGCGGATCGGCCACGAGGGGGTACAGCGCCGTGGGAGCGAACGCCGGGGCAGAGGCCGCTGCGACCATGAGCAGACCGGTCAGCTCGACTCCGACTGGCACGGCGTGGAGAGCACCCTCAACGCTGCCGCCCTGCGCGACATGACGCACCCCCGATTCGCCAGCACCCGAGAAGTCGCCCGACAGTAGCGGCCCTGCTCGACCGAAGCCGCTGACCGACGTGGCGGGTGCGCGTTCCGCAGGTCTTGCACAGCTCAGCCGGCTGCCGGGGCAGCGGCCTGCTCCAGTGCGTCGAGGATGAGGTCCAAGCCGTACTGGAACTCCCGGTCGACGCTGTTGTCGGACCCCAGCGCGTGTTCGGCCACCTCGACCAGATAGGGATGGTCGGCGGTCGCAGCCTGCTCCAGGGCAGCCGCCGCCGGCTCGGTCCCCGACGGCGAGGAGCGCACCGGTGACAGGGTCGTCTCCTGGATCACGTGTCCATAGACGTAGCTGTCGAGCAGCCAGAAGGCGTGCACCGCGTCCTCGATCGAGAACCCCGCCGATCTCAGGTTCCCCAGGATCGCGTCCAGGTAGCGCATCGTCGCCGGCCCCATCGAGCCGCGGGTCTCCAGCAGCCCGATCGCCCACGAGTGGGCGGCGAGGACCTCGCGCGCCGAGACGGCCCGCCGGCGCATGGCCTGCTTCCAGTGGGTCTCCTGGCTGGGGATCTCGATCTGGCCGACGATGAGCTCGACAACCCCGTCAAGGATCGCGTCCTTGTTGGCCACGTGCTTGTAGAGCGACATCGCCTCAACCCCGAGCTCGGCCCCCAGACGACGCATCGTCAGCGCGCCCAGCCCCTGCCGATCGGCCAGGTCCACCGCGGCCCGCAGGACCCGATCGGTGGTCAGCGGCAGGCGTGGGCGGGTGTCGTCAGGAGTCATCACGTTGACAAGGTTACTAAGTAGCCGCTACGGTTACTAAGTAAGCCAATCACCGAGAGAACGGAGCCGCGCGATGTCAGTCCACGCCGAGAAGGCACCCACGACCTCGGGAATGACCCTCGATACCGCCCCGGTGAACGTGCGGATCAGGATCTCCGCGCTCTGGACAGCGATGCTGTTCGTCTTCGTCTACGTCGACCTGTTCAGCCTCTACCGGCCCGACGTCCGGGCCGGCCTCGATGCGGGTCAGATCAGCGCCTTCACCGTCAATCAGGCGTTCCTGCTCGTCACCACCGCCTATGTCGCCATCCCCGCCCTGATGGTGTTCGGGACACTGGTCCTACGGCCGGCGATCAGCCGGATCGCCAACATCGCGCTGAGCGTCCTGTACATGGTGACGATCGTCGGCTCATCGATCGGCGAGGGGAACTACTACTTCCTGCTCGGCAGCGCCCTGGAGGTCGCACTCCTCGCGGCCGTCGCCCACTACGCCTGGACCTGGCCCAAGCTCGCCGCGTCGACAGCGACCAACCGCAAGGCCGACACAGGGCACCTCCAGCGCACGACCGCGTAGCCCGCAACCGGCGAGCGGTGTTCAATGAGTGGGTGCCGTGGCAGACCCACCCCGTGACCGCTGACAGGTTCGAGGACTTCGCTGACGTCATCAACCCGAACCGGCGTGCGACGCACTGCTGGTGCCTGTCGCATCGACTGCGGGTCAAGGACATCGAGGACCTCGGCGGCGGGGACCGCGAGACCGCGATGCGCGCCCTGTGCGACCGGTCGCAACCACCCGGCGTGGTCACCTACCGTGACGGCGTGCCGGTCGGGTGGTGCAACATCGGCCCGCGATCGGAGATCCCACGACTGGTCCACTCCACACTGATCCGCCCCGTCGACGACCTGCCGGTCTGGAGCATCGTGTGCGTCGTCGTCCGCGGCGGTCACCGCAAGCAGGGAGTCACCGGCCCGCTGATCGAGGGTGCGGTCGAGTACGCCCGGTCATGCGGCGCCCCTGCAGTCGAGGCCTATCCGGTGGACCCACCCGGTCGGATGGACACGACCATGGCCTTCGTGGGGACCCGCGCGATGTTCCAGACGGCGGGCTTCCGGGTCATCGGGACGACGAACGCCGTGGCGAGCACGCTGCCCCGGCTGATCATGCGACGCGACCTGGCCTGAGACGCCCCCGGAACGGCGAACGAGGAGCCCCCAATGGTCGATCCCAGCAGCACGCACATCCCGGTCACGCTCGACAGCTGCGCCCACGTCGAGGGCCCGTTCTACCACGGCACCAGGACCGCGCTGCAGGTCGGCGACGAACTCGTCGCCGGCTACGGCTCCAACTTCCACGAGGGCCGGGTGTCGAACAACATCTACTTCACCGCTCTCGTGGAGACAGCCGCCTGGGGAGCGGAGCTGGCCACCGCGCTGGCCGGCACCGGCGAACGGGGACACATCTACGTCGTCGAACCGCTCGGTCCGTTCGAGGACGACCCCAACGTGACCAACAAGCGCTTCCCCGGCAACCCGACCCAGTCCTACCGGACAGCACACCCGATGCGCATCATCGCCGAGCTGGAGACCTGGCAGGGCCACGAACCCGAGGTCCTCAAGGGCATGCTGGACCACCTGGCACAGCTGCGCGAACAGGGCCTCGACGTCATCGAGGACTAGGACTCCCGGGTCCGCGCCGGACACTCCCGGAGCCGCCGGTCAGCGCCGGACGCGGTACCGCCCGCAGGCGAAGTCCCGGTTGCGGTCCAGGTCGACGAGGTCGAGGTCGATGCGACGCGGCAGCAGGGGAGAGCCGGAGCCCAGTGTTGCTGGCGCGTACTGGACGTGGACCTCGTCGAGGAGTCCCGCGTCATGGAACTGCCCCACCAGCTCGCCGCCACCCACGAGCCAGACGTCCCGACCGCCGGCGGCGTCCGCCGCTGCCGCATGGACCTCAGCGACGGGTGCGCTGGAGAAGTCGGATGTCCGCGTCGGGGGTGGCGAACGCCCGATGCGTCATCACCCAGCCGGGCAGCTCAGGCGACCATGGCTCGTCGCCGTGGTCGAGGATCCACTGGTACGTGTTGGCACCCATGACCGCTGCTCCCACCCTCCCGGAGAACGCGGCGAAGGACTGTGGGCCGCCCTGGTCGATGTCCCGGCTCAGGAGCCACTCCAGCGAATGCCCCGGACCAGCGATGAAGCCATCCAGGCTCGACGCCGTGTAGTAGATGGTTGCCATCGAGGCATTGTGTCGCCGTGGGACGACGCAGGGCAATGGGGCTCTCACCACCCTTGACAACGCGACAGAGGGCGACGGAGGCTGGATCACGAGCCTCGTTGGCGCCGTCTGCCAACATCACATGGGTCGAACCCCACCACATCGGCACCCCGCAGGAGCGACCATGGCGCACGGCGACATCACCCACATCGACATCCCGGTCACCGACATGGCCCGGTCCACGACCTTCTACGCAGCGCTCTTCGGCTGGCGGATCGCCGAGATTCCCGGCTTCGAGGGCTACCCGATGTGGCAGGCCCCCAACGAGATCAGTGGCGGTGGCCTCGCCCCACGGGACGAGGGGTTCAACCAGCCACGCTCGTATGTCGAGGTCGACTCCATCGATGAGACCCTGGCCAAGGCGACAGCCAGCGGTGGCACGGTGCTCATGGGCAAGAGCCAGATCAGCGAAACCAGCTGGTGGGCCGTCCTGGCGGACCCGGATGGAAACCACATCGGCCTCTACCAGGGGCACACCGACACCTCGGGGCCTGATCGTCAAGCCGCGACGTAGTGTCGTGGGAGTGGATCCGGTCACGGCGCTCAAGCGCATCGCGTTCCTCCTGGAGCGCCAGCAGGCCGAGACGTACCGGGTGCGGGCCTATCGCCGGGCTGCGTTGCGGCTGGAGGGCCTGGCACCCGGGGAGCTCCGGCGCCGGATCGACACGTCGACCCTGACCGACCTGGCGGACGTGGGTCCCAAGACTGCGGCCGTCGCGATGGCGGCTGCGTCCGGCAACGTGCCCGATGAGTTGCGCGCGCTCGAGCAGGCTGCGCTGGTCCCGCTCGCGCCCGGTGGTGAGCAGCTGCGCGCGCTTCTGCGCGGCGACCTGCACACGCACTCGGACTGGTCCGACGGCGGCAGCCCGATCGCCGAGATGGCCCACGCCGCGATCGACTGCGGCCATTCCTACATCGCCCTGACCGACCACTCGCCCCGGTTGACCGTGGCCAACGGGCTGACTGCCGAACGGTTGCGGGAGCAGCTGGCCGTGGTCCGCGAGTTGAACGCCGAGCTGGCACCGTTCCGGATCCTGACCGGCATCGAGGTCGACATCCTCGCCGACGGGTCCCTGGACCAGCAGCCCGACCTGCTCGACGAGCTCGACATCGTCGTGGCCAGCGTGCACTCCAAGCTGCGGATGGACTCCCCGGCGATGACCCAACGGATGGTCACCGCGGTGGCCAACCCCCACGTCGACGTGCTGGGGCACTGCACCGGGCGGCTGGTCCGCGGCGAGCGCGGCACCCGGCCGGAGTCCCAGTTCGACGCCGACGTGGTCTTCGAGGCCTGCCGGCGGTTCGGCGTGGCCGTGGAGATCAACTCCCGCCCCGAGAGGCGGGACCCCCCGACCCGGCTGCTGCACCTGGCCCAGGACGTGGGCTGCCTGTTCACGATCAACACCGATGCCCATGCCCCCGGGCAGCTGGACTTCCTCGATCACGGCTGCGCCCGCGCCAGCGGCCTCCCACTCACCCCCGACCGGATCATCAACACGCTGCCCGTCGACGCGCTCCTCGAATGGGCGTCCCGATGAGCCCGCGGCGAGCACCTCGGGCTGCGAGCAGTCAGTCCATGAGGACTGCAATGCCATAGCCACGCAACGACGGGCGTGTCCCCGGCGAACGGCTAGTGTCACGTTCGCGTGCGCCGCAGGAGGTGGCAGCACCACGAGTCTGTTCGAGGAGCGCGGTATGGGTGGCATGTCGAGGACGTCGCGGATGGGCGGAGGAACGCCCGCTGTGGCCGGGAGGTTCCTCACCGGTCACCGGAGGGCTCGGTGGGTGTCCCTGGTGTCCGCCGTCGCGCTCGTGGCCGGCAGTGCCAGTGCCCTGGTCGTGACGGCCACACCCGCGGCCGCCGATGGCCCGACGACGTTCACGAACGCCGCGCCGATCTCGATCCCCGCGGCCGGATCTCCCGACCAGAGTGGGCCCGCCAGCCCCTATCCATCGTCGGTCTCCGTCAGCGGCCTCACCGGCGCGACGACACGGATCACGGTCCAGCTGACCGGCCTCACCCACGACACAATCAACGACGTCGACGCCCTCCTGGTCGCCCCCACGGGCGCAACACTGCTCCTCCTGTCCGACATCGGCGATCCCTCGACCCTGACCTTCGCCACCGATGCGACCCTCACCTTCGATGATGCGGCGGCTGGACCGGTGCCGACCGGCAACATCCCGACCGGCACCTACAAGCCCACCAACACCGGCGGCGGCGACGCGCGTTCCCAGCCCCTGCGCCGACGCCCGGGTCACAGACGACCCTGGCCGGCGCCTTCAACGGCATCAACCCCAACGGAACCTGGCAGCTGTACATCGTCGACGACACCACAGGAGACATCGGCACGATGACCGGGTGGAGCCTGACCATCACCACCGAGGTCGCCGCAGTCGCCACCACGACGGTCATCACCACCTCGAGCACGCCGTCGACGACGGGTGCCGCGGTGACGTTCACGGCGACCGTCACCGCGGCCGGCAACCCGCTCACCACGGGCTCGGTGCAGTTCTCCGACGGGGCGGTGCCGCTGGGCGGTCCGGTCCCGCTGAACGCCTCAGGGCAAGCCGCGCTGACCACGAGCGCACTGTCAGAGGGCACCCACGTGATCGTGGCAACCTTCAGCGGCTCGACCGGATTCCTCACGAGCAATGGCAGCCTGACCCAACGGATCGACAACGCGACCACCGTGACGGGCAGCACCTTCTGCAACACGGGTCCGATCGGGGTGCCCGCCTCCGGCCCAGCCCAGCCCTACCCCTCCAACATCACGGTGTCCGGGCTGACGGGCACCCTCAGCAAGGTCACGGCGGCTCTCAACGGGGTGTCGCACGCCGTCCCGGTGGACCTCGACATCCTGCTCGCCGGCCCGGTCGCGGGCATGAACCTGGTCCTGCTCAGCGACGCCGGCGGCACCTCAGCGGTCACCGGTCGCAACGTCGTCCTCGACGACGCTGCCGCGGCCTCGGTGCCGGCACCGCTGACCAGCGGCACCTTCCGGCCGACCGACGACGACTCCGACGGTGCCGACCTGTTCCCCGCGCCTGCCCCCATACCCACCACGGCCACCGGGCTGGCGACCTTCAACGGGTCCGCCCCCAACGGAACCTGGAGCCTGTGGGTCATCGACGATGCCACCGGCGATGCCGGCTCGATCAGCGGCGGCTGGTGCGTGACGCTCACCACCACGGCACCGACCACCACCACCGTCACGGCCACCCCCAACCCCTCGACATTCGGGCAGCCGGTCACCGTGACCGCCGCGGTGGCCTCGGGAGGTGCCCCCGTCCCCGATGGGACGGTGACCTTCACCGCTGGCGGTTCGCCGGTCGGCGGCCCGGTCCCCCTCGCCGCCGACGGAACCGCGACCCTGACCACCACCGCCCTCACCGTCGGAGCACATCCGATCACCGGCACCTATACCGGGGCAGCCGGATACCTGGAGAGCGCGGGCACCCTGACCCAGGTGGTCAACCCCGCGACCACGACCACGACGCTCACCTCCGACGCCAGCCCGGCGGCCCAGGGGCAGGCGGTCACCTTCACCGCGACGGTGAACTCGCACGGGACTCCCGTCGCCGAGGGCACCGTGGCATTCGCCGTCGACGGGACGGTCGTCGACCCTGACGTCGCGCTCGACGCCGCCGGCACTGCCACGTTCACCTACGCCGCACTCGCCCCTGGATCTCGCACCGTGCTCGCCCAGTACAACGGCACGTCGAACTACCTGACCAGCCAGGCCACCAGCAGCGTCACGGTCAACGCCCAACCCGCGATCACCCTGCCTGCCAGCATCACCGTGGACGCCACCAGCAGCTCAGGCTCGGTCGTGACCTTCACCGCGACAGCAACCGACCCTGAGGACGGCGCCCTGACCCCGGCGTGCAGCCCAGTCAGCGGCTCGAGCTTCCCGGTGGGCACCACCACCGTCACCTGCACCGCCGTCGACGCCCGCGGCGAACGCGCGTCCGGCACCTTCACGGTGACCGTCCGGCCGCACTCCCCGAAACCCCTGCCGCCCACCCCGGTCTCGACCACGCTGACGGCCAAGTCCTACTTCGGCCTGTACTCGACCACGCTGAGCACGTCAGAGAAGCGGACACTGCGCACGCTCGTGGCCAAGATCCCCTCAGGGGCCGCTGTGACGGCCAAGGCCACGGGAATGGTCCGGACAGGCGGTGCCACCAAAGCTGACAGGAAGCGTGCATTGAAGCGCGCCCAGGCCGTGCGCAGCTACCTGCAGGAGCTCGGCATCACCGGAGAGATCACCGCTTCCAACAAGGGCCGGACGCAGTCCACGACCAAGAAGGCCCGCCGCGTCAACGTCACCATCACCTACGTCAGGTAGCAGCTCAGCCTCGCCCTCGCATGCCGTCAGGAGTCCACCTCGTCGGACGCGGGGCGGGGTGTCCCGCGCAGCAGCGCAGTGATCAGCACCAGGAGTCCCGCGCAGATCAGCGCAGCAGGCACGAGCAGTCCCAGGTCGGGGGTGGTGTCGGTGAAGACCAGCACGCCCAGCAGGCCGGTGATCGTGGCCAGGATGACCCCCCACGCCAGGGAGGTCAGGTCGACGGGGTGGGTGCGCATCAGGACTCCTGTTCGATGATGGTGAGCTCGCCGACACCGACGTGCAGGTCCAGGTACAGCGGCTGCCCGCCGGCGGGCACGGCCATGTCGCTGGGGCCGTTCAGGGACTGCTGTGCGGAGCGCGCCACGTTCGGCCCGCCGGTGGTGAGGTTGTTGCGGCCGAGCATCACCTCGCTGTAGGCCTCGGTCCATTGGTCGGTGGGGATGATCACGGTCAGCGACCCGCGGTTCACGGTCAGGCTGAGCATCCGGGAATCGAGCTCCTTGGTGGTGGTCAGGTCGACGGTGACGGCACCTTCCTCCCAGCCCACGTCGTACTGCTCGTCCTTCGGCAGTTCCTTGGGCGTGATCGCGACCGGAGGGGCTGTCGCGGCCTGGTCCAGGGCGTCGGAGGCCAGCCCGCCGGCCGCGATCAGCCCGGCGAGCAGCAGGGCGGGGGCGATCAGCCACCGCCCTGACCCGAACCACGCGCCGACCAGCACCCCGGTGGTGAGCAGGGCCAGGCAGACCATCGCAACCCCCGCCCAGCCGAGGGAGGTGACCCCAGCCCGGTCGGTCAGGACCAGGGTCCCGGCGGTGATCAGGGTGACCGCGGCCACCAGCCAGCCCCACCGGTTGCGTTCCTTGCGCTGCGCCCGTCGGGCACGGCGCGCCTCGGTGCGGGCCCGCCGCTGAGCCTCGGCGGCGGCGGCCCGGGCGTCGGCCGCCGCGGTGGCCGCCGCGCGGGCCCGATCCACCGAACCCAGAACCAGGGTCGGGTCCCCGGAGGCCGGGCCCGGGACCGGCAGGGTCATCGCGGGCTCGGAGTCGGCGCCCAGCACCAGGGTGGGATCACCGTCCGCGGGATTGGACCAGCCAGCGGGTGCCGCACCCTCCGTGGGCGCTGGGTCAGCCCATGCGGCCGGTGCGGGGGCATCGGTGCGCCCGAACCCAGGCGCCCCGAGTCGGTGCACGGCGTCGCGCAGGTCCCCGCCGCGGGCCAACCACACCCCGAGCATCGCCACACCGCCGACCGCGACGAGCATGCCGAGCACGTACAGCAGCGGGCTGATGCCGTCCAGGGCCCCCAGCAGGGCCAGGGCGACCAGACCGAGCCACCCCAGAGCGATCAGCAGCACGGAACCGACCACCAGCTTCGCAAGTGCCCCGATCGGGCCGCCCCAACCCAGGAACCGGCGAGCCAGGCTGGCGCCGTCGGGGTTCGGGAGCAGGACCCAGCCCACAAGGTAGGCCGCGATGGTGGCGGCTGCCGCGAGCCACAGCAGCTGGGTCAGCGGGGACGACCAGTACAGGCCCAGGACCACCTGCCCGGTCATCGCGAACAAGGCCGCCAGCAGCGGGGATACGACCAGCACCCGGATCAACAGCGGGTCCACCGCCCAGAACTCGGCGAACCCGGCGGCGACCCCTCCCAGGACTCGGGAGCGGGAGCGGCGCAGGCCGGCGAACCAGCGAGTCCGGGGGGAGTCCGTCAGGTGCATCGTGTCCATAACCCACATCTCACCCCGGAGCCCAGGGTGCCGGTATCCGGGACGAACCCGGAGAAAACCCGGAGATCCCGGCACCAGCATTCCGGGCAGGGAGCGCCGCGGGGACAATGGCCGGGTGGGACTGCAGCGGAGACCGGACCGAGGACTGCTCGCCGGCGTGTGCGCCGGCGTGGCCGAAGACCTGCAGGTCCCTGTCGTTGCGGTGCGTGCCTCGTTCACAGTTGCCGCGCTGGCCGGCGGGATCGGGCTGGTCGCCTACCTGCTGCTCTGGCTGCTGGCCCCCGCCGCCGAGCCCGACCCGACCGCCCCACCCCGCTCCCCCTGGCCGATGCTCGCCGCAGGTCTGCTCGCCACGGGAGGGGTCGCCCTGGCCCTGAGCCCCAGCACAGCCCTGACCCTGGCCGCCGCCGCCGGTGGCGCAGCCCTCGTCTGGTGGGCGCCGGACCGCGCGGAGGAGCAACCGGACCGAGGGCTGGTGCGCCGCAGCGCCGGGATCGCCCTGCTCGGTCTGGCGGCGGTGGTGTTCATCGCCGGGCAGGTCGGTCTGCCATCGCTGACCGCAGCCGTGGGTGCGGTCGCGGTCGTCCTCGGTGGGGCCGCCTTGGTCGCGAGCCCGTTCATCGTGCGCCTGGTCCGCGACAGGGACCGGGAACGCGCCGAGCGGCTCGCGGTGCGTCAACGCGCCGAGATCGCCGCGCATCTGCACGACTCCGTGCTGCAGACCCTGTCGCTGATCCAACGGGAGCACAGCGACCCCGACACCGTGCTGCGGCTGGCCCGCGCCGAGGAACGGGGACTGCGCACCTGGCTCTACGGCCAGCAGCCCGACCCCGGGCAGCCCGCGGGGCTGGCCGACCAGCTTCAGGACGCCGCGGCCAGCGTCGAGCAGGCCGAGGCCGCCCTCATCGACGTGGTCACCGTCGGCGACCTGCCCATCCGTACCCCGGCAACCGAAGCCGTCGTCGCCGCTGCCCGGGAGGCCATGCTCAACGCCGCCCGGCACTCCGGCGACCCGCAACCCGTGCAGGTGTTCGCCCGGATGGCCCCCGACGAGGTCAGCGTGTACATCCGTGACCGTGGATGCGGGTTCGACCCCGACACCCTCCCAGCCCGACCGGGGTGGGGTGCGCGACTCCATCATCGGGAGGATCACCCGCGCCGGCGGCTCCACCATCATCCGGTCAGCCCCCGGCGCCGGGACCGAGGTCCAGATCCGGATGCCGCTATGACCGGCCCCATCGCACCTGCCGCGGCCGGGCCGGTCCGGGTGCTGATCGTCGACGACCACGCCCTGGTCCGCAGCGGGGTCCGTGCCCAGCTCGCCGGGCACGTCCAGGTCGTCGGCGAGGCCGACGACGTGGGCCCCGCCGTCGAAGCGGTCGTGGCCACCCAGCCCGACGTCGTCCTGCTGGATGTCCACCTGCCCTCAGGCACCGGCGCCGACGTGATCTCCGCTGTCGGGGACCGTGCCCCCGGAACCCGATGGCTGGCACTTTCCATCTCCGACTCCCCGGAGGATGTCGTCACTGTCATCCGCGCCGGCGCCCACGGCTACCTCACCAAGTCCGTCAGTGCCGAAGGCCTCGTCGATGCCGTGCACCGGGTCGCCGAGGGCGACGCCGTGTTCTCCCCCCGGCTGGCCGGATTCGTCCTGGACTCCTTCCGCGCCGACCCCCAACCCACCCCATCCCCCGACACCGAGCTGGACGTGCTCACCCCCCGAGAGGTCGAGGTCCTGACCCTGATCGCCCGCGGCTACACCTACCGCGAAGCCGCCGCCGAACTGTTCGTCTCCACCCGCACCATCGAGACCCACGTCAGCGCCGTCCTGCGCAAGCTCCAGCTGTCCAACCGCCGCGAGCTCGCCCGCTGGGCCCACGCCCGCGACCTGCACTGACCCGCCGGCATCCATGGCTAAGCCCGACGGAGGGTGCACGACCGGGTGAACCCGACCCCCGACGCCACCTGTTGTGACGTAGATCACTGCAGCGCTCACGCTCTTCCACGGATCAGTGGATGTGGGTGGTGCGGGGTCGGGTTCCTCGCCGGGGAGGGAACCGGGCTCGACGCCCCCACGGTGCACCACGCCGGTTGTGGCCGGCGTACTCTCGGCCGCGGAGGCTCTGCCGTTGCTCCCCCGTCGCGGCAGGGCCTCCGCCGCGCCCGGATGCGTTTCCGTCGAGATGACCGCGTCCCGGGCCGGCGGACAATCCGGGGGTCAGGGCGCAGCGCTGGAGGGTCGGGGCGGATGCATAGGTGTGAGGCAAACCTTGACCCTGTCCCGGGGGCTGCCCGTGGCTGACCCCACCACCGACCGGCCAGATCCAGACGCCGACGCTGGACTGTGGGCTGCGACGCTCCCACACGCACCTGCACCCAGCTCGGGCTGCCAGACTCCGCGGCCCGATGACAGAATGGGGGACGCCATGGACCGTGATGACCTGTTCAACGACCGCGGCGGTCGGGTCGAACGCTCCACCCGACTCGCCGGAGTGCTGCTCCTGATCGGCGCTGTGGTCGGCTACTACCTCACCGATCAGCTCTTCAGCCGTGCGCCCGCCAGGATCGGGCTCTTCGAGGGCTACGACCTGGCCGCCCGGGTCCTGGCACCGACCGGGGCCGCCCTGATCGCCGTATCCCTGGCCGTCCGCGCGTTGACCCGCCCCTTCAGCAGCCCATCGGCACGCGCCCAGCTCGCTGCCGGCCTGACTCTGCTCGCCGTGGGCCTGCTCCAGATGTTCTTCGGTCCTGGAACCCTCATCGCCATCAACGACTTCCTCGGGGCCACGGCCAACGCCGGCACCGTCCTGGTCACGTTCCTCGCCCGCGTGGTCGGTCTGACCGCCCTGCCACTGGGCATCGCCCTGCTCGCCACGCAGCCGCTGATCAGGCTGGCCCCGACCATCCAGGCGCACACGGCGTCAACCGGGCCTGCCATCGAGCGTCTCGACTAGCCGCTCGACAGCTCGCCGCTCCTCTGCGTGACCAACCGGCAGACACGGGTGAACCCATGACGAGCCCGCGCCACCATGACCCCCACGCTGGCGTCCACGTCAGCATCAGCCCTTCGCTGAGCCCGATTCCGGTGGCACACTCGAGGGCATGGCCGGATCGCCGGGCACCGGGCTGACGCCGCGGGAGCAGGCCGTCCTGGAACTGGTGCGGCGCCGGTGGAGCAACGCCGAGATCGCCGCCGAACTGGTCGTGTCCGTGCGCACGGTGGAGACCCACGTGTCCTCACTCCTGCGGAAGCTGGGCGCGCGGGATCGGCGGGCCCTGAGTCGCGGCCTCGGCCCGGGAGGCGAGGCGCCGGCCCCGGCGCCCTCCTCCGGTCCGCAGACCAGCATCCGGTTCGTCGAGGTCTCCGGCGGCGCGTCCCTGGCCATCGCGGAGACCGGGTCCGGCCCGACGCTGGTGAAGGCCGCGACGTGGCTCACCCAGGCGGACAAGGACACGGTGGCCAGCCCGATCTGGGGCCACTGGGTCCGCGAGCTGGGCTCGCGGTACCGCTACATCCGCTACGACCCGCGCGGGTGCGGTCTCTCGGATCGCGACCTGACCGGGGTCGACCTCACCGACCTCGACCTGTGGATCGAGGACCTGCGGGCAGTGGTGGACGCGGTCGCCGACGGTCCGGTGGCACTCCTTGGCATCTCCCAGGGTGGTCCCGTGGCTTTCGGGTTCGCCGCCCGCTACCCCGAGCAGGTGTGCGCGCTCGTGCTGTACGGGACCTACGCACGTGGGATGCGCTGCCGCGGTGATCCCGTGCAGGTAGAGGAGGCCACGGTGCAGGAGGACATGGCCCGGGTCGCCTGGCGCACCGACAACGCGTTGTTCCGCGAGACCTTCGCCCGGCAGTTCGTGCCGGACGCGGGACCGGAGGAGATCGAATGGTTCTCCGAGCAGCTGCGCACCACCACGACGCCGACCAACGCCCCGCTGCTCGAGGCCGCGTTCCACAACCTGGACGCCAGCGATCTGGCCAGGACCGTCCGGGTGCCGACGCTGGTCCTGCACTCCACGGACGACCGGGGCGTGCCGTTCGAGCAGGGTCGCCTGCTGGCCGGGCTGATCCCCGGCGCACGGTTCGTGGCGCTTCGCAGCCGCAACCACATCCTGCTGCAGCGCGACATCGCCTTCGCCCAGTTCCTCGACGAGGTCGAGCGCTTCGTGGGCCGCTGAGGGCTGCCCAGGCACCATCGGCATCTCCGTGCTCGCCACGCAGGCGAGGACCCGTGGTCGCCACGGATGTGCTGGTGCTCTGCTGCGACGACAGTGGTCGGTGACCGTCCCGGTCGATCACAGGAGGAATACATGACCATCACCGATCACCCGGCCCGCAACGGCGTCGACGTCACCACCCTGTTCGCAACGCTCGACGCGGTGAAGGAAAGCCCGCAGATCGCGAGGTTCCAGTTCCGGGCCACGAACCAGTGGGTCAGCGGCACCCACAGCCGCTCCACGATCCACGACTTCTTCGGCGCGAAGCAGGAGCTCACCCATGTGGAGTCCCGCAGCTACGACGCCGACCACCCGCAGGTGCTCGTCGGCCAGGACCACGGACCGACTCCCGTGGAGTTCCTGCTGGCCGCCCTCGCGTCCTGCCTGACCGCCGGCATCGGCAACATCGCCGCGGTCCGTGGGGTGCAGCTCACCGAGGTCAGCTCCACCGTCGAGGGCGACATCGACCTGATGGGGCTGCTCGGACTCGACCCAGCGGTCCGCAACGGCTGCCAGGGGATCCGGATCTCGTTCCGGCTCCGCGGCGACGACCCGGAGGCACTGCGCCGCGTCGTCGAGCAGTCGAAGGCGCGATCCGCGGTGCTCGACATGCTCACCCAGCCGGTCCCGGTGTCGTTCGAGGTCGACGCCGGCTGACCGCCCAAGCGGTGGACGACAGCGAGTAAGGGAGGCGTCATGGCCAGGGACTCCGGCGAGGCTGATGTCATCGTGGTCGGCGCCCGGGCCGCGGGAGCAGCCGTGGCCATGCTGCTGTCACGGGCCGGACTGACCGTGACCCTGCTCGACCACGGAAAGGGCGGAACCGACACGCTGTCCACGCACGCGCTCATGCGCGGCGGGGTCGCCCAGCTGAGCCGTTGGGGGCTGCTTGATCAGGTCATCGCGGCTGGGACGCCGGCCATCCGGGAGACCACGTTCCGGTACTCGTCCAGCGACGTGACGATCGCCATCAAGCCGTGGGCCGGCGTGGACGCGCTCTACGCGCCCCGGCGGACCGTGCTCGACCCGATCCTGGTCGGGGCTGCTCGGGCCGCCGGGGTGCACGTTCGGTACGGCACGGGCGTCATCGACCTGTGCCGCGAGCACGGCCGGGTGGTCGGCGTCGTGACCCGCGACCGCAGCCGGGGGATCACGCCCCTGCGCGCTCGGCTCGTGGTCGGCGCTGACGGGCGGCGCTCGACGATCGCCCGGCTCGTCGCGGCGCCGATCACGCATCGAGCCGCACACACCAGCGCGTCGGTCTACGGGTACTTCAGCGATCTGGACACCACGGGGTACGAGTGGGCCTACCGCCCGGGGGCCGCGGCGGGCTTGATCCCGACCAATGACGGCCTGACCTGCGTGTTCGGCACCGACCAGCCGGAGCGCATCGGGCGCGGCGGGCCCGCCGTGCTGGATGCGGTGGTGGCGGCGTCCTCCCCCGATATCGCGGACCGGCTGCGATCGGCACGGCTGACGAGCCCGCTGCGCACGTTCACCGGCCAGCCCGGCCACCTGCGCCGGCCTTGGGGCCCCGGCTGGGCGTTGGTCGGGGACGCCGGATCGTGGAAGGACCCGATCAGCGCCCATGGCCTGACCGACGCGATGCGCGATGCCGAGCTGCTCGCCCAGGCCATCGTCGGGACGCTGACCACCGGGAAGGACGAGGCGGAGGCCGGCCGCACGTACGAGCTGACCCGCAACCGCCTCACGGTGCCGATGCTGCGCGACAGCGCCGAGATCGCCGCCATGCGCTGGGACGACGTCCGCATCGTCGAGCTGCTGCGCCGGTTGAACGACGAGATGTCCGAGGAGGTGCTCGCGATCCAGGCGTTCGACGAGATCGGGCACCGGACGAACCTCGATGCCGGTGCCGGGCGCATGCGTGCTGCCCCTCCTCCCCAACCCGTGCGCCACGTGCACGGCCGGGCTTCCCGCTCGGGCATGCGAGGATTGGTCATCCCGTCACGACCCGAGGACACATGACTGACCCGCCCACGGCCGCTGATGCGCCCGGCCCCGACCGGATCACCCAGCCGGAATGGGACCGCCTTGCCCTTGCGGTGACCGACAGGTTCGCTGCGCACCTGCAAGCCGCTGCAGCAGCCGTGCGCGAGGCGGAGCACGACCTGGCCGAGGCGCGCGCGGCGCTGGCACGGGCCGAGCAGGCGGCGGCCAACACGCGCTACGTGTCCGACCCGCTGGTGTTCATGCGAGTCACGGTGCAGGAGGAACTGGACGGGCTGTCGCGCAAGACAACGCCCAAGAAGGCCCGGGCCAGCTTCCGCTACCTGCTCGCGCGAGCCACGGAACTCGCCGAGGGCGAGCTGGCGGGCTACCGCAACGACCTCGAGGCTGCCCGCCGCGACCGCACGCAGGGGGTGGACGCCTGCCGGCGGGCCGAGCAGGCGGCGCTCGCCGATCTCGAGGCTGCTCGCGAGATGCATGAGCGGGTCCACGACGCCGAGCGCGGGGCCCGCGATGGCCTCGCGGTGCTCAGGGAGAGGATCCTGCCCAGCAACCCGTGACACCGCATTCGCCCCCGATGCGTTGACCACCGGCCTCCCACGGATCACCAGCAGACCTTCACGACTTCTCCACACGTCGGCCCCGGGGCCCTCACCGGCGCTCGCCTACGCTCGTTGCCATGAGCTCACCGACCGGGGACGCCGCACGGATCCTCGTCGTCGAGGACGAACCCACGATCAACCAGGCCGTCAGTGACCGGCTGCGCGCCGAGGGGTTCGTCGTCGACCAGGCCTACGACGGTCCCGGTGCGGTCGCCGCCTTCGGGCAGCAGCGACCCGACCTGGTCGTGCTGGACGTCATGCTGCCGGGCTTCGACGGCCTCGAGGTGTGCCGGCGCATCCAGGCGATCCGTCCGGTGCCGGTCATCATGCTCACGGCCCGCTCCGACGAGACCGACCTGTTGGTCGGGTTGGGAGTCGGCGCCGACGACTACGTGACCAAGCCGTTCTCGATGCGCGAGGTCGTGGCCCGGATCAGGGCCCTGCTGCGTCGTGTCGAGCGTGCGACGGCGCTGGTCGCCTCGGGTGCGGGCACCATCGAGCTGCCCGGGCTGGTGATCGATCCGGCGACTCGTCGCGTCACCGTTGACGGCGGTCCGGTGCACCTGACTCCCCTCGAGTTCGACCTGCTGTGCGCACTGGCAGGCGATCCGGGAACGGTGCGCAGCCGGGACACGCTCATGCGGGAGGTCTGGGGGTGGTCGGACGCCGCTGGCACGCGCACCCTGGACAGCCACGTGAAGTCACTGCGGGCCAAGCTCGGCGGCCAGCGGGTGCGCACCGTCCACGGCGTCGGCTACGCCCTCGAGGTCCACCCGTGAACCCCGGGCGCCCGCTGGATGCGCTCACCTCGATCAAGGCCAAGCTTGGCCTGCTCGTGGGGGTCAGCGTGGTCGTGGCGGTGCTCGTGGCGGAGGTCGGCGACGCCGCGCAGGTGCCGTGGTGGACCAGCGTGCCGGTGACCGTCGCGGCCGCACTGGGGGTCACCCAGTGGTTGGCACGCGGGATGACCGCGCCCCTGCGCGACATGACCCGCGCGGCTCGGGCGATGGCCGGTGGCGACTACAGCCAGCGCGTCGCAGCGTCGAGCTCCGACGAGGTCGGGCAGCTCGCCGTCGCCTTCAACGCGATGGCCACCGACCTGGGGTCGGCCGACGAGGAGCGTCGCAGGCTCGTCGCAACCGTGTCCCACGAGCTGCGCACCCCGCTGGCCGCCCAGCGCGCCCTCCTGGAGAACCTGGTCGATGGGGTGGTGAGCCCCGACGATGAAGCGCTGAGGGGGGCACTGCGCCAGTCCGAGCGGCTCGGCGCCCTGGTCGCCGACCTCCTCGACCTTGCCCGCCTGGACGCCGGGGTGGCTCCGCTGTCGCTGGCCGAGGTGCGCATCGCCGACGTGCTGCATGCGGCCGTGTCGGAGCCCACGTTGGACTCCCGTGACGTCCTGGTGCGGTGCGAGACGCAGCCCGCGGACCTCACGGTGCGAGCCGACCCGGCTCGGCTCACGCAGCTCGTGGTGAACCTCGTCGGCAACGCGATACGGCACAGCCCTGCGGGCGGCGTGGTGCTGGTCAGTGCCCGTGAGATCGACACGTCCACCTGGTGGCTCGAGGTCCGTGACGAGGGTCCGGGCATCCCCGCCGAGGTGGCCGAACGTGTCTTCGAACGATTCGGCTCCGGCGCGGACGCCGCCGGTGGCACCGGGCTTGGGCTGGCCATCGCGCGATGGGTGTGCCAGTTGCACGGCGGAACGATCGTCGCGCTGCCGAACGACCGCGCTGCGACGGGCGCGCTGCTGCGGGCGAGTCTTCCCCTGTGCACAGGTCCGGAACCGCGCACGCGCCCGGAATCCGCCGTGCCTGCCGCGATCACGCCCTCCCCCACGTCTGGGCCCAGGGTCGCCCCGGAGGCCCCGGCCATCCCCGACCCAGCAACCCCGCTGGGCCGACCTGACGCCGGGTTCCGGCCGGTTCCCGCTGCTGGCGGCGCCGACCTGCTGGACGGGTTCTGGCCGGAGCGAGCCCTGCCACCCCAGCCCGTGGCCGTGGTCGGGGCGCTGGCCATCGGCGGGTGGGCGGCGCTCACGTGGCCCGAGCGCAACGTCGGACTCGCGGTGGGACTCACGCTGCTCGCCGCAGGGGCCCTGATGTGGGCAGTCGCCCGCTACCGGGACCGCCCGTGGGCAGTCGGGTGCGCCCTGCTCGCGGGGCTCCTGGCGTCGACCGCGATCCTGCGCGACGCCGGCGGCGTGGTCGCGCTGTCCGTGATGGTCGCTGTGGTGGTCGCGGCGGTTGGGATGACCCTCGGGCGCACCCTGATCTCGATCCCCGCCAGCGTGGTCTCGTGGCCGCTGTCGGCACTGCGCGGCCTGCCGCTGCTCGGTCGCACGCTCAGCACCACAGGGCGGGTGCCGGTCCTCTGGCCAGCGCTGCGCACAGCCGGCCTCTCCTTGGTGGCCCTGGCCCTGTTCGGGGGGCTGTTCGCGTCCGGCGACGCGGTCTTCGGCACCTGGGCCGACGCCGCCATCCCGGACCTCGGCTGGGACACGATCGTGCTGCGCACGTTCGTGCTCACACTCATCGCCGGGATCGTGCTCACGGGCGCCTACCTCGCGCTCAACCCCCCTCGAATCGCAGGCCTGTCGCTGCCCGGGCGCCGGCAGGCGGCCCACGCGTGGGAGTGGGCGGTTCCGGTCGGCCTGGTGGTTGCCGTGGTCGCGGGGTTCCTCATCGCGCAGGGCGCGGGGATGTGGGGAGGGCATGCGTACCTGCAGCGGATGACCGGGCTCACCTACGCCGAGTACGTGCACCAGGGGTTCGCCCAGTTGACCACCGCCACGTTCCTGACGCTGGTCGTCGTCGCACTCACCATGCGTGTGGCCGCACGCACAACGCGAGGCGACCGCATCCTGCTGCGCGCGCTCCTCGGCGCCCTGTGCCTGCTCACCCTCGCCGTGGTCGCCAGCGCCCTGTACCGGATGGGCCTGTACCAGCAGGCCTACGGCTACACGGTGCTGCGCGTGTTCGTCGACGGATTCGAGCTGTGGTTGGGGCTGGTCGTCGTCCTGCTGCTGGTCGCCGGCATCCGGCTGTCAGGCCCCTGGCTGGCGCGCGCCATCCTCATCTCGGCAGCCGCCTTCACCGTGGCCTTCGTCGCCATCAACCCCGATGCCTGGGTCGCAGCGCGCAACATCGATCGCTTCGAATCAGGACGAAGCCTGGACACGCTGTACTTGTCCACCCTGAGCGCGGACGCGACACCCACCCTGGTCGACCGGCTGCCGGACGAGGTCAGTCGCTGCATGTTCGGGCTGCGGGACACCGAGCGCCTCCGGGACGATGCGCTGGCCTGGAACCTGGGCCGCGACCGCGCGCAGGCGGCACTGGCAGACCCACGGGTGGTCGGGCCGATCGCGGACGATGGCGACTGCAGCCAGGTGCTCACCGACGACTACGGCGACCAGCGCACGCCGGCAGCGCCGCCCGGCAGACGGTCAGGGCCTGAGCCCGATGAGCCGCCGAAACCCGTTGACAACTCACTGAGGTAAGCCTAACTTCACCATATAGGGCGCGGAGCTAGTGAAGGAGGGAACCATGAGGGACCTGCGCTGCCTGTTCGGGTGGCACCACTTCGTGACCAGCCGCTCCGAGGACGGGACGGGAACCTCGGGCGAGTGCAGTCGCTGCGGGCGGTTCATGCCCGACTTCCGAGTCGGGGGCACCTTCGGCTAGGGCCTCGTCCACGTCTTGCCCCTGTCGCCTCCGAAGGAGGGCACTCGCTCCGTGTAACCAGGCCCCGCGTGCTGACACTCGAGCCGGGTGACGAGGTTGTCATCTCCGGTTCGTTCCTCGACGGTGACGAGTCCTGCATCAGGGCATCGAACATGACGACCTACGGCGCCATGCAGAGCCCCGACTTCATCGCTAGCTTCACCGAGGTCCGACCCACCTGACCGGCTCACGAGTCGCGGCTTTGCAGATCGGCAGCCGCGGGAACCCTGGAAGCCATCCGCTGTGGGCGGGCCAGACGAGCAAGCTGCACTCGCGGTGATCCCGAACCCGGCTGCCTCCCGGTTCGGGTGTCCGGATGGGGTCGCACGGCTTGCCGAGACGTGTGCGCGATGGGAGGCTCCCGGCATGCCGCCGAGCACGTCAGGTCCAGCATTCGCGCAATTCATGGCGGCCGCCGATGCCGTGGCCCATGCCCGGCCTGATGTTGACCTCGACCTGGCTCGAGAGGTGTTCCGCGAGGCCGCGTCCCTGCTTCACAACGGGCTTGTCCTCGACGGACTGGACGAGCACGACACCCATGCCGTTGTCGCTGGCCTGTGCATCGATCTGGTCGCGGATGACCCAGGTTCCGCGATACGGACACGATCCCAGGCGGCGTTGGCGGATCCTGGCGATCTGCACGACCCAGACGTCGCGTCTGCGGCCTACTTGAGCGCCGCGGCCGTCCTGCAACTCTGAGCCCGTGTACCGGACCGCTCCGCGGTCTCCAAAGGTGCGGAGTCCTGGTCAGTTCGGGGCGTCGCTGCCTTCCTGCGCCTGCCCCTGCGGGGCGTTGTCGGTTACCTGCTGGGTGCTCCAGCTGGCGAGGAAGTCCAGGGCCTGTTGGGAGGCGCTGTTCGGTTCCACGGTGTAGGTGATGATGACCAGGCCGGGGTCGCCGGGCAGCAGCAGTGCCTCGCCGGTGAGCTCGAGTTCGCCGACCACGGGGTGGTGCAGGGTCTTGGTGGCGGTGGTGTGGATCTTGACGTTGTGGGCGGCCCACCAGGTGGCGAACTCCTCGCTGCGGGTCGTCAGCTCGCCGACGAGGTCGGACAATGCCCGGTCGTAAGGGTTGCGTCCGGCTTCGACGCGCATTGCCGCCACGGAGTCGCGGGCCACGGTCTCCCACTGGACGAAGAAGTCGCGCGAGCGCGGGTCGAGGAACAAGTAGCGGGCCATGTTGAACCCAGTGCTCCCCTGTCCGTAGATGTCGGAGAACAGGGCGCGGGCAAGCTGGTTGGTGGCCAGCACGTCGCCGCGCACGTTCCGGGCATAGGCGGGGCCGGAGATGGAGTCGAGGATGCGCTGCACCCCCTCGCGCACCCGACGGGGTGGGGTTCGGCGCCGGGGACCAGCAGCGGGCTCTCGGCCAGGTGCGTTGGCGGTGGCGGCCAGGTCGAGCAGGTGGGCCCGCTCGGCCTCGTCGAGCTGCAGGGCCCGGGCCAGCGCCTCGAGCACGGACTCCGAGACCCCGGCGAGGTTCCCGCGCTCCAGGCGGGTGTAGTAGTCGGTGCTCATCCCGGCGAGCATCGCGACCTCCTCGCGGCGCAGCCCCTTGACCCGGCGCCGCCCGCCGTAGAACGGGATCCCGGCTTGATCGGGGGTGAGCCGTTCCCGGCGGCTCGTGAGGAAGTCACGAACCTCGGAGCTGTTGTCCATGGCCGCGACAGTACGACCCTGACGCGATGTGAGGCAGGGTCTGGCGTTACCGGGATAACCAGTCACTGTCACCGGCGGTTGAGGGCTGCTTCGCTAGGGCAGGAGCCGAGGGCACCCCAACGTCCACCCGGAGATCGGCCACGGCCACACAGCGAGCGAGATGAAGGACCACTCATGACTGTTCACGTTCCCACCGTCACCCTCAACAACGGCGTGCAGATGCCGATCCTCGGGTTCGGGGTGTTCCAGATCCCCGCCGACCAGACCGAGCAGGCCGTCACCGACGCCCTGGCCGCCGGGTACCGGCACCTGGACACCGCCGCCTCCTACGGCAACGAGGAAGCCGTCGGGGCGGCCATCGCGGCCAGCGGCATCCCGCGCGGCGAGTTGTTCGTCACCACCAAGCTGTGGGTGCAGGACACCGGCGAGGACCCCACCAAGGAGGCGTTCGACGCCTCGCTGAGCCGGCTGGGGCTGGACTACCTCGACCTGTACCTGATCCACCAGCCCTACGGCGACTACTACGGATCCTGGCGGGCGATGCGCACCCTGACCGAGCAGGGCCTGGCCCGGGCTGTCGGGGTGTCGAACTTCCACCCGGATCGGTTGGTGGACCTGATCGACCGCACCGGGTTCACGCCCGCGGTCAACCAGATCGAGACCCACCCCTACTTCCAGCGCCAGGCCGACCACGCCCTGATGGTCGAACGCGGGGTGCAGCACGAGTCCTGGGGCGGGTTCGCTGAGGGCCGCAACAACCTGTTCACCGACCCCATCCTGACCGAGATCGGCGCCGCGCACGGCAAGTCCGTCGCCCAGGTCGTGCTGCGCTGGCTGACCCAGCGCGGCATCGTGGCCATCCCCAAGTCCGTCCAGCCGGCCCGGATGGCGCAGAACCTCGACATCTTCGACTTCACCCTCACCGATCAGGAGATGGCGGCCATCGCCGGCATGGACACCGGCACCAGCCTGTTCTTCGACCACCGCGACCCCGCCATGGTCAGCCTCATCGGCAACCGCCCCATCCACGACTGACACGCCTCACGGCTCGTCGCATCACGACTCGACACTGGCACGATCCACCCACACACGAGGAGGAACCACGATGCACAACCGCACACTGGGACAGGGCCTGGAGGTCTCGGCGATCGGCCTGGGCGCGATGGGCATGTCCATGAGCTACGGCCCGAACCCGGGCACGCGCGAGGAGATGATCGCCGTGCTGCGCGGCGCCGTCGACCTCGGCGTCACGTTCTTCGACACCGCCGAGGTGTACGGCCCCTACGTCAACGAGGAGCTCGTCGGCGAGGCCCTTGAGCCGGTGCGCGACCAGGTGGTGATCGCCACCAAGTTCGGCTGGGACATCGTCGACGGGAAGATGGTCGGCCTGGACAGCCGGCCCGAGCAGATCCGCCGCGTCGCCGAGGCGTCGCTGCGCCGGCTGCGAGTCGAGGCGATCGACCTGTTCTACCAGCACCGCGTCGACCCCGGGGTCCCGATCGAGGACGTCGCCGGCACGGTCGGCGAGCTCGTCGCCGAGGGCAAGGTGCGCCACTTCGGCCTGTCGGAGGCAGGTGCGGCCACGATCCGCCGCGCGCACGCCGTGCATCCGGTGACCGCGGTGCAGTCGGAGTACTCGCTGTGGACACGGGACCCCGAACCGGAGGTGCTGCCCACCTGCGCCGAGCTCGGCATCGGGTTCGTGCCGTTCAGCCCGCTGGGCAAGGGCTTCCTGACCGGCACCGTGTCGACGGACACGCAGTTCGCGGCGGATGACTTCCGCCGCCGGGTGCCCCGGTTCGAGGCGGCCAACCTCGCCGCCAACCAGGCCCTCGTGGATCGGGTCCGCGCCCTCGCCGAGGGCCGGGGCGCCACCCCCGGGCAGGTCGCGCTGGCCTGGTTGCTGGCCCAACAGCCGTGGATCGTGCCGATCCCCGGCACACGGCGGCTGTCCCGCGTCGAGGAGAACGCCGGGGCCGCCACCGTGGCGCTGTCCGCCGACGAGCGTGCCGAGCTCGACCACCTCACCGACGAGGTAGGCGTCGCCGGCAACCGCTACAACGACGCCATGATGGGCATGGTCGGACGATAGGAGCCCCAAGCCCGATCGCAGCGCCCAGACAAGTGCGGTCCTGCGGCCGGGGCTTTGGCGCTCACGGCTCAAAGGGATGCGGCACCGCGCCCGGAGGCCTCCGAACGCCACAGGTTCGTACTGGCTCCGGGCATCTTCATCGGATCTTCATGGAACCTCGCTCAGATGTCTGGGCTGAGATGTCAGCCTGTAGGCATGAATCCCGATCGGGTCCAGGAAGGGACTCGGATCGGTGGACCCCGACGTGTCCCCGGTGCCGGGTCCTGCTGCGGAAGCTCAGTGAGACCACCTCGAGGACGAGCTGAGAGGTACAGATGACCCAGCGCATGGGGCACGCACCCGCCGGACGGGCAGCGTGAGCGCACGGGCGGATTCGGACGAGGTGCAGCGCCGCACGGTCCCGGTGGTTGGGATGACCTGCGACGCCTGCGAGAGGCGCGTCGGCCGTGCCCTGCTGCGGATCCCGGGTGTCGAATCGGTCGACGTGTCGGCACGGCGCGGAACCGCGGTGCTCCGCGGGGCACCCCTGCCGCCCACGGATCGGGTTGAGGCAGCGATCCGCTCCGCTGGGTACGAGCCGGGCACCCCGGCGTGGCTCACCAGCGAAGCATCCACGTGGATCACCGTTGCCCTCAGCGGGCTGGCCATCATGGCCGTGGTCGTCCTCGCAGGGGCCCTCGGCGTGGGAGGCCTCGTCGGGGACCTGGCGAGCCCGTCGCGTGGTGGGCTCCTGCTCGTGCTGGTCCTGGGTCTGACCGCGGGGTTCTCCACGTGCATGGCGATGGTTGGCGGTTTGGTCCTGGGGTTCTCGGCCGCACACGCGGCCGCCCGGCAGCCGGGATGGCCAGCCGCTGGCGTCGTTCCGGACCCGGATGCGACCGCAGGTCGCGTTCAACGTCGGCCGGATCGTCGGGTTCGGGGTGCTCGGCGCGGCTTTGGGGTCCCTCGGCTCGGTGGTGGGTCTGCCGACCCGGATGATCGGCGCACTGGCGCTGGCTGTGGCCGTCGTGATGCTCCTCCTCGGTGTCCGCCTGACCGGGGTGTCGCCGCGGATGGCGGCCTGGTCGCCTCGCCTGCCCGCTGGGCTGGCCGGTCTGCTGGGCCTCGAAGCCGCGGCCGGTCGGCCCTACAGCCACACCCGCACCGCACTGGTCGGGGCCGCCACCTTCTTCCTTCCCTGCGGGTTCACCCAAGCCGTTCAGGTGTACGCACTGTCCACCGGATCACCGGCATCCGCCGGGCTGATCATGGCCACCTTCGCAGTCGGCACCACGCCCGGCCTGCTCGCCGTGGCCTCCGTCCCCGAGATCGCCACCGGCAGGGCGCGTGGCACCGTGCTCCAGGTGGTCGGCGTGGTCGTCCTTGCCTTCGCCCTGCTGAACGTGACCAGCGGCCTGCGCCTCCTCGGCGTCGCCGGCGCCACCGCGACGGCGGCCGCTGCTCGGCAGGTGTCGGACAACGTCACCGTGACCGGAGGCGTCCAGACCGTCCACATGACCCAGACCCGGGACGGCTACACCCCGGCCGACACCGTCGTCCACGCCGGACTGCCCATCATCTGGTCCATCCAGGCCACCTCCACATGGGAGTGCAGCGCCTTCCTGCGCGTCCCCGACCTGGACGTATCGGTCGACCTGCAGAACGGCCTCAACACCATCGAACTGCCCGCCCTGCCCCAGGGAGTCGTGCCGTTCACCTGCGTCATGGGCATGTACTCCGGGAACCTGATCGCCATCGATCCACCGGCCCAGAGCTAGTTGGACGACCGGTCTTCGAGGGGCTCGGTGTCGTTACAGTCCCGCTGGCCGCGCTCACGCTTCGGACGTGGGCAAGCTAAGGGTGAAGTGGGCTCCGGCGCCGTCGCCGGGGCTGCCAGCGGTCAGCGTGCCGTGTTGGGCCTCGATGAGGGCGCGGGCCACGGTCAGACCGATCCCGGAGCCGGTCGGGTTCCCGTGCGCGGGATCCGCGCGGTAGAACCGTTGGAAGAGTTGCTCAGCCTGGTTGGGGTCGAAGCCTGACCCGGTGTCGGTGACGGTGATGTCCGCGGTGGCACCGCGGCGTGCTGCCGTGATGGTGACGGCGTCGCCGTCTCTACAGTGGTGCAGGCTGTTGGCAAGGAGCTCGTCGAGGACTTCGCCCAACCGGTCGGGGTCGGCCAGGACATTCAGGGGCGGTCCTTCGGGGGCGTGAAGGGTGACTCCGGCGCGGGCGAATCTGGCCGCTCCGGCGGTCGCTGCAGCCCGTGCTGCTTCCACTGCGTCGGTGGTGGTGAGGGTGAGGCGAAATGCGCGCCCTTCGGCTCGTGACACCGAGGCCAGGTCATCGATGAGTCGGGACAGTCGCTGCGACTGGTCGGACAGGGTGGCCAGGGTCTCGTCGTCGGCGGGCAGGATGCGATCGGCGATGGCTTCGACGGTGGCCTGGATCGACGCCGTCGGGGTGCGCAGTTCGTGGGCCAGGTCGGCAATCAGCTGGATCCTCGAGCGTTCGGTGTCCTCGAGGCGCTGCGCCAGGGCATTGACCGACTCGGTCAGCGCGGCCAGTTCCGGGCCCATCTGGGGTTGCTCGATGCGGGCGGTGTAGTCCCCGGCGGCCAGTCGCCTGGTTGTGTTGGCTGTCAGCGCGATGGGGTCGGTGAGCCGCCGGGCCACCAGCAGAGACCCAGCCGCGGCTACTGCCAACGCGGCCAGGACCCCGGCCCCTGTGGAGGCCAGCGCCGCCACCGCGAACGCCTCCTCCACGTGGTCGGATACATCCGAGTCCGTCAACATCCCAGCCTGATCCAGGTGCCAGTGGAACACCGTCGGGGCGAGCAGCAGGGACACGACCAGCAGGGTGCCCGCGCCTGCCAGCACCACCAGGACCATCGCCCAGAACACCCGCGTGGCCAGCCGCGGCCCGGCTCCTCGTGGCGGTGCTGCCACGGCTGGGGTGCTCATCGGGGTCCCATCCGGTACCCGACGCCACGCACTGTCCAGATGTAGCGCGGTGCCGCGGGGTCGTCGCCGAGCTTGGCCCGGATGTGGGCGATGTGCACGTCGACGAGATGGTCATCGCCGAACCAGTCCGCCCCCCACACGTCAGCCACCAGCGCCCGTCGCGAGAAGACCCGACGCCGCTCGGAACTCAGAACCTCGAGGATGTCGAACTCGGTGCGGGTCAGCTCGACGATCCGCCCCGCCAGGGTCACCTCGCGAGCTTCCGGGTCGATGGTGAGGTCACCGAACCGGCTGACTCCGACGTTACCGGAGGCGGACTCCGTGCGTGGGCGGCGCAGCATCGCCCGGACCCGGGCGACCAGTTCCCGGGGGCTGAACGGTTTGGTCAGATAGTCATCGGCGCCGACCGAGAGCCCGATCAGCTTGTCGATCTCCTCGGTGCGGGCGGTGAGCATCACGACGTAGGCATCGGAGAAGGTGCGCACCGCCCGGCATACCTCGACCCCATCGATTCCGGGCAGTCCCAGGTCCAGGACGATCACCTCCGGGCCCAGCTCGCGGGCCAACGCAATGGCCGTCAGGCCGTCGGCGGCTTCGGAGACCTCGAACCCCTCCCGCTGCAGGTAGCCCACGACCACGCGGCGGATCGGCGCCTCATCCTCGACCACCAGGACGCGCACTGGCGTTCCGCCGCCGGCTGGGGACGTCATGGGTCAGGAGTCAGTGGCGGTTGGGGATGGTTGGGCCGCGGCCCACCAGCCCACCTGGCCGGTGTCGTCGTTGACGATGATCGTTCCCACGCTGCGCCCGTCCTTGGTCAGGGTGAACAGGTAGCCCATCGGCATCTGCACACCGGAGCCCACGGTGGCGCCGGGCTGGTTGGCCGCGGCCCACGCCTCGGCGGCTGTCCTGGCCTGGTCCGTGGTGATGCTCGGGGTGTCCCGATCGTCCCAGTCACCCATCATCCCCCCACCCCCGCGGCCCTGGCCCATCATTCCGTTGCCGGGCAGACCCTGCCGCCAACCATCCGGGCTGGACGCCTGGGCAGCGTTGTTCAGGTGCCACCCGTTGCCAGTGGCCATCACGGTCATCGCCGCCCCGACCGAGATGACCAACGCCAGGACCGCCACCACCAGGGCGATCACGTACCCGCTCCGCTGCCCAGTCATGAGGGCCGGCGCATCTCGGTCAGCGCCGTGCGGCGGGTGCGATACGTGGTCTCATCGATCTCCCCCATGGCGAACAACCGATCGAGCGTCTGCTCCGGGGACTCCACCGGGCCTGCCCCGAACGTCGAGGTGGTGCGTTGGTTGGCCTCGGAGCCGGGCAGCAGCTTGACGACCAGCCAGATGATCACCCCGATCAGGGCAATCCAGAACAACCCCATGAACATCCACATGAACGGCCCCGCACCGCCCATCCCCGACCCATACCAACCCATCATGGTCGCGCCTTCCTGCGAGTCTTCCGCCCGGGAGCTCCCGGTCGCTGTCTCCATCATGTCCGGCCCACATGAAGGTCCCGCCGCAGGATTCATTGAGGTTCCATGAAGATCCGAGCCGCCGGTTCGCACCCCCCGGCAACTGCGGGCTGGTGCCCCGCCGAGGGCTCCCCCGAGGGCGGCCGAGCCCGGGATCGCGAACTCGATCGCCACGCCCTCGGGGAGCACGACGTGCGCCTTCTCAGTGGCGTAGTTGACCGTGGCCGTGACTCCGGGCATGCGGTGAGCTTCGTCTCGAGGCGCATCGCGCAGGACGCGCAGCTCATCCCCCCGATCGCCAGGTCGATTCCGGCACCCCGGACGGTGCGGCCTCGGCCATGATCAGCGCGCTGTTCCGGCCAGCTCGTAGCCGGCCTCGTCGACCGCGGCCCGCACGGCATCCTCAGCCAATGGCTCCTCGCTGCACACGGTCACCGTGGAGCCGCCATCGGGGACCATGTCGATCGAGACCTCGGTGACACCGGGCAGCCCGGACAGTTCCTTGGTCACCGCGCCGACGCAATGCCCGCAGGTCATCCCGGTCACGGTGTAGGTAGTGGTGGTCATGAGTTCGCCTTCCTTTGGGTGACGCTGAGGTCACCGCCGTCGGTCCATCAGGCGTGCCCATGTCCACGATGTGGGCTGACAGCCGACGGTCGGCCAGGTTCCGTCGGGTTCCCGGGTGCCGCCACACGCGGGACGGGGGTCCCGGGGGTGGCGTGCTGCTCGGGGAGGCGCAGGCGCTTGAGCATCAGGGCGTTGACCGCGACGATGAGGCTGGAGCCGGACATGGTCAGGGCGGCGATCTCGGGGCGCAGCATCAGCCCGAACCCGGAGTAGAACACCCCGGCGGCGATCGGCAGGGCGATGGCGTTGTAGCCGATCGCCCACCCGAGGTTCTGGCGCATCTTGCGCACCGTACCCCGCCCCACGGTGAGGGCCACGGGGACGTCAAGGGGGTCCGAGCGCATCAGGACCACGTCCGCCGTCTCGATCGCGACGTCGGTGCCGGCGCCGATGGCGATGCCGACGTCGGCCTGGGCCAGGGCGGGGGCGTCGTTGACCCCGTCGCCGACCATGGCCACCCGCCGGCCGGCCGCCTGCAGCTCGGCGACCTTGGTGGCCTTGTCCGCGGGCAGCACCTCGGCGATCACGGTATCGATGCCCAGCTGGTCGGCGATCCGCTGGGCGGTGGCCTGGTTGTCGCCGGTGAGCATGACGACCCGGACCCCGGCCTGGTGCAGTGCGGCGACGGCCGCGGGGGCGGTCTCCCGGGCCGCGTCGGCCAGGGCGATCACCGCCACGGCATGCCCGTCGACGGCCACCAGGACCGAGGTGCGCCCGGCCGCGGTCAGCTCGTCACGGCGGCCGATCAACGCCTCCACGGCGACGGACTCCTCGGCCATCAGCTTGCTGGTTCCGACCAGGACCCGCCGACCGGCGACCTGCGCACCGGCACCACGACCGGGCTCGTTGCGGAACCCGGTGGCCGACAGGATCTGGGCGCCGTGCTTGTCTGCGTAGCGGACCACCGCGGCGGCCAGCGGGTGCTCGGACTCGCGTTCCACGGCGGCCACCAGGGGCAGCAGCTCCGCCTCGGACATGCCGTCGACGATGACGTCGGTGACCTCGGGCTCGCCCCTGGTCAGGGTGCCGGTCTTGTCCATCACGACGGTGTCGATCCGGGCGGAGGTCTCCAGGGCGGTGGCGTTCTTGAACAGCACGCCCCGCTGGGCGCCCAACCCGGTGCCGACCATGATCGCCGTCGGGGTGGCCAGGCCGAGGGCGTCGGGGCAGGTGACCACCACGACCGTGATCGCGAACAGCAGCGCAGTCTGAGCGCTGGCGCCGGTGGCCAGCCAGGCGGCGAAGGTCAGCCCGCCGCCGATCAGGGCCACGAGCACCAGCCAGAACGCGGCCCGGTCGGCCAGCCGCTGCCCGGGGGCCTTGGAGTTCTGCGCTGCCTGGACCAGGGCCACGATCTGGGCCAGGGCAGTGTCGGCCCCCACCCTGGTGGCGCGCACCCGCAACGTGCCGGTGGTGTTCACCGAGGCCCCGATCACCCCTGACCCGGGGCCCTTGGTCACGGGAAGGCTCTCCCCGGTGACCATCGACTCGTCGACCTCGGACTCGCCGGACTCGACCAACCCGTCGACCGGCACCTTCGCCCCGGGCCGGACCAGCACCAGGTCACCGACCTGGACGTCCGCTGTGGGGACCTCGACCTCGATCCCGTCGCGCAGCACCACGGCCATCGGGGGCGCGAGTTCCAGCAGGGTGCGGATCGCATCGTTGGCCCCGCCACGGGCGCGCATCTCGAACCAGTGCCCGAGCAGCACGAACGCGGCCAATACGGTGGCGGCCTCGTAGAACACCTCCCCACCACCGGTCAGCGTCACACCCAGGGAGTACAGCCACCCGGCACCCACCCCCACCGCGACCAGCACCATCATGTCCAGCGTCCGCGCGCGCAGCGCCCGGTAGGCACCGTCGAAGAAGATCCAGGCCGAGTAGGCCATCACCGGCAAGCTCAACAGCAGCGCGAACACGTCATCACGCAACCCGAACGGCGCCGGGGCGCTGAAGCCGAGGACCTCGCGACCGATCGGGGAGTACAGCAGGATCGGCACCGACAGGACCGCCGCCACCAGGAACCGGTTGCGCATGTCGGTGGTCATGTCGTCCATCGACATCCCCGCGTGGTGCCCGCCGTGACCCATCACCTCCTGCGAGGTAGCCGCAACATGCTCCGCGGTGGGGTGACCCGTGGTCGTATGCTCCGCGCCCTCGTGAGCCTTGGCTCCGTGCACCGCCGCCGCAGACGCATGACCGCCAGTGTCGTCCCGGCTACCCGCCCCACCGAGATCGTCGTGCATCGGGAGCTCGGGGGCGGGCTCGACCATCGGGTCGCACACGTGCTCCGGCACGGACCGTCCCGCGCAGTGGAACCCGCAGTCGCGAACCCACCCCGCCAACTGCGACACCGACGTGACCGACGTGTCGAAGGTCACCGTGGCCGTGCCGGACTGGGCGTTGGCTGCCACCTCCAGCACCCCGGGACGCCGGCCCAGAACCGAGTCGATCACCGCGTCCGATGAGGCCCACCGCAGGTCAGCGACCTGAAGGGTGACCGTCGCGGCTGAGCTGTTGCGTCCCATCTCGACCCTCCTCGCATCCATACCCCGGCGGGGTATCTACCTCGATGCAACCGTATACCCCCCATGGGTATTCCGACAAGACCTCGGAACGGCCGTGGAGGATGCGGGCTTGGGGCCCGGGTCAGGTGGTCGCGGCGGGGAGCGAGATGGTGAATGTCGCTCCGGTTCCCGGGCCGTCGCTGTCCGCAGTGAGGGTGCCGCCGTGGCCGGCGATGATGCCGCGGGCGATGGTCAGGCCCAGGCCGCTTCCGCTGCCGTCGTGACTGGCCCGGGACGGGTCGATGCGGTGGAACCGGGTGAACACGTCGTCGAGTTGGTCGGCGGGGATTCCCTCGCCGTCATCAGACACGGCGATCTGCACCTCGGATCCGGAGGCGCAGGTCGACACGGCGACGTGCCCGCCGGGTCGGGTGTGGCGCAGGGCGTTGGTCAGCAGGTTGCCCAGCACCTGTTGGATGCGGGCGGGGTCGACCCGGATCAGGGGTACCGCGCTGTCCGACGCGTGGGTCAGCACGACGCCCTTGGCCCGGTAGCTGGGCAGCGCGAACTCGACGGCGGTGCGGACCTGGTCAGCGGCATCGACGGTCGCCATGGTCAGGGGCAGGACATGCTCCTCGAGGGCGCTGGCCTCGCGCACGTCGATGGCCAGCCGATGCAACCGGCCGACCTGGTCGCGCATCACCGCGTACGCAGCGGGCTCTGCGGCCACGACGTGGTCCTCCATCCCGTCGATGTAGGCCTCCAAAGTGGCCAGCGGTGTGCGCAGCTCGTGGGACAGGTCGGCCAGCATCCGGGTGCGGGCGGTCTCGGTGGCGGCCAGCCGCTGGGCCATGCGGGCGAACGCGCCGGACAGGCGGGTCATCTCCGTGCCGAACCCTCCCTGGGGGACGGTCACCGCATAGTCACCGGCGGCAATCGCGTCAGCAGCATCCGCCAGGGCGGTGACGCTGGCCGCGATCCTGCGCACGACCAGCAGGGCCACCAGGCCCGCGGTGATCAGTGCCATGACCGCCGACACGGCCAGGGCGATGGCGAAGGATGAGGCAAACGCCTCCTCCGCGTGCGCGATGACCGTCGGGGAGGTTTCGCCGGTGTGCCGAAGGTGCTCGGTGAACAGTCGGGGCCCCACGACGGCGGCGGTCACGACCAGGGCCAGCCCGGCCACGCCCACGACCGCGAGCTGGGCGATCAGCAGCCGGGCGACCAGGCCGTGGGGCAGGCGCATCAGGCCAGGACCATCCCGTAGCCGACACCGCGGACGGTGCGTACGTATCGCGGGCTGGTGGCGTCGTCGCCGAGCTTGCGGCGCAGGTGCCCGATGTGCACGTCGACGATCTGGTCGTCTCCGAACCAGTCCGATCCCCACACCTCGTCGGTGAGCTGCCGGCGGGACAGCACCGCCCGCGGGGACACGATCAGGGCATGCAGCAGGTCGAACTCGGTCCGGGTCAGCTCCACGGGGACCCCGCCCTGCAGGACGACCCGGGCAACTGGGTCCAGCGCCAGGTCCGCAAACGTCAGGGCCGGTTCCGGTTCGACGGGGCCCGCACCGGGCGCCGCCGGGCTGCGGGGGCGCCGCAGCATCGCCTTGACCCGGGCGATCAGCTCCCGTGGGGAGAACGGCTTGACCAGGTAGTCATCAGCCCCGGTCGACAGGGCCACCACCTTGTCGATCTCCTCGTCCCGGGCGGTCAGCATGATGATGTACGCGTCGGTGAACGTGCGCACCTGCCGGCAGACCTCGATCCCGTCGAACCCGGGGAGCATCACGTCCAGCACGATCAGGTCCGGGTCACTCGACCGGGCGGCTGCCACCGCGGACGGCCCGTCGTGGGCCTGATCGACGGCATACCCCTCCCGCAGCAGGTAGGAGGCAACCACCCCGGCCAACGGAACCTCGTCATCGACGACCAGGACCCGCACGCTCGCGGTCGGCGGCCGGCTGGTCACGGGGCGACGGTACCCGACCCGGGCAGCCTCGGCGGGTGCTCGTCGATCCGCAGCCGCGTCCGGGCGTGCGCGCCGTCGCCCGAGTAGACCCGCCGCGATGGCGGTCGGCGTCCAGACCGGGCATGTGGCGGGTTCGGGTGGCGGGGACAGCCCGGCCGGCCCCGCGCGTCCGGCTGTGATCCTTCAGCGGTTCGCAGCCTCAGCACGGCGCAGGCGGGCGACAACCACCTGGATCATGGGCAGCAGCACCTCGGGATGCTCCTCGACCACCTTGTCGAACTCGAACTTGCCCAGGGACCACGTCGTGATCCCGTCCTGCCCCGCGACGACATCGGCCGAGCGGGGTTGCCCATCGATGAGGGCCAGTTCCCCGAAGTAGTCACCGACGGCGAGGCTCTCGACCACGTGGCCGTTGACCTGGGCCGTGGCATCCCCAACGAGGATCACATGCATGTGGAGCGGGGAGTGGGCATGGAACGTCGAGACGGACTCCCCAGACTGGATGATCACTGCTCCCGGGAGGGCTTGGACGACCCTTCCGGCGTGGGCCAGCCGCTTGAGGACCCTCGGGCGCAGACCCCTGAACAGGTCGACGGAACCCAGAACTGCGGCGACGTCGTCGGAATCCATGAGGTGCCTCCGCAGGTGATCGGGTAGGCCCGAGTCGCTCCCCGGGTCGTGTCCAGACTAGTCACGGCGAGCAGCCCAACACGCGCTGAGCCGATGCGATGCCGACCCGCTGGAGTGATCCCTGTACGCAGGGCGGTCTGTTCGCCAGTCGGCCGCGCCCTGCCCTTCCGCGGCGGGCTCAGCGATCGCACGTTCGTGGTTGCCGGTATCGCCGCCACGCTGCACTCTGGAGCCCTCAACCGTACGGAGGGCACCATGGGCAAGCTGATCTACGCGGCCAACATCTCGCTCGACGGATTCCTGGAGGACGAGACGGGTTCGTTCGACTGGTCCGTGCCTGATGAGGACGTGCACGCGTTCTGGAACGAGTTCGAGCGGCACATCGGCACGTCGCTCTACGGGCGGCGCATGTACGAGACGATGCGCGTCTGGGAGAGCGATGACTGGTTGACCGACGAGCCTGCGGTGGTCCGCGAGTACGCCACCATCTGGCGTGACACCGACAAGATCGTCTACTCCTCCACGCTGGCCGACGTCTCGACGGCGCGCACGACGATCGAGCGGACGTTCGACGCGGAGGCGGTGCGACGACTCAAGGAGACCTCCGGCTCGGACCTCAGCATCGGAGGCGCCGGAATCGCGGCAGAAGCATTCCGGCACGGTCTGGTCGACGAGAGCGTGCTGCTGCTCTGCCCGGTGCTCGTGGGCGGCGGGAAGCCGGCGCTGCCTCGGGGTGTACGACTCAACCTCGAGCTGCTGGACCAGCGACGATTCGCCAACGGCGTGATCTACCTCCGCCACGCGGTCCGGAATCCCACCTGACACTGACCCTCGCTGAACAAGTGCGGATCTCGAGGTTCGGGGCCGTGGCGCGCGGTCAGTCGGCATCTGCTCGGTCGCGAGAGCTGGCCTCCTGCAGCCCGCTGACGTCGCTATTGTCCGTTCATGGATCCCCGTCTCAGCTTCGTGACGCTCGTGGTGCGTGACCTCGCCAGAAGTCGCGCGTTCTACATCGGCGGACTCGGCTGGCCGGTCGAGTTCGAGAGTCCCGACGAGGTGGTCATGGTCCGCGTCGGTGAGAAGGTGGTGCTCTCGCTGTGGCAGGAGGCCGCCGCCGTCGGCGAGATCGGCCCGATCGGCCGCGCACAGGGGGCACCGCCCTTCACGCTCGCCCACAATGTCGCGACGCCGTCAAGCGTGGATCGCGTCCTGGCCGAGGCCCGGGCCGCAGGTGCCACCGTGGCGTCGCAGGCAGTCGAGCGGGACTGGGGTGGGTACTCCGGCTACTTCGCTGATCCCGACGGCTTCCGCTGGGAGATCGCCTACAACCCCGGCCCCATCGGCTCGTCGGTCCTCTGACGTCCTGCCCCTCACACACTGGGATCGCCACCAGAACCCACTGCCCGATGGGTGCGTTCTCAGCGCTGGCGCGGGTGCTTGGTCGGGTCAGTCGTCGGGGAGTTGGGCGAAGTCCCGCTTCATGTCGCGGTACCAGTCCATCGACTTCTTCGGGTGCCGCCAGCGGCCCTTCATGGCCTCACGCGCCGCTTGGTGGCTCGCGTCGCCGGCCTTCTCGGCTTCCTTGAGGTGGCGGTCCTGGGCATTGATGACGTCATCGGCGCTCTGGCCGCTATGGCCCAGGTCGCAGGGGCCCCCGAGTTGGCGACAGGTCATGGTCTTCATGCTTGCTCCTTTCCTTGCTCCGGTGCGGGCGTGTTGGGTTCGCCCGTCTGACGATCGGCGGACAGCAGGTGTGACCACCGTGCCGGATCAACCGAGTCGGTTCTCCCCGTGGCGTCGCTCTACCTGTGCCAGCACCTCAGGCTCGGCGCGGAAGACGATGTGCCGTACTGAGCCGTCGACGATGGTGAAGTCGAAGAGGACCATCGCCTGGCCGCGGTGGAACCAAGCGGCACCGGGGTGATCGCCGATGAATACTGGGAGGGCTGCGCGGGCGCTGCCGTTGAAGAAGGTCGCCACCTCGTGGCGGCCCTGGATCCGTGCCGGGGTGCCGACCAGGATGGCGGCGTCGTCGGCCGTGACGGCGACCTCGGGAGCCAGCAGCCGCAACAGTCGGTCGAAGTCGCCCTCCCTTGCGGCCGCCATGAACGCGTCGACGACCTCCCAGTCGGCCCGGTCTCGGCGAGCGCCATGTCATCGGCCGGGTCGGGCGCGGCGTCAGCCACCACGGCCTCGGCCACAGGGGTGGGGATCCGGGCTCGCAGCCGGTCCAGGCACAGCCTCGTGGTCACTGTCGTCAACCAGGCGGGCAGACTCTCGATGTCGGACTGCGTGCGGTGCAGCCGGAGCCAGGCCTGCTGCACGACATCCTCAGCCTCCGCTGGGTCGTCCAGCACACGGGTAGCGATCCGCAGCAGCCGTGGCCGCTGCGCCTCGAAGACATCGGTGTCCAGCACAGTTCCCTCCCTTCCACTCGTCCCCCGATAGACGAACGATCCGGGCGAAGTGTGACCATACGCTGGAGTCGCCGGCTGGGCTCATCACGCATGGTCTCGCGGCGTCCCCTGGTCAGCGGTTGGGGCGGGCCGGTGCTGGTCGGTTGGGGCCGGGCCATAGGCGCATCTGGTTGCTGACTAGCCGTTCGCCGGGCAGGTTGATGTGCTCGGCGATCACGACAGGACCTCAACGCCTGCGCGTGGCTCGGTCAACGTTGGAATGACCCCTCGCAACTCCAACGAATCTAGCAACGCAGCACCTCTACTCCAACGCCAAGAGCCCCTTCGTTGTAGTGTCCGACTGTGGATCCAACGGTGTTCACCGATACGACGTTCGGCCGGCCTGCTCGCCGCCCAGGCGACCCGTGGGCCTTCTGGTATTTCGAGCCCGCGCCGATCCCTCGACTTCTCACGCTGGACCAGCGCACGGTGCTGGCGCTCTCGGAGGCCGATGCGGCGCTCGGGTACCTGCAAGGGTTGGGGCACCTCGTGCGTGACCCCCAACTCCTGATCGGGCCGTATGTCACACGCGAGGCGCTGGCCAGCACTCGCATCGAGGGAACCCAGGCTTCGCTGGCCGAGGTCCTCCAAGCCGGCGCTGAGGAGGGGGACGAGCCTCGCGCGAACGTGGAGGACATCGCCGAGGTCCAGGCGTACGTCCGGGCGACGTACCGCGGCCTCGAGATGATCCGGACGCTGCCCTTGACCCAGCGACTCGTGCTCGAGGTCCACCGGGAACTGCTCACCGGGGTCCGCGGCCAGGAGCGGCAACCCGGGACGCTCCGCCGTAGCCCTGTGTGGATCGGCTCACCCTCCGACAGCCCGGACACCGCCACCTTCGTCCCGCCACTTCCAGAGGGTCTCGGTGACCTGCTCGCTGACTGGGAGCGGTATGTCAACGAACCCGCCCCCATCCCGACGCTCGTTCGGGCGGCGATGATGCACTTCCAGTTCGAGACGATCCACCCGTTCCTCGACGGCAACGGGCGCATCGGTCGCCTGCTCATCGGACTCCTCCTCCACCAGGAAGGGCGGCTCACCACACCACTGCTCTACCTCTCGGGGTACCTCGAGACGCACCGCCGCGAGTACTACGAGCGCCTTCAGGCAGTCCGCGAGCGGGGCGAGGTGCAGCAGTGGCTGCAGTTCTTCCTCACCGCGATCAAGCGTCAGGCGGAGGACGGAGTCGACCGCGCGGGCAAGCTGGTCGCCCTTCGGGCGGCCTACGTCGACCAAGCGGCGAAGTCACGCTCGAGGGTGGGCGAACTCGTGCCCCTCGTCTTCGCGAACCCCTTCATCACGGTCAAGCGAGTCGAGCGCAGCCTGGGCGTCACCAACCAGGGCGCACGCAACCTGATCCGGGACGCCGAGGGCCGCGGATGGGTTCGCCCCCTCGAGGTCAGGGGCCGCCGCCAGTACTGGCTCGCCGCCGACATCCTCCAGATCATCGAGGCGCCACCCCTGTACGAACGGCGGCGCGAACCCGGGTCAGCCGGAGATCCGGACCACACCCGGACCCGACATATCGAGGACTCCTGAAGAGGTGGCGCTGGGCGCGTTCCGGTACCCCTGCGGCCGGCAGCATCATCGGCGGCGCGTGCCGCTGGGGGTCGTAGCTCGCGAACGGCCCCCCGCGTTAGTGGTTCACCCGCGTTGACTGTTCATTGCGATCCAGTGAGTCCATGGAGTGCGCCCACGTACGGTCGCGCGGCTCGGAGGTGGCCTGGACAGCGTCCGCGTCCGCAGGCCCTCGTGCTCGCGGCAAGGCGGTCTGGCTGTCGCGGTGCAGCGCCACGTGTCTCGTCCAGCGGCATGGGTGGCGGCGTCCCCAGTGGACCCTAGAGGCACGCCCGGCTGGCGGCGATCAGGGTCGTCCAGCGCGGGTCGCCGTGCGGGCCGATGGTGCGCATCAGGCTGGTGATGTATCCGAAGCCGATCTCGTGCTCGGGGTCGGCGATCCCCAGGCGGCCGCCGGCACCGGTATGGCCGAATGAGCCCGGACCGAAGCCTGGCATGCTGGGTGAGGCCAGTTGGTAGCCCAGTCCGAAGCGGATGTCGGGGCCTGCAGTGCCGCTCTCGACAAGGGACTCCACGTGGTCCGTGCGGGGGTGGGTCACCAGCCGGAGGGTGCGGTCCTGGATCAGTCGGACCCCGTCGACGGGTCCGAGCAGGGCCGCATACATGGTCGCCAGGGCGCGCGCGTTCGTGATGGCGCCGATCGCGGGGCGCTCTGCCGCGTAGTGGGCCGCGACCTCCGCGGGATTCGTGAAGTCGGGGTCCATGGGCGGGTTCTCCTGGAGGAAGGCCTGCCTCCGCGCGGCGTAGGAGCCGGGCTCGTGCGGCTCGGTGTCGTCCGGTTCCATCGGGTCGGCCTGTTCCCAGCGGCCGGGTACTACCCGTGGGATCAGCGCGTCCGGCAGTCCCATCCAGACGTCAACGTCGAGCGGCTCGGCGATCAGGCTACGCACGTGTTGGGCGATGGACCTCCCGGTAGCTCGGCGCACGATCTCATCGAGGAGGGTCCCGTAGGTGACCGGGTGGTAGGCCATCGCCGTTCCGGGGGCCCACAACGGCGTGGCGGCCGCCAGCGCTTGGGTGACGGCCTGGCCTCGATGCAGGTCAAGGCCGCTGAGGCCGGTCCCCAAGGGTGGGTACGGCAGTCCTGCGGTGTGCGCTGCGACCATGGCAAGCGTGACGTGCTCCTTGCCACCTGTGGCGAACTCCGGCCAGTAGGCGGCGACCCGCTGCTCCGGGTCCAGGACACCGCGTTCCACGAGCATGGCCAGCACTGTGGCGGTGATTCCCTTGCTGCAGGAGGCGACCATCATGAGCCCGTCTGCGGGCATCGGTCTCTGGTTCACCACGTCAGTGCCGGCCCACAGGTCCACCACCTTGCGACCCTGGTGGAAGACGGTGACAGCGGCTGCGTCCTCGCCCGGGTCGGTGAAGTTCCGCTGGAACGCGTCCGCGACCGTACCGAACCCCTCCGCGACTCCTGGCTGTGCACTATCGGCCATGGGGCTGCCCGGCTCCCGAAGTCACTTCAGGGGTGGCAGCCCCGGCCCAGATGTCGCGAAGGGCGTGCACCTCGACCCGGGCCCGCGTTGGGCCGCCGTCGGAGACCACTCGTAGCGTCGGAGATCCCGCGGGGTAGATGCGCGATGTCATCGTCACGAGGCCGGAACCGGTGAAGACCTCGATCGAGGACCGATCGACGAACACCCGCAGGCGCAGGTGCGTGCCCGGGTCGATCGGGGCGCACCTGACCCCGTCGGCTCCCCCGCGATCCAGCACGAGATGCCTGGCCCCACGGTCCAGGATGACCTCGACGACAGTCGCGTCGCCGACCACAAGGGCGAAGCCCACACCGACTGCCCTCGACGTGGACAGCTCCAGGTCCAGGTGGATCTCGGCGACCTCGACCGACACCCCGGTGTCCACATGCCCCTCGACCTCCATGACGTCCTCGAAGGTCGTGCCGGTGCGCAGCAGCGCGGTCTCGACGATGGGCTGCTGGCTGAGCTGCCCATCTCGCGTGACGTGCAGCTCTCGAGGCAGCGTCAGGGCCCCCGCCCAGCCGTCCCTCTGCTCGTTCGGGCCAGGGGCACCCGGCTTCATCCAGCCGATGCCGATCCGCCTGCCGTCGGGGGCGGCCAGGGTCTGGGCCGCGTAGAAGTCATGGCCGTGGTCCATCTCGGTGTAACCACCATGGGTCAGCCGGTGCGTCGCGGGGTCCCGGGAACCGATCAGCGAGCCGGTGTGCATCTCGTCGCCCATGGGATCCCCCATTCCCATCGGCGAGATGAGCAGGACGTCCCACCCGTCCAGCGTGAACAGGTCGGGGCACTCCCACATCCAGCCAGTCGCGCCATCGGACTCCGCGACGATCCCGAGGAGCTCCCAGGAGCGCAGGTCGCTCGAGCCGTAGAGCAGTGCCCTGCCCCGGCCGTCCTGCGCGGCGTTGCCCAGGACCAGACGCCAACCGCCGGGTTCCCGCCACACCTTGGGGTCCCTGAAGTGGTGGGTGCTGTCTGCGGGCGGGGCGGCGATCACGGGGTTGCCGGGGACCTTCTCGAACTGGATCCCATCGCGACTCACGGCGAGGTTCTGCACCTGGGTGAATCGATCGGGGTCCCGGCCCGGCCCCGGGGGATCGAGGTATCGATGACCCGTGTAGACGATGGCCAGCTCGCCATCGTTGTCCACCGCACTTCCGGAGTGGCAGCCGTCCGCATCGCTGGCGTCACCGGGCGCAAGTGCGATTCCGGCATGGCGCCAACTCACGAGGTCGGTGCTCACGACGTGGCCCCAGTGCATGGGCCCCCACTCGCTGCTGAAGGGGTGGTGCTGGAAGAAGGCGTGGTATTCCCCGGCGAACCAGCACAGCCCGTTGGGGTCGTTGATCCAACCGGCTGGGGCCATGATGTGGAAGGCCATCCGCCACCGGGGGTTCACGTGCGGCGCGCGAAGTGCCACCTCAGCTTCGGCGGCGTGCAGCCGGTCGATCATCGTGCTCCTGTCGCGGCGAAGCTGTACCCCCGAGCAGTCGCTGGCCGGGATCGCATGCGCGGGGGGGCCACCGAACCGCGGACCACGACGTGCCCGGGCAGCAGCACCTGGCAGGGCGCCAGACCCGGGGAGTCAATCCGGTCGACGAGTCTGTCGACCGCCCACTGGCCCACTGCCCGGTGTGGCAGCACGACCGACGTCAAGCCGGGCCTGAGCCCCTGGGAGATCGCCGGCTCGTCGTCGAATCCGACGATCGACACATCCTCGGGGATCCTGAGTCCCTGCTCCCAGCAGGCCTGGTAGGCGCCCATCGCGACGCGGTCCGTCTCACAGGCCACGGCGGTCGTCTCGGGATCCGTCGACAGCAGCCGACGCATTGCCGCGTACCCGTGCTGCGAGTCCGCCTCCGGCATGAGCGCCACGCGTGACGGGCCCACGTCCCACGCGTGCTCAGAGGCTGCGTCCCGGAATGCCGCCAGCCGCTCACCGCCCGGGTGGCCCGCTTGACGGGCACCGAGCCATCCGACCCGGGTGTGACCCGCCTGGTCGAGCTGGGCCAGCACCGCCCGTTGGCCGAGGTACTCCGCTGGTGCCGCCGAGTCGACGTCGCTGTGGCCTTCGGAGCGACCGACAAGGACCACGGCGCCCGGGAGCGAGTCGGGCAGGTCCAGCGGCTGTTGACAGCCCGAGACGATCAGCGTGCCCACGTGTCTGCCGCCGGCCAGCCTCCACACGCCGGCCTCGAGGGCGGAGACGTCGGGGAGGTCCACCACGAGCACATCGAGGTCGTGCCGCCGGGCAGCCAGCAGGGCGGCTTCCACGGTGGCGCCAGAGTGCCGACCGGTCGACGACCCCACCGAGATCAGCCCGACGAGACCTGCCTTCTGCGCGCCGCGCCTGGGCGGTCGTTGGTACCCGAGCACCTCAGCAGCTTCGCGCACACGGGCGGCGGTCGCGGCTGACACTCGCCCCGCCTCCTTGCCCGATAGCACCAGGGAGCCGGTCGCCGATGACACCCCTGCTCGCCGCGCAACATCCCTGATCGTGGTCGACATGGCGGGTCTCAGCCCTCCGCTGCCTGCGACCGGCTAGATGATCGCCTCACCCGTCTCGGCGTCGAAGAAGTAGAGCTTCTTCTCATCGACAGCCAGGCGGAGCGGGGACCCGTCCGCGACGCGGATGGGTGGCACGAGTCGCGCGCACATCACCGTCAGGCCGGCCCCGGCGAGGATGCTCTCCTCCTCGTCGCTGGCCTGGGCCCGGTCGCGCACGTCGGCGTCGGAGGCCGACTCGACGGCGGCGACGAAGTGGATGAGGGTCTCGGCACCGAGCGCCTCCACGACGTCGGCGACGACGTGGATGCTGTGCTCCGGGTCGGCGTCGGGCGCCACGTGGAAGCCCTCGGGGCGAAGGCCCACGGTGATCGGCCCCATGGGGTGCGCGGCCAGGGAGGGCCGGCTCGCGAGGATCTGGGCATCGATCTTGAGCTCCTGCTCGCCGAAGGACACGTGCAGGTCGCCGTTGGCGTCCTTGGACAGCACGGACTTGAACAGGTTCATCTTCGGGCTGCCGATGAAGCCGGCGACGAACACGTTGGCCGGGTTGTCGTAGAGCTCCTGGGGAGATGCGCACTGCATGAGGCGGCCGTTCTTCATCACCGCGACGCGGTGGCCCATGGTCATGGCCTCCACCTGGTCGTGGGTGACGTAGAGCGTGGTGATGCCCAGTTGCCGCTGCAGGGCCGCGATCTCGGCGCGCATCTGCACGCGCAGCTTCGCGTCGAGGTTCGACAGCGGCTCGTCCATGAGGAAGACCTTGGGCTCGCGCACGATGGCCCGGCCCATGGCAACTCGCTGGCGCTGCCCGCCGGACATGTTCTTCGGCTTGCGGTCCAGCAGGGCAGTCAGGGACAGCCGGTCTGCCGCCTTCGCCACCCGTGCGTTGATCTCGTCCTTGGGCATCTTCATCATCTTGAGGGCGAAGCCCATGTTCTGGGCCACCGTCATGTGCGGGTACAGCGCGTAGTCCTGGAAGACCATCGCGATGTCACGGTCCTGCGGGCTCTTGCCGTTGACGAGCTCGTCGCCGATGTAGAGCCGCCCTCCGGTGATCTCCTCGAGACCCGCCGTCATGCGCAGGGCCGTGGACTTGCCGCACCCGGACGGTCCGACGAACACCATGAACTCGCCGTCCTTGACGTCGAGGGTGAAGCCGGGAATGGCCTCGGTGCCGTCGGGGTAGACCTTGCGCATCTTCTCGTACTTGATGGTTGCCATGGATCAGCCTTTCCTCAGCCCTTGAGGCCGGACGATGCGACGCTCTGGACGAACCAGCGCTGGAACGACAGGAAGATGACCAGGACCGGGATGACCATGAGCACCGCGAAGGCGAAGATCTGGCCCCAGTCAGTCGGTGGGTTCGCCTTGAAGACTGCGATCTCCAAGGGCAGCGGACGGACCTGCGGCTGGTCGATGACCATCAGGGGGAACAGGAACGAGGCCCACGCACCGAGGAACGACAGGATCGTCACCGAGGCGAACACGGGCTTGGACATCGGCACGACGATCCGGATGAACGTGGTCCAGGGACCCGCACCGTCCACGCGCGCGGCCTCCTGGATCGCCTTCGGGATCCCGATGAAGAACGTGTAGAACAGGTAGATCGAGAACGCGTTGGCGATGAACGGGATGAACTGGACGTAGTACGTGTTGCGGTAGTCGTTGAGCTGGTAGAACAGCGGCACGGCGATCGCCTCGAACGGCAGGATGACGACCAGCACGATCGCTGTCAGGACGAGGTTGCGGCCCCGCCACTTCAGCCTGGCCAGGGCGTAGGCGGCCGTCGAGTTGACGATCAGGCCACCGACGACGATCACGACGCTGACGATGATCGACGTCTTGTAGAAGTCGGTGAAGTACCCGGTCGCGGGGCTGTTGAACCGATCCATGACGCCGAAGTAGTTGTCGAATGAGAGGTTGGTCGGCAGGAACCCCTTGAGGCCGTTGAGGACCTCGTCGGCGGGCTTCAGCGACCCGATGACCATGTAGTAGATCGGTCCCAGCCAGACGACCGCGACGAGCGTCAGGATCAGGTAGTCCAGGCCCTTGCGGACCGGGCTGGGGCCGAGGCGCGGTGCCGCCTCCTCGACGTCACCGCCAGCGCCCTGGAACGCCTGGCCGAACTTGCCCGCCCGCTCATCAGCCAGCTGGTGGGCGTCCTTGGCGAAGTCACTCATGCGATCTCACGCTCCTCACGCAGGATGCGTCGCTGGATCAGGGTGATGATGAGGATGATGATCACGAAGACCACGGTCATCGCCGAGCCCTTGCCGACGTTGTTGGCGACGAACGCCGACGTCACTGCTTGGTACATGACCGTGCTCGTGGAGTTCTCCGGGCCGCCTGCGGTCATGATGTACACCTGGTCGAACAGGCGCAGCGAGAACAGGGTCGTGATCATGACGACGAAGATCAACGTGTTCTTCAGGCTGGGCACCGTCACGTTCAGGAACTGCTGCCACTTGCCGGCCTTGTCGATCGATGCGGCCTCGTAGAGGCTGGTCGGGATCCCCTGCAGGCCGGCCAGGATGATGACCATCTGGAAGCCGGCGCCGGCCCAGATCGACATGATCGCGATGGACAGCAATGCGGTCTTGGGATCTCCCAGCCAGTCGTAGGGCCCGAGCGTGCCGAACGAGATCAGGTTGATCACAGCGTTGAGCATGCCGAGCTCGTCGCGAGCCAGGATCAGCGTCCAGACGACGGCGACCAGGGCCATCGGGAACACGACCGGCATGAAGAAGAAGGTCCGGAACACGGCCATGCCCTTGAGGGGGCGGTTCAGCAGCAGCGCCAGGCCCAGGGCGATGGCGGTCTGGACGGGCACCACGAACAGGGCGAACGTGAAGTTGTTGAACAGGCTGCGCCAGAAGATGCCGCGCAGGTCGGGATCGATCAGGATCCGGCGGTACTGCTCGAGGCCGACCCACTGGGGATCTCGCGCCGAGTCCAGGCGCACGTTGTGCAGCGAGAGCCAGAAGGCCATGCCGAACGGGATGATCACGAAGGCGATGATCAGGATCACCGCGGGGGACACCATCAGCAGTGCGACCTTCGTGTCGCTGGGCTGCTTCTCTGGCGGGGGATCCGAAGCGAGCGCCGCTCCGGTGGCGGCCATCTGGGATGCCACGTACGTACTCCTCTCGGGCGGAAGGAGATCTGGGGCGGCGGCTTGCTCAACCGCCGCCCCCGATCACTGCACTGCTGGTGACTCAGCCACCGTACGTACCCAGGTCACTCGTAGTTGGCGTTGTCCTGGTAGGCCAGGTCGATGTTCTTCGCTGCGGTGTCCAGGGCACCCTGGGCCTCGCTGCCCTGCCAGATGGCCCAGAAGGCCTTGCTGAACTCGTCGTTGATGACCGGCCACGCCGGGCTGATCGTGCGCGGGACCGTCACGCAGTCCGGCGTCGGGTCAGCGCTGCCACACGTCTTCGCGAGCTGGTTGGCGTACAGCTCCAGCGCGCCACCGGGCTTGTAGAGCTCGCTCGTCGCCGTGACGGTCGTGGTCCCGGGCGGAGCGGCGTTGCCGTCGGTCATGTCCTTGACGCTGGCATCGGCCATCAGGTAGTCGAGGAACTTGCCGGCCGCAGCGGCCTTCGTGCTCGAGGCACTGATGCCCCACATGCTCGACCCCTGGCCGCTCTTGGTCCCATTGCCCCAGTCGGGCAGCGGGATCACGACCAGGTCGTCGCCCAGAGCCTTGGCGTAGTCGTTGTAGACCCAGTGGCCGACCCACGACAGGCCCACCCGCTTGCCCGTGAACGCCTTGTCGTCGGCGTTCGCGTCGGTGTACTCACGAAGCCCTGCGAACCCGGTGAGCGCCTCGGCGACCTTGGGATCGTTGAGCACGCCGGTCGCCTTGTTGTCACGGACGAGCGGGAAGCCAGCCGAGTTGACGATCGGCGTGAACGCGTAGCCGGGCCAGGTGCCGGCGTACTGCTCCTTGATGTCGATGCCCTTGCCGCCGGACTTGGCGGCCAGGGCCTTGACCGCGTCGTAGAACTCCTGGGCGGTCCAGGCCTCCTCGATGGTGGTCGGGTAGTCCACGCCGGCGTCCTCGAGCATGGACTTGTTGCCGTACATCGCCAGGCCGGAGTCGAACTGGCCCACGGCGTAGAGCTCGCCGTTGTAGGTGCCCGCAGCCGTCACCGACGCGATCTGGTTGGAGATCGTCTCGGGGGCCACGACGTCGGAGATCGGGCGCAGCTTCTCCGCATAGGCGGTCTCGGCGATGTTCGCGCCATCGACCATGAACACGTCGGGGAGGTCCTCGACCTTCGTCGTGGTCAGCGACTGCTGGTAGGTCGCCTCCGGGATCATCGTCAGCTCGGCGACGATGTCCTTCTGGGAGGCGTTGAAGTCATCCACCGTCTTCTGCGACGAATCCTGCTCGGCCTGCTGGCCCTGCGTCCGCCAGATCTTGATCGTGCCGGTGGCCGCGCCTGCGTCGAGGCTGGCCGCAGCGTCGTCGCCGCCTGACCCGCCACCGCAGCCGGCCAGTGTCGCGGCGAGCAGCCCCGACACCATGGCCAGACTCGCCAGCCGCATCCTGTTGTTGCCCACATCCACTCCTATGTCGTCTCGATAGCGCGAGGCCGGCCGCGAGCCCGGTCGCCCTGGGCCGGTGCAGGGACTCCCAAACCGGCATCGTGTTGTCAGCTGTGCTCGACCCGGTGCCTCCGTGTCAGATCAGGCGTTCGTCGACCCGCGTCGATGCGACAATGGCACATTCGCTGTGAGCGTGTCAAGATGTCCATCGAATCGTGTCGATTCCGTTACCGAACCCATGGGCGGCGTGGAACACGGACCAGTGGTCGATCGATGGTGGGGAGGACGATGTGGCGACGAGGGCCGACGTGGCGCGCCGGGCGGGAGTGTCGCCGAGCACGGTGACCTACGCGCTGAACGGTGAGCGCCCGATCGCGGAGAGCACGCGCCAACGCATCTTCGCCGCGATGGCCGAGCTCGGCTACAGCCCGAACGCCATGGCGGCAGGGCTTGCCGGTGGGCGCAGCCGGATCATCGCGATGCTGTTCCCGACCCAGGAGCGTGGGTACTCCGACTCCGACCTGGAATACCTCGTCGGCGCGGCGGAGGCTGCCAACGAGCTCAACCACCGGGTCATGCTCTGGACGACAAGTCGCGAGGACATCCAGGAGGTGACCCGCTTCTGCCGCAGCGGCCTCGTCGAGGGCCTGCTGCTCATGGAGGTGCGCATGCAGGACGAGCGCGTGGAGTACCTGCGCAAGGAGGCCATCCCCCTGGCACTGATCGGGCGCACCGCCGACGATGCGTCCCTGCCCTACGCCGACCGCGACTTCGCCGAGGTCGGCAGGATGGCCGTGAATCACCTGGCCGGGCTGGGACACACCCACATCGCGTTCCTTGGGCCGCCCGAACGCCTGCTGAACTGGGGGTTCGGCGCGGTGGTCCGCGCAGTCCAGGGCATCCAGGAGGCATCGGATGCGGCCGGCCTGGACACGACCATGTTGGCGTGCGACGCCAGCGTCCCGGCCGGCCGCGATGCCCTGCTGAGTCTGCGGCAGGAGCATCCCGAGGTCACCGGCGTGATCTCCTTCAACGACGAGGGCGCCATCGGGCTCTACCAGGCGGCCCAGGCCATGGGCCTGAGCATCCCGTCAGACCTGTCGGTCATCTCCACCTCGGTGTCGACCCAGCGCACAGCGTTCTTCTTCCCAGCCCTGACGACCGTCAGCCCGCCGGCAGGCGCGATCGGCGGGGCTGCGGCACGGGCGCTGATCCACGCATTGGAGAACCCCGACGCGCCGCCGCTGCACAGCCTGCATGCCGGCGAGCTGGTCGAGCGCGCAAGCACCGCACCCCCGCCCGCGCGTCCTGCGCGCAGTCGGGGACGGCGGGCCACGACCCCGGCCTGACCTCACCGGGCGCGACCGAGACCCACCCGCCGGCACGGGAGGCGTCCACACCGACACCCGGGATGACCAGGCCGGCCCAGTCCGCGGATCCACGTCGGTCAGCGTTCGAGACAACGCCACGAGCGCTCAAGTATTGACGCGCGTCGACGTTCGCCCGTAGCCTGCCGTCATCGACGCGCGTCACCTGGCGTCGGGCCACCGTTGCGATGCGTTGGACCGTCGGGATCGTCGCGCCCGCGTCCACGCCCACGTCCGGGAGGCAGGCATGAGTTCAGCCGGCTGGTCGCAGCCGCACCACGACGGGTCGAGCACCTACGTCCCCGAGCAGACCCCCGAGCTCGGCGGGACCCTGACCGTGTTCCTGCGGGTGCCCACATCCAGTGATGCCACGAATGCGTGGGTGCGCGTCCTCGAGGACGGCGAGCCCGAGCTGGTGCCGACAGTGTTGGACCGTCGCGACGAGTCCGACACCTGGCTGCGCGCCGACCTGCCGGTCGTGAACCCCGTCGTGTCCTACCGGTTCCTGCTGGACGGTGGCCCGCACGGCTACCAGTGGCTCAACGGGGCCGGGCTGCACGGCCGGGACGTGGCAGACGCGTTCGACTTCCGGGTGACCACCTTCCCGAAGCCTGCGGAGTGGGCCACCGGCACGATGTACCAGATCTTCCCGGACCGGTTCGCCAAGTCCGCGGACCGGCCGGCCCCGGCGTGGGCGGTTCCGGCAGGGTGGGACGACCCCGTGATCGGGGAGGGCCCCGACTGTCCGCGCCAGCTCTTCGGCGGCGACCTCGACGGGATCAGCGCGCACCTGGACCACATCGCCTCCCTCGGGGTGGGCACCCTGTACCTGACGCCGTTGTTCCCCGCGGAGTCCAACCACCGGTACAACGCCTCGACGTTCGACCGGATCGACCCGCTGCTCGGCGGTGATGCGGCGTTCGCAAGGCTCGCCGACGCGGCGCACGCCCGCGGCATGCGCCTGATGGGTGACCTGACCACCAACCACTGCGGCGACACCCACGAGTGGTTCCAGGCCGCGCTGGCCGACCCGACCAGCCCCGAGGCGGCGTTCTACTTCTTCGACCGCCACCCCGACGAGTACGCCGCGTGGTGGGACCTCCCGCACATGCCGATCTTCGACCACCGCTCCCCCGAGCTGCGCCGCCGCCTCTACGACGGCCCCGACTCGGTGGTCGCCCGGTGGATGGGACCGCACGGCCTGGACGCCTGGCGCATCGACGTGGCCAACATGACCGGCATCCACGGCGACATCGACCTCAGCCACGAGGTCGCCACCACCATCCGGCGCACGATGACCACCATCAACCCGCAGCACTTCCTGCAGGCCGAGTCCAACCACGACGCCTCGGCCGACCTGCTCGGCGACGGCTACCAGGGCGCGATGAACTACGCCGCGTTCACCCGGCCCCTGTGGCAGTGGCTCCTACCGCCCCAGGATCGCCCCTACCTGCACGCCAAGTACCCGGCGCTGCCCAACCTGCCCGGGGACCTGGTCGCCGAGGCGATGCGCGAGCTGTCCGGAGTGACCCCGTGGATGGGCACCCTGCACGCCATGAACCTCATCGGCTCCCACGACACCCACCGGGTGGCGTCCCTGCTCGGCGACCCGAGGCTGGTGGACGTCGCCTTCGGGATGCTCGCGGCCTACCCGGGCGTGCCGATGCTCTACGCCGGCGACGAGATCGGCCTGGCCACCTTCGGCCCTGAGTACGCCCGCATCCCGATGCCCTGGGCACCACCCGGAGCGATGGGACGCCCGCCGCCTGGAGAACACGCGCGCCCTGTTCAACGCCCGGGCCGGCTCCCCCGCCCTGCGCATCGGTGGCCTGCGCTGGGTGTCCATCACCCCTGACGCGCTGACCTTCCTTCGCGAGGCACCGTCGGAGACCGTCCTGGTTCACGCGGCCCGCGCCGACCACTCCCCCGTGCGACTCCCGGCATCGCTGATCGGCAGGGAGCTCGCTGGCCTCGCCGGAGCCCCGAACCTGCAGTCGGACACCGGCGGATGGACCACGCTGCCCGCAGACGGGCCCTCATTCGGGATGTGGCGCTGCGAGGTGACCCAGTGATGGCCGCCCGCCAGTGGTGGCGTGACGCGGTCATCTACGAGATCTACCCCCGCAGCTTCGCGGACGGCAACGGTGACGGGGAGGGCGACCTCACGGGGGCGAGCGCCCGGATGCCCTACCTGGCCGACCTGGGCGTCGATGCCGTCTGGATCGCGCCATGGTTCCCCTCGCCACTGGCCGACGGCGGTTACGACGTCACCGACTACTGCGACATCCACCCCCTGTACGGCACCCTGGCCGACGCAGAGACCTTGATCCGTACGGCGCACGCCCACGGGATCCGGGTGGTGATCGACATGGTCGCCAACCACACCTCCCGGGAGCATCCCTGGTTCCGCTCGGCGTTGGCCAGCCCTCCTGGCTCACCGCAGCGGGACCGCTACTACTTCCGCACCGGCCGGGGCCAGCACGGGGAGCTCCCTCCGAACAACTGGATCAGCGCGTTCGGCGGGTCCGCCTGGACAAGGACCACCAATGGTGACGGGACGGCGGGGCAGTGGTACCTGCACACGTTCGCGCCGGAGCAACCTGATCTCAACTGGCGCAGCGAGCGCGTGCGGCAGGACTTCGACACCATCCTGCGGTTCTGGTTCGACCGGGGCGTCGACGGCATCCGGGTCGACGCAGCGCCTGCCTTCGCGAAGAAGGCCGGCCTGCCCGACGCCGACTACGCCGGGGACGAGCTGTTCATCGCCTCCGAGTGGGTGGACAACCCGCACTGGGACGTCGACGAGGTGCACGAGATCCTGCGCCGGTGGCGCGCCGTCGGCGACGAGTACGACGGAGACCGGATGTTCGTCGCCGAGGCGGTCGTCAACGGGGCCGAGCGACTGGCGCTCTACCTGCGCCCGGATGAGATGCACTGCGCCTTCAACTTCCCGTTCCTCAAGGCCCCCTGGGGCGCCGGCCTGCGCGAGGTCATCACCGACAGCCTCGACACCCTGGCACCCACCGGGGCGCCCGCGACCTGGGTGCTGGCCAGCCACGACGAGACCCGACTGGTCACCCGATACGGCCGGGCCCGGACGGGATCCCGCCACATCGCCGACGACCAGGGCGCCCCGTGGGACCTGGAGCTCGGGACGCGGCGGGCCCGCGCCGCAGCACTCCTGCTGCTGGCCCTGCCCGGCAGCGCCTACATCTACCAGGGCGAGGAACTCGGCCTGCCCGAGGTCGAGGACATCCCCGAGGACCAGCTCCAGGACCCCATGTGGCTGCGATCGGGGCACACGATTCGCGGCCGCGACGGCTGCCGGGTGCCGATGCCGTGGAGTGGTGACGCACCGCCCTACGGCTTCAGCGAGGCAGGGGTGAGCACCTGGCTCCCCCAGCCGCCGGACTGGTCTGCGCGCACCGTGGACGCCCAGGCCACTGAACCCGGCTCCATGCTGGCGCTCTACTCGAACGCGCTGCGGATCCGCAGGCAGGAACCCGACTTCCACACCGACCTCCTGACCTGGCACGACGCGCCCGAGGGGGTCCTGGACTTCGGCCGTGGCGGCTCCCTTCGCTGCATCGTGAACTTGTCCCGCGCCGGCATCGAACTCGATCCCGCCGCCGAAGTACTCCTGGCCAGCGGTGACACGGCCGGCCACACCCTCGGCCCGGACACGGCAGCCTGGCTGAGGATGTCGTGACCGCGAGACCGGACTCGGACGCCGATCGTCCCTGGTGGGACCACGCCGTCGTCTACCAGGTCTACCTGCGCAGCTTCGCCGACGGCGACGGTGACGGGAACGGCGACATCGCCGGACTCATCGAACGGCTGGCGCACATCAGAGAGCTGGGAGCAGACGCGGTCTGGATCACCCCCTGGTACCGCTCGCCGATGGTCGACCACGGCTACGACGTCTGCGACTACCGGGACATCGATCCCATCTTCGGCACCCGCGCGCAGGCGGACGCCCTGATCGAGTCGGCACACCGGAACGGGCTGAGGGTGATCCTGGACTTCGTGGCCAACCACACCTCCGACCAACACCCCTGGTTCACGTCCGCCCTGGCTGCCACATCCGGGTCCCCGGAGCGGGACCTGTACTACTTCCGGGACGGGCGAGGGCCCGGCGGAGCGTTGCCCCCCAACGACTGGATCAGCGCCTTCGGCGGGCCCGCCTGGACCCGTACCTGCACCCCCGACGGAACACCGGGTCAGTGGTACCTGCACCTGTTCGCGCCCGAACAGCCCGACCTCAACTGGGCCAACCCGCAGGTGCGCGACGAGTTCGGGTCGGTCCTGAGGTTCTGGTTCGACCGTGGCGTCGACGGAATGCGGATCGACGCCGCCTCAGCGCTGGCGAAGGCCCCAGGCCTGCCCGACTTCGGGCTCGATCCCACCGATGCCTTCGATGCCGGTTCCTGGGTGGACGCGCCGATGTGGGACGTCGACGCGGTCCACGAGATCCTGCGGTCATTGCGTCGGGTCGCCGACGAGTACACCCCACCGCGGATGCTGCTGGGGGAGGTGGGCGCCGACCGCCCCGAGCGCTTCGCCGCCTACCTTCGGCCCGATGAGCTGCATGCCGCCTTCCAGGTCTCGTTCATGAAGGCTCAGTGGGACGCCGCCGCACTGCGCAGGGCCATCGACAGCGCCCTCGCGGCCCTCGCCGGCATCCCCGCACTGCCCACCTGGGCGCTCTCCACCCATGACGAGACCCGGCCTGTCACGCGACTCTCCCCGACGACGCGGTCGGATTCGGGGGCGCCCGATTCCGGTCTCACCGCCGACACCTCGGTGGGAACCCGCCGAGCCCGCGCGGCGATCCTGCTGATGCTTGCACTGCCCGGACGCGCCAGCATCTACCAGGGCGATGAGCTGGGGCTCCCGCAGGCACCCATCCCCGATGACCAGCGGCAGGACCCGATCTTCACGCGCTCCCGCGGGAGTCTCGTCGGTCGCGATGGGTGCCGGGTGCCGATCCCCTGGCGCGGCACCATGCCCCCCTATGGGTTCAACGAGGGCGACGTGCAGCCCTGGCTGCCCCAACCCGAGGGGTGGGCGAACCTGACCGTCGCGGCTCAGGCGCGGGACCCGGGCTCCATGCTGAGCCTCTACCGCCGGGCAGGGGCGATCCGGCGGACGACCCCGGAGTCCGCCACGGGTTCGATCACGTGGAGAGACGCACCCGCGGGCGTGCTGGATCTCCAGCGTGGGGACAACGCGCGCTGCGTCGTGAACCTCTCCCAACGGCCAGTGACCCTGGACCCCAGCTGGGAGGTTCTGCTCACCAGCGCCCCGTCAGTCGAGGCTGGGCTACCGCCGGATTCGGCCGCATGGCTCAGCGCCTCGCGAGCCCCGGCTCGTCCTGAGAGCGATCGGTAGGCTCCTGTGGTGTCCTTCGAGGGCGATTCCTGGCATGAACCCGCGGACTGGCCGCGCGGGCTGCCGGGGGTGCGCATTGCTGTGCGGCTCACCGGCGGGTGGATCGGCACGACGTGGCACGCGGAGCTGACCGACGGCCGAGACGTCGTGGTCAAGCAGTGCCCCTACCCCGCCGAGGTCGAGGCCGACGGGTTCGCAGCACTGGCCGCCGCTGGGGTACCGGTCCCCGACGTGCTCGGCGTTGCCGGGCGCACCCTGGTGATGCAGTTCGTCCAGGGCACCCCGGACTGGCCGGCCGTGGGATCCGCGGTCGCCGGAATGCACCGCACCACGGGTCCCCGGTACGGCTGGCACCGGGACAACCGGGCCGGTCGCTTCCCCCAGCCGAACCCATGGACCGATGACTGGCCCACATTCTTCGTCGAGAACCGGATCCGCCCACACCTGGCCGACCCCGCACTCCCCATGTCGTTCCGGCGCCGACTGGAGCGCGCCTGCGACGGACCCATCCAATCGATGCTGCCCAACAACCCGGTGGTTTCCCTGACCCACGGCGACCTGTGGCGCGGCAACGTCGTCGACGGCCGATGGGTGATCGACCCGGAGGTCAGCTTCTCCGACCGGGAGCTCGACCTGGCCTGCATGCTCATGTCTGAGCAGCACCCACTGCCCGCCGAGTTCTGGGCTGCCTACCAGCAGGCATGGCCGATCCCACCGGGCTTCGAAGCGCGCCGCCGCGTCCTGGGCCTGCACCACCGACTCCTTCAGGTGCGCCACTTCGGCGACCCCCACCTGAGGGCCCTGAACGCAGACCTGACTGCCCTCGGATGGTGAAGGGCCGCGAGCCAGAATCGAGAACCAGCAGACAGGAGCGGATGTCACGCGGCGACGTGGGCAGCGCAACCGGCAGCCCGCGCGAGTGGGTACCCCGCGTCCCTGCTGTCCGGACCCGACCGGGCGCTTGCAGGTCTGCCTGCACCGCAATGAGCAGGTCAGGTGCGACCGGGATGCCGATCATGAGCTCTCGACGAGATCAAGGTCTGGGCCACCGACACCCTCGGGCACCGACCGCCGGTCATCACAAGGATCGAGTTGATCCCGACCGGTACACCCACCGCCGAACCAGGCTGAGACCCGCCGGGGAACTCGCCGGCGACAGTTCAACGCTCCGGGCCAGCATCGGCCGGTTCCGGTGTTCGCATCCTCCCTTGCTCAGTGGTTCGGGCGGGCCGGTGCTACCTGATACTCCGGACGGGAAGCCCGGCCTCCGGCGGCGTTGCAGCACACCGGCCGCGAAGCGCGCGTGCGTGGGTGCGCCTCACAGTGGGCACGGCCGGATCCGCTGCTTGGAGGGAACTCGAGTGGGTCCGGGGGCATGCGCCCATGTCGATGGGCCACCTCGGTGGGGAGCCCTGCCCTGCGTGCAGGCCGTCACGCTCATCGAAGCCCAGCTCGCCGACAAGGTCTAGCGTCGCGGACATGAACGTGTCCCTGTTGTACTTCGACGACCGCCCGAACTGGAAGGTGGCCGACCAGCGGCTCGCTGCGATCGCTGCCGAGCGCCCAGATGTCGTGCTGACCCGGCACCGGGTCGAGACCGTGGAGGAGGCCCAGCGGCTGGGGTTCCACGGCTCACCGAGCATCCTCGTCGACGGCGTCGATGCCTTCGCCGCCCCCGACGCCGGCGTTGGGTTGTCGTGTCGGGTCTACGGCACCCCCAACGGCCTGGCCGGGGTGCCCACGATGGAACAGCTGAAGGCAGCACTCGGCATCGTGTGACCGGGCGCCGCAAGACGGGCGGACCCCGTGCCAACGCCACGTGCCCAAGGCCGGGACGAGCGTCATCCTGCCGCCTGATCCCCACAAGGGCCCGTGGGGCCGCGCGCGCCCCTGGCGCATACTGCCTATGCCCCTATGGGCCCCCCGGGCCGCCGAATCCCATCGGAGGATCCACGTCCTTCGGCGGTGGACCGTGCTGCCACCCGACGCTCCTGGTCTTCTGGCATCGGGGACACAGGAGGGTCAGCCGACCCGCCATGACGTCGGACGCGGATACCGGATGATCCCTTCCCGGCCTCGGATAGGCGTGAAGGCCGACCATGCAGCGTGGATCCTTCATGAGCACACGTCCCGTCACGCGGAGGACTCCGGCGCTGCGACGCCGGGCATTCGACGGTACGCCTGCTCCGTGGCTATGGGTAGAGGGCGAGCCCTGCGCCGCCTTCGGGCTGCCGCCCATCGCCGCCCCGGTGGACTCGGTGGTCTCGGCGTCAAGCGTGCTCGCGGCTTGACGCGTGGATCAGCCGAGCGGGACGGAGGGGCGTGGGTCGCTGGCGGCGGGTTCGCGGCCACTAGGTTCGCCGTGTGGGTTTCATCGAGGACGATCTCCGCGCGACAGCCCAGGCGGTGGGCTTCTCCGGCGTGGTCCGCGTCGACCGGCAGGGTGGTCCCCGGATCGTCCAGGCGTTCGGGTCGGCCGACCGCGCGTACGGGATCGCCAACACTGCGGACACCCAGTTCGGCACCGCCAGCGCCACGAAGGGGCTCACCGCGCTGACCGCGATGGCGCTGGTGGAACAGGGCAAGCTCGACCTTGCGACCACCGCCCGGTCTCTGCTCGACGAGGACCTGCCCGAGATCGCCGACGACGTCACCGTGGAGCACCTGCTGGCCCACCGGTCCGGCATCGGCGACTACTTCGACGAGGACGTGTTCCACGACATCACCGAGTACGCCATGGCGGTTCCGGTCCATCAGCTCTCCACCCCCGAGGAGTACCTCGCCGTCCTCACCGGCCACCCCACGGTCTTCCCTGCGGGCGAGCGCTTCGCCTACAACAACGGCGGCTACGTGGTGCTGGCCCTGCTCGTCGAGCGCGCAGGCGGTGCCCCATACCACGAGCTGGTGCGTCGCCACGTGCTCGAGCCTGCCGGTATGGCCGACACCGCCTTCCTTCGGTCAGACGAGTTGCCCGCGACCGCCGCGCGCGGGTACCTAGCCCGCGGCGGGCTCCGGACGAACGTGCTGCACCTGCCGGTGGTCGGCGTGGGCGACGGAGGTGCGTACTCGACTGCGGCCGATCTGCACCGCCTCTGGCAGGCCCTGCATTCCGGCCGGATCGTCTCCCCGGACGCCATCGCACTCATGATGACCCCGCGCAGCGACTGGCCCGAGGAGTCCCGACGCTACGGCTTGGGCTTCCACCTACACGCCACTGGTGAAGCCGCGTGGCTGGAGGGTTACGACGCCGGGGTGTCCATCGTCAGCCTCCACGAGCCGCGGCAAGACCTCACCTACACCGTCATCTCCAACTGGACCGACGGCGCATGGCCCATCGTCAACCTGCTCAACCAGCAGCTGGGACTCTGAGCGAACGCGCCGGGATTCCATTCGGGCCCACCCGCGACGCCTCGACAGCAGCGCAGGCAGCCAATTGCAGAATGGCTCCGGCTGCCCGACTTCGCCGCGAGCCGGGCGCATCAGGCGGACACGCGAGTGCCCGCGGGATCACCTGCCCGACGCGATGGAGACCGCGCGTACCGAAGCCGTGTTTGTGCAGCGCCGCGGTCGACCGGCCGGGGTGCTGGTGAGTCCCGAGCGATACGAGCAGCTGATCACGGCGTTGGAAGACCCCGAGGATGTCGCAGCATTCGACGAGGCCATGGCCGATGAGGGACCGAACATCCCATGGGAACAGGTCAAGGCTGACCTCGGCTGGCAGTGAGCGCGTATCGAATCGAGCTTCGGCCGGCAGCAGCACTCTCCCTGCGCAAGCTCGATCCTCAGGACCGTCGTCGAGTCCAAGGCGCCATCGCCCTGCTAGCCCACGATCCGCGACCGCCAAGTGCGCGTGCACTTCAGGGCCGGCCAGGCCTTCGAATCCGGGTCGGCGACTCCCGCATCATCCACACCGTCGAGGACGACGTGCTCCTGGTGGTCGTCTTGCGACTGGGACACCGAGGCGATGTCTACGACCAGTAGCGACGGACCTGTCTCAGTCGCGTTCACGGGACCATAATCGTCGGCCGGCATCGGCGCCGCCGACTTGTTTGGGAGCTCCGTGATCGAGCCGCGTCCTTTCGCCGCCTATCGCGCACTCTGTGGAGGATGTCGCAGCGCCAGAGTGCGCACTCCGGTGGCGGGAACGCTTGAGGGGAGCAGGGGATCGCAGGGTTGAGTCTCATGGTGTCTGCAGCGATCAGATGCGCCAATCGGACGTATGGACGCGACAGTTGGCTGCCGTGGGACGTTGGCCTCTGGTGGTCTGGTCGCCCTGCGGGAGACTGGTGGTGAAGGAGGAGTGCCCCAGCGCACTGGGTGAGGAAGGGGTCGTGATGTCTACCGTTACGCCGGCCGCCCCGGCGACGAGTCCTGCGCGGAGGGACCTGATCCGCGCGTGGGTGTCCTTGGGGCTGATGGTGCCGGGTTTCGTGGGGTTGATGGCGTTCGGTGAATGGGCCCAGGTCGAAGACGCGCCCGTACTGGCGTCGGTGCTGACCGTGGTGATGGTCGCCTTGTTGGCGGCCTTCGCGGCGGGCGCCGTGTGGTTCGGTGTGCAGGCGAACAGGTTGGGCAGGCGCGTGGGTCTGGTGCCTGCGATCCTGGCCGGCCTTCCCGTCGCCTTCTACCTGCTGCTGATGGTCGCCGACCTTCTGAACGGGGACAAGCCTCTCGGGGGCTGACCCGTGGCGGTCGCTGGTGAGGCCCGATGCCGGCGGTGTCTGAGATCCACCGGCAGCCGGTGCCCGGAGGCCGGTGATGTGGCCTGAGTCGGCGGGTGGGTGGTGGGCGATCGGCCTGGCGGCGGTCGGGCTGGCGTCGTGGGTCGTGCTTCCCATCGTCACCCTCATCTTGCGGACCAGGTACCCGGTGACCGACACGAGGATCATGCCGGTGATCGGAGCGGTCATGGTCGGGGTCGCGGCCGCGGCCGCGGTGAACGTACTGTGCCTCTGGCAGTGGATCGGTCCCCGCTCAACGTGGTCGCCACGGCCGTCACGGTGCTCGCGGCCCTGGGCGCGGCCGTGATCCTTCTCGCCTCGTCGGGGACCCATGACTGAACCCACCGTCCGCGCGGCGCGGCGTTCCCGGCCTCGCTGACAGAAGCCCTCGATTCCGGCATTCCATTCGCCGGCACCGATCACTAGCTCAGCCGACCGACGCACGCCCCCCCCCTGCGCTTCGGGACGGCCTCTGCGTGGTGCAGCCTCCGCGGCGCACCGTCCCGGTCGCGGCAGTGACCCTTCCGCGAAGGACCGCCAAGCAGAAGCCGTAGGGCCGCAATGCTCTGCTCCATGCGATCCGCATGAGACCCCTCACCCCTGGGTGCGCCACAGTCGCATCTGATTGCGGAACCGGAGCAGACTGTTCATTGATGACCAGAGAGTTCATAGCGTGCGCCCACGTACGGTCGTTCGGCGCGGAGGTGGCCTGAACAACGCCCGCGGAGCCGATCGTAGGCACAACCGTAGGCAAGTCCGGGCCCGAGCGGCGCTATCCGTGCAAGGCAAAATGTCGCCTAACCTGCAACGATACAGAGCCGATGCCCGGACTCGAGCCGGGAACCCCCTGTTTACAAGGAGAATCCGGGCCGTCTTCTGGCGTCCATGACGTGCTTCTCGTGCTCAGCGTCGTCCATCCCGGCCAGCCGAATCCACCGGATTCCGGGGCGTTTGTGACCACTGTGTGACCACTCCCGCGTGCGGACTTCGCTCGATCGACGCTCTCGGGCCGAGCGGCCGACTTCGGTCTCGCATCCTCCCCTGCTCAGCGCTTGGGGCGGGCCGGTGCTGGTCGGTTGGGAGCAGCGGCGCGGGTGTCGAACTGGGTGCTCGCGAGTTGCCGTTCGGCCAGAGTGACCAGGTCGAGCACCTCCCGGGCGATGAACGCCGTCGCGCCCCGCTCGATGGACTTCGTCGTCAGTATCCCCGCCTGTCGGAGCTCGTCCAGGGCCAAGCTCGCGGCGGGGAAGGACACCCCAAGGATGCGGGCCAGGGTGGTGGCGGTGAGGACCGGGGCCTCCGGTAGTTGCTCGAGCAGCCGGGCCACCGCCGAATCGGCCCGTGGTGCGCCGCGCAGCCCAGCCGCTGTGCGGTGGGCCGCGAGGCGGGTCGTCCAGTCGCCGCGAAGCTCCTGGATGCTGTCCACGAGTTGCTGGGACTGTTCGACGGCGATCGCGGCGGAGTCCGCGAAGGTCCCCAGCCAGGCGTTGACCGCCGCGCTGGCATCGGCGCTCCCCGCCGGAGACTCATGCCGATAGGCGGTCAGCCCGTCCACGTAGCGGTCCCGAAGCGTGGCCAGCACGAGGCTGATGGGCAGCACCGCACGCTCGGTCAGGCCGCGGCGGGCGAGCACGGTGTGGATCAGCGCACGGCCGACGCGACCGTTGCCGTCGGTGAACGGATGGATCGTCTCGAACTGGGCGTGCACCACCGCCGCCTGGATCAGCGGCGCATGGGCGGCACCGTTGAGGTAGTCCACGAGGTCGGCCATCAGCGCCGGCACCCGGCCCGGATCAGGCGGGACGAAGGTGGCCCCGATCGGAGTCCATGACGACACCCCGATCCAGTTCTGCACCGAGCGCAGCCCGTGGTGGCGCGGTTCGTCCGGCAACAGTGAACGGTGCAGCTCGACGACATGGTCCACGGTCACGGTCTCGGCCTCGACCAGGCGGGTCGTGGCATCCCGGACGATCGTCATGTTGTTGGCCACCAGCCGGGCCTGCTCGCTGACCCCGCGGACTGTCTCGGACAGGCCCAGCTCGGCCAGCGCCACCTGCTGGGCCGACGGTGCGATGCCCTCGATCCGGGAGCTGGCGATCGCCTCGGACCGCAACAGGAACCGTGCGATGCCGGCCAAGCCCTCCGCGCCCGGGCCGTTCAGCTCCCGGACGCTGCGCTCGACGCCAGCCACCCGCCGCGACACGTCCCCGTCGACCGCCAGGGCGGTGCCGTCGACGAGGTCCGGGACATACCGCTGGTAGGCACCCGAGCGCTGCTCCGACCTGGGCACCCCCCCGTCGACGGTGGACGCCCAATGCGCCTGCTCCAACCAACCCATGAGCGTTACCCTTCATCGCCGGTGACTTCATCCAAGGATATAATCCTAAACTTTCATTGAGCCGTTCCGGGGTTAAGGTAACGGACAAGCCACAGAAGGCCCCACTCGGCTCATGCGGACATTCCTCGGCGGCGTAGGGCCCAGCCCAGCACAGGTCGAACAACACGACGAATGGGCCGCCGCCGACCGCCGCGACTTCAGGGAACGCTCCAGGGCCCTACTCGTCTCAAACCCCGACAACGAAGGCAGGTGGCCACCACCGGACTCATGACGGCATGATCAGAACACTGACCGCCAACCCCGACACCGGCGCCCCATCCAGGGACTTTCGACACTCGTGGCGTTCGGGTGAATCCTCGGTAGCTTCGGTCGTGTAGGAGAGGTCGCTCCGCAGGAAGGAGCCCGCGTGCGACGTGTATCCGGGAGCCTGTCGGGGCGGGGTAAGACCCCCCGCCGAGGGACGATCCACATGGGCCGCAGGGGAACAACTCCATCCATGCCGGGCGCCGTTGTGCCGACGTGGCCAGATCCCCGGGGGGAACGCAGCCGTCGGCTGCTGGGTGGCCGGACCGGATGCGGCCCTCGTGGACATCGACCCACCGAGACGAAGGGAACATCATGACTGCCGATCTGAATGACCGGAGTCGACTTCGACAACGCCGACCGGGGCCTCATCGCGACCATCGAACCGATGGTCATCGAGGCGCAGGACGGACACGTGGTCTTCGAGATGGACTCGTGGAAGTTCCTCGCCGACGAATGCCCCGATACGGCACACCCGAATCTGTGGCGACAGGGCAGGCTCAACGCGCGTCATGGCTTGTTCCAGGTGTGCGACCGGATCTACCAGGTCCGGGGTTTCGACCTCTCGAACATGACGCTCGTCGAAGGCGAACGCGGTGTGATCGTCATCGATCCGCTGATCTGCGGGGAGACCGCGGCCGCTGCGCTGGCGCTCTACCGGGAGCATCGCGGCGAGAGGCCTGTGACTGCGGTGATCCACACGCACTCCCACGCCGATCACTTCGGGGGGGTGCTCGGTGTCATCGAGGCCGACGCCGTCGTTCCGATCGTGGCACCGGAGCACTTCCTGGAGCACGCGGTGTCGGAGAACGTCTATGCGGGGCCGGCGATGTGGCGTCGCGCCGCCTACTACGGAGGGGGGGACCTGCCGAAGGGGCCGCGCGGCACCTTGGGCATGGGACTTGGCCCGGGCGCCTCGACCGGCAGGATCGGCCTGGTTGCACCGACGATCGACATCACCCACACCGGCCAGGAGGAGGTGCTCGACGGAGTCCGTATCGTCTTCCAGAGCACGCCGGGAACCGAGGCACCCGCGGAGATGAACTTCTACTTCCCGGAGATGCGGGCCCTGTGCATGGCGGAGAACGCGACGCACAATATGCACAACCTGCTGACGCTGCGCGGCGCCCAGGTGCGTGACCCGCGCATCTGGTCGCGCTACCTCGCCGAGGCGATCGAGCTCTTCGCCCGCGACTCCGACGTGGCCTTCGCGTCGCACCACTGGCCGACCTGGGGCACCGAGAACATCGTCACCTACCTCTCGCAGCAACGCGATCTGTATGCCTACCTGCACGATCAGACGCTGCGCCTGATGAACCAGGGCTACGTCGGCGCCGAGATCGCCGAAGCCATCGAGATCCCTCCGAGCCTCGACGCCGCGTGGCACACGCACGGGTTCTACGGATCGACCAACCACAATGTGAAGGCCATCTACCAGCGCTACCTGGGCTGGTACGACGGCAACCCGGCCCACCTGTGGCAGCATCCGCCAGAGGCTGCCGCAGCCCGATACGTGCAGGTGATCGGCGGCCTCGACGCGACCCTGGCGAAGGCCAGGGAGTTCTTCGAACATGGAGATCTGCGCTTCGCCGCGGAGTTGGCCAGCCACGCGGTCTTCGCCGCCCCCGAGGACGCTGAGGCGCGTGGGCTCCTGGCCGACGTCCTCGAGCGCCTCGGGTACGGCTCGGAATGCGCGACGTGGCGCAACTGCTACCTCGCCGGTGCCTTCGAGCTGCGGACCAACGAGATCCCGCACACGGTCCTGGATCCCGGAAGGGATGACCCCCGCGCTCACGGTCACACAACTCTTCGACTCGGTCGCCATCCGCCTCGACGGCCCCAAGGCCTGGAACGAGCACCTGACACTCACCTGGCACATCACCGACGTCGATGAGCACTACCGCATGGAGCTGAGCAACGGGGCGCTGATCCACTACCCGACGAGCGTGGAAGGACCAGCCGACCTCGAACTCTCACTGACACGACAGCAACTCGGCGCGCTGCTGGTCGCAGGCCGGACCGACGGCATCACCATGGCGGGCGACGTGAGTGCGCTCGGCCAGCTCATCGCCCTGACCGATAGCCCCGATCCGGACTTCGCCGTCGTCACCCCGTAGATGCACGGGGGCAGGAACCTGGTGACGAGGGGCATGTGGAACGAGGTGAGGACACCTGAGTGACATGGTGAGCACGGTCGAGCCTGGGTTGGGCCATGGGTCAGCGATGCGCGAGCGCGCGAACCGGTACCTGCCGATCCTGTCGTGGGGGCGGGCGTACCGACGGGATTGGTGGGGTCGGGACGCGATCGCGGGGCTGACCCTGTGGGGCTTGGTCGTGCCCGAAGCCATGGCGTATGCCGGGATCGCCGGGCTGCCGCCCCAGGCCGGTCTGTACACGCTCGTGGTGGCCCTGGTGGTCTACGCGCTGATGGGGACCTCGCGGCACCTGTCGGTCGGTCCGACGTCTGCCACCGCGGCACTGCTGGCGTCCTCGGTGTCCACGGCGGTGATCGCCACGACCGCGGATGCCGACGACCCGGGGACCTACGCAGCCAGCGCGGCGGCGTTCGTGCTGGTCACCGGCCTGGTGTTCCTCGGCGCGGGCCTGCTGCGCCTGGGGTTCATCACCCAGTTCCTGTCCAAGCCGGTGATGGACGGCTTCGTGGTCGGCCTGGCCGTGTTTGTGGCCGTCGGGCAGCTGAACAAACTGTTCGGGGTCGACAAGCCGGACGGCAACACGGTGCAGAAGTTCATCGGCGTCATCAGGGAGCTACCGGACGCCAACTGGGCGACCTTCGCGGTCGGCGCCGGCGCGCTGGTCCTCCTGTTCGGACTCCCCCGGGTGAGCCAGAGGCTCCCCGCAGGGCTGCTCGTGCTGTTCGGGTCGATCCTGGTCAGCGGCTGGTTCGACCTCGGCGACACCCACGAGGTGCCAGTGGTCGGCACCCTGCCGCAGGGGTTGCCGTCGCTGATGTTCACCGCCGTCCCCGCCGAGACCTACCTGGCGATGATCCTGCCCGCCATCGGCGTGTTCCTCGTCGCCTACAGTGAATCTCTGGGGGTCGCCCACGAGTTCGCCGACAAGCACGGCTACGAGGTCGACGCCGACCAGGAGTTGATCGCCCACGCGGGCGCGAACGTCGTCAGCTCGTTGTTCGGCGGGATGCTGGCGGCCGGCAGCATGTCCGCCTCCGCGGTCAAGGAGGGCGCCGGGGCCCAGACCCAGGTCGCGAACCTGGTCACCTGGGTCGCGACCATCGTCACGCTGCTGTTCCTCACCCCGCTGTTCGCCACCCTGCCCGAGGCTGTGCTGGGTGCACTGATCATCCACGCGGTCTGGCACATCATCGCCGCGCGCAAGCTGCGCACCCTCCGGCACGAGTCGAAGACCGAGTTCTGGTTCGGTCTGCTTGCGATGCTCGGCGTCCTGCTCATCGACGTGCTCGAGGGCATGGTCATCGGCCTGGTCTCCTCGCTCGTGTTCATGATCTACCGGTCCAGCCGTCCCCACCTGGCCAGTGTCGGGCGGATCCCCGGCGCCCCGGGGGCCTACTCCGATCTCGAGCGGCACCCGGAGAACACCCCGGTCCCAGGGGTCCTGATACTCCGGCTCCAGGGGCCGCTGTACTACGCCAACGCACTGACCGTGCGCGACCAGGTCCGCAAACGCGTGGACGCCACCGAACCCCCGGCCCGCGCCCTCGTGCTCGAGATCGGGGCCCAGGACACGATCGACCTCACCGCCACGAACGTCCTCGCCGCCATGTGCCGTGAGCTGCGGGGTCGAGGGATCGAGGTGTACCTCTCCGACATGCACGCCCCCATGCTCGCCTTCGGCCCCTTCACCGGAGTGCTGGACTCCATCGGGGACGACCACCTGGTCCCGGCCATCGACCTCGCCGTTGAGCGCATCGGGGGTCCAGCCCAGGGGGCTGGCTCGGGCGGGTCATCGCCCGGCGGATCACGCGCTGAACGGTGCCAGCCCGCCAGCCGCGGGTAGGCGGCAGTTCGTTCTTGGGTGCGCGCCATCGGACGTGGTGTCGGTCAGCCCTTGAGGTGCCCCACTCCGCGAAGGACCGTCAAGCAGGGGCCGAAGAGGCCGCAGCCGCAATGTACTGCTCCATAACGGTCGCGCAACTTGGACCTTCTGAGGCGCGCTCCCCCACGGCATCGAGACCGGATCGCGGCTGGAGCGCCGGCTCGCGCCGACAGGGATACCGCGATGGCCTACGCCGCGAGTGACGTCAAACACGAGGCCGCCGGCTCGCTGCTCCATGCCCGTCGCGCACCGTATCCCTCCTGGGGCGCGCTCCCAGTCGCAGCGAGTACGGATCGCGGCTGCACCGCCAGGTGTCACCGCGATAGCCACCACAACCTCTGAAACGAGTAGGGCCTCAATCGAGTAGGACGCGGTACGCGACGTCTTCACCCCATCGATCCCCACGAGGCCATAACCCCTGGGGCGCCACAGTCGCATCTGATCGCGGAACAGGAGCAGACTGTTCATTGCGACCCAGAGCGTCCATTGCGTGCGCCCAAGTACGGTCGTTCGGCGCGGAGGTGGCCTGAACAACGCCCGCGGAGCCTGCGGAGCCGATCGTAGGCAAATCTGTAGGCAAATCTCGGCCGAAGCGGCACCATCCGTGCAGGGAGAACCGCCCCCTGACCTGCGACGATACAGAGCCGACGCCCGGACTCGAACCGGGAACCCCCTGTTTACAAGACAGGTGCGCTGCCAATTGCGCCACGCCGGCCAACCCGTGCTGTCGCTGCTCGGGCGACGTTCGGAAACGCCATCGCGAGCACCAGTCCGGGGTGCGCTGTCAGTGGGTCGATCATTGGGCAGAGGCGGTCCCACGGGCAGCGGGACCAAGAATACCGGCTTCCCACTGGTCGCTGGGGCTGGTCTGCAGCCAGACGGCTCCACCGACATCCCCGCCCACGGTGAGCCCCCCGTCTGGGCATTCGCAGCCCCGGAGCGGCATGATTCCCCAGGGGCCCGCGAGGGCGGGGCGGCTCGGAGGGTGGGGACGGCATGCGCAGGGTGACGGCAACGGCGGCGGTCGCGGCGGGGCTCCTGCTCGCCGGGTGCGGATCAGGTGGCGAGGGTGCCGACCCATCGTCGGCCGCGAGTGCGAGCGCGCAGCCCAGTGCCACGTCCTCGATCCTGATCTGGTCGGACCCGGCCCACGCCGAGGCACTCAAGTCCAGCAGTGCCGCCCACCTGGAGTCGACGGGTGTGGAGGTGCTGGTGCAGACCATTGGCACGGACCTCACGAAGATCCGCGAGGACATCACCACCCTGGCTCCGCAGGGGCAGGGCCCCGACCTCTTCGTCGGGCAGAGCGACTGGACTGGCCGGCTTGCCGACTACGGCCTGCTGGCTCCCGTCGACCTCTCGACCCGCACGAGCAGCTTGCGTCCCGTGGCCGTGAACGGCTTCACCTACCAGGCACGTGCCTACGGCCTGCCCTTCGCCACAGAGAACCTCGCGCTGTTCCGCAACACCGAACTCGCGCCCGAGGTCCCGGAGTCGATCGATGTGATGGCACGCGACGGGCTGGAGCTCAAGGACAAGGACGACCAGGTACTGCCGATCGCGCTCCCGGTCGGCCCCCAGGGCGATGCGTACCACTGGTACCCGTTCTACAGCGCCGCCGGGGCCAAGATCTTCGGCCTCGACTCGCAAGGTGGCTACACGGCCGACGAGCTGGAGGTCGGCAAGCCCGCCAGCATCGAGGCTGCCCGTCGTCTGGCGGACATGGCTGAGTCCGGGGCCCTGGACAAGGACACGACCCTGGACGAGGCGCTGACCGCCTTCACCTCGGGCCGGTCGCCCTACCTGATCTCCGGCCCGTGGAGCGTCGATGCAGTGCGCCAGTCCGGCGTTCCGTTCGTGGTCGAGCCCATCCCTGGGTTCGACTCCATCCTTGCCTCGCGCAGCCAGGCGATGGTCACCTCCCAGGGCCTGTTCCAGTCTGCCTTCGCCCGCAACCCCGCTGGCGCGCAGCAGTACCTGGCCACGACCGCCATGACCACCGAGGTCATGAGCGCCCTGGCCGCTCCTGGGGGCCTGGCGCCCGCGTGGCTGGACTCGTACGCGATCGCTGCAGCAGACCCCGTCATCAAGGCCTTCGGGGACTACGCGGACACCTCCGCACCCACCCCGAACCTGGCGGAGATGGACCTCGTCTGGCCCGCGCTGAGCCAGGCGCAGGTCGACGTCATGACCGGCGACGACCCCGCACGGACCATGCGCGCCGCAGGTCGTGAGATCCAGTCCGCAATCGACGCTGGCTGACACAGCCTCCCCGCGTTGCTTCACCACCGACCGGCGCAGCAGACTGCATTCACAACGATTTGGTAACGAAACGGCCACACGCCCCCACGCGTCGCGCCGGGTTGGACGAGACGGCATGATGCGTCTCAGCGGGGTCCCGTACGGCCCCGTGTTCCACTCACCGAGAAACGGAGCATCCATGCGCCGCACAACCAAGGCCGGGGCCGCAGCTGCAAGCCTCGCCCTCCTGCTCGCTGCCTGCAGCAGCGGGGACGACACCACGACCGACACCGCCTCGAGCGCCGCGCCCACGGCCTCATCGGGCACGTTCACGATCTGGGCCGACGAGGTCCGGACCCCCCCGATCAAGGCCCAGTGCGACGCGTTCGCCGAGGCCAACGGCATCACCTGCGACGTCGTCCAGATCGACTTCGGCGACATCCGTGCACGCGCGGTCCAGGGCAGCCAGACCGGCGATGTCCCTGATGCCTTCATCGGCGCCCACGACTGGCTCGGCGAGCTGGTCACCAACGGCGTGGTCGCACCCGTCGACCTCGGCGCGAACGCCGCCAGCTTCAGCGAGGTGGCTGTCAAGGGCGTGACCTACGACGGCAAGACCTACGGCGTTCCCTACGCCGTGGAGAACATCGCCATGCTGACCAACCCGAAGCTCTCGCCCGAGTGCCCCGCCTCGTTGGACGACCTGCAGGCCGCCGGCAAGAAGCTCAAGGACGACGGCGACGCCTCGCTCCCGTTGGCCCTGCAGATCGGCGACCAGGGCGATGCCTACCACTGGTACCCGCTGTACAGCGCTGACGGTGGCTACATCTTCGGCGACGGCGGCACCAACGTCTCCGACATGGGTGTTGGCAAGGAGGGCTCCATCGCGGCAGCCGAGCGGCTGCAGGCCATGGCCGACGACGGCCTGCTCAAGGCCTCGGTGACCGGCGACATCGCCAAGGAGTCCTACAACGGCGGCGACTCGGCCTGGTTCATCACCGGTCCGTGGAACGCCACCGACGCCCTGGCTGCAGTGCCCGACACCAAGGTCTGCCCGGTTCCCAACGGTGATTCCACCGCGCAGCCGTTCATCGGCGTCCAGACGTTCTTCATCCCCACGAAGGCCGCGAACGCCCTGATCGCCCAGACGTTCCTGAACGACTACGTGATGACCACGGAGTTCATGGACGAGATGTACGCCGCTGACCCGCGCCCGCCGGCGTGGACCGAGTCCGCTGCCAAGATCACCGATCCCATCACCAAGGGGTTCATCGAGTTCGGTCTCCAGGGCATCCCGCAGCCGTCCGTGCCTGAGATGGGTTCGGTCTGGGAGTCCCTCGGCCTGGCCGAGTTCAAGGTCGCGTCGGGCGAGGATCCGACCAAGACCATGACCGAGGCCGGCGACGCCATCAACAAGGCAATCGCCGCGCAGTAGCCCAGGTCCGCTGAATACGAGGAGATGAGGAACCCGGCCATGAGCCTCACGACAGAGTCCGCCCCGGAGCAGGTCAAGCCCAAGAAGAGGAAGTCGGGCTCGATCACTGCCGGCGGCCTGGCGATCAAGCTGGCGCTCGTCGCCATGATCGACGCGCTGCTGGTCTGGATGCTGATCCAGGCGTGGGTCGACGAGTGGTGGATCGCGGCCGGGTTCTTCATCTTCGCCCTGGTGGCGGTCAACGTCATCTACTTCACCAAGGGCCTACCCCTGAAGTACCTGCTGCCCGGGCTGCTCTTCCTGCTCGTGTTCCAGGTCTTCACCATCCTGCTCACCGGCTACTCCAGCTTCACGAACTACGGCACCGGCCACCTCGACGACAAGGCGGCTGCCATCAACGCGCTGGAGGTCCGTGGCGAGCGCCCCGTCGAGGGCTCCGCGGACTACCCGGTGGTGCCCGTCGAGCAGGGCGGGGAGGTGGCCATGCTGGTCACCTTCCCGGAGGGCACCCCCTCCCCCGGCGAGTCGTTCATCGGCACCAACGAGTCGCTGACGCCGGTCCCCCCGGCCGACGTGCAGAAGACCGGCGAGAAGGTCACCGGCGCGACCGGCTGGACCACCCTGAACCTGGGCTCGCTGACCGCCAACCCCGACCTGAACACCCAGTGGACGGAGCTGCGGGTCCCGCTGAACCTCGAGACGGGCACCTTCCTGCGGCCAACAGGCGTCTCGGTCGCCAAGGAGGTCCGTGCCGGCAACGTGTACGACCCGGAGACCGACACGATGACCGACACGAACACCGGCGTCGTCTACACACCGAACGAGACCGGCAACTTCGAGTCACCCGATGGGGAGATCCTGCAGCCTGGCTGGCGGGTCTGGGTCGGCCTCGAGAACTACAAGGCGCTGTTCACCAACCCCCAGATCCGTGATCGGTTCTTCCCGATCACCGTCTGGACGTTCTTCTTCGCCTTCATGACGGTGATCACGACCTTCGCCCTCGGCCTGCTGCTGGCCGTGATCATGAACGACCGGCGCATGCGCGGCCAGAAGTACTACCGCGTGCTGCTGATCCTGCCGTACGCGATGCCGATCTTCCTCACCGCTCCGCTGTGGCGGGGCATGCTCAACACCGACTTCGGCCTCATCAACCAGATGCTCCCGGGTGACCCGATCAACTGGCTCGGCGAGGCCAACCTCGCTCGCTTCTCGGTCCTGCTGGTCAACCTCTGGATCGCCTACCCCTACTTCTTCCTGGTCTGCACAGGTGCCCTCACCGCCATCCCCGCCGATCTGAAGGAAGCGGCCTTCGTGGACGGCGCCAGCGGCCTGCACGCCTTCCGCACGGTCGTGCTGCCCCTGCTCATGATCTCGGTGGCCCCGCTGCTCATCGCATCGTTCACGTTCAACTTCAACAACTACACCCTCATCGAGATGCTCACCGGCGGCGGTCCATTCCCCCAGCAGATAAGCGACGGCGGGCAGACCGACCTCCTGATCAACTGGACCTTCCGGATGGCCTTCAACCAGACGCAGCAACGCCTGGGTCTGGCGTCGGCGGTCGCCCTGGTCATCTTCATCGTGGTCGGGTCCATCTCGGCCTGGTCCTTCCGGTTCACCAAGAAGCTCGAGGAGATCGGCTGATGAGCACACCCGCCCCCGCCCCGGTCAAGGTCGAGCGGATGTCGTTCGGCCGGTGGATGAAGACGGTCGGCTGGCGCCATGGCGTCCTGGGCCTCGCCGTGCTGTTCGCGCTCTTCCCGATCTCCTACATCATCAACCTGGCGTTCAGCCAGGGCAGCACGCTCACATCGGCCTGCCCCCTGGGCCTCGAGGGCGTCGAGACCATCCAGTGCGTCCTTCCGCTGCCGCCGTACGACACCAGCAACTTCGAGGCGGTCCTGCAGAGCGATCAGCGGCCGTTCCCGGTGTGGTTCAAGAACACCGTGATCATCGCCACTGTTGTGGCGTTCACCTCGGTGTTCATGGGCGCCTCCGCAGCCTTCGCGTTCAGCCGGATGCGGTTCCGTGGCCGCCGGGCCGGGCTCACCTCGCTGGTCCTGATCCAGATGTTCCCGGCGATCCTGGCGATCACCGCGATCTTCCTGCTGCTCTCCGAGATCCGCAACACGTTCCCCTCGATCGGCCTCGGGACGATCTGGGGCCTGATCCTGGTCTACCTCGGTGGCAGCCTCGGCGTGAACACGTACCTGATGAAGGGGTTCTTCGACACCATCCCGGTGGAGATCGATGAGTCAGCGCGCATCGACGGCGCCAGCCACGTCCGGATCTTCTTCGGCATGATCCTGCGCCTGGCCGCCCCGATCCTGACGGTCGTGTTCTTCATCACCTTCACGGGGATGTTCAACGAGTTGGCCATCGCCCAAGTCGTGCTGGCCGACCAGCGCAACACCACGCTGGCAGTCGGCCTGTACTCCTATGTCAGCAACCCGCTGCGCCAGGAGTGGGGGTTCTTCGCCGCGGGCGCGCTCATGGCGGCAATCCCGGTCCTGATCGTGTTCGCGTTCGCCCAGAAGCAGCTCGTCACGGGCCTCACGGCTGGCGCGGTCAAGGGCTGATCCGCGCGATGGGCACCGGACCTGCCCAGGTGGCGGGGTCCCTGCTCGGAGCACCGCACCACGACGGCTCACCGGCCTACTGCCCCGAGCCACCGGAGGAGCACGGTGACACGTTCACCGTGCTCCTCCGCACGTCGACCCACGACCCCGTCACGCAGGTGGCGGTCCGCCAGGTGCACGATGGCGAGCCCCGGTACGTGCCTGCGCGGGTGGACCGTCAGGACGAGTCCGGCACCTGGTGGCGTGCGGACCTCGTGGCCCACAACACCGTCTCCAACTACCGGTTCCTGCTCGACGGCGGGACCGCCGGCTACCGCTGGCTGAATGCGTCCGGGCTGGTCGAGGCCGACATCCCCGACGGCGGCGACTTCCGGGTCGCGCTGGCCCCCGAGCCCCCGGCGTGGCTCGACGACGCGATCGTGTACCAGGTGGTCCCCGACAGGTTCGCGCGCAGCGGGCGCGTCACCGAGCCGATGCCCGACTGGGCGGTCCCTGCGGCCTGGGACGACGCACCGGAGCGCGGTGGGCGCCCGGCCGCGCACCAGCTCTTCGGCGGCGACCTGTACGGCGTGGCCGAGCACCTGGACCATGTCGCCGCGCTCGGGGCCAACACCGTCTACCTGACGCCCGTGTTCCCGGCAGCATCCAGCCACCGCTACAACGCGACGAGCTTCGATCACGTCGATCCCCTGCTCGGCGGGGATGCCGCCTACCGCGAGCTCATCGATGCCGCCCATGCGCGCGGCATGCGCATCCTCGGCGACCTGACCACGAACCACACGGGCAGCACGCACGACTGGTTCCGCACCGGTCGCGCTGACCCCGGCGCGCCCGAGTCGGACTTCTACCTGTTCGGCCAGGACCGCGCCGAGGACGGCGAGCGCGACTACGTCGGCTGGTTCGGGCACCGGACCCTGCCCAAGCTCGACCACCGCAGCGCCGAGCTGCGTCGCCGCATGGTCGACGGGCCGGACAGCGTCGTGGCCCGATGGTTGCGGTTCGGCCTCGACGGCTGGCGCATCGACGTGGCGAACATGACGGGCCGCTACCGCGAGACCGACCTGACGCGGCAGATCGCGCGCGAGGTCCGGGCGACCATGGCCGGGGTCTCCCCCGATGCCTACCTGGTCGGGGAGCACTTCCATGACTTCCTCGGCGACGTCGACGGCACCACGTGGCACGGGATCATGAACTACTCCGGCCTGGCCCGGCCGATGTGGACCTGGCTGGCCCGGGAGGACCCGGTGTTCGACGGCTGGCTCGGCGCCCCGCTGCCCCGGTGGCCGCACCTGCCCGGCCCGTCGGTGATGTCGACGATGCGCGCCTTCAGCGCGATGCCCTGGTCGGCCCGCCGCGCCAGCATGACCATGGTGTCCAGCCACGACACCCCGCGGATCGCAACCATCACCAACGACCCGGCGCTGACCGAGGTGGCGATCGCCGCCATGATCGCCCACCCCGGGATCCCGATGATCTGGTCCGGTGACGAGATCGGCCTGCAGGGGGTGACCGGCGAACAGGGGCGGCGGGCGTTCCCATGGGGCCGCCCCGAGTCCTGGGATCACAGCCTGCTGTCCGTTTTCAGGCAGCTCTGTGCCGTTCGGCGCGACTCAGTGGCCCTGCGTCGGGGAGGCTTGCGCTGGGCCCACGTCGATGCCGATCGGATCGTCTGGCTGCGGGAGGCAGAAGAGGAGTCACTCCTCGTCCAGCTCGCCCGCGCCGGCGGCGATCCGATCGTCCTGAGTGCACCACTGCTCGGGCTCGACGAGGGGTCGCAGGCACGGAACGTGTACGGAGGGGCAACGCTCCGGTCACATGCAGGGCTGGCAGTATTGCCAGGAGATGGTCCGATGGTCCAGATGTGGAGACTGCCGGGGCTTCGCCGCCCCGGTCGATGAACAGGAGTGCTATGGCCAGCGTCGAGCTTGACGGCATCAACAAGGTCTACGAGAACGGGTTCCACGCCGTCCAGGACCTGTCGATCGACGTCGCCGACGGGGAGTTCCTCGTCCTGGTCGGCCCGTCCGGGTGCGGCAAGTCCACCGCGCTGCGCATGGTCGCCGGACTCGAGGACATCTCCAGCGGCGAGCTGCGGATCGGCGGGAAGCGGGTCAACGAGCTCGAGCCGCAGGACCGGGACATCGCCATGGTGTTCCAGTCCTACGCGCTCTACCCGCACATGAGCGTCGGGGACAACATCGCCTACGGGCTCAAGCTGCGCAAGATGCCCAAGGACGAGATGAACGCGCGGATCAAGAAGGCCGCCGACATGCTCGAGCTGACCCCGCTGCTGGACCGCAAGCCCAAGCAGCTCTCCGGCGGCCAGCGCCAGCGCGTGGCCATGGGCCGGGCGATCGTGCGCGAGCCGCAGGTGTTCCTCATGGACGAGCCGCTGTCGAACCTCGACGCCAAGCTGCGCGTGCAGATGCGCGCCGAGATCTCGGCGGTCGTGCGCTCGCTGAAGACCACCACCCTCTACGTCACCCACGACCAGACCGAGGCCATGACCATGGGCGACCGGATGGCCGTCATGAAGGCCGGCATCCTCAACCAGCTCGGCACCCCCAGTGAGTGCTACGACGCCCCCAACAACATCTTCGTCGCCCAGTTCGTCGGCTCCCCGCCGATGAACCTGGTCGTGGCCAGGGTCGTCCAGGCCGGCGCAGACCTGGCCCTGGAGATCGGCAGTGACAACCAGGTTGCGATCCCCGCGTCCTCCCTGGACCAGCGCCCGTCGCTGCGTTCCTACGTGGGCAAGGAGGTCGTGGTCGGCCTGCGCAGCGAGGACATGGAGGACGCGAGCCTCCCGACTGCGGCCCACATCCCGGGCCGGATCCAGGCCACCGTGACCCTCACCGAGGCACTCGGGTCCGAGATCATCGTGCACTTCACCTTCGACGGCCAGACCTACGTGTCCGAGGACACCAAGCTCCTGCAGAAGGAGACCGGTGAGGAGGAGCTGCACACCCTGGGCGAGGGGGGGGTCAAGTGGGTCGCGTCGTTCGGTCCCCGCTCCCGGGTCCGGATGGGCGACACCGTGGAGATCGCCATCGATCTCGAGCGGGCGCACTACTTCGACCCGCTGACCTCCGAGGCCATCCGTACCTGACCCGAACACCGCACGATCGGTGCCCTGACGCGATGCGTCGGGGCACCGTCGCGTCTGGGTCACAATGGACCCGTGACCGACATGTACCCGCCCCCCGCGCCCGAGCAGCACGACACGACCGCGATCCCCCGCCCCTACCCGCCGACCGGCGGGGCGCCGGGCTACGCGCCCGGCTACGCCCCGGGCTACGACCCCCACCAGGCGCCCGGCTTCGGCCCCGGGTACCTCCCCGGCAACCCCGCAGCCGACGCCTGGGAGACCAGGTACCGCAGCCAGCGCACCCGCACCCGCATCGCGGTCGGGATCGCCGCTGTCACCTCCGTGCTCGCCCTGGTCCTGGGTGTCGCGGCGTGGCAGGTCACGCAGAACCCGCTGTTCGCGGCGGCGTCCCAGGTGGCCTCCGGTGACCTGGACCTCGGTGGGATCACTCCCCCGGCCGCACCGGACGCCACCGCACCGGACGCCACCGCGCCCGAGGGGACCACCCCTGAGGCGCCGGCCCCCGACGGGCTCGACGTCCCGCTGTCCGAGCTGCCGATCCCGGACTCGCTGAAGAGCATGGCCTCCGCCGTCGGGATCACCGACGTCGGACAGCTGCTCGACCTCGCAGTCGCCAACGGCATCATGTCCCAGGAGGACGCCGACAAGCTCCGCGCCGGGATCGCCGCCGGGGCGCTGGCCAACGGCCTGGCCCAGCAGCAGTAGCCCCGGACACCGGCCTCCCTCGAGGGGCTGTGTGTCGTCGTCCGGACGGCTCCTGTGCCCTCAGGGTGCAGCCTGCGCCGCCGCGACCGCATGCGACCCCGGCGACGAACTCCACGCTGGCGTCCGAGATCTGGGTCCGCGCCGCGTCGTGGCTGATCGTCGGCTCCCCGTCGCCCGGCTGCGGACCATAGTCGCCGAAGAACGCGTGGACCGCCCCGTCGACGGGCACGAACCGCGCCGAGTCGGGCAGGTCCGCCCGCGAGGACTCGATGTCCTCCGGCGTGGCCAGCCCGTCGTTGGTGGCGAACACGCTGGTCACCGGCGCCTGCACCGTGGCGCTGATGTCGCTGGCCGGGTAGGAGGCGTGCAGCAGCAGCCCGCGCGCCGAGCCGGGAGCGTCGCCGCCGTTGTCGTCGGCCTGGATGGCGGCCACCGTGCCGCCCAGGCTGTGGCCGCCCAGAACCCACCCGGGGAACTCGTCGAACTCCGATCGCACCCGATCGAAGGCCCCCAGCGACAGGAACGCGATGCCCATGGGCTGCTTGACGATCACCACGTGGTGACCGGCCTCGGCCAGCGGGCGCAGGACCGCCGCGTAGGCGCGGGCCTCGACCTTCGCGCCGGGCTGGTAGAAGACGGCGACGTCGGACGCCGGCACGGTCGGGGCCATCACGATCCTGTTCCAGGATTCGCTGACCGTCACGGCGTCGTCGGAGGCCATGGCCGTCAGGGCTGGCTCCTGGGCGGTGAATGGTCGGGACCACCAGACCACGACGCAGCCAGCCCACGGCACCGACCGCCAGGGCCACCGACCCGATCCGACGCCACCCCGTGACCGGCGGTCGTTCGCGCCGGTGCAGCCACAGGGCCCACAGGCAGCCCGCGGATGTCAGTGCCAGCACGATCGCGTAGGCCGGGTGACCATGCGCCACGGCCGGGAGGGCGGTGACCAGCGCCCATCCGACGATGGCCAGCCCGATGACCGCCAGGATCCGTGACACCCAGTTCATGGCCCGATCCTAGGCAGCACGCACGTGGCCGACCGGATCGTGATCCGGCCGTGACCAGATCGAGCCCGGATCGTGCGCGGGAACAGCCCTTCGACGCCGGCGGTCACCTATCCTTGTCGGCGGACCGCATCCGCGGCTCGCACCACCCTCCACACGGATCGTCCGGCACGTACCTGCCGGTGAAGGGAAAGAATCATCATGGCCAGTGTGACCTTCAAGGGCGCCACCCGGATCTACCCGGGGTCGACCAAGCCCGCTCTCGACAAGCTCGACCTCGAGGTCAAGGACCAGGAGTTCCTCGTCCTGGTCGGACCCTCAGGGTGCGGCAAGTCGACCTCGCCTGCGGATGCTCGCCGGCCTCGAGGAGGTCAACGAGGGCGCGATCTTCATCGGTGACCGCGACGTCACCAACCTCGCCCCGAAGGACCGCGACATCGCGATGGTGTTCCAGTCCTACGCCCTCTACCCGCACATGACCGTCCGGGACAACATGGGCTTCGCCCTGCAGATCGCCGGCATGGACAAGAAGGAGATCGAGTCCCGCGTCCAGGAAGCCGCCAAGATCCTGGACCTCGAGCCCTACCTGGACCGCAAGCCTAAGGCCATGTCCGGCGGGCAGCGCCAGCGCGTGGCCATGGGCCGGGCGATCGTGCGCAACCCGCAGGTGTTCCTGATGGACGAGCCGCTGTCCAACCTCGACGCCAAGCTGCGCGTGCAGACCCGCACCCAGATCGCCAAGCTGCAGCGCGACCTCGGCGTCACCACCGTCTACGTCACCCACGACCAGACCGAGGCCATGACCATGGGCGACCGGATCGCCGTGCTCAAGGACGGCCTGCTCATGCAGGTCGGCACCCCCCAGGACCTCTACGACACCCCCGCCAACGTCTTCGTCGCCGGCTTCATCGGCTCCCCGGCCATGAACGTCATCGAGGTCCCGATCCACGACGGCGCGGTCACCCTGGGCGGCAAGAACGTGCACATCCCCGGGGCGGCCCTGACCGAGCTCGCCCAGATGGGCCGCAAGAGCGTCGTCCTGGGGTTCCGGCCCGAGGACATCCGGGTCAGCGACGGTGAGGAGTCCTGGCCCGTCGAGGTCAGCATCGTCGAGAGCCTCGGCGCCGACGCCTACGTCTACAGCGACGTCAAGCTCACCGGCGGCGGCACCCAGCAGATCGTCGTGCGCACCGACGGGCGCGTCCCACCCCGACGTGGCCAGCTCATGGGCATCGAGATCACGCCCAACCACATGCACCTCTTCGACCCCGACACCGGACTCCGACTGCACTACTGACCCGACCGCCGGGAGGCCTCATGCCGCTGCGCGCCACGGCCACCTCGGCGGAGCCGGACCTGCTGTTCCTGCCCTGGGGCACGGCCCTGGAGCAGTGGCCCGCCGAGGACACCGTGGCGCTGCCCCGAGGCATCTCCCGGCACATCGTGCGGTTCGTCCGCGTCAACGGGTCGGTCTACGCGGTCAAGGAGATCGAGGAGTCCTACGCGCGGCGTGAGTACGAGCTGCTGTTCGACCTCCGCCGGCTCGGTGCCCCGTGCGTCGAGCCGGTGGGGGTCATCGCCGGGCGGGTGGACGCGGACGGCGAGGACCTGCCGGCGGCGCTGATCACCCGGCACCTGTCGTTCTCCCTGCCCTACCGGGCGCTGGTCAAGCCCACCCTGGGCCCCGACACGTGGGAGCGGCTCCTGGACGCGCTGGTCCTGCTCATCGTGCGGCTGCACCTGCTCGGGTTCGCCTGGAACGACTGCTCCCTGTCCAACACGCTCTTCCTGCGCGACGCCGGTGCCTTCTCAGCCCACCTCGTCGACGCCGAGACCGGCGAGCTGCACGAGTCGCTCTCCCGCGGCCAGCGCGCCTACGACATGGACACCGCCGCCATGAACGTCATGGGCGAGCTCATGGACCTGCAGGCCGGGGGCCTGGTTCCCGAGTCGCTCGACCCCGCCGAGGTCGGCGCGGACTTCCAGCGCCGGTACGACCACCTCTGGATGACCCTCACCGACGCGGTGACCGTGTCGAGCAGCGATCGCTACCAGATCCACACCCTGCTGCGGACCCTCAACGGCCTGGGCTTCGACGTCGCCGAGCTCTCCGCCGATGCGACCGACGGCGGCTCGACGATCCGCGTCCAGCCCAAGGTCGTCGACGCGGGGCACCACCGCCGGCGGATGATGCACCTGACGGGCCTGGAGATGCACGAGAACCAGGCGCGGCGCCTGCTCAACGACATCGACTCCTACCGGTACGTGGCCGGGCTGGACCATGACGAGCACGCGGTCGCCCGCCGCTGGGTGAGCGACGTCTACCAAGCGGTCCTGCTGCGCATCCCGAAGGACCTGCGCAGCAAGTTCGAGGGACCCGAACTCGTGCACGAGGTGCTGGCCCACCGCTGGTTCACCTCCGAGCGCACCGGTTCGGACGTGGGCCTGGAGGCCGCGACGGACGACTACGTGGCCACCGTCCTGCGGCACAAGCCCGACGAGGCCGCGGTGCTCGGCCCACCCGTGGACCACCCCGACCACCCAGATGACGTGGATGCGGCGGTGCGCTGAGCTCCGTGGAGCCCTCCGCCCGGTCCGGGGCGACCAGCACATCCCACGACCAGGGCCAGCAGGTCACGTGACGCGCGTGATCCTGAGCCGGCTACTCCGGGACCTGTCCCCCGGCGAACGCCCACAGCAGCACCTCACCGAACCGCGCGCCCCACGCACGCTCGTCGTGCCCCGCCCCGGGGATCACGCGGGAGACCACGTGTGCGGGCGGCCGTGCCGCGTTCGCCACGGCCGCCGTCGTGTCGGCCAGGTTCTCCACCACCCGGTCGGGATGATCGATGTAGGACAGCTCCTCGGCGTCGCCCATGTCGAGGTAGACCCACGTCCCCGGGTCGAACCCCCGGTGGACGAGGAAGTCGCGCAGCTCGCGACCAGCCATCGGCTCGTCGAGCACGATCGGGGAGAACGCCAGCAGCCGGCCGAACACGTCGGTGTGCCGGGCCCCCACGAAGAGCGTCATGTACCCGCCCAGCGACGAACCCGACAACCCCACCCGTGCCCGGTCGTGGGCGACCCGGTAGGTGCGCTGCACGTGCGGGATCACCTGCTCGATGAGGAAGTCGGCAGTCGCAGCGCCGTCGGCGACCACCGGCACCCCGCCGAACACCCAGTCCCAGGCGGTGTACTCCGCGTAGCGCGCTGACGGGCCGTCCGGCGAGTCGACCCCGACCACGACCACGCCGGGCAGGCGACGGGCGGCGACCAGCGCCTCGATGGTCTCGTCGATCCCCCACTCCATGCCGTAGGCGGTCGTGGCGCGGTCGAAGAGGTTCTGCCCGTCGAACATGTACAGCACCGGGTAGTCGTGGTCGGACTGCTCGTACCCCGGCGGGAGGTAGATCCGCACCGCGCGCCGCCGGTCGGCACGCAGCAGGGTGACGACGTCCACCCGCCCGGTGATGGTCGAGCCCCATGGACGATCCGGCGACTCACCCCGCCCGGTCTGCATCCCCGCACGCTACTGCGCGGCTCGCACCCCGTCCCGTCGGCAGGGCTCGGGTCAGCGGCGAGCGGTGGCCACCGAGTACAGCGCGATACCGGCCGCGACCCCGGCGTTCAGCGACTCGGTCGCGGCGTCCATCGGGATGGCCACGAGGTGGTCGCAGGTCTGCGACACCAGGTGCCCGAGGCCCTTGCCCTCGCTGCCCACGACGATCACCAGGGGTCCGGTGGTGACCGCCGGGTCGAGGTCGGGCAGCTCCATCCCGCCGCCCATCGCCAGGCCGATGACCGTCGCCCCCGACTTCTGTGCCGCGACCAACCAGCGCACGAGGTTCGTGGCACGGGCCACCGGGACCCGCGACGCCGCCCCGGCAGAGGTCTTCCACGCCGAGGCCGTCATCCCGGCGGCCCGTCGCTCCGGGATCACGACGCCGTGGGCCCCGAACGCCGCCGCCGAGCGGACCACGGCCCCGAGGTTGCGCGGATCGGTGACCCCGTCGAGGACGACGAACAACGGCTGGGAGCCGGAGTCGAAGGCCTCGCCCAGGAGGTCCTCGGGATCGGCGTACTTGTAGGGCGGGACCTGCAGCACGATGCCCTGGTGGACCGCTCCGCCCGACAGCCGGTCGAGGTCGCCGCGCGTGGTCTCCAGCAGCGGGATCCCCCGGCCGACTGCCAGCTTCATCGCCTCGCGGACACGGTCATCTGCGTCGAGGTACTGCTGCACCTGCAGCGCTGACGCGGGGATGCCCGCCTGCAGCGCCTCCAGGACCGAGTTGCGCCCGGCCACCGACTCGTTGGCGGGCTTCTTCGCGCCGCGCCCCGGTCCGGGCTTGGACCCGCCCCGTCCCGGGGAGCCCTTGCCGGCGTGCTTCTCGGCCGAGCGCGCACGCCGATAGGCCGTGTGCCCCGGGCGCTCCTCGGCCTTCGGCGTCGGGCCCCGACCCTCGAGCCGCTGGCGCGGCTGGCCGCCCGACCCGACGACCTGGCCCTTCTTCGTGCCCGGCTTGCGGGTCGCCCCGCGCCGCTGCGAATTGCCTGCCATCACGCCTCCAGTGACCAGCGCGGACCGTCGGGGGTGTCCTCGATGAGGACTCCCGCGGCCCGAAGTGAGTCGCGCACCGCATCCGCGGCCGCGAAGTCCCGGGCTTGCCGCGCAGCCTGCCGGGCCGCCAGTCGCTCCCGGACCAGTGCATCGAGGGCGGCGTGCGCCACGTCGGCCGAACCCGTGTCCCCGGCCCAGGTCGGGTCGAGGGGATCGACGCCGATGATGCCCAGCATCGCGCGCACCGACCCGAGCAGGGCCGCCAGCTCGGGGTCCGAGCCGGTGCGGTCGGCCAGCATCCGGTTGCCCTCGGAGACCGTCTCGTGCAGGACGGCCAGTGCGGCGGGAACACCGAGGTCGTCGTCCATCGCGGCGACGAACGCCTCGGGGAGGCCGTCGATACCGGTGACCGGGTCGCCGGGGCCCACCCGCTCGGCCGCCCGCTGGACGAAGCCCTCGAGGCGCCGGTAGCCCGCCGCGGCGTCCCCCAGCGCGCCCTCGGAGAACTCGATGTGCGAGCGGTAGTGCGCCGAGCCCAGGTAGAACCGCAGCTCCACGGGCCGCACGCGCTTGACCACCTCGGTGACCAGCAGCGAGTTGCCCAGGGACTTGCTCATCTTCTCCCCGGCCGTGGTCACCCACGCGTTGTGCATCCAGTACTGCGCGAAGCCGTCACCGGCGGCACGGGACTGGGCGATCTCGTTCTCGTGGTGCGGGAACACGAGGTCAAGGCCACCGCCGTGGATGTCGAACGCGCGGCCCAGGTACATCCCCGCCATTGCCGAGCACTCCAGGTGCCACCCCGGACGGCCGACCCCCCATGGGGTCTCCCATCCGGGACCGTCGTCGCGCGTGCCCTTCCACAGCGCGAAGTCCCGGACGTCGCGCTTGCGGGCGTTCGGGTCGGCGTCCTCGGCCGGTTGCATGTCGGCGATCCGCTGCCCGGACAGGGCCCCGTACTCGGGGAACGAGGCCACGTCGAAGTACACGTCACCGTCGGAGGCGTAGGCATGCCCTGAGTCGATCAGCCGCTGCATCAGGGTGATCATCGCCGGCACGTGCCCGGTGGCCCGGGGTTCCAGGGTGGGCGGAAGGCAGCCGAGGATGGCGTACGCCTCGGCGAACGCCCGCTCGTAGTGCGCCGCGACGGCCCACCACGGCCGCGACTCCTCGCTCGCCTTCGCCAGGATCTTGTCGTCGATGTCGGTCACGTTGCGCAGGAAGGTCACGTCGAACCCGGAGGCGAGCAACCAGCGCCGCAGGATGTCGAAGCTCACCCCGGAGCGGATGTGGCCGATGTGCGGCGCGGACTGCACGGTGGCCCCACAGACGTACACCGACACCCGACCCGCTTCGAGGGGGACGAACGCGCGCGTGCTGCGCGTGGCGGTGTCGTGCAGTCTCAGGCTCACCCGGAGGATTCTACCGGCCGGGCGGCACCCGACCGGGCCGCCGACCGCGGCTCGAGCGCCGTCGAGGCCGACCCTCGCGGCCGTTCGCGTCGAACACCCCGGTCAGCGGCCAGTGGATCGGGAACCTCGCGGCTGCTCCTGTTGGAAGGCGCCCGTCGCGACGCCCCGGTCCAACGCGACCAGCCGCGAGGTTGGCCACGACAACTCTCACGCGGTCGGGATCCGGACGGGATCGACGCCAACGGACGCGAGGATGCCGGTGTCGCCCGGGAGGAGGGTTCAGCCGGCCGGGACCACCAGCGCGGTGGCGAGCGCGGCGATGCCCTCGCCGCGGCCGGTCAGGCCCAGCCCATCGGTGGTCGTCGCCGACAGCCGCACGGTGGCTCCCCCGAGGGCGGCCGAGAGGGCAGCCTCGCCCTCACCCCGACGGGGACCCAGCTTCGGGCGGTTGCCGATCACCTGGACGGCCACGTTGCCGATCGTGAACCCGGCGGCGCTCACCCGGCGCAGCGTCTCGCCGAGCAGGGCCGCACCCGATGCCCCCGCCCACTGGGGCTCGGCGGTGCCGAAGTTGGCCCCGAGGTCGCCCAGACCGGCCGCCGAGAGCAGGGCATCACAGATCGCGTGCGCCACGACATCGGCGTCGGAGTGCCCGGCCAGGCCGTTCTCCCCCGGCCACCGCAGGCACGCCAGGGCGAGCTCCCGGGCCTCGGCCGGGTCGGCATAGGGGTGCACGTCCACCCCGATCCCGACCAGTGGCAGCACGCTCACGGCCCGGCCTCCGCCGCGAGGATGGCCTCGGCGAGCAGGAGGTCCTGCGCGGTGGTCACCTTGAACGCCCGTGCATGACCCGGCACCAGGGTCACGGGGAGCCCCAGGGCCTCGACCATGCCGGCGTCGTCGGTGGCCCCCGGATCGCCCGTGGCATGAGCCCGCCGCAGGACGTCGGGGACGAAACCCTGCGGCGTCTGGACCGCGCGCAGCACCGAGCGGTCGATCGTGCGCGACCCACCATCAGCCGTGAGCTCGCGGATCGTGTCCACGACCGCAGCCCCGGGCACCACCGCGTCCGCCCCCGCCAGGACCGCGTCGATCACCGCAGCCACCACCTCGACCGGGACCAGGCACCGGGCGGCGTCGTGCACGAGCGCGACGCCGAACCCGTCGGGCACGACCGCCAGCGCCAGCGAGACGGACTCCGCCCGCGTCGCACCCCCGGTCACCGCCACCACCGGCACACCACCGGACACCACGGCGGCAGCTTCGGCCATCACGTCCTCCAGTCCCTCCGGCGCGGCCAGCACCACCAGCCCGACGCGGGGCTCGGCGACCATCGCGCGCACGGCGTGCGCGAGGATCGGCTCGCCGGCGAGGAGGGCCATGGCCTTCGGGATGCCCGCACCGAGCCGCTCACCCGAGCCGGCAGCCGGGACGATCGCGACGACGGGGCGGGGTTCCACGGGGGTCACGCTACCGACACGAACGCCCACCGGCCGGGTTCGGCGGTGGGCGTCGCGGATACGCAGGTGGGATCAGGACTGCAGGACCTCGTCGAGGATGGCCTCGGCCTTGTCCTCGTTGGTGTGCTCGGCCAGGGCCAGCTCGCTGACCAGGATCTGGCGGGCCTTGCTGAGCATGCGCTTCTCGCCTGCCGACAGGCCACGCTCGCGCTCGCGGCGCCACAGGTCGCGAACGACCTCGGCCACCTTGATCACGTCGCCGGACGCCAGCTTCTCGAGGTTCGCCTTGTAGCGGCGCGACCAGTTGGTCGGCTCCTCGGTGTACGGCTGGCGCAGCACGTCGAAGACCCGATCCAGGCCCTCGGCGTTGACGACGTCACGGACGCCGACCAGGTCGACATTGTCGGAGGGGACCCGGACGGTCAGGTCACCCTGGGCCACGCGCAGGACCAGGTACTCCCGGTCGACCCCCTTGATGGAACGGACCTCGATGGACTCGATGAGCGCGGCCCCGTGATGGGGATACACGACGGTGTCGCCAACCTTGAACGTCATTGTGCAGGAGACCCCTTCCGGTGGACCCCCAGTCTAACACGCCGGGGTGGGCCGCCCTGTGATCGTGATCACCCGATAGGGTGCCTGCGTGATCCGCTCCCGTGCTGCAGTTGCCCTCGCCGTCAGCCTCCTGGCCGTGCTCCCGACAGCCGGCTGCTACCAGGGGTTCGAGAACACGGTGAACACCCAGGGCCCCACCGGGAACGGCACCGACTTCCTGGTCGGGGCCGACATCAAGGTGCAGGACGCCACCCTGGTCACCGGCCCGCAGGGGGCGAGCGGGGTCGCGTCGCTGGTCATGACGATCATCAACGAGGGTGAGCTGCCCGACGCCCTGGTGACCGTCAGCACCGAGCCCGCGACCACGTCGTCGCTGAGGACCCCGATCGCCCTGAGGTCCGGCGCATCGGTCCAGGTGGGCGGAACGGCACAGGACCAGGTCGTGCTGACCGGCCTGAAGGTCACCCCCGGCTCCTACGCCACCGTCACCCTGAGCTTCGAGCGGGCGGGGTCAGAGACCCGCAAGGTGGCCGTGGTCCCGGCGGTCGGCTACTACGAGGGGTACGGGCCCGCGGCCGCTGCCCGGGAGTAGCCCGCCGGGAGCAGGCGGATCACGCCTCGAACTTGTACCCGAGGCCGCGCACGGTCAGCAGGTGCACCGGGTTCGCCGGATCCGCCTCGACCTTCGCGCGCAGTCTCTTCACGTGCACGTCGAGGGTCTTGGTGTCCCCGACGTAGTCCGAGCCCCAGATCCGGTCGATCAGCTGCCCCCGGGTCAGCACCCGCCCCGAGTTGCGCACCAGGTACTCCAGCAGGTCGAACTCCTTGAGCGGCATGCCGACCACCTGGCCGTTGACCAGCACCTGGTGGCGCTCCGGGTCGATCCGCACCGGCCCGGCCTCGACCACCGGGCTGTCGTCGAACTCCTCGACGTTGCGCCGCAGGACCGCCCGGATGCGGGCCACGAGCTCCCGGCTGGAGAACGGCTTGGTGACGTAGTCGTCGGCCCCGAGCTCGAGGCCCAGGACCTTGTCGATCTCCGAGTCCTTGGCGGTGACCATGATGATCGGCACCCGGGACCTGGCCCGGATCGTCCGGCACACGTCGGTTCCCGACATGCCCGGCAGCATCAGGTCCAGGAGGACGAGGTCGGCCGGCTCGCGGTCGAACTGCGCCAGGGCGTCGGGCCCGGTCGTGGCGACCGAGACGGCGAAGCCCTCCTTGCGCAGCATGAAGCTCAGGGCATCGGAGAACGACTCCTCGTCCTCGACGACCATGATCCGGGTCACTGCTCCTCCTTGGTCGGGGTGGTGCTCGTTCGCGGCCGGCTGGTCCGGGCAGCGGCCTTCTTGACCGCCCTGTCGGTCAGGGCGGGCAGGCGGATCGTGAAGGTCGATCCCTCGCCGACCTTGGACCAGACGTCGCAGTCGCCGCCGTGGTTGGCGCACACGTGCTTCACGATGGCAAGGCCCAGGCCGGTTCCGCCGGTGTCGCGCGACCGGGCTGGGTCGACCCGGTAGAACCGCTCGAAGATCCGGTCCAGCTCCCCAGGGGGGATGCCCATGCCCTGGTCGGTGACGGAGATCGTGACCGACCCGTCGGACGCCCCGGTGGTGACCGCCACCTTCGTCGAGGGCGGGCTGTAGTTGACGGCATTCACGATGAGGTTGCGCACGGCGGTCGCCAGCTGCGCCGGAACCCCCTCGACCCGCAGCCCGGCCACCCCACCGCGCAGGAAGGAGATGTCCTTGTCCTGCGCCAGGGAACGCGCGTCGTCGCACGCCTGGGCGACCACCTCGTCGACATCGACCGGACCCATCGGCTGCAGCGGCTCCACACCCTCCAGGCGGGAGAGGTCCATGAGGTCGTTGAGCAGGGAGTTCAGCCTGCGGGTCTCGGCCAGCATCCGGGACGTGAAGCGCTCGACGGCCTGCGGGTCCTCCTGGGCCTCGTGCACGGCCTCGGCCAGCAGTGCCAGGGCGCCGATCGGGGTCTTGAGCTCGTGGCTGACATTGGCCACGAAGTCCCGCCGGGCGTGGTCGAGGCGCTCGGCCTCGGTGATGTCGTCGACGAGCACCAGCGCCGAGCCGTCGGTCATCGGGGCGACCCGGACGCGCAACCGGACTCCGGCCTGCCGGCGCCCTGGCCGGCGGACCGTGAGGTCGCGGGCCGAGGGCTGGTCGGAGGCGCGGGACCGCTGCACCATCTTGGCGATCTCCGGGGTGTTGATCGCGCCCCGGCGCACCACGCGCAGCGCCTCGAGGGCGGGGTGCGCCCAGAGCACCCTGTCCGCCCCGTCCATCCAGACGGCGGGCGTGCTCAGGGCCGCCAGGACTCGGGCCAGGTCGGCGTCGCTGGCCGCGCGCCCGGCTGGGACCTCGGCCGCCGCGGTGGCCGGCCGGTCGATGGCCCGGGCTGCGGGACCGGTCGCGGACTGTCCATCAGGGCGCACCCGTGATGGACGGCCCGGGGTGGCGACGGCGGGCACGCCGAACAGCCGCCGCCTGCTGGCCGGCTCATCCGCGCGGGTGCCTCGGGACTCGGTCGCCACGTGAGTCAGGATAGGGGCGCGTCGGATTCGCACATCCCGGTCAGGCTGCGCGGCGGGCCCTATTCATCCTCCGGGCGCGGATTGTTCACCGGCGGCTCACCCTCGGGCCACGTCCGTGCGATGCAGTGCAGGTCAGCGGATCTAGACTGCCCTCCGGGAGGACATCATGCGCGCAGCATTCCACGAGCAGCTCGACGACATCAGCGACCTGCTGGCAGAAATGGCCCTTGTGGCGGGGGCAGCGATGAACCAGGCCACGCAGGCCCTGCTCAACGCGGACCTGACCACCGCCGAGGCGGTGATCTCCGGTGATGACCATCTCGACGAGCTCACCAGCGAGGTCGAGCGGCGCTGCTACGACGCGGCTGCCCTGCAGCAGCCGGTCGCCACCGACCTGCGGATCGTCATCGGGTCGCTGCGGATCTCCTCGTCGTTGGAGCGGATGGGGGACCTGGCCGTCCATGTCGCCAAGCAGGCGCGGCTGCGCTACCCGAACTCCAGCATCCCCAGCGAGCTGCGGGCCCAGTTCGCCCAGATGGGCGGCCTCGCCGACGCGATCGTGGCCAAGACCGCGACGGTGATCTCGACCAAGGACGTCAGCCTCGGCCCGGACATCGAGCACTACGACCAGGAGATGGACCGCCTGCACCGCGAGATGTTCACCACCGTGCTCTCGCCGTCGTGGTCGCACGGGGTCGAGGCCGCCATCGACGCCACCCTGCTCTCGCGCTACTACGAGCGCTACGCGGACCACGCGGTGAGCATCGCCCGCCGGGTGATGCACGTCGTGACCGGGGAGCCGTACGCGGACACCACGCTCGAGGCCCCGATCGGGCAGTGAGGCCCGCGCCGGCCGGCTGCGTGCTGCAGCCGAGTTGCCGCTGACCGGACGCTCGGGGATGGTTGTCGTCGTGGATGCCGTCCTGCCCCTGCGCCACCTCCCCCGGCGTGTGGCCATGCTCAGCGTGCACACCTCCCCCCTGGACCAGCCGGGCACGGGGGACGCGGGCGGGATGAACGTCTACATCGCCGAGGTCGCCACCCGGCTGGCCGCGCGCGGCACCGAGGTCGAGGTGTTCACCCGGGCCACCTCCAGCGACCTGCCCGCCACCGTGACGATGGCCCCCGGGGTCCTGGTGCACAACGTGGTCGCCGGGCCGTTCGAGGGCCTGCCCAAGGAGGACCTCCCGGGCCAGCTCTGCGCCGTCACCGCCGGCGTGCTGCGCCGGGAGGCCGCCCGGCGCGAGGGCTGGTACGACCTGATCCACTCGCACTACTGGCTGTCCGGGCAGGTGGGCTGGCTGGCCAAGGAGCGCTGGGGCGTCCCGCTGGTGCACACCATGCACACCATGGGCCGGGTGAAGAACCTGAGCATCGCGCCCGACGACCACGCCGAGCCCGCGCTGCGGATCATCGGCGAGCAGCAGGTCGTCGATGCCGCCGACCGGCTGGTCGCCAACACCGCGGCCGAGCGCGCCGAGCTCGTGTCGCTGTACGACGCCGACCCCGGGCTGGTGGACGTGGTCCTGCCGGGGGTCGATCTCGACGCATTCCACGACCGCGACCGGGCCGCCGCACGCCAGGAGCTGGGCTTTCGCCCCGACGAGCTCGTGGTCCTGTTCGTCGGCCGGATCCAGCCGTTGAAGGCCCCCGACCTGCTCGTCCGGGCGATGTCACGGCTGGCCCACGCGGATCCGGCCCTGGCTGCGCGCGTGCGCCTGGAGTTCTGCGGCGGGCCCTCGGGGTCGGGCACGGAGCATCCCACCGCGCTGGCCGACCTGGCTGCCGAGCTGCACGTGCCGGCCGCCTTCCATGCACCGACCGACCGGGCCCGGCTCCGGGCGCGCTACGCGGCTGCCGACGTGGTGGTGGTCCCGTCGCACTCCGAGTCGTTCGGCCTCGTCGCGGTCGAGGCGCAGGCGTGCGGGACCCCGGTCCTGGCCGCGAACGTGGGGGGCCTGCCGGTGGCGGTGCACGACGGGGTCTCCGGGCTCCTGGTGGACGGCCACGAGCCGGAGGTGTGGGCCTCGGCCCTGCGCCGGATCCTGGCCGACGACGCCCTGCGCGCACGCCTGTCGCGCGGGGCGCGCGGACACGCAGCGACGCTCTCCTGGGACGCCACGGTCGAGGGGCTGCTCACCAGCTACTCGGCTGCGCTGGCCGCCCCGCGGGATGCCCTGGGGAGGGTCGGCTGATGCCTCGGCAGACCACGGTCGCCAACCAGCTGGCCGAGCTGCTCGAGGCCGAGGGCCTGGAGCACGAGCGTCCGGAGCCGCACCGGTTCGTGATCGTGCTGCCGGGTCGGGCGAAGCTGCGCACCACGGTCAGCATGGCCGTGGGCCCCCAGGCGCTGACCATCAACGCGTTCGTGGCCCGACGCCCCGACGAGAACGCCGAGGCGGTGTACCGCTGGCTGCTGCAGCAGAACACCCGTCTGCTGGGCGTGGCCTTCGCGCTGGACAGCCTCGGGGACATCTACCTGGCTGGTCGGGTCCCGGTGGCGGGCCTCGGCCCGGAGGACCTCGACCGGCTGCTCGGCGCAGTGCTGCGCGCGTCCGACGAGTCGTTCAACACCATCCTGCGGCTGGGATTCGCCTCCGCGATCCGCCGCGAACGGGCCTGGCGGGAGTCCCGCGGCGAGCCGACGGCCAACCTCGAGGCGTTCGCCGACCTCGGACCGACCGCACCACCGGCCGACGGCGGCTGACCGCCCCGGGGTTCATCCGATGGCCACCCGCTCGCCGCGCGCGGGGTGGGTGGGCTGGGCCAGTATTGCCCCCATGACCTACACCTTGATCCTGCTCCGCCATGGCGAGAGCGAGTGGAACGCACTGAACCTGTTCACCGGCTGGGTGGACGTGAACCTGACCGAGAAGGGTGAGGCCGAGGCGGTCCGTGGTGGCCAGATGCTGCTCGAGCAGGGCATCCTGCCCGACGTCGCGCACACCTCCCTGCAGAAGCGGGCGATCCGCACCACGCAGATGGCGCTGGAGAACTGCGAGCGGCACTGGGTGCCGGTGCGCCGGTCGTGGCGGCTCAACGAGCGCCACTACGGCGCACTTCAGGGCAAGGACAAGAAGGAGACCCTGCAGAAGTACGGCGAGGAGAAGTTCACCGAGTGGCGGCGCTCCTACGACGTGCCGCCGCCGCCGATCGATCCCGAGGACGAGCACGCCCAGACCCACGACCCCCGCTACGCCGACCTCGCCCCCGAGATCCGGCCCGCCGCGGAGTGCCTCAAGGATGTCGTGACCCGGATGCTGCCGTACTGGTACGACGGCATCGTCCCGGACCTGCGCCTGGGCCGCACCGTGCTCGTGGGTGCCCATGGCAACTCGCTGCGCGGCCTGGTCAAGCACCTCGAGGGGATGAGCGACGAGGCGGTCATCAAGCTGAACATCCCCACGGGGATCCCCCTGGTGTACCGGCTCGACGCCGACCTGCGCCCCACGGTCCCCGGCGGTGAGTACGTCGATCCGGAGGCGGCGGCAGCAGCAGCGGCCGCCGTGGCCAACCAGGGCAAGTAGGTCCCACGACGGGGGAACCCGCGGGCCCGGGCGAGGTGATCGCGCCCGGGCCCGCGGCCTGTTCGAGGAGGTACCGGTGAAGGCGGTCATCGCCGACCAGTACGGCGCGCCGGCGCAGCTGCGCCTCGGTGAGGTGCAGCGACCCGTGCCCGGTGACGGGCAGGTGCTGATCCGGGTGCATGCCGCCTCCGTGCATGCCGACGTGTGGCACATGGTCCGCGGCGTGCCCTACGTCCTGCGCCTGATGGGCGGCGGGCTGCGCCGGCCCGCGAACCCGATCCCGGGTACCGATGCTGCCGGCGTCGTCGAGGCCCTCGGCCCCGGCACCTCCCGCTTCCAGGTCGGTGACCCGGTGTTCGGCGAGGTCGTCGAGGGCTTCCAGTGGCGCAACGGGGGGACGTTCGCTGAGTACGTCACTGCCCCGGAGTCCGCGCTCGAACGCATCCCTGACGGGGTCTCGTTCGTGGAGGCCGCAGCCGTTCCGACCTCCGCGCTGATCGCCCTGTTCGCGGTCCGCACCGAGGCCCAGGTGCGTCCCGGTGAGCGGGTCCTGGTCAATGGCGCGGCCGGTGCCGTGGGCCAGTTCGCCGTCCAGATCGCCCGGGCCGACGGCGCACACGTCACTGCGGTCGAGCGCGGTGACCGCGTGGACCTGCTCGCGCAGATCGGTGCCGACGAGGTGATGGATGGCACGGGCACCGACTACACCGCAGGGCCGCAGCGCTACGACGTGGTGATCGACATCCCTGGCAATCGGCCCTTCTCCCAGGTCCGCCGGATCCTCAGCGACACTGGCCGCTACCTGCTGATCGGACACGACCGCTACGGGGCCGGGGGCAATCGCTGGCTGGGCAGCATCCCGCGGGTCCTCGCACTGTCGGCGCGCTCGGTGGTCAGCCCCCAGGTGCCCCGACCCACCTTCTCCGGACCTGGTCCGGACGCCATGGCGCACCTGGCCCAGATGGTCGCATCGGGTGCGATCCACCCGGTCGTGGGACGGACGTTCCCGCTGGCCGAGGCCGTGGCCGCCCTCGAGCACCTGGAGTCCGGCCATGCCCGGGGCAAGGTGGTCCTGACCATGATGGACCCGCCCGACTGAGGCAGCCGGGACGCGCCCGGATGCTGGGTCAGCCAGGTGCGACCAGCGACCACGGGACCGTCACCTCACCGAGGCGCCAGCGGGCGGGCCCGTCCTGCAGCGGCAGCCCGTCGGAGCGCAGCGTGTCGAGGGCGGCACGCCAGCGCTGGCGCGGGCCGAACACCCCCTGGGGGGCGGCGCGCTCCCACGCGCGATCCAGGGCCGTGAGCAGCTCGTGGATGCCCTGGCCGGGGACGTTGTGGTGGATCAGCGCCTTCGGCAGCCGCTCGGCCACCTGGCTGGGTCGCTCCAGGGTGCGCAGGTCGACGCTGAGGGTCAGGCTCTCCGGGACGGGTGCGCCGCCAGGACTGGCCGAGGTCACCGCGGCCGACGCCGGGACCGCGACCCAGGACCCCAGCCGACCCAGCTCGTCACAGGTCCCCTCGACGAGCAGGCCGCCGGCCTCGAGCCGCCCCACCATCCGCGCCCAGGCTCCCGCCACCTCGGACTCGTCGTACTGGCGCAGCACGTTGGCCGCGCGGATCAGCAGGGGGCGGCGACCGTCGGGCAGCGGCACCTCGAACCCACCCCGGACGAACTGCACCCCGGGTCTGGCAAGGGCGGCGGCGGCGGTCACCCGGTCGGGATCGATCTCGATGCCGACCACGTCGGTGCCCCGACGCACGCGCCCCAGCCGGTCGGCGAGCTCCAGCGTGGTGATCGGTGAGGACCCGTAGCCGAGGTCGACGACGGTCGGGGCCGGGTGTGCACGCAGGGACGGCCCCGCGCGATGGACGATCCAGCGGTCGAAGCGGCGCAGGCGGTTGGGGTTCGTCGTGCCGCGGGTGACCACCCCCTGCGGCCGGCCGCCGTCGCGGCCCAGCACGCCGCGGGTCTCAGCGACCGCTGAGGATCTCGGCGATCTTGGGCCGGATGTCCAGCAGGTAGACCGAGGCGATCACGATCGAGGCGATGCCCAGGATCCCGATCGGGCTGAACTGCGCGAGCGAGACCAGCGTGGCTCCGCCGGTCAGGGCCAACCACAGGCCCTTCGACTGCCGCCCGATGGCCGGGAAGGCATCGGGACGGGTGCGCAGGCAGTGGATGAAGGCCCAGGCGCTCGCGACCAGGGTGGCGAGGCCGATGGCCATCAGGATCCCGTTCGTCAGGAGGTTCATGGGTACAAGGGTAGGTGACGCAGACCACGTGAGCCATCTCACGCCCGGACTGCTTGCTATCCGCTTGCAATTGCAAGCAGTGCCGGCGGATACTTGATGTGTGGCCAAGATCGACGCAACGAAGCTCGGCGAGTACATCCGCGAACAGCGGGGTGCCGCCCAGATCTCGATGCGTCAGCTGGCCAAGGCCGCGGACGTCTCCAACCCCTACCTGAGCCAGGTGGAGCGGGGACTTCGCAAGCCCAGTGCCGAGATCCTGACCCGGATCGCCTCCGGGCTGCGGATCTCCGCCGAGACGCTGTACGTGCGAGCCGGTCTGCTCGAGGAGCGCAGCGGTGACCTGAAGGTCATCGACGCCATCTCCGAGGACAGCACGCTCACCGAACGGCAGCGCAAGGCCCTGCTGGAGATCTACGCGGCCTTCCAGACCGAGAACTCAGCCCAGCGCCCGCTGGCCGAGGACAACCCAGATGAGGAGAACTCATGACTGAGAACACCACCCCCCTGACCGACGCCGTCCAGGAGACCCTGCAGGACGTGACCGAGGCCACGACCGCCGCCGTCGAGGAGACCGCAGCCACGGTCGAGGAGACCGCGACCGCTGCCAAGAAGACGGCCGCCAAGAAGACCGCGACCGCCAAGAAGACCGCTGCCAAGAAGACGACGACCGCCAAGAAGACGGCCGCGACCAAGACCGACGGCCGCCCGCAAGGCCGCCGCCAAGAAGGTCGCCCCCAAGCACGAGGGCCTGCACGTCCCGACCGTGGACGAGGTCCGCGAGCTGGTCGGCAAGTTCGAGGTCCCCAGCGTCGAGGACATCCGCGCCCTGGTCACCAAGATCGAGGTGCCGACCGTCGCCGAGGTGCGCGCCGAGGCCGAGAAGCTGGTCGCCAAGGTCGAGCGCCCGCACGTCTCGATCGCCGAGATGCGCGACCGCGTGACCAAGGTGGAGCTGCCGACGGTTGCCGACCTCCGCGACCGCGCCGCCAAGGTGGAGCTGCCCAGGGCTGCCCAAGGTGGAGCTGCCGACCGTCGCCGGCCTGCGCGCCGACGCGACCGACCTGGCCACTGACGCCCAGGAGCAGGCCACCGCGCTCTACCGCAAGGTGCTCTCCACGATCAAGTGATCAGGGCCCGCTGACGCGGGACCGGGGAACTGCCCGCAAGGGGTCCGACCATGAGGTCGGGCCCCTTGCGGCGTTCCGGACCCGGCCCAGCTTGGCTGGCGAGCCTCAGAACATGGCTTCCACGGCCCCGACCGGCCGGCCGCCACCGAGGATCGGCGCAGGGGACGCGGCGGCCAGGACCTGCGGGTCGACGCCCAGGTGGCGCAGCAGGCCGACGGCGACCGCCGCCCGGGCCCGCTCCGAGCCATCAGCGACCTTCAGCGCCCCAGCGCGACCGTCGGGCAGCGCGAACGCGTGCACCGACTCGGCCCCGTCCTTGGCGATGGCCCCGGGCAGGGCAGCCATGAACCGGGTGACGTCCCGGTCGGTCCCGCCCACGTGCTCCGGGTGCGCCGCCATGGCGTGCGCGACCCGTCCCTCGGCGCTGTCGGGGCTGGCCAGGACCATCCGGGAGAACGCCCGAGCGAGCCCGACCAGGCTGATCGCCGCGACCGGGGCACCGCACCCGTCGACGGCCGTCGCCACGATCCGCTCACCGGACAGTCGCTCGATCCCGGCGGCGGCCGCGCGCTGGACGGGGTGCTCGGGGTGCACGTAGTCGGTCAGCGGGACTCCCAGGGCCAGGGCTGTGCGCAGCATCGCCGCGTGCTTGCCGGAGCAGTTCTGGGTCAGCGACGTCGGACCGCCACCAGCCCGGATCCACTCCACCTGGGCGGCCGGGGCGTAGGGAAGCGCGGGGGTGTTGGCGAGGTCGGCCTCGGTGAGCCCGCCACCGGCGAGGACTGCGCGCACCGTCTCGAGGTGGAAGGACTCCCCGCTGTGGGAGGCCGCCGCGATCGCCAGCTGCGCCCCCGCGAGGTCCAGGCCCGCCTGGACCATGCCGGCGGCCTGGAGCGGCTTGTTCGACGAGCGGGGCAGGACCGGGTCCTGCGGCCGGCCCCATGCCCTGGCGACCGTCCCGTCGGGATCGACGAGCACCGCATGCCCGGCATGCACCGACTCCACCCACCCGTTGCGCGTCACCTGTGCGAGCAGGACCTGTCCATCCACGGGATCGGCCCTAGCCCTTCGCCGCGAGGCCGAGGATCCGGCGTGCCTCGTCGGGTCCAGCGGCCGGGCGGAACGCCTCAGCGGCCAGCCGGGCGGCCCGTTCGACCAGCTCGGCGTTGTCCCGTGCGGGTCGCTTGGGCCCGTAGGTGAGCGTGTCCTCCATGCCCACGCGCAGGTTCCCGCCCAGCGACAGTGCCGCGAGCATGACGGGCAGGCTGGACCGACCGATCCCGGTGGCCGACCACGTCGCCCCCGCAGGGAGCATCGACACACCGGCGACGAGCGCCGCGGCCGTGCCGGGCATCCCCCCGGGCACGCCCATCACGAAGTCGGCGTGCACGTGCCCACCGGCCGGCGCCCCGAAGGTGTCCAGCAGGCGGTTCATCGCGGCCACATGACCGAGCTCGAACAGCTCGAACTCCGGCAGGATCCCCAGGACCTGGGTGCGCTGGTACAGCTCGGCGACGAACGGCCAGGGATTGGTGAAGACGTCGTCGCCGAAGTTGACGGTCCCCGTGGTCAGCGAGCAGGAGTCCGGGGCGGCGTCGAGGACCGCCAGTCGGGTGCCGAACGGATCGGTCACCGCACCCCCGGTGGACAGCTGGACGATGAGGTCCGTCGTCTCGCGCACGGCGGCCACCGTCTCGCGAAGGCGGCCGAGGTCCAGGGTCGGACGGCCATCCGCGTCCCGGATGTGGATGTGGACCATCGACGCGCCGGCGTCCTGGCACGCTCGGGCGGCCGCCACGAGCTCGTCGAGGGTCACCGGGAGAGCGGGATTCGCATCCTTCTGGCTCTCCGCCCCCGTGGGCGCGACCGTGATGAGCGTGGCTGCGGGCATGGCCGCCATCTTGGCACCTCCGTGCACTCAAGACCCACCCGCCCAGATGCCGACGACACCAGTGACATGGTTCCTGCGTGATGAAAGGACCCTGCATGTCCATCGAGTCGTCGTCGCCTGACCGGCTGCCGACGGCCGAGACCATCCTCCGAGACCTCGGCCAGAGCGGCGCCTCCGGGGTGCTCGAGATCAACCACCCGGCGGGGGAGATGTCGCACGTCTGGGTCCGGGGGGGCCGGATCTACGCGATGCAGGTGCCCGGCTACCGCCCTGCCCTGGGGATCCGCCTGCTCTCCGGCGGGTTGGTCTCCCCCGAGCAGCTCAGCGCCGCCGCTGCCGAGCAGCGCGACCGCTTCCCCGGCCACCTCATCGGCCAGGTCCTGGTCGGCATGGGGTTCGTGGACGCGCAGGTCATCGATGCGTTCGTCCGCGACCAGGTCCGTGACCAGGTCGCCGACCTGCTCGACCTCGAGGTGATCAGCGCGGAGTTCCATCCCGGACGGCATGTCCGGCAGGACATCATCGAACCCACGGACATCGACCAGCTGCTCGCCGTGGCCCGGGAGAACCGCGATCGCCGCGCCGAGGTGTTGCGGCGGGTGGGCGGCGCGCACGTGACCCCCGTGCTGGGGCCTCCGGGCACGGGACCCGCCCAGACCCCCCTGGGCCCCTACGACTGGGCCCTGCTGTGCCGCGTGGACGGCCGGCGGAACCTCACCGAGCTGGCCCGCGTCTGCGGGTTCACCGTCGTGGAGGCAGCACAGGTGGTGGCCGACCTGGCCATGACCGGCCTGCTCGCGATCCCCGCGCCTGCGCCCGAGGACGACTCGACCCTCGCACCCGTCGTGACGCTGCATCCTCCCGCCGAGCCCGCAGACCCGCAGTGGCGCTTCGACGGCACCGACGCGGGGGAGCCTGACCCCGTGGCCGCAGCGGCCCCGGATCCTCCCCCGCAGCGCTCGGGTGAGCTGCTGGCCGAGTTCGGTGCCCTGTTGCGCGACGAGCCGGCCCCTCCTGGCGAGCCGATCCCGCCGGAGGATCCGGCCCCCCTGGGGGATCCGGCGCTCCCGGGGGATCCCCAGGGATCCGCGGCAGGGCCCGGGCCGGTGCCTGCTCCAGAGGTTGCGGACCCACCGGTGCCTGCCCTGGCGCTGGTCGAGCGACCGGCGGAGCCTGCCCTGGCCCTGGTGCCGCACGGGCCTGCGACCACGCTGAGCCTCGTCGACAGCTCGCCCCCGCCGGCGCTGACGGTCGTCGATCCCTCAGGTACGCCGGCGCCGGACTCCCGGTCGGACACCACAGCATTCATGCGCGAGCTGTCGAGCCTCAGTGACGACCCGGACAAGGCGGACCCGGTGGTCACGCGCCTCGTGGTGCCGCTGACCGAGCATCGGCGCAAGCGCCGGCCGTGGGGCCGCTAGCCGCGGCGGACCCGAGGACGCGGCCGCCGCGGGCTCGGATGCCGGCGCGCACAGCCGCCGCTGGGCTCGGAGCCGGCGGCTCACATCTCGACGATCACCGTCACCGGGCCGTCGTTGACCAGCTCGACCCGCATCATCGCGCCGAAGCGCCCCTCGGCCACCGTCGCGCCGCGTTCGCGCAGTCGATCGGCGAACGCCGCCACCAGCGGCTCGGCCACCGCCCCGGGCGCGGCCTGCTCCCAGGTGGGCCGCCGGCCCTTGCGGGTCTGGGCGTAGAGCGTGAACTGGCTCACGACCAGCACGGGCAGCCCGGCGTCGGCGGCCGACACCTCGCGACTGCCCTGACCGGCGGGCAGGTCGACGTCGGGCAGGCGGTCCCGGAGGGCCTGGGCGTCGAACAGGCGCATGTCGTGGACCTTCTCGGCCAGCCGCTGCGCGGTCCCGGTCGTGTCGCCATGGGTGACTCCCACCAGCACGCACAGGCCGGGGCCCTCGATGCTGGCGACGGTCTCCCCGGCAACGACCACCCGGGCACCGTCGACCCGCTGGACGACGACCCTCACGAACCCGCCCCGGCCGCACCCATGGACGGCATCCTCGCAGGTCAACGCCGACGTGCTGACGATTCCGACCTTCTCGAGGTCGGAATCGTCAGCACAGGGCCGGACAGGCTGGCTCAGGGGACGACCACGACCTCCTGGGAGGCGATCACGTCCCCGTCAGCCGCCCGGATGAGCAGGTCTGCCGCCGGGTCGGTCGACCGCTTGAGGATGACGGTCGCGATCGGGCCGAGCTCGTGGTGCTGGGCAGCGGTACCCACCCAGCCGACGATCCGCTCCCCGACGCGGACCTCGTCGCCGTGCCCGGGCAGGACGCCCGCAGACCCGTCGATGTGGGCCAGGGCGAGCCGCCGTGGTGGCTTGCCGAGGTTGTGCACCCGGGCGACGGCCTCCTGGCCGCGGTAGCAGCCCTTGGCCAGGTGGACGCCCGCCCCGATCCAGCCCACCTCGTGGGGCAGCGTGCGATGGTCGGTCTCCAGACCCATCCGGGGAACGGCCGCGGCCACGCGCAGCGCCTCGAGGGCCCACGTGCCGACCGGGCGACCGGCTGCGAGCCGAGCGGTGGCGGCCGCTCGCGGCAGCAGCACCTCGCGGCCCGGGAACCCGGCGGGGCGAGTCGGCGCGTACCTCGTTGCGTCCCCGCCACGGTCACTGCCCGACGGCGTGGGCTCCCCCCCGGTCCAGTAGTCGCCGGGGACCACCCAGGTCGGCTGGCCGGATGGATCCGGCTCGGGCGTCGGCTCCCAGATGACCGCGAGGTCCGGACGTGCGGCGACCTCGACGCGCAGCATGAAGCGCATGGAGTCCAGATGGGCGCCCAGCGCCCCGCCCGAGCCGGGCTCGACGCTGAGCAGCACGGACTGCCCGGTCTCGACCAGGTGCAGCTCGTGCTCCACGTGTCCGTGCGGGCTGAGGATCAGGACCAGTCGCGACTGCCCCGGCGCCAGGCCCACAAGGTGCGCGGTGGTGAGGCTGTGCAGCCAGCTGAGGCGATCGGCTCCCGAGACCTCGAGGACGTCGCGATGCCCGAGGTCGACCACCCCGACCCCGGCCACGAGGTCCCGCTGCTCGGCCAAGGGGTCGCCGTAGTGCCAGGGCACCGCCTCGTCGACGGTTCCGGGTGGGGCGGGGATGGCGCGCAGGGTGCTCACGGTTGGGTCAACGCCGCAGGGGCGCCCGTGCTTCCCCGCAGGTCATCGCCGCCTGCGCCCTGGCAGGCGGCGCACCGCCCGTGCACGGCCAGGTGCGAGACGTCGAGGACGAACCCCGCCGACTCCCGCAGCCGAGCCGCCAGGGACGCGGCCACGGCCACCGGCTGCTGACCGATGGCACCGCATCCGGTGCACACCAGGTGCAGGTGTGGCTCCTCATCGACCGAGTGGTACGTGGGCGAGCCATGGTGGAGGTGGGCATGGGTGACCAACCCGGCCTCGTCGAGGGCCTCGAGGGTGCGGTAGATGGTGGACAGGCTCACGTCGGGCATCGTCCGCTGGACCTCGGCGCCCAGCTCGTCGACCGTGGCGTGGCGGGCCTCGAACAGCGCCTGGAGGACGGCGCGGCGCTGGGCGGTGCTGCGCAGCCCAGCGGTGCGCAACCGGGCATCCCAGTCCGGGTGCGCCGCGTCCATGGCTAGGGGGCGGTCCCGTCGGGGATCGGCTCGAGCGCGATCGCCAGGTGGTTGCTGATCGGGTGGCCCATCGCGGCCATGTCGTAGGTGCTCAGCAGCTTGCCGTCGACCAGGCCGTAGAGGCGATGCCCAGCCGTGACCTCCTTGGCCGACTCCGTGCGCACCACCGCGTCGGTGGTCAGCTCGATCCGGGCACCGATGACCCGGGCGTCGTGGATCCCGGTCACCTCGACATGTCCGACCCAGACCTCGACGAACCCCGTGGGGTGGGACAGCAGGAGCTCGACCCCGTTGTCGGGGCGGGGACGCCAGTAGCCGGATTCGGTGGCCGACCTGCGGATGCGCTCGTTGTTCTCGTCGAGGATCCAGGACACCGACCGGTACTCGAGGAACGGCCGGCCGTCGCTGGCGAACTCCACGACCTGCTCGTAGCGGAAGGGCTCGACCGACGGGTAGCCGCCCTCGCCGATCCCACCCCAGCGGCCGATCAGCCATGACAGGTGGGCCAGCTCGACGGGGAGCGGCCCGCCCACGCTCAGGACTGGCCCCTGTACAGCTTGTACACGACGTAGCCAGCGAACCAGACGATCACGATGCTGACGAGCACCAGCAGGGTGGTGAAGAAGATCTCGATGGCGTCCACGGTGAGGAGTCTAGCCCCGGGCCACGCCGGGGATCGTGGCGTGGGCAGCCCTGGCCCGGTCGCCGGACAGGTGCCACTGTTGGCCCATGACGCGCACCCTGGTGATCAAGTGCACCACGACCGATCCGGAACCCTGCTCGCAGGCCTTCACGGTGGCGGCGACCGCGGTGGCCGCAGGCGCGACGGTGTCGATGTGGCTCACGGGCGATGCCACGCACCTGGCCACGTCCGGCCCAGCCGAGGCCTTCGCGCTGCCGCTGGCCGCGCCCCTGGCGGACCTGCGCGACGCCGTGCTGGCCGCGGGGACCCTGACCGTGTGCACCCAGTGCGCGGCGCGGCGGGGACTCACCTCCGCCGACCTGCTGCCCGGCGTGCGGCTGGCGGGTGCGGCGACGTTCGTCGACGAGATCCTGGCCGACGGCGCCCAGGCCCTGGTCTACGGCGCGGGCTGAGCGCGGTCAGGGGAGCTGCTCCCCCGGGCGAGCAGCCGGCAACCCGGCGCGGCTTCAGCCCCGGCGCAGGCGCTGGGCGCGCAGGTAGATCTCGCACCCGATGCAGAAGTCGAAGGCTGCGTTGAGGAACGCCGCGGCCAGGGCGAAGCCGATCGCGCCGAGCGCCAGCCATTGCGCCCCGAGCGCGAAGCCGAGGAGCCCGACCAGGCTGAACGCAAGTCCGCAGGCCTGCGCGAACCGCGGCGCCGCCGGGTCCTCCAGGTACGCCGGGGCGGCCAGGCGCGGGCGGACGAGCCGCTTGAACACCAGGCCGTAGGGCTGGCGCGCGGGACCCGCGAAGGCGCCGATCGCGAAGACGACGGCCTGCAGGGCGAGCAGGATCGGGGACGCGAGCACGAGGGCGACCGCCAGGACGACGGTGGTGATCGCCGCCCCGAACCGCGGACCCCGGGGGTCGATGCCCGCCGGGCGGTCGGTGGTCGTGGTGGTGGGGGCAGCGAGGACGAGGACAGGGTGGTCATGGGTCTCTCCGGGGTCTGTGGATGCGCGGGACTGGGTCGGGACGTGCGATCGACTCAGGGCATTCGACACAGGCAGGTGCCCATGCGGCAGTGGTCGATGACCCGCCGCTTGGTGAGGAGCACCCGATACATGAGGCAAGGATAGCCTGAGCCGGGCCGCCATGGACGACCCGTCCGCATAGTGAGACGTCCCGCCACCCCCGCCCCGCCCCGCCACCCCGCCCCGCCGCCGCCCCCCGGCATGATCCATGCGGGTTGTGCACCTTCTATCGTCGGCAACCCACACGGATCATGACGGCGACCGTGACGCGGGGGCGGAAGCGGCGGCGGACTCGTGACAGGCTGGCACCCATGGCGACCCCACCGAAGCGCGCACCGGGATCCGACAGCGACGAGACCCACCTCAGGCTGGCTGTCCTGATCGACGCGGACAATGCCCAGGCGACTGTGATCGAGGCCCTCCTGGCGGAGGTGGCGCGCTTCGGCGACGCGACCGTGCGCCGCATCTACGGCGACTTCACCGCCCCGACCAGCGCGTCGTGGAAGAAGGTCCTGCAGCGCAACGCGATCAAGCCGGTCCAGCAGTTCGCCTACTCCACGGGCAAGAACTCCACCGACAGCACGCTGATCATCGACGCCATGGACCTGCTCTACACGGGCAACTTCGACGGCTTCGCCCTGGTCACCAGCGACAGCGACTTCACCGGGCTGGCGATGCGCCTGCGCGAGGAGGGCCTGATGGTGTTCGGGTTCGGCGAGAAGAAGACCCCCGAGGCGTTCCGCAACGCCTGCCACCGGTTCGTGTTCGTCGAGGTGCTGCGCAACGGCGGTGCGGACATCGAGCCCGAGCGGCCTGAGCCCGACGCGGCAGGCTCGGGCCGGTCCCAGGCCGCGACCGCGGCGAAGGACTCGGACCCGGCTGCCGCCGCAGCGCGACCCAAGCTGCCCAAGAAGTTCGTGCTGAGCGCGCTCGAGCAGTCGGTCGATGATGAGGGCTGGGCGCACCTGGGGACGTTCGGCAACTACCTGAACAAGCTGCAACCCGACTTCGACCCCCGGCTGTACGGCTACAAGAAGCTCTCGGACCTGGTGCGCGACCGCACCGACCTGTTCACGACCGAGGAGCGGCGCTCGTCGGGCTCCAACCAGCGGGTGCTGTTCCTGCGTGCGCGCTGAACCGGCGCCGCGGACGCCTCGCCCCATCCGGCGCCGGGAGGGGCATCGGTGCTAGCAATGGGCCATGACCGCATCCGCTGACCGCACGCCCCTGGACATCGGCGAGCTGACGGTCGACGCGGTTGCGGACGTGGCCCGCAGCGGACGGCCGATCGCCATCTCGTCGGACACCCTGGCCCGGGTCGCCGCGGGGCGGCGGCACATCGAGGAGCTGGCCGGACGCCCGGAACCCACCTACGGGGTCTCGACCGGGTTCGGCGCCCTGGCCACGGTGGCCATCCCGCCGCAGAGGCGCGCGGCCCTGCAGGTCAGCCTGACCCGCTCACATGCGGCCGGGATCGGCGCGCTCGTCGAGCCGGCCACGGTGCGGGCGATGATGGCCCTGCGGCTGCACACCCTGAGCTCCGGGCGCACCGGCGTGCGGCCCGAGGTGGTCACTGCCCTGGCCGGCCTGCTCAACGCCGGGATCGTCCCGGCTGTCCACGAGTTCGGGTCGCTGGGCTGCAGTGGGGACCTCTCCCCCCTGGCCCACGTCGCGATCGTGCTGCAGGGGCAGGGGCAGGTCGTCGGCCCCGACGGCACCACCCGCCCCGCGGTCGACGCACTGGCCGGGGCGGGGCTCGCCCCGGTGACGCTGGCTGAGAAGGAGGGACTGGCCCTCATCAACGGCACCGACGGGATGCTCGGCATGCTGGCCCTGGCCCTCGCGGACCTCGCGGACCTCCTGCGGATCGCTGATGTGACCGCCGCCATGAGTGTCGAGGCACTGCTGGGCACCGACCGGGCCTTCGCCGCCGACCTCGTCGCGATGCGCCCGCACCCGGGCCAGGCCAGCTCGGCGGCGAACCTGCGCCGGATGCTGGCCGGGTCCCCGATCGTGGCCAGCCACCGGCACGACACGACCCACCTGGTCCAGGACGCCTACTCGCTGCGCTGCGCCCCCCAGGTGGCCGGCTCGGCACGCGACACCATGGCGCACGCGCGCGGCGTGGCCGAGCGGGAGCTGGACTCGATCATCGACAACCCGGTGATCACCCTCGATGGACGCGTGGAGTCCAATGGCAACTTCCACGGCGCCCCCGTGGCCCATGTCCTTGACTTCCTGGCGATCCCCGTGGCCGACGTTGCGTCCATCAGCGAGCGCCGCACCGACCGGCTGCTGGACCGCTCGCGCAACCAGGGTCTCCCGGCGTTCCTCGCCCACGAGGTCGGGGTCGACTCCGGCTACATGATCGCCCAGTACACGGCCGCCGGGATCGTGTCCGAGCTCAAGCGGCTGGCGGCTCCGGCCAGCGTCGACTCGATCCCCAGCTCGGCGATGCAGGAGGACCACGTCTCGATGGGGTGGGCGGCCGGGCGCAAGCTCACGGCGGCCGTCCGCGGGCTGCGCCAGGTGCTGGCCATCGAGCTCATCGTGGCCGGGCGCGCCCTGGACCTGCGCGCCCCCCTTGCCCCGGCGGCCGGGACCGGGGCAGCGCTGGTCGCACTGCGCACGGTCGTGGACGGACCGGGGCCCGACCGGATCGTCTCCGACGAGATCCACGCGGCCGAGGCGCTGCTCGCCTCAGGTGCCCTGCTCGACGCGGTGACCTCAGCCCTCGGCCCCCTCGACTGATCCACAGGAGACGACCATGGCACACGACCTCGGCACCCCGATCCCCGTCCGCGCCCCACGGGGCAGCACCCGGACTGCCCTGGGGTGGCCGCAGGAGGCCGCCCTGCGGATGCTGCAGAACAACCTCGACCCCGAGGTCGCCGAGCACCCCGACTCCCTGGTCGTCTACGGCGGGACCGGTCGGGCCGCCCGCGACTGGCCCAGCTTCCACGCCCTGGTGCGCACCCTGACGACGCTGCGCGACGACGAGACCATGCTCGTGCAGTCCGGCAGGCCCGTCGGGGTGATGCGGACCCACGAGTGGGCACCACGGGTGCTGATCGCCAACTCCAACCTGGTCGGCGACTGGGCCACCTGGCCGGAGTTCCGTCGCCTCGAGGCCCTGGGCCTGACCATGTACGGCCAGATGACTGCCGGCTCCTGGATCTACATCGGCACCCAGGGCATCGTCCAGGGCACCTACGAGACGTTCGCTGCGGTCGCGGCCAAGCGCTTCGACGGGACGCTGGCCGGCACGCTCACCCTGACAGCGGGGTGCGGCGGCATGGGCGGGGCGCAACCGCTGGCCGTCACGATGAACGAGGGCGCCTGCCTGATCGTCGACGTGGACGCCACACGGCTCGCCCGGCGCGTGGAGCACCGCTACCTCGACGAGTGGACCGACGACCTCGACCTGGCCATCGAGAAGGCACTGGCCGCGAAGGCGGAGCGTCGCGGGCACAGTGTCGGCGTGGTCGGCAATGCCGCCGAGGTCCTGCCTGAGCTCCTGCGTCGCGGCGTGGCCGTCGACATCGTCACCGACCAGACCTCCGCGCACGACCCCCTGGCGTACTGCCCGATCGGCGTGAGCGTCGAGGAGTGGCACGCCCTGGCGGCCGCCGACCCTGTGGCCTTCACGGACCGGGCACGCGAGTCGATGGCCCGCCACGTCGAGGCGATGGTCGGGTTCATGGACGCCGGGGCCGAGGTGTTCGACTACGGCAACTCGATCCGCGGGGAGGCGCAGCTCGCCGGGTACGCCCGCGCCTTCGACTTCCCCGGGTTCGTTCCGGCCTACATCCGACCACTCTTCTGCCAGGGCAGGGGACCGTTCCGCTGGGTGGCGCTTTCCGGGGACGCGAACGACATCGCCACCACCGACGCCGCGGTGCTGGAGCTGTTCCCCGACAACGAGCCGCTGGAGCGCTGGATCCGGGCAGCGGGGCAGCGGATCGCCCACCAGGGCCTGCCCGCGCGGATCTGCTGGCTGGGCCAGGGCGAGCGCGCGGAGGCGGGCCTGATGTTCAACGACCTGGTGGCCACCGGTGCCGTCAGCGCCCCGATCGTGATCGGCCGCGACCACCTCGACACCGGGTCGGTGGCCTCCCCCTACCGGGAGACCGAGGCGATGCTCGACGGGTCGGATGCGATCGCCGACTGGCCGCTGCTCAACGCCCTGGTCAACACCGCCTCGGGTGCCTCCTGGGTGTCGATCCACCACGGCGGCGGCGTGGGCATCGGCCGATCCATCCATGCCGGCCAGGTGTCCGTCGCCGACGGCACGCCGCTGGCCGCCCAGAAGCTCGAGCGGGTCCTCACCAACGACCCCGCCATGGGCGTGATCCGGCACGTGGACTCCGGGTACGACATCGCCGCGCGAGTGGCCGCCGAGAAGGGCCTGCGGATCCCGATGCAGGAGGGCGGCGCCCCATGAGCACGACCCTGCTCGACCGGATCGGGATGCTGGTCACGAACGATCCCCTCGGCCGCACGCCCAGCACCCATCGTGATGAATGGGCCCTGGGCATCCGCACCGAGGCGGCGATCGTCATCGAGGATGACCGGATCGCCTGGATCGGCCCGGCACGGGGGGCACCTGCTGCCGACGAGCGGCACGACTGCGCCGGGGCAGCCGTCATCCCCGGGTTCGTGGACTCGCACGCACACCTCGTGTTCGCCGGGGACCGGGCGGGGGAGTTCGCCGCCCGGATGGCCGGCCAGCCCTACTCCGCGGGCGGCATCCGCTCGACCGTGACCGCCACCCGAGCTGCCTCCGAGGAGCAGCTGCGGGGCAGCGTGCGGGGCCTGGTCGAGGAGCTCACCCGCTCGGGGACGACAACCGTCGAGGTGAAGTCCGGCTATGGGCTGACCGTGGCGGACGAGGCCCGTGCGTGTCGGATCGCCGCCGAGTTCACCGACGAGGTCACCTTCCTGGGCGCGCACGTGGTGCCCGAGGAGTTCGTCGACGACCGCCCCGGATACCTGGACCTCGTGACCGGGCCGATGCTCGACGCCTGCGCGCCCCCGGCGCGCTGGATCGACGTGTTCTGCGAGGACGGCGCCTTCGACGCCGACGAGGCGCGCACCGTGCTCGCGGCCGGCGCAGCCGCCGGACTCGGCCTGCGGGTGCACGCCAACCAGCTCGGGCCCGGCCCCGGGGTGGCCCTGGCAGTCGAGATGGGCGCGGCGTCGGCGGATCACTGCACGCACCTGGGCGACGCCGACATCGATGCGCTCGTCGGCTCGGGCACCGTCGCCACGCTCCTCCCGGGGGCGGAGTTCAGCACCCGCTCGCCCTACCCCGATGCCCGCCGACTGCTGGACGCAGGTGCCTCGATCGCGTTGGCCACCGACTGCAACCCGGGAACCTCGTACACCACCTCCATGCCGTTCTGCATCGCCCTGGCCGTGCGCGAGATGGGGCTGACGGTCGCCGAGGCCCTGTGCGCGTCGACCCGCGGCGGTGCCCGTGCGCTGCGCCGCGACGACGTCGGCCGGATCACGGTCGGCGGCCCGGCCGACCTCGTCCTGCTGGCCGCCCCCAGCTACGTCCACCTGGCCTACCGGCCCGGCGTGAACCTGGTGGACACCGTGTGGCGCGCGGGACGCCACGTTCCCGCGCGCCCCGTCAGCGGCACCCACCCGATGGCGGTGCCGGCCGAGCAGCCCGCTGCCGACCGGACCCCTGCTGATCGGGACGGCGCCGATGGCTGAGGACCCGAACTGGCCGCGGGCGTCCGGCTGGATCCAGGCGTGCACCGAGGAGCACCGGTGGCCATCCAGCCGTTCCCCGCGGCCGGTCGAGATGGCACTGCTGGCAGTCCCCGCGCACCGAACCTCGATCTCGCCGACTGGCGCCGACACGACACCAGCCGCCATCCGCGCCGCGCTGGCGCGCTACTCCACCTACGTGGCGTCCGCGGATGTCGACCTCACCGAGCTCATGCTCGTCGATCTCGGCGACCAGTCCGACCCGGACACCCCAGCCGGCGAGCGCGACACGATCGACGCGGTCCGGTTGTTCCCGCGTGCCCCCGTGCTGGCCCTCGGCGGGGACAACTCGATCACCTTCGCGGTGGCCCACGGCGCCTGCGCCGACGGGCTGATCACGCTCGACGCCCACCACGACCTGCGTGATGGGCGCTCCAACGGGTCCCCGGTGCGGCGGCTGGTCGAGGCGGGCCTCGACGGCCGCCGTGTGGTGCAGATCGGGATCAGCGACTTCGCCAACTCCGCCGCCTACGCCGCCCGAGCCCGGGATCTCGGCATCACCGTGATCAGCCGCGGGGAGCTCGAGCGCCGGCCGATCGCCGACGCGATGGCCGAGGCGCTGGAGGTCGCCGGAGACGGTCCGACAGGCCGCGTGCATGTCGACCTCGACATCGACGTCTGCGACCGGAGCATCGCCCCGGCATGCCCCGCGTCGCTGCCCGGCGGGATCAGCGCCCGCGAGCTGCTCACCGCCGCCCGGGCGGCCGGGCGCGATCCCCGCGTGGTCAGCCTGGACATCACCGAGGTGGACGCGAGCGCCGACACCCCCGACGGCCGCACGGTCCGCCTGGCCGCCCTGTGCGTGCTCGAGATCGCCACGGGCGTGCTGCTCCGCAGACGCGGCTGAGAGCGCGCAGCTCTGACCCGGCCACGGCCCAGCCAGCCATTGCTCCAGCGCCGTGGGCCGCTCCGGGTCGGTGGCTCACCGCGCGCTGGCAGCCGTCAGACGACCTCTCCCAGTGCCGCGATCACGTCGGCCTTGCGGGGGGCGCCCGTGGCGCGCGTGCGGATCCGCCCGGCCGAGTCCAGGACCAGCACGGTCGGCGTGCGGGTGATGTCCAGCTGGCGCACGAGGTCCAGGTGGGACTCGGCGTCGACCTCGAGGTGCACCACGCCGGGCACCATGGCGGCCACGTCGCCGAGCACCACCCGCGTGGCTCGGCAGGGCGTGCAGAACGCTGACGAGAACTGCAGCAGGGTTGCCCGCTCACCCAGCGGCTGGCCCAGGTCGGCCGGACCCAGGACATCAGCGGCGGGGATCACGGTGTGGTCGACGACCGCGAGCGGATGCCCGTCGACGATCAGCGGCTCGGAATCGTCCCCGGTCACACCGTCCACCTCCCGGGCACCACCGCCCGCCACCGCTGTGGCCGCCCCACCGGGCGCCTCGCTCGGGCTGGGAGCCGCCATCGGGGCAGTCGCCACCTGCCGCATCCGGCCATCGGTGCGCTGCCGCCAGAGCCCGAACAGGGTCGCCGCACCGAGCACGACGAGGAGCACGTAGACGCCGGTCATGGCCGGTACAACACCTCCGGGCCGGGTGGTGATTCCCAACCGGGGGTATCCTCGTGCCCAGAGAACGCTCCCCTTCGCCAACGGATCGGAGTCCGCCCATGAGCAGGCTGCTGCTGATGACGGCCTCGCTGGGCCCCTCCGGGGAGGTCCTGCCGGCCCTCGGCCTGCTCGCCCACCACGTGCGCGTCCTCCCCGCCGAGGCCAGCGCCCTGCTCAACGCCCCGAAGTCCGACGCGCTGCTCATCGACGGCCGTCGCGACCTCGCCCACATCCGCGCCCTGACCCGCCTGATCCGCCAGACCGGCGTCGACTGCCCCGTCATCCTGATCACCACGGAGGGCGGCCTCGCGGCTGTCAACGCCGAGTGGGGCATCGACGACGTCCTGCTCGACGCGGCCGGCCCCGCGGAGGTCGAGGCTCGCCTGCGACTGGCCATCGGCCGGGTGATCGTGGCCGACGAGGCCGACACCGACGGCGAGATGCGCCTCGGCGACCTCGTGATCGACGAGAGCGCCTACAGCGCGCGCATCCGGGGCCGCAGCCTCGACCTGACCTTCAAGGAGTTCGAGCTCCTGCGGTTCCTGGCCAGCCACGGCGGCCGGGTGTTCACCCGGGCCCAGCTGCTCCAGGAGGTCTGGGGCTACGACTACTTCGGCGGCACGCGCACGGTTGACGTCCACGTGCGCCGCCTGCGGGCCAAGCTCGGTGCGGAGCACGAGGGGCTGATCGGCACTGTCCGCAACGTGGGGTACCGATTCGTCCCGCCGCGCCAGGACGAGGTCCTGGATGTCGCGACCGCAGCGACGCTGCGCGAACCCGTGCGGTGAGTGCACCCGACGTCCGCATCCGGGTCACGCCCCGCCTGACCGACCAGGAGGTCGCCGCCGCCCTGGCCCTGGCCGACGAGTCGGCCCGCGCCGACGGCGCCTACCCCCTCAGCGAGCACGTGGTGCTGCACCTGCGCCACGGGGGCAGCGACTCCCGGCACCTGCTGGCCGAGCAGCCAGGAGCACCCGGCCTGCTCGGCTACGCGCACCTCGACGTCAGCGACGCAGCCGAGGGACCGGCCGCTGAGCTCGCGGTCAGCCCGGCAGCGCGCCGCCGCGGCCTGGGCGGCCTGCTGGTCGACGAGCTCGTCGCACTGGCCGGACCGCACCCCGGGCGACTGCGCCTCTGGGCCCATGGTGCCGATGCCGCCGCGCACGAGCTTGCTGCCGCGCACGGCTTCCACCGCGTCCGCCGGCTCTGGCAGCTGCGGCGCTCCCTCTACGCGCCGCTGGACCCGGTCGAGCTCCCCGCCGGGATCACCCTGCGCACGTTCGACGCCACCCGCGACATCCCCGACTGGCTGGCCCTCAACGCTGCGGCGTTCATCGACCTGCCCGACCAGGGCGGATGGGTGCGGGCCGACCTGGAGCAGCGGATGGCCGAGCCGTGGTTCGATCCCAACGGCTTCCTCATCGCCCAGGCACCCGACGGACGGCTCGCCGGGTTCCACTGGACCAAGGTGCACAGCCACGGTCACGGCCACCACCACCTCGATGAGCCCGGGCACAGCCACGCCGGGGACGGTCACCCGGCCCCCATCGAGCACGCCCACGAGCCGATCGGCGAGGTCTACGTGGTGGGTGTCGATCCGCAGATGCGCGGCCAGGGCCTGGGCCGCAGCCTCACCCTCGCCGGCCTGCACCACCTGCGCCACCTGGGCCTGTCCGCAGCCCTGCTCTACGTCGATGCGGACAACGCGGCGGCACTGCGCCTCTACAAGGCACTGGGGTTCGCTCCCTGGGACAGCGACACGCTGTTCCGTCGATAGACTCCAGGGACACCGCACCGGGAGGAGTCCGTCCGTGACCGACACCGCGACCGACGTGGGTCTGCAGGCGGCCGAGGACTCCACGCCACCAGCCCCGCCGGACACCCCGCTCCCGCCGAACCGCTTCGCGGATCGCGAGCTCTCCTGGCTGGCCTTCAACGAGCGGGTGCTCGAGCTCGCGGAGGACGAGGCGCTGCCGCTGCTGGAGCGGGCGAAGTTCCTGGCCATCTTCGCGTCCAACCTCGACGAGTTCTTCATGGTCCGCGTGGCCGGCCTCAAGCGGCGCATCGATGCCGGGATCGCCGTGCGGGCGGCCAGCGGGCTCATGCCGCGCGACCTGCTCGAGCTGATCCTGAGTCGGACCCGCGCCCTCATGGACCGGCACGCGGCCTGCTTCGGCGACTCCGTCCTGCCCGGGCTGCGGGCCGAGGGCATCCAGCTCCTGCGCTACCACCAGGCCACGGACGACGAGCGCGCCGCGCTGCAGCGCACCTTCGCGGACAAGGTGTTCCCGGTCCTCACCCCGCTGGCCGTCGACCCGGCCCACCCGTTCCCCTACATCTCCGGGCTGAGCCTCAACCTTGCAGTCGTGGTCCGCAACCCCGGCACCGGCACCGAGCTGTTCGCCCGCGTCAAGGTGCCGCAGAGCCTGCCCCGGTTCCTCCAGGTCGGTCCCGAGCGGTTCGTGCCCCTCGAGGACGTCATCGCGGCGAACCTGTCCGACCTGTTCCCGGGGATGGACATCCTCCAGCAGCACTCGTTCCGGGTCACCCGCAACGAGGACGTCGAGGTCGAGGAGGACGACGCCGAGAACCTGCTCAAGGCCCTCGAGCGCGAGCTCATGCGGCGCCGGTTCGGGCCGCCCGTGCGCCTCGAGGTCGAGCGCTCGATCGACCCGTACGTCCTCGAGCTGCTGGTCCGCGAGCTGGGGATCTCCGACGGGGAGGTGTTCTCCCTGCCCGGTCCGCTGGACCTGACCGGTCTCTGGACGATCGTCGGCCTGGACCGCGAGGACCTCCAGGAGGCCAAGTTCCTGCCCAAGACCAGCCCGCAGCTGTCCGAGGTCGAGACCGCAGCGCCCCCGGACGTCCTGGAGGCGATGCGCGACCACGACGTGCTGCTGCACCACCCCTACGACAGCTTCTCCACCAGCGTGCAGCGGTTCCTCGAGCAGGCAGCCGCCGACCCGAAGGTCCTGGCGATCAAGCAGACGCTGTACCGGACGTCGGGGGACTCCCCCATCGTCGACGCCCTGATCGACGCCGCCCAGGCAGGCAAGCAGGTGCTGGCCCTCGTCGAGATCAAGGCCCGGTTCGACGAGCGGGCGAACATCTCCTGGGCGCGCAAGCTGGAGCGCCAGGGCGTGCACGTGGTGTACGGCCTCGTGGGCCTGAAGACCCACTGCAAGCTGAGCATGGTCGTGCGCGACGACGGCGAGCGATTGCGGCGCTACGTGCACATCGGCACCGGCAACTACCACCCGAAGACGGCACGGCTCTACGAGGACATGGGCCTGCTCACGACGGATCCCGCCGTCGGCGAGGACGTCTCCAACGTGTTCAACGTGCTGTCGGGCTACTCGATGAACACCACGTACAAGCGCCTGCTCGTGGCGCCGCACTCGATCCGCACCGGACTGATCGAGCGCATCGAGCGCGAGGTGGCCCACCATCGGGCCGGCCACGTGGCACGCGTGCGCTTCAAGTGCAACTCCGTGGTCGACGAGGCGATCATCGACGCGCTCTACCGCGCGTCGCAGGCCGGGGTGCCGGTGGACATCTGGGTCCGTGGCATCTGCGCCGTCCGTCCGGGGGTTCCCGGCCTCAGCGACAACATCCGGGTCCACTCCGTCCTGGGCCGGTTCCTCGAGCACAGCCGGGCCTTCGAGTTCGCCAACGCCGGGGACACCGAGACCTGGATCGGCTCGGCCGATCTCATGCACCGCAACCTCGACCGGCGGGTCGAGGTCCTCGTGCGCCTCGGGGCCGAGCATGCCGCCCAGGTCTCGACGCTGATCGACATGGGCTTCGACGATGCCACCAAGGCCTGGATCGGCCAGCCCGACGGCAGCTGGACCCCGCACACCACGGACGCGCACGGTGCGCCCTGCCGTGACCTCCAGGAGCACCTGATCGAGGTCCGCTCCGCGCGACCGCGACGCACGCCCGCGGGCTGAGGCTGTTCACCTTCGGGTGGCATGCTGGGCCCCTCGTGAGCACTGAGACGCACTACCGGAAGGCCGACGTGAGCCAGTCATCGACCACCGACCGGGCAGTGGGGCGCAAGCTGCGCGTCCACGCCCTGTTCCGCATGCCCGACCTCGTGGGTCTCGTCCCCGGACTGGCCGGTACGACCGTGGACACGGGGATCGCCCGGGTCGAGCGCCGCCCTGCGGTGCAGGTGCACGCCGTCTACCACGACACCGAGGACCTGCGCCTGATCCGCTGGGGGGCGGCCCTGCGCCGACGGGCCGGCGGACCGGACGAGGGCTGGCACCTCACCCTGGCCGTGGAGGGGTCACAACCGGGGGCCGAGGATGAGGTGCGCCTCCCCCTCGACGCCGGTGAGCCCGGCCAGGTCCCGCCCGAGCTGGCCGACCTGGTCACGGCCCTGGCGCGCGGCAACCCGCTGGTCCCGGTGGCGACGCTGCACACGCAGCGGACCTCGCAGATCCTCTACGGCGCCGACGACCGGCCCGTCGCGGAGCTCGTCGACGACGTCGTGTCGATCATGGACGGCGAGGTGGTGGCCGGCCGCTTCCGCGAGCTGCAGATCACGTCGCTGGGCGACGATCCCACCGCCCTCGACCCGGTCGTCGACCTGCTGCTCGCGCACGGCGCGATCCCCACCACCGCCACCAAGCTCGGCAGCGCGCTCGGACCGGGCGCGAAGGCCGCCCCGGACGTCCCCGAGGCCCAGCCGGTCAGCCCGGACGATCCCGCCGGCGATGCCGTGCACGCCCACCTCCTGACCCACGTGCGCCGGTTCCTGCTGCAGGACGTGCGCGTGCGGCGCGACCTGCCCGACTCCGTGCACCAGATGCGCGTTGCTGCCCGGCGCCTGCGCAGCGGCCTGCGGGTGTTCTCCCCGCTGGTGGACCCGGACTGGTCGCGCCACCTGCGCGACGAGCTCGGCTGGGCCGCCTCGGAGCTCGGCCTCAGCCGTGACTCCGAGGTCCTGCTCGCCCGGCTCGACGCCCACGCCGACGAGCTCGGCGAGGCGGATGCCGCAACCATCCACGCCCACGTCGACCCGTTGATGCAGGCCAAGGTGGACGCCGGCCGGGTCGAGGCGCTCGAGGCGATGCGCTCGGAGCGCCACCTCGCCCTGCTCGACGCCCTCGTCGACGCGGCCGCCAACCCACACCTGACCGAGGCCGCTGCGGCCCCGGCGCGTGACGCCCTGCCCCCGCTCTTCGACAAGGCGTGGCGCAGGCTGGCCCGCGAGGTCAAGGCCCTGACCCTCGACGGTCCGGCCGACGAGTGGCACGAGACCCGGATCACCGCCAAGCGGGCGCGCTACGCCGCCGAGGCGCTCGTGCCGGTCTTCGGTGCGCCGGCGAAGGGGCTCGCGACCTCTCTGGGCAACGTCACCGAGCAGCTCGGCGAGCACCAGGACGCGTCGATCGCCCAGGAGACGTGCCGCGAGCTCGCCGAGCACTTCGACGGTCCCACCGGGTTCTCCCTGGGACTGCTGCATGCCTACGAGGTGGAGTGCGAGCTGATTGCGCGCATCCGGATGAAGGAGCAGTGGCCGGCGGTCCGGGGCCAGCGCAAGCAGACGCAGCTGGGATAGCGATGTCCAGTCCGGCACGCGACGTGATCCGCGCCGCCGGGGTCGTGCTGACCCGGGGCGTGGGCAAGGACCTCGAGGTCGCCGTCATCCATCGGCGACGGCGGCGGGACTGGTCCCTGCCCAAGGGCAAGTTCGAGCCCGGGGAGCACGCGATCGAGACCGCCGTCCGGGAGACCGTGGAGGAGACCGGCTTCACGCCGGTCCTCGACGTGCCGCTGCCGACCCAGCGCTACCGGGTCGACGGCACCCCCAAGTCCGTCGAGTACTGGCGGGCCAGTGTCGTCGGTGGGGAGTTCGCCGAGAACAAGGAGGTCGACCGGCTGCGGTGGCTGCACCCCAAGGAGGCCGCCGCGGTGATGACCTACCCCCGGGACGGACAGCTGATCGCGCTGGCCGCACGGACCCCACCCACCATCCCGTTCGTGCTGCTGCGGCACACCAGCGCCGAGAAGCGTGCGGACTGGGCGCAGCGCACCGGCCGCGACCGGTCGGACCCGGCCCGGGGCCTGCTCGCGCACGGCGAGTGGGAGGCCACCCGGCTCATCCCGCTGCTCCAGGCGTTCGGCATCCGGCACCTGCACTCCTCGGCCGCCGAGCGCTGCCTCGCCACGCTGCGCCCGGCCGCTGCAGCGCTCGGGTCCGGCATCCGGCTGGAGCCAACGATCAGCGAGGACGAGTTCCTCGCCGATCCCGAACCCGGGCTCGGCCGCACGGTCGAGCTGTTCAACCAGCCGTGGCCGATCGCCCTCTGCTCGCACCGACCGGTGATCCCCGGCCAGCTCGACTCCCTGCGCTCAGCGGCGGGGGGCCCCAAGTTCCTGCATCGCGTGGCCCCGGGCAGCTTCTTCGTGTTCCACCGCACCTGGGTCAACCGGCCGACCGACCACACGGTGCGCACGGTCGCTGCCGAGCAGCACGACCTCCCCCCGGCCCACGACTGAGTGCGCGGACCGGTTGCGGGTGCCGATCAGCCGAAGCGGCCCGAGATGTAGTCCTCGGTGCGGTTGTCCGACGGGTTGGTGAAGATCTTGGACGTGTCGTCCATCTCCACCAGGGTGCCGTAGCGGGTGCCGTCCTCCTCGACCTCCGCGGTGAAGAACGCCGTGCGGTCCGAGACCCGGCCGGCCTGCTGCATGTTGTGCGTGACGATCACCACGGTGTAGTCCGCGACCAGCTCGTGCATGAGGTCCTCGATGAGCGCGGTGGCGATCGGGTCCAGGGAGGCGCACGGCTCGTCCATCAGCAGGATCTCGGGCTTGTTGGCGATCGCCCGGGCGATGCACAGTCGCTGCTGCTGGCCTCCGGAGAGCGCGAAGCCGGACTGGTCGAGCTTGTGCTTGACCTCACCCCAGAGTCCGGCGCGGGTCAGGGCCTCCTCGACCATGTCCTGCTCCTCGGACTTCTTCAGCTTCCAGCCGTTGACCTTCGGCCCGTAGGCGATGTTGTCGTAGATCGACTTCGGGAAGGGATTGGGCTTCTGGAAGACCATCCCGACCCGGCGGCGGACCTCGATCGGGTCGACGTCGGAGCCGTAGAGGTCCTGGCCGTGGTAGAGGATCTGCCCCTCGACCCGGGCGCTGGGAACCAGGTCGTTGGTCCGGTTGAAGCAGCGCAGCGCCGTGGACTTGCCGCAGCCCGAGGGGCCGATGAAGGCCGTGATCTCGTTGCTGCGGATCTGCATGTCGACTCCGCGGACGGCCCAGAAGTCGCCGTAGTAGACGTCCAGGCCGTTCACGTCGAGGATCGACGGGTGCTCCTCGGCAGTGCCTGGGATCGTGGCCAGGTCGCGGGATTCCTCAGTCATGTCGTCCTCACCAACGCTTCGCGAACTTGTTGCGGATGTAGATGGCAATGCCGTTCATCGCCAGCAGGATGGTCAGCAGCAGGATGCTGGTCGCGGCCGCCAGGGTCTTGAACTCCTCCTGCGGGGCGCTGGTCCAGTTGAAGATCTGGATCGGCATGGTCGTGAAGCCGCTCATCAGGCCGTTCGGGTCGTAGGTGATGTACACCGCGACGCCGAGCAGCAGCAGCGGGGCGGCCTCGCCCATCGCCCGCGAGAGCGCCAGGATCGTGCCGGTCGAGATGCCGGGCAGGGCAGCGGGCAGCGTCTGGCGCCAGGCGGTCTGCCACTTCGTCGCGCCGAGGGCAAGGGAGCCGTCGCGGATCTCCTGGGGCACCGCCCGCAGCGCCTCGCGCGTGGTGATGATGATGACCGGCAGGATCAGCAGGGCGAGGGCCAGGGCCCCCCCGAAGACGATGTTCTTCTCCTTGAACCCCATGGCGCCCATGAGGCCGAGCGTGAGCAGGCCGTAGAGGATGGCCGGCACCGCGGACAGGTTCTGGATGTTCAGCTCGAAGAGCCGGTTGTACCAGCGGTCCTTGTTCGAGAACTCCTCGAGGTACAGCGCGGCCCCGATGCCCACCGGGATGGCCATCAGCGCCGTGAAGGCGATCACCATGACCGAGCCGAGGATCCCCGCGCGGGCACCGGCGTCCTCGGGCGTGGTGTTGTTGTAGTTCGTGAACAGCCGCGCGTCGAAACGGCCGATGCCGTCGAGGAACGTGGTCACCAGCAGGGTCACCAGGAACCCGAAGGCGACCAGCAGGCTGAACCAGAGGATGCCCAGGAAGATCAGGGACTTGCGGTTCTTGTCGCTGTTGCTGGCCTGCCGGCCGGCCAGCTTGACCTCAGGACTGTACTTCTCGGTGGGTGCGGGCATCAGTAGGCCTCCCGGAACCGACGGACCATGCGGATGCTGATGATGTTGACCACGAGGGTGAAGACGAACAGCAGCAGGCCCACGGCGAACAGCGTGTCGTACTCCAGCGAGCCGACCCGGGAGTCACCGAGGGCTGCGCTGGCGATGAAGCCGGTCATCGTCTGGCCGCCCTCGAAGGGGCTGGTGACCATGTTGGGTCGCTGCCCGGCTGCAGTGGCCACGATCATGGTCTCCCCGAGGCCGCGGGAGATCCCGAGGACCACCGCGGCGGCGATGCCGGAGATGGCCGCCGGGAAGACCACGCGCACCGTGGTCTGCATCTTGTTGGCCCCCAGCGCGAACGATCCCTGGCGGATCGCCAGCGGGACGGCACTCAGGGCGTCCTCGGACAGCGACGCGACGGTGGGGATGATCATGACGCCCAGCACGATGCCCGCGGACAGGACGTTGAACGTGCCCACGGGCAGGTCGAGCCATCCCTGGAGCACGACCTTGGTCATGAACTCGAGCGCGAAGAACCCGTACACCACCGAGGGGATCCCAGCGAGCAGCTCGAGCATCGGCTTGAGGGTCTTGCGGCGACGTTCCGGGGCGTACTCGGAGAGGTAGACGGCCGCGCCCAGGCCGAAGGGAACCGCGACGAGCAGGGCGATCCCGGTGGTCCACAGCGTGCCCATCACCAGGGGCAGGACGCCGTAGGCGGGAGGCTTGAACCGGGGAGCCCACTTGGTGCCGGTCAGGAAGTCCATGACCGGGATCTGCTGGAAGAACGCGATCGCCGGGGCGATCAACGCCCAGGCGATCCCGATCGTGATCACCACCGAGAGCGCACCGCAGGCGAACAGGCTGGCGATGATCAGCTTCTCGCCGTACCGCTTGTTCGTGCTGCGCAGCGAGAACCCCTCGGGCGGACCCTCGGGGCGGGGGCCCACCATGGTTGGCGGGCCCCCGATCCGGTCTGTGCTCACGTGCTGCCTCTTCCTGCCAGGCCGTTCCCTGATGGGCGCGAAACTACCCGACCAGCGTGGCGAGGGCGTCCTTGGCCTGCTGCTGCTGCTCGGCGCTCAGCGGGACGAACAGGGCCTTCTCGGTGACCGCAGCGTCGTTGTTGACGTAGAAGTCCACGAATGCCGCCACCTCGGAGCGCGTCATCGCTGACTTCGACGGGTAGATGAACAGCGGGCGGGACAGCGGCGCGTAGGTGCCGTCGGAGGCGGTCTCGGCGCTGGGCGCGACGCAGCCGTTGCCGTTGTCGACCTCCACGGCGATCAGCTTGTCGGCGTTCTCCTCGAAGTACGAGTACCCGAGGTAGCCCAGGGCGCCCTTGGTGCCCTCGACGCCCGTGACGGTGATGTTGTCGTCCTCGCTCGGGTTGTAGTCGGTGCGCGACGCGCCCTCCTCACCGTTGATCACGTCGGTGAAGTAGTCGAAGGTGCCCGAGTCGGTGCCCGCGCCGAAGAGCTCCAGCGGGACGTCGGGGAAGCCGTCGCGGACCTGGTTCCAGTTCGTGATGGTGCCCTCGGCCGCGGGCTCCCACATCTTCGTCAGCTCGGCGACGGTGAGGCACTTGGCCCAGTCGTTCTCCTTGTTGACGATGATCGTCAGGGCGTCGTTGGCCACCGGGATCTCGGCGTACTCGATGCCGGCCTCGGCGCAGATGGCCGCCTCCTCGTCCTTGATCGGCCGGGACGCGTCGGAGATGTCGGTCTCACCGGCGCAGAACTTCTTGAAGCCGCCGCCGGTCCCGGACTGGCCGACGGAGATGTTGACGCCGGAGCCCTCCGGGGTGGCGTTGAAGAGCTCGCCGGCCGCGGCGGTCAGCGGGCCGACCGTCGACGAGCCATCGACGCGCACCTCGCCCGAGGCGGCGGCGCTGGCACCGTCACTGGCCGCGGTGTCGGTGCCGGAGTCGTTCTGGCCACCGCAGGCAGCCAGGAACAGGGTGGGGACGGCCAGCGCGGCGGCCATCCGGATTCGGGTGTTGCCCATGGTGGTCCTCTTCTTCAGGTCGGGATGTGCGAGGTGTGTTCTCACGGGACGCACCGTAGGCACCCATTCCGAAGCGCAGGGGGGGCGGACGTGAACGGACGGTGAACGCACCCCGACGAGTCCGCGGCAACCCCTGCATTCCGCACCGGAAAACGGACGAATGTGACGCGGTTCACACATTCAGCGGGCCGGGAAAACTCCCGCGCGCGGCAGGTACGCGGGCAGGTCCCGACCCAGCTGCGCCCCCAGCCACTGGCTGGCCGCGATGGCCGCGTCGAGGTCCACCCCCGTCTCGTACCCGCTGCGGTGCAGCGCGTAGACGAGGTCCTCGGTTGCGATGTTGCCCGTGGCGCGCGGGGCGAACGGGCAGCCCCCGATGCCCCCGAGGCTGGCGTCGAGCACCGTGACCCCGGCGTCGGCAGCCGCCAGGGCGTTGGCGTACCCGGTGTTGCGGGTGTTGTGGAAGTGCGCGCGCAGGCGCAGGTCGCCGATCAGCTCGCGGACGGCGGCCACGCGGGTGGTCACATCGTGGGGCACGGCCACGCCGATGGTGTCGGCGATCGCGACCTCGTCGACCCCGGTGGCGGCCACCTGCTCGACGAGGCGACGCAACCGGTCCAGCGACACCTCGCCGGAGAACGGGCAGCCGAACGCCACCGACAGCGTGACGGTGGGCACGATCCCCGCGGCCCGGGCCAGCGGCACGACCTCGGCGACGACGGCCACCGCCTGCTCCGAGGTCATCGCCTGGTTGGCCTGCGAGAACTCGTCGGTGACGCTCACGACGCAGTTGACCTCGTCCACGCCGGCCGCCGCCGCCCGGTGGAACCCCCGGGTGTTGAGCACGAGGCCGATCCAGGAGGCCCGGCCCTCGACCGCCGCCCGCACCCCGGCCACGACCGCCTCCCCATCGGCCATCTGCGGCACGAGCTTCGGATTGACGAACGAGGCGACCTCCGCCCGGCGCAGGCCCGCCTGCGCGCAACGGGCGACGAGCTCGACCTTCTGCTGCGCGCTCAGCCTCGCCGGGTCGTTCTGCAGCCCGTCACGAGCGCTGACCTCGACGATCTCGATCGCGCCCATGGCTCAGGCCAGCGCGTATCCGGCCTCGTCCACCGCGGCCGCCATCTGCTCGGTCGTCGGGTCGGTGGCGGCGGTCACCGTCACGGCGCCGGTGTCGAGGTCGACGTCCACGGACTCGACCCCGTCGATCGCGCTCACCTCCGCGGTGACTGCGTGGACGCAGTGCGCGCACGTCATTCCGGTGACCGTCCAGATGCTCGTCGACATGGCCCCAGAGTACTCGTTCACCTCGGGCGCGTAGGGTGCGGTCAACGGAGGTGGTCGGCGATGGGGAAGGACGGCAAGGGCGACAGCCCCTTGCACCTGGTGGAGAAGGGCAACTTCACCCAGGCTCGCTGTGAGTGCGGCTGGAGCGGTCCAGGTCGGCGATCCCGGAAGAAGGCCCGCGACGATGCCGCAGCCCATCTGCACGAGCGCTGCAAGGCCTTCAAGAAGAAGTGACCCCACGCGCCGACGGGGTCGCCCAGCCAGACCTGTCCGCCATCGCGCGGCCCAACCCCCGGTCCGTCCGCCTGCGCGAGCAGGGACAGTCGCAGGAGCGGACCGATCGCGGTCCCTAGATCGTGATGCCCTTGCCCACGGCGACGATGCCCGCCTCGGAGACCGTGAAGCGCTCGCGGTCCGCGTCGAGGTGCACGCCGACCTGGGCGCCGTCGGGGACGACCACGTTCTTGTCCAGGATCGTGTTGCGCACGACCGCCCCACGCCCGATCCGCACGCCGGGCATCAGGACCGCACCCTCGACGTAGGCGCCCTGCAGGACGCGCACGTCCTGGGCCAGCACCGAGGAGCGGACATGCCCGCCGGCGATGACCGACCCGGCGCCGATGATCGACTCGTGGGCGTTGCCGCCCTCGACGAACTTCGCCGGCGGGGGCGAGCCCAGCGACGAGGTGATGATCGGCCACTGCCGGTTGTAGAGGTTGAAGATCGGGTGCACGCTCACGAGGTCCATGTGCGCCTCGTGGTAGGCGTCGATCGAGCCAACGTCCTTCCAGTACCCACGGTCCCGGTCGGTCTGCCCGGGGATCTCGTTGGTCCCGAAGTCGTAGACGTGCGCCAGCCCCTGCGAGGTCAGGGCGGGGATGATGTTGCCGCCCATGTCGTGCACCGAGGCGTCGTCGGCGGCGTCCGCCCGCAGCGTCTCCACCAGCCAGTCGCGGGTGAAGATGTAGTTGCCCATCGAGATGAACGACTCGTCCGGCGAGCCGGGCACGGCCGGCGGGTCGGCCGGCTTCTCGTGGAACGCCTCGATCTTGGTCGAGTCCGCGGCCTGCTCGATGACGCCGAACTCGCTGGCCTCCGACCGGGGCTTGCGGATGCCGGCCACGGTCACGGCCGCGCCGGTGTCGATGTGCTGCTCGAGCATCTGGCGGGGATCCATCCGGTAGATGTTGTCCGCGCCGAAGACCAGCAGGTAGTCCGGGTCCTCGTCCTCGATCAGGTTCATGCTCTGGTAGATGGCATCCGCCGAGCCGGTGTACCAGCGCGGGCCGAGGCGCTGCTGCGCCGGGACCGCCGTGACGTAGTCGCCGAGGATCGCCGGCATCGCCCAGGTCTGGGTGACGTGCCGGTCGAGTGAGTGCGACTTGTACTGGGTCAGGACCGCGATCCGCGCGAACCCGGCGTTCACCAGGTTGCTCAGCACGAAGTCGATGAGCCGGTAGGAGCCGCCGAACGGCACCGCAGGCTTGGCGCGATCGGCGGTCAGGGGCATGAGCCGCTTGCCCTCTCCGCCGGCGAGGACGATTCCGAGTACGCGAGGGTTCGACATGGCAGCCACGGTAGTCACCTACCGGGGCGGAAGGCTAGGTGGGAGGGGACATCCGGGCAGCGCGCATCCTCCCTCCCTCCGTCCTAGGCTTCCGGGCATGAGGATCGGATTGCTCACAAGGGAATGGCCCCCGGAGGCCTACGGTGGTGCCGGCGTTCACGTCGAGTACCTGGCTCGCGAGCTGCGCAAGCTCATCGATGTCGACGTGCAGTGCTGGGGAGCGCCGCGCACCGACGCCAACGCCCATCAGGTGCCCGAGACCCTGGCTGGGGCGAACGCCTCGCTGCAGACCATGGGCATCTCCCTGGCGATGGTGGCCGCCAGCGAGGGGGTGGACCTGCTGCACTCGCACACGTGGTACGCCAACTTCGCCGGGCACGCCGGTGGGATCTACCTCGACGTGCCGCACGTCATCTCGGCGCACTCCCTGGAACCCAAGCGGCCGTGGAAGGCCGAGCAGCTCGGCGGCGGCTACCGCCTGTCCTCCTGGGTCGAGAAGACGGCCTACGAGGGAGCGGACCGGATCATCGCGGTCAGCCACGGGATGCGCGGCGACGTGCTGGAGTCCTACCCGGACGTGGACCCGGCGAAGGTCGACGTGGTCCACAACGGCATCGACACCGAGCTCTACCAGCCCGATGAGAGCACCGACCTGATCGAGTCGGTCGGGATCGACCCGAGCCGGCCCTACGTGCTGTTCGTGGGCCGGATCACCCGCCAGAAGGGCATCGCGCACCTGCTCAAGGCCGCCGCCCAGATGGACCCGGACATCCCGCTCGTGCTGATCGCGTCGTCCCCGGACACCCCCGAGCTCGGCGCCGAGGTGGAGGCCGGCGTGGCCGCACTGCGGGCGAGCAAGGGTGCGGCCAACATGGTCTGGGTCAACGAGCACCTGAGCCGGGCGCACCTGGTCCAGGCGCTGACCCACGCGGGCGTGTTCGCGTGCCCCTCGGTCTACGAGCCCCTGGGCATCGTGAACCTCGAGGCGATGGCGTGCCGGACGGCCGTCGTCGCCAGCGACGTCGGGGGCATCCCCGAGGTCGTCGTCGAGGGCGCGACCGGCCACCTGGTGCACTACGACGAGGCCGATCCGGTGGCATTCGAGACCGGCGTCGCCGACGCGCTGACCGCAGTCATGTCCGATCCGACCAGGGCGGCGGCGATGGGCGCCGCGGGGCGCCAGCGCGCGGTTGACGAGTTCGGCTGGGACAAGATCGCCCGGATCACCGTCGACGTGTACCAGCGGGCGATCGACGGGCGCGGATGACCCAACGCGGAGGAATGCATGCCTGAGTTCGACCCCCAGCGCGGGATCGACTTCCCGATCGACAGGGGCCGGCAGTCGTCGATGGTCACCGGGCGGGCGGTGTTCGCCGACGCCGCGCGCGCCACCGACGCAGCGCTGGCCCAACGGATCGAGGGCACCGAGAACTGGCGCAAGGGGTACATGGCTCCGGCACGCGACCTGGTCGTCTCCGGCCTGCGGGCCGGCGGCGGCTCGGTTGCCATGAGCCGTGACGGCCTCGAATCCCTCCACCGGCAGTTCACCTTCACCCGCGACGGGCAGGCCACAGACCTCGGCGAGGCCCTTGCGACGCACACCGAACCCGGGTTCGCCACGGCCGAGGTCGTGGGCACCGGTCGCGGAGTCGCCGACCTGGTCATCCCCTACCACGGACGCAGGTTGGCCGGACCGGACCTGCGCCACCAGATCGACGTGTGGGTCGCCGACGGGATCGTGGAGCCGAGCTTCGCCCATGCCCTGGAGTCGGTGATGGCCCACCCCGAGTGGCTGGACCTGACGGGCACGGACTTCGCGGTGCTCGGGGCCGGGGCCGAGATGGGACCGCTGTCCTGCCTGCTGGACTGGGGCGCCACCGTCTGGGCCGTCGACCTGCCACGACCGGACCTGTGGCGGCGGATCATCGCCGACGCACAGGGCCGGGCTGGCCGGCTGCGGGTCCCGGTCCCGATCGACGGGCCGGACCGGACACAGCTGGCGGGCCCGGCACTGGCTGCCGTCGCCGGCGCGGACCTGCTCACCCAGGCGCCTGAGATCCGGACCTGGCTGGCAGGGATCGGCCGACCGTTCACCCTGGGCAACTACGTCTACGCCGACGGCCCGCTGCACGTGCGGGTGTCCCTGGCGATCGACGCGATCAGCATGGACCTCGTGCGTGCCGGCCACGACATCATGCTGGCCTGGCTGGCCACTCCCACTGACGTCTTCGCCGCCCCGATCGAGGCGGTCGAGGAGTCCCGGCGACGCTGGCGGGCCGCCGGGATGTGGCGCTACGCGCGCTCCCCGCTGCGGCTGGCCGGGCAGTTCGAGAAGAACTACCCGGACACGGTGTTCACCTCCACGGGCGTCGAGTACGGCATCAGCGACTGCCTCGTGAGCCAGCAGGGGCCCAACTACCTGCTGGCCAAGCGGCTGCAGCGTTGGCGGGCGATGGCCGCGCGCGAGGACGGCGTGCGGGTGTCGCTCAACGTCGCCCCCAGCACGCGCACCAAGTCGGTGATCAAGAACAAGGCGCTGGCGGCGGCCTACGCCGGCGCTGGGCGCTTCGGGCTGGAGATCTTCGAGCCGGACACGTCGAATGCGATCATGGCTGCGCTGCTCGTCCACGACCTGCGCAACCCGGCCTCCACGGCGAACCCGGCCGTGCCGATCTCGCATCCGATGCAGCTGTTCGTCGACGGGTCATGCCACGGCGGGCTGTGGCGCTCGGAGTACTCGGCGCGCTCGGTGCTCGGCATCGCGGCGATCGCCGGGATGTTCGAGCGCAACGCCTGATCCAGCGCCGCCGGCCGCTGTCAGGCACTGGTGGGCACGACGGACCGGGAACCCGCCCCCACGACACGGTGTCGGCTACCGGGACAGGATGAGGGCACCGATGACACCCAGGACGACCAGGGTGAGCAGCAGCAGCACCCACAGCACCCACCGGTTCCGGCGGGGCTCCCTGGGCACGGGGACCGCGGCGAGTCGGGACTGCTGCTCCAGGGCGTCGTCCTCGATCGCGCGGCGCACCTGTCGATCCATGGGTGGCGAGGCCAACTGATGCATCAGGATCACTTCCTCGCAACCCACGATACGCCCGCGCCGGCCCGGAGGTTCCCCCAGCGCCCCCTCGATCGGTCCTGGGCGACCAGCCCTGACCCGTGCCCACGGTTCGACACCCGCCGGCTACTGTCGAGCCCATGACCGAGGACGGCCAGGGGCACGACGAGGAGGTCATCGACCTCACCCGCACCCTGCTGCGCATCGACTCCACGAATGGCAACGAGACCGCGGTCGCCGAGATCCTGGCCGCCTACCTCGGGGCCGCCGGCATCACCGCAGAGCTGGCCGGGCCGGATCCCGCGCGCCTGAACCTGATCGCCCGCCTGCCCGGGTCGGGGTCCGGTCCGAGCCTGGCGTTCGTCGGCCACAGCGACGTCGTGCCTGCCGACCCCCGGGACTGGACCCACCCGCCGTTCTCCGCGGTCCTCGACGACGCCGGATACCTGTGGGGCCGCGGGGCGCTGGACATGAAGAACGAGGTGGCGGCACGTGCCGTCGCGCTCGCGTCCCTGGCCCGGGAGGGCTTCGTCCCGCGCGGTGACCTGCTGCTGATCGTCGCATCCGACGAGGAGGACGGGTCTGCTGGGGTCGGCATGAACTGGCTGACGCCCAACCGGCCGGACCTGGCCGTGGACCACGCCCTCAACGAGGGCGGTGGGCTGCCCTACCGCCTGGCCGACGGTCGGCTCATGGCTGCCATCGCCGTCGGCGAGAAGGGCACCTGCCCGGTCCGCGTCGACGTCCTCGGCGAGGCCGGTCACGCCTCGATCCCGAGCATCGGGCGCACCCCGATGCCACGGCTGGCCGAGGTGCTGGCCAGCATCGGCATCGGCCTTCCCGAACCCCGCGACCACCCCTCGATCCGCGTCACCCTCGACACGCTCCTCGGCGCCGGCGCGGTCGATCGCCTGGGAGTCCAGGAGGCACTGGACCGGGCCAGCACGCTGCACCCGGTGTTCGCGCACCTGCTGCCCGCGCTCTCCGGCACCACCATGGCCCCGACCCTCCTGCACGGCTCGATGGCGCCCAACGTGATCCCTGCCCGCGCCGGCGTGGGGCTGGACTGCCGGATCCTTCCGGGCACGTCCGACGACGAGGTGCTCGCGGAGGTCCGGGCGCGGGTCGGCCCGGGCGACGACGTCGAGCTCAGCCAGCCGGTGCCCTCCGTCGCAGGCAACGCCGCACCGGCGAGCGGGCCGCTGTGGGACACCTGCCAGGACCTCATGGCGGCCCTCCTGGACGCCCAGCCGCTGCCACTGCTGTGCACAGGCTTCACCGACTCGGTGTACCTGCGCCGCGACTTCGGCACGGTGGCCTACGGGTTCAGCCCGTTCCGCACCACCCCGCCCGAGGTCGTCGAGGCGGGCTACCACAACCGTGACGAGCGCATCCACGTCGCCGACCTGGCCCTGTCCGTCGAGTTCCACCGCCAGGTGGCGCTGCGGATGCTCGGCTGACGACCCAGCGGAGCGACCCTAGGCAGTCGGACCCAGGAGATCCTTGAGCTGGGCGCCCCCGGGGATCTGCGACAGGACCGCCTCCACGTCCGCGGGGGCCGTGGGCACCTGCCCGCCCGGCGAGAGCTGGTCGACGAGTCCCGGCAGGATCTGGGCGAGGTCGGCCGAGAGCTCCTCCGGCGAGAGGCCGGTCTGCGCGGCCAGCCCAGCCAGCTCCTCGGGCATCGCGGCCGCCAGCTGCTCGCCGGTCACCGGCTGGTTCTCCCCGGTCCCGACCCATGAGCTCGCCTGATCCCCCAGCCCACCACTCGTGAGCTTCCCGAGCAGGTCCTGGAGGCCGCCACCCTGGGCCATCATGGCCAGGATCGGGCCGGCGACGATCATGATCCTGTTCAGCGACTGTGAGATGTCAGCCGGGTTCATCCCCCCGGCCGAGCCGGGTGCCGCGCCCTGCTGGGCCCCGCTGAGGATGCCGCCGAGGAGATCCTCGAGTCCACCTGCCATGGTCCGCTCCCTCCGGTCGATCGATCGGTGCCCGGCCACGGTAGCCCTCGCAGTGGGCCCGTTGCCTGCCCGACGACGTTCGGGCAGGCCGCGCCAGTGGCCGCGTCTAGACTCGCAAGCCGAGCACACCCCGGGAGGTGCCATGAGCACGACGAGCGTGACGGCCGACGCGCCCCAGCCCCCGCAGCTGAGCCCGTGGGGAGGATCGGACACCGCCCGGCGCTCGGGCCTGCGCCGGATGAAGGCCGTGGCCACCGGGCTGTTCGTCCTGGCCGCGCTGATCTACGCGGTGACCATCGTGACCGTCGGGACGAGCCCGCAGGGGTGGTTGGGCTACCTGCAGGCAGGTGCCGAGGCAGCGATGGTCGGGGCCCTGGCCGACTGGTTCGCGGTCACCGCGCTGTTCCGCCACCCCCTGGGCCTGCCCATCCCGCACACCGCGATCATCCCCACCCGCAAGGACCAGATGGGGGCCACCCTGGGGGAGTTCGTGGGCACCCACTTCCTCACCGACGAGGTCGTCCGCGAGAAGGTGACCGGAGCCGAGGTCACCCGACGGGGCGGGGAGTGGCTGGCCGATCCCGATCACGCCCAGCGCGTGGCCGGGGAGCTGGGCAGGGCGCTGCGCGGCCTCATCGCAGTGCTCGACGACGAGCAGATGCGCACCATGATCGAGCGGGTGATCGCCGACCGGGTCGAGCGCACCGAGGTCTCGCCCGCCCTGGGCCACCTGCTCGGCCAGGTGGTGGCCGACGGGGCGCACACCGGGATCGTCGATGTCCTGGCGGACCGCACCTACGCGTGGGTGGTGGCCAACCGGCGCTCGATCATCGAGGTGGTCACCAAGCAGGCACCGACGTGGACACCGAAGTTCGTCGACGGGGTGGTCGGGGACAAGATCCACCTCGAGCTGGTCCGGTTCCTCGCCGCCGTCCGCGACGACCCGCAGCACGATGTCCGGATCGCGATCGACCGGCTGCTCGTGCAGTTCGCCGACGACCTGCGCGCCAACCCCAGCACGCGGGAGCGCGTCGAGCGGGCCAAGGTGGACATGTACGACCACCCCGACGTCCAGCGCTCCGTCGGGCGGATCTGGGAGACCGCCCAGCGCGTGGTGCTGGAGGCCGCCGACGACCCCAGCAGCGAGCTGCGCGTGCGGGCGTCCGATGCGCTGGCCCAGCTCGGGCAGACCCTGGCCACGGACCCGGACCTGCAGGCCAAGCTCGACGGCTGGATCACCGACACGGTCGTCGGGCTGGTCGCGGACTACAAGGTCGAGCTCACGAGCGTGATCACCGACACGGTGCAGCGCTGGGACGGCCCCGCCACCGCGGAGCGGATCGAGCTGGCGGTGGGCCGCGACCTGCAGTTCATCCGGATCAACGGGACCGTGGTCGGCGCCCTGGCGGGCCTGACCATCCACGCGCTGACGCAGTTGGCCTGAGGAGCCGGGCAAACGTGGGGGATCGGCAAGATGAACGCCGGATGAACAAACGTCACACCAGCCGCGCGCGGGGTGACATCCAGATGAATCCACGGCCAACAGGGGCCTAGCCTGTGCTCAGCAGGCTGGGGCCTGCGTGGAGTGAATGGGGAACCCCATGGACATGGTCCTGGTCGCGGTCGTCGGCGTCGTCCTCCTGGCGCTGCTGTTCGACTTCACCAACGGATTCCACGACGCGGCGAACTCGACGTCGACGGTCGTGGCCACCCGGGCGATGAAGCCCCGCCACGCGGTGTACATGGCTGCGTTCTTCAACTTCGCGGCCCTGTTCGTGGTGGGCACCGCGGTGGCCAACACCGTGGCCAAGACCGTCCAGGTCGAGGAGCTCGGCCTGCAGTCCGGCGGCGTCCCGGTCGGGCTGGGCGTGGCGTTCGGTGCGCTGCTCGGAGCCATCTTCTGGAACTACTTCACGTGGTCGATCGGCATGCCGTCCTCGTCCAGCCACGCCCTCATCGGCGGCCTGATCGGGGCCGGGCTGTCCGCGGGCGGGACGGATGTCATCAAGTGGAGCAGCGTCGAGAAGACCGCGCTGGCCATCGTGCTCTCCCCCCTGGTGGCCTTCACCGTGGCGTTCGTGGCGATGTTCCTCGTCGGCGTGCTGCAGCGGCTGACCCACTGGCAGGACGACGCCAAGCCGTTCAAGTGGCTGCAGATCATCTCGTCGGCGGCCGTGTCGTTCGGCCACGGCGCCAACGACGCGCAGAAGACCATGGGGCTGATCGCCTTCGCGCTCGTGGCTGGCGGCTACCTCGGCGAGGACGCCCCGATCCCGCTGTGGGTCGAGCTCGGCGCCTACTCCATGATCGCCTTCGGCACCATGTGGGGCGGCTGGAAGATCATCGAGACGATGGGCCTGCGGATCACCAAGCTCAACGCCAACTCGGGGGTCGCTGCCAACATCGGATCGGTCTCGGCCATCTTCGGCGCGACCGAGCTCGGCATCCCGATCTCCACCACCCAGGCGGCAGCCTCCTCCGTGATGGGTGCCGGCGCCGCCGCAGGCACCGGCCTCAACGGCCGCAAGATCGGCGAGATGGTCATCGCCTGGGTGTTCACCCTGCCCGCCGCGGGCATCGTGGGCTTCGTGGCGTTCAAGCTCACGACCTTCGCCGATCCCTGGGGCTGGGTCGCCAGCCTGTCGGCCATCGCGGTGCTGCTCATCTGGGCCGGGCGGCTCATGATGCACGCGGAGAACGCCGACGACATCGAGGAGATGCTGCCCACCGAGGCCGAGCTGCACCAGTACCACACCGTGCCGCACCCCGACCTGCACCCCTACGAGGGCCCAGCACACGTGAACCACCACGAGCACGAGGGCCACCACGATCACACCGGTGATCGCCCGAAGGATGTCCCCCTGCCCTGAGCAGCCGTCGGGCCGCCTGCCGGGGCCAGTGGCACCTGCCTCGCGGCCACCCGGGGACCTGCCCTAGCGTTGGGCCATGCGCAGCGACATGTTCAGCAACACGGAGGCCACCTCCGACCCGGGAAGCTTCACGAAGCAGAACAAGAAGATGCTCAAGGTCCGCCTGTCGGGCACGAGCGGGCACTTCTACGCCAAGCAGGGCTCGATGGTCGCCTACCAGGGCAACGTCGACTTCGCCTACGAGGGCAGCGGCGGCATGGCCAAGATGCTCAAGAAGGCCCTGACCAGCGAGGGCATGGCCCTGATGAAGGTCAGCGGTGACGGGGACGTGTTCCTCGCCGACCAGGCCGACGAGGTGTTCCTGCTGTTCCTGGAGAACGAGTCGGTGACCATCGGCGGCAACCACGTCCTGGCCTTCGAGAGCTCGCTGAGCTGGGACATCAACAAGGTCGAGGGCGCCTCGATGATGAGCGGCGGGCTGTTCAACACCACGTTCACCGGCACGGGCACACTGGCGATCACCGTCCACGGCACCCCGGTGGTGCTGAACGTGGATGTCCCGACCTACGTGGACATGCAGGCTGCGGTGCTGTGGTCCACGTCGCTGCACTCCGGCATCCGCAAGACGGCCAGGGCCGGCGCGCTCGTCGGGCGCGGATCCGGCGAGGCCTACCAGTTGACGCTGTCCGGCCAGGGCTTCGTCGTGGTGCAGGCCTCGGAGGGCCACCCGGTCCCCCGGGCCTGACAGTCCGCCGGTGACCTGACCGGGGACCGCCGACCTGGGATCAGGCGGTGAACGTCAGGAAGCTGCTGTTCACCCCGAGCGCGGCCCGGATGGCCGAGTCCGTGGCCAGCGTGCACGTTCGGCTGGCACCGACGATCTCCAGCTGGGAGATCCGTCCGCCCCATGCCCCTGCACCCTCACGGGCCAGGACCCGGACCGCGGAGATCGCCCCGGCGCCCCGGCACCGGGACCGCAGCTGCGCCGCCGAGACGCTGTCGGTCCAGGCAAGGCGCGGGTTCCTGGCCGCTGCGGAGTCCCACGGGTCGACCTGCGTGGTCAGGTAGGGCAGCGGCGAGGACGCCGTCGCCCCGCCGTTGGACGAGCTGAACTGCGTCAGTGCCGGCGCACCACCGACGGTGACCTGCAGACCTGCGGTGTCCGCGATGGCGGCGTCGGTGTTGGCGTGCTCACGGCTGCGCACGACCCGCCACGCCGAGTCGTAGTCGACGGCTCCGGGGTAGGCCTGGGAGCGGGTGGAGTCGTAGACGTCGAAGGCCTTGGCCGCGCGCCCGAGCGCCTCGTGGGCGGCGTAGGTGCGGGCGGCCACGGCCTGGGCGCGCAGGGCCTCGACCGGCCACGAGGGGGAGACCTCGGCGGCCACCACCGGGCGCAGGTAGAGCTCCATGGGCAGGGTGTTGACCACCTGGAGGGCTCGGCTGCCCGTCCGGATGGCGGTCACGGTGCCGCGGTAGCCCCGCCGGACCGAACCGTTCTGGGTCCCCACGAGGTCGTCGGGCACGGCGAACTCCAGGGTGCTGCCGGCCACCTTGTCCACGGTCCGCCAGCTGCCGCAGTAGACGGCCAGGCTCATCCCGGACCCCGACGCCCGCACCCGCCACCGGGAGGCCGGCCCGGCGCAGTTGCTGGGCGTGACCGGCAGCTGGATGGCGTCCCGGCCGGCCTGCGTCACGGTCAGGCCGGGGGTCGCGCGCACGACCAGGTCCCTGCCGGTGTCCGAGGCGAGCAGCACCCGGACCAGGGCGTCGGGCATGGCGGCCAGCACCGTCCCCGGGTAGTAGAACGAGAGGATCTGGGGGTGCTGGATCCCGACGGCAGCGGCCTGGTAGGCGCCCCACTGGCTCATCCCGCGCCCATGGCCCCACCCGGAGCCCTGCATCCGGAGGACCCCGTCGGCCGGCACCGGATACACCTCGGGCTCGGCCGCGGACGCGGGCACCCCCAGGCCCAGGGCCGCCATCGCGAGGGTGACAGCCGCGACCACGGTTCCGGCTCTGGACAGCAGGGCAGGGGCACGCATAGTGGCATCATCGGCCACCACCGGGCCGAACCCAAGCAATTGCGGCGTATCAGCGACGATATCGGTGGGATAACGCCCCCGCCGCGATCCGGTGCGCACCGGATCACCCGCGGGTGTCGACCCCCGTCAGTGGCCCGCTGCGTGCCCCGCAGCGGCCCTCTCGACGGGGTCACCGCCGAGCTCGAGGAAGCCGTCGGTGATCTCGAAGACCCGGTCGGTGTACTCGACCATCCGCAGGTCGTGGGTCACCATGATCCCGGTCTTGCCGCGGTCCTTGATCTCCCTGCGCAGCAGCTGGACGACCTGGCGGCCCATCGCGGTGTCCAGCGCCGCGGTCGGCTCGTCCACGAGGACGAGGTCCGGATCGTTCATCAGCGCGCGGCCGATCGCGACGCGCTGCCGCTCGCCGCCGGAGAGCTTCTCCGGGATGTTGCCCGCCCGCGCCGAGAGCCCCAGCTCCTCGAGCAGCTGATCCGCCCGCTGGCCCGCAGCCCTGCGGGCGCCCCGACCCTTCTCCTTGCGCAGCCCGGCCACCCAGAGCAGGTTCTCCCGGGCGGTCAGGAACGGCACCAGGTTCGCGGACTGGAAGACGAACCCGACCCGCTCGGCACGGAAGGTCGTCAGGGCCCTGGAGTCCAGGTCGCTGACCGCGACGTCGCCGACCCGGATGACCCCGGACGTGGGGGTGAGCAGGCCGCCGATCATCGAGATCAGCGTGGTCTTGCCCGATCCCGAAGGACCGAGCAGGGAGACGAACTCCCCGGTGCTGACCTGCATCGACGCCTCGTGCACGGCGGTGACGGCGGTGTGCCCCTCGCCGTAGGTCTTGGTGACCGACTCGACCGTCAGGATCGGCGTCGCGGCGGGGATGGCCGGCCCGGTGGGCTGCGGCGTGGCGTCGGTCATCACAGGGTGCCTCCTAGGGCGGTGGCCGGATCGATCCGGCTGATGCGGCGGAGCGACAGCAGGGCGCCCACGACGCCGGCGGTCACGGTCAGGACAGCGGAGTAGGCCAGGGTCTGGGGACGGAACAGGAAGGGGATGTCGTTGGGGAGCAGCGCGCCGACGAGCCAGGCGGCGGTCGCCCCGACGATGACCGCGGTGACCGTGGCCCCGATCGCCTGGAGGACCACCCCGCTGCCGAGCTTGCTCGTGGAGGCACCGAGCGCCTTCAGGGCGGCGAAGAGCTCGCGCTTCTCCAGCACGACGAGGGCGAAGAACAGGGCCACGACCAGGCCGGCGACGGCGAGGCTGGCGTAGATGATCGCGTTCAGGCTGGACTTCTGCTCCCTGGTGCCCGGGATGGCCAGGTAGGTCTCCTCGGTGCTGGCCACGACGACACCGGCCGGCGGGGCCAGCTGGTCGGCGGTCACCCCGTCGGCGAGCGCGAGGCCGAACACCGAGGGCTCCACGGGCTGGCCGGCGAACTCCGGTCGCACGGCGGTGCGCATCTCGGCGTAGGTCTCCAACGACGTCCAGGCGGTCGGCAGGCCCTGGTAGCCCGCATCCGCGACGATCCCGACGACCGTCTCGGTGACCCCGCCCACGGAGAGGGTGGTGCCCAGGACCAGCCCGGCATCGGCCAGGGCCTCATCGACCGCGACCCCGGCGGGATCCTCCGGACCGGGAAGGCGGCCCTCCAGCACGGTGCCCGGGACCCCGGCGGGGTCGGCCTCGGGCAGGAAGCCCATGACGACCAGGTCCGCCCCGCCCGGGACGCTGGAGGTGGTGGTGATCAGCGCGCCGATGGCGGTCGCCTGCTCCACACCGTCGACGGCCTCGAGCTCGGACTCGGCGGCCAGCGGCAGCCGGGAGCGGACCAGCGAGCCCTCGGCGTCGGCGGCGAAGGCGTAGGCCTGGGCGGTGCTGGAGCGGATGGCCCCGGTGCCGCCGAAGAACAACCCGTCGCCCAGCGCCCCGAGGATCAGGACGAGGAAGACGATGAGGGACAGGGCACCCGTGATCGACACGAAGCGACCCTTGGCGCGGCGGAACTCCGCGATGGCGAGGTTCATCGGGCACCTGCTGCGGTCGCCGGGTCGAGAGCTGCGATCCGGCGCACTGAGAGCAGCCCGGCGCCCAGCGAGGCCAGCAGGACGGCCGCCACGACCCCGCCCGTGGTCATCGGGTCGATGGCGACCGGGAGTCCGGTGGACAACGCCTTGAGGGCGCCCCAGGCCAGCACGACGGCGATCGCCGAGGCGATCAGGATCACCGCCGAGATCTGCCCGGTGACCGACCCCGCCAGCGACCGGGTCGAGGCGCCGGTGGCGCGCAGCAGGGTGAAGGTCCGCAGCTTCTGGACGGTCAGGATCAGGAAGAAGAAGCCCACGACGACGACTCCGATCACGTAGGTGATGCCGACCAGGAGGCCGAAGCTCTGGCTGACCGACTCGACCCCGGGGATGGATGCCACGGCCGCATCGCGGTCCAGCGCCTGGGTGCCGTCCACGGCCTGCTGCACCTGGGCGGCCACGGCGACGGCGTCGGCGCCGTCGTCGACCGTGAACGCCACGGCGTTGATCGGCACGGCGGCCAGCCCCGGGTTGAGCTCGGTGAGCAGGGCCTCGTAGCCGGCCGAGGTCATCCAGGCGGTGTCAGTGCCGAACTGGGTGCCCAGCAACGTCCCGGTGACCACCAGGTCGACCTCGGACCCGTTCACCCGGATGACGTCGCCGATGGCCACCTCCGCCTCGCTGGCATCGACCGCGACCTCGGTCGGGGACTGCGGCATGCGACCCTGCCGGAGGCCCTCGGGCTGGCTGGGGCTGCCGGGGGTCACGCCGATCAGCTGCAGCTCGTCGGGGGCGCCGTTCACCGTGGCATTCGCCGACAGGACGGCCAGGGCGCCGACCGCGGCGACGCCCTCGACGGCAGCAACCTGCGCGGTCACCCCCGGGTCCAGGCGGCTGGCCTGGATGTTGGCCCGCGCCGACTCGGAGTACACCAGGCCGTCGGCCGGCAGGGACTCGATGGCGCCGGTGAGGGAGCGCAGCAGCGCGCCGGAGAGGCTGGAGAGGAAGACGATGAGGAAGACCAGGAGGGCCACAGCGGCCGTCAGCAGGCCGAAGCGCAGCTTCGCCCGCCTCATCTCGGTCAGGGCCAGGTTCACGTGTCCAAGTCTGCGCAGGGCCCGTGCACACTGTCAACAGAACTTATCCACAACTTGTGCAACCTCCCTTCAGGCCACCTGCGGATGTGACCAATGCCACGCCACCGGGCACCCCGCGGGCCCCCGAGACCGTGGGCTTCATCACGTTCGGTGACGAATCAAGCGCGGCTCGCGAGCCCGGTGGGCGCATCCGTCCGGGTTTCGCGTAGATTCGACATCGTGGCACCGCTGTGGCTCGACGGACTGACGTGGTGGCATGTCTATCCCCTGGGCTTCTCCGGCGCCGAACCCGAGTCCCATCAGGTCCATGGGGTCGTGCACCGGCTCCGGCACCTCTCCAACTGGTTGGACTACGCCCATGACCTGGGGTGTCGCGGATTGCAGCTCGGACCGATCTTCGCCTCGCAGACCCACGGCTACGACACCACCGACCACCTGCACATCGACCACCGCCTCGGCGACGAGCGCGACTTCGACGCGCTGGCCCGCGGATGCCACGACCGGGGCATGCGGCTGCTGCTCGACGGGGTCTTCAACCATGTCGGCTACGGACATCCGATGTTCCAGGTGGCCCGGGCCGCTGGTCCGGACCCGCAGGGAGCCGGGGCCCAGGCCGCGCGCTGGTTCGACCTGCGCTGGCCCGAGCGCGACGGCGAGCCCGACTACGACGTGTTCGAGGGCCACGGCAACCTCGTGACCCTGAACCATCACGACCAGGCCGTCATCAACTACGTGGTCCACGTCATGGATCACTGGCTGACGCGCGGGGCCGACGGGTGGCGCCTCGATGCGGCCTACGCGGTCGCGCCCGAGTTCTGGCGCGAGGTGCTGGCTCGGGTGCGCGTCCGGCACCCGGACGCCTGGTTCGTGGGCGAGTACATCCACGGCGAGCCGCAGGAGATCCTGGCCGAGACCACGCTCGACTCCGTCACCGCCTACGGCCTGTGGCGCCCGCTGTGGCGCTCGCTGAACGACGGCAACTACTTCGACCTCACCTGGCAGGTCGAGCGCCTGGCCGCGTACGCCAGCGAGCACCCGCCGCTGACCTTCGTCGGCAACCACGACACCACCCGGATCGCCAGCAACCTGGAGGACCAGCGCCACTTCGGCCACGCGATCGCCGCCCTGTTCACCCTGCCCGGCACCCCCTCGATCTACTACGGCGACGAGCAGGCGTTCCGGGGGATCAAGGAGGATCGCTTCGGCGGCGACGAGGCCGTGCGCCCGATGTTCCCCGATCGCCCCGACGGCCTGGCTCCCTGGGGATGGCCGATCCACCACCTGCACCGGCAGCTGATCGAGATGCGCGCGCGGCACCCCTGGATGACCCGCTCGCTGGCCACGGTCGAGCACGTCACCAACACGTCGTTGGCGCTGCAGGTCGCACCTGCCGGCGGGCACGGGCGCCGGGTCACCACCCTGCTCAACATCGCCGACGAGCCCGCTCGGTTCCCGGTCGAGCTGACCGACCCCACCGTCGAGGTGCAGTCCGATGCCGCCGGCCACGAGCCCGACCTGCTGGTCGTGCCGGGGCATGCCTGGCGGGTCCTCTCGCACGGGGCGCCGCACTGGGCGTGAGCCCCAGGACACCCGGCTCAGGCCCGGACGACCAGTGCCCCACCGCCGCGCCGGCCATCTGCGACCGCCATCACCGACCCGTCAGGCGTGCGCTGCACCGCGTTCACGCCACCGAAGAACAGGTTGTGCGCCGGCCACACGTTGACCGGCCCGATCGCGCAGGCACGCAGTCCGTCGATCAGCGCCGCCGGCAGCATGGGCTCGACCTGCAGGCCGCGGGCGTCGGGGTGGACGCGAGCCGCGGACACCGCGTGCGCGAGCGACTGGCCGCCGTCCACCATGCGCATCAGCACCTCGACCATCGATGACCGGATCCGCTCCGACCCGCCGGTTCCCAGCGCCAGGACCCCGCCGTCGGGGGCGACCAGGATCGATGGGCTCATCATCGAGCCCATCCGCTGGCCCGGGGGGGTCGCGTGGAACCCGTCGGGGTTGAGGTCGGCCTCCCCCAGCATGTTGTTCAGCTGGATGCCCGTCCCGGGGATCACGAAGCCGGAGGTGACCCCGTTCGAGGTGGTCATCGACGCCACCATCCCGTCGGCGTCCACCGCACTCGCGTGCGTCGTGCCGGTGGCGGTCAGCGGCGTGGTGGCCCCGCTTCGCCGATGGACGGTGGCGGCGACCAGCGTCTCCACCAGCCCGATCCAGCCACGCGCATCCTCGGGATCGAAGTGGGGTGCGGCCGCGAGCGTGTCCGCGATGATCGAGCCGCCGAACGAGGGCGGCGGGTTGGTGAAGAACTGGTGGCCGGCACGCTCGGCGACGACCGGCTCCCGGTGGATCACCTGGTAGCCGTCCAGGTCCGCCGCGGTGACCAGGCCGCCCTGGCGCATCGCCGCCAGCAGCGGTGCGGCGAACGGACCACTCTCGATCGAGGAGACCGTGCCATCGGCGAGCAGGTCGAGGAACCGGGCGAGGTCCGGGTTGCGGATGAGGTCACCGGCGACCAGCCAGCGCCCGTCACGCTGGACCAGTCGCCGGCTCTCCGGGGACAGCCCCACCAGCTCGCGGATCAGGCCGGTGAGGATCCCCTGCGCAGGCTCCATGACGACCCCGTCGGCGGCGTACCGCCGGGCTGGGGCGACGAGGGTCGCCAGGGGCAGCCGGGCGAACTCGTCGTGGGCGGCGAGGATCCCTGCCAGCAGTCCGGGCACGGCCACCGAGCCCATGCCCACGTGGAAGGTCTGGACGGTGCTGGGGTACTCGACGTCCATCGGCAGGAAGTGCAGGTCGAGCTCCTCCACCGGCAGCCCCCGGCCCGGGGTGTCCACGAAGGAGTCGCGCACGTGCACCTGGCCGTCGGGGCGGCGCACAACCAGGAAACCACCGCCGCCCAGGGAGGCCACGGCCTGCTCGGCGACCGTGGCCGCGAACGTGGCCGCCAGCACCGCGTCCACCGCGTTCCCGCCGGCCGCGAGCACCTCGGCTCCCGCCCGCGCGGTCGCCACGCTGCCCGCCGCGACCGCGGCCGAGCCGGGACCGCCGTGCGCCACTGCGCTGCCGACCGGATCAGGAACCACATCCGAAGGGTAGTGGCCCTAGCCTGAGCCCAGTCCACGCGTCCCCAGGCCGGAGGAAGGCCATGCTGATCCCCTTCACCAGCTCCCCGGCCCACACCCTCGGGGTGGAGATCGAGATGGGGCTCGTCGATGACGAGACCGACGAGCTCGAGTGCGCCGCCCCCGAGGTGCTGGCCGAGGCCGGCGCCGGGTTCCCCGACGGCGCGCACCCCCGGATCCACCGGGAGCTCTTCCAGTCGACCCTCGAGCTGATCACCGGGGTCTGCGCGACGCCCGCCGAGGCCCACGCCGACCTCGCCGCGACCGTCGCCGAGCTCCAGCCGATCCTGCGCCGCCGGCACCTGGCGCTCATCGGGACCGGCGTGCACCCGTTCTCCAGCTGGAACCAGCTGCGCCTGACCGAGGACGACCGGTACGCCCGCCTGGTGGACAAGATCCAGTGGCCCGCGCGACGGATGATGATCCACGGCGTGCACTTCCACGTCGGGGTGCCCTCGGGCGACCACGCCATCGCTGTCACCAATGCCCTGACCACCCTGCTGCCGCACTTCGTGGCGCTCTCGGCATCCAGCCCCTACTGGTTCGGCGACGACACCGGCCTGGCCTCGATGCGGACCAAGGTGTTCGAGTCGATGCCCTCGGCCAGCCTGCCGCCGGAGCTCACCGACTGGGCGGACTTCGAGCGGCTCGTCGAGATCCTGGTCCGGGCCGGCACCATCGAGACCGTCAAGGAGCTCTGGTGGGACATCCGACCGAGCCCGGGGTGGGGCACCGTCGAGCTGCGCATGTGCGACGGCATGGCCACGCTGAGCGAGCTGTGCGCGCTGGCCGCCCTGGCCCAGGCCGCGGTCGCGCACATGTGCCGGCGCATCGACGCCGGGGAGTCGTTCACCCGGGAGCCGGACTGGGTGCTGCAGGAGAACAAGTGGCGGGCCGCCCGCTACGGGATCGACGCCGACCTGGTGCACGGCGACGGCTCGGTGACCCGGTTGGCCGACGAGGTCGGCGAGTGGGTCGATCGGGTGCGGCCGGATGCGCTGGCCCTGGGCACCGGGGCCGACCTCGACCGGGTGCTGGATATCCTTGACCACCAACCCAGCTACGTCCGCCAGCGGGCAGTGATCGCCGCGGGCGGGAACCTGCGCGACGTGGTCGAGCTGCTGCGCCGGGAGTTCGCCAACGACCGTGTCGGAGGATGAGTGTGAGCGTCACCGTGCCGGGACCTCCGATCGAGGAGCTGGGGTCCGACCTGACCGGCCTGACCATCGACCCCGAGCTGCTGCACGTGGTGCAGGCCATGGTCGAGCACAAGGCCGGGGAGCTGGTCTACACCCGCCGGTGGCTGCACGCCCGGCCGGAGGTCAGCCGGTCCGAGCACGAGACCACCGCCGCCCTGCGCGAGCGGCTCCAGGCCGAGGGGCTGTCCCCGCGGGTGCTCAGCGTGGGGACCGGGCTGATCTGCGACATCGGCCACGAGGGCCCGCTGGTGGCGCTGCGCGCCGACATCGACGCGCTGGTCATGCATGACGCGAAGGACGTGCCCTACCGCTCGATGAACGACGGCGCGTGCCACGCGTGCGGGCACGACGTGCACACCTCCGTCGTGCTCGGGGCCGGGCTCGTGCTGCGCGAGCTCATCGAGTCGGGCCGGATCCGCGGTCGCGTTCGGCTGGTCTTCGAGCCGTCCGAGGAGTCCCTGCCCGGCGGCGCGCTCGACGTGATCGCCGACGGTGGGATGGACGGCGTGCAGGGGGTCTTCGGGGTGCACTGCGACCCCAAGATCGACGCCGGCCGGCTCGGCTGCCGGATCGGCCCGATCACCTCGGCCTCGCACCACGTCGCGATCCGGATGACCGGACCCGGCGGGCACACCGCGCGTCCCTCGCTCACCGTGAACCTGGCTGATGAGGTGGCGCGCGTGGTGCGCGAGCTGCCGAAGGCCGTCCAGGCCGCTGCCGACGGGCTGGCTGCGGACCCGGCCCGCGGCGAGGTCCGCCTGGTGTTCGGCACGATCCACACCGGTTCGGCGTCCAATGTCATCCCCGCGGAGGCCGACCTGACCGGCTCGGTGCGCACGCCCGACCCCACCGTGTCCGACGCGCTGATGACCATCCTCCCGCAGGCGATCGCCACGGTGCTCGGCACCGACGTCCGCCCGGACGCTGAGGGCCACGAGGGGACGCGCCGGGACGGGCTGCACTGGTACCTGCGCCACCGCCCGGGGGTGACACCGGTCATCAACGACGCCGCCGCCACCCGGATGATGGCCAGCGCCGCGCTCGTCGCCGGCGGCCCCGACGCCGTCTGCGACACCGCACACTCGTGGGGCGGCGACACCTTCGGCTGGTACCAGGGCCTCGTGCCGGGCTGCTACGCCCGACTGGGCACGCACTGGCCGGGGCGGGCCGACCGCCTGGACCTGCACCGGCCGACCTTCGACGTCGATGAGAGCGCGATCGCCTTCGGCGCGAAGTCCCTGGTCCTGACCGCGATCGGCTGGATGTCCACCCTGGCGTAACCCGCCGCCCCCCGCCGCCCCCCGCCGCCGCCCCGCCGCCGGTCGCCCGCCGCGGTCGCTGACGTTCTCGTCCGGATCTCGGAGCATCACCGCTCGGAGATCCGGACGAAGCCCGCATCGGTCCACTGGATGGCGGACCGATCGGGTGGAGTCCCTGATCGGGCCGGTGGGCTGGCGGACCGATCGGGGTGGCCGCGTCCGCCGCTCGATGCGGGCCCGACACCGGGATGCGAGGATGGGGACATGGCTGACCTGACCGTGTACGGGGCCGACTGGTGCCCGGACTGTCGACGCTCCAAGCGGCTCCTCGACCGCCTCCAGGTGCCCTACACCTACGTGGACGTCGATGCGGATCCCGAGGCCCTGGAGATGATGAAGTCGCTGAACGGGGGTCGCCAGTCGATTCCCGTGGTCGTCTTCCCCGACGGGCATCACCTGACCGAGCCGTCCGATCCGGCGCTGGCCGCGGGCCTCGGCGCGGCGGGACTGCTCCCCGGCTGAACCCGCTCGACCGGTCAGCCCGACAGGACCAGCGCCCGCGAGCCCACGCCGCCCTGGTGTGACACTGCTCACACAATCATCAGATCCCCTGCTCCCGGACAGGTTTCCGGACGTGGCCACCGCCCCCGGCAGGCGAACGAGGTTTGAGGCCCGACCCGGGACGGTAGCCTGCAGCCACTTCCCCTGCACTGAATCCGTATGGGCTCCCCTTCCGAGGAGCCCATCCCCATGTCATGCGAAAGGTTCCCCCCGTCATGAGTCGCAAGCTCGGTGCTGAGTTCGTCGGCACCTTCCTCCTGGTCTTCCTCGCCGTCGGCGCGGCTGTGTTCGGCATCGGCGGCGGCGTCGGCGCTGACGCGGCCGGTCCCGCCTCCGGGACCGTCGGCGTCGCGCTCGCGTTCGGACTCGTCGTCCTGATGCTGGCCTACGCGTTCGGCCCCGTGTCCGGCACGCACGTCAACCCCGCCGTCACGCTGGCGATGGTCCTTGCCCGGCGCATGCCCGGTCGCGAGGGCGCCGGCTACGTGGGTGCGCAGTTCCTCGGCGCGATCGCCGGTGCCGCGATGCTCAAGCTGTTCGTCTCCTCCTTCGGCGTCACCGACCGCACCGGTGCCCTGGGCACCAACGGCTACGACAACGGCGCGATCAACCTCCAGGGCGCGTTCGTCCTCGAGGCCCTGCTCACCGCCGCCTTCGTGCTGGTCATCCTGCTGGTGACCGAGAAGGTCGCCACCCCCGCCCTGGCCGGGCTGGCGATCGGCCTCTCGTTGACCGCCGTGCACCTGGTCGGCATCCCGCTGACCGGCACCTCGGTCAACCCGGCCCGCTCCTTCGGCCCTGCCCTGTTCGAGGGCGGCACCGCACTGTCGCAGGTGTGGCTGTTCCTCCTCGCCCCGCTGGTGGGCTCCCTGATCGCCGTCGGCGTCTGGAAGCTGACCCGTGTCGAGGATGCCGCTGAGGAGGTCATCGAGCTCCGTGGCGACATGGAGTCCTCGGAGTCCCGCCAGGCCACCACGGTCTGATCCCCGGCCCGGCCCTGCCGTGCGATGCCCGCCCCCGGCTCCCGGGTGGCGGGCATCGTGGCATGTGGCGGCGGGCTTCGCCGGGGTCGGGTCGACCGCTGGCCACGGGCTCAGCGAGAATCCGCCCATGGAGTTCAGCCGACCGGACTGGGACGAGTACTTCCTGCAGATCGCCGCGGCCGTGGCCGTCCGGGCCGACTGCCGGCGCCGCAAGGTCGGTGCGGTCCTGGTGGCCAACCACCGGATCGTGGCCACGGGGTACAACGGGGCCCCGTCCGGTGGGCCGTCCTGCCTGGCCGGGGAGTGCCCGCGTGGCCTGCTCGACTCCGCCACCGTCGCACCCGGGAGCTCCTACGACACGGGAGCCGGAGCCTGCGTGGCCCTGCACGCCGAGCAGAACTGCCTGCTCTACGCCGACCGCAGCCGGGCGGAGTCGGCGACGATCTACGTCACGCACGAACCCTGCGACGGCTGCCGCCGGATGATCGCCGGCTCCGGGGTGACCCGCGCGGTCTGGCCCGGCGGCCAGTGGCAGGTCCGCACGGCCTGACCTGTCGGTGGGGGCACCAGTCAACGCGCGCCGCCCTCGGCACAGGCCGCCCTGCGCACAGGCAGCCCTCCGCGCGCCGCCCTCAGCCGAGGTAGAGACGCTGACTGGCCTGCCAGACCCCACCCGCCGGCAGCACGACCGGGACGACCGCAGCCGGCTCGATGCACACGAACCTCGCCTCGTCGCCGGGCGCCACGTCGGGCAGCGCGTGACCCGGCCCCGGATTCCAGACCACCCGGTTCGGGAACCCCTCCGCCGCGACGTGCATGGAGCCCAGGACTGCGTCCGCGAGCACCACCGGGGCCAGCGCTCCCTGGATGACGAGATCCTGGCCGTCGAGGGCCCGGATCCGCCCGCCCATGCGCTCGGAGAAGGTGGGTGACTCCGTCGAGGCGCCGTCCCAGGCGCGGCACCCGGCGAGGCCGCCGATCCACGCCTCGGGGTCGGCCACGGCCAGGTAGGTGTGCAGGCCACCGGTGAACCGGGCCACGTCCGGCCCACGGTTCTCCACCACGAGGGTCATCGTCAGGTCGGTCGGCGACGCGGAGATGCCCAGCCTGGCGCGGAAGGGATGCGGCCACACGGCTCGCGTGGCCTCGGAATCGGCGAGCTGGAAGGCCAGCGTGGCCCGCCCCTGCTCCACGGGGGCACGCTGGACCTGCCAGTCGGCGGTCCGGGCGAACCCGTGCTTGGGCAGGTCCCCGAACGTGCCGAACTGCGGGAACAGCACGGGCACGCCACCGCGCAGCGCCTCGACCTGCCCGTGGCGCGACAGCGGACTCATCCACAACCGGTCGATGCCGTGCGTGGTCCAGCTCATGAGGTGGCCACCCCGGGCGCTGGCGGTGATCCGGACCCCGGGGGCCTCGGCGACGATGGGCCGGTCAGTGCTGGTCACGCCCCGACCCTACGCCGCGTCGGGCCACCGGATCCTGCCCAGAGCCCACCGGGCCAGTCACCCCATCCCGGCGATGGTCGGCCGCCGCCACGGAGGCCGGGCCGCACCGGAGGCCGGGCCGCACCGCTGGCTGCTTCAGTGGCCCTGGAACCTCGCCGGACGGCGCTCGACGAACGAGCGCAGGCCCTCGGCGGCGTCCTCGCTGGCCATGACCCCGGGCAGCAGCTCCCGCAGGTGCTCGACGGCGGCGTTCGGCCCGGCCGCCCGCGCGACCCGGGAGTTGGCCAGCGTCCCCTGGACCCCCAGCGGCGCCTGCGCGGCGATCAGCTCAGCGATCCGGAGCGACTCCGCCAGCTGCTCCCCGGGTGGGACGACCGCCTGGACCAGCCCGATCCGCAACGCCTCGGCGGCGCCGAACTCCGCACCCGTGAGCAGGAACCGCATGGCGTTGCCCCACCCGAGGCTGGACTGCGCGCGGAAGGTGGCACCGCCGAAGGGCATGATCCCGCGACCCACCTCCAGCTGGCAGAAGCGCACGTCGGCGGCGGCGACCACGATGTCGGCGGCCAGCGCCAGCTCGATGCTCAGGGTGTAGGCGATGCCCTGCACGGCCAGCACGACGGGCTTGGGGACAGGCGGCGCCCAGACCCCGAACGGGTCGAAGTCGTAGCCACCCGAGAGCGCCGCGGGGCCCTTCGCGGCCACGGCGGGGCCGACCTCGGCCAGGTCGAGGCCTGCGGAGAAGTGCTCGCCGACCGCGTGGACGACCCCGGCGCGCAACTCGGGGTCGGTCCCCAGCAGCTGGTAGGCCGAGCCGACCGCGTCGATCGTTGCCAGGTCCCAGGCGTTGCGCTTGTGCGGGCGGTTCACCCCGATCAGCAGGACGTGCCCACGCCGCTCGACCACCACGGGCGCATCGGAACCGCCCTGCACCGAACTGCCCTGCTGCTGCGTCATGGGCCGATGATCCCACCGGGGCGGACCGCCCACCGCACGAGGGCGTGCGGTCCGGCGGGTCCGAGCCTCGGCGGGTCCGCGTCCGGGGCGGCGCTCGCCGGGCTCAGAGCCGCGTGGCCAGCGCGACCGCGAGGGCCACCGCCGCCAGGACCAGCGCGACCGTGTCGCGCCAGGACCAGAGCACCGGACGCGCGATCGTGCGCGGGGCATCCGGGCGCAGCCCGCGCGCGTCCAGTGCGATGGCCAGTCGACCTCCCCGGCGCAGGGCCGCCACCAGCAGGCGGAAGGTCATCGAGGAGAACTGGCGGACCCGGGCCCCGAGCCCTGCCCCGCCCAGGCCCCGGGCGCGGCTGGCGCGTCCGAGGACCGCCCACTCGTCAGCGAGCAGGGGCAGCAGTCGCAGACCGGCGAGCACGGAGTAGGCGGGCCGGGCCGGCACGCGCAGGCGCGCGACCAGGGCATCGGCCAGGCCTGTCGGGTCCATCGCCACCGCCGCGACGAGCCCGGGGAGCGCGACGGCCAGCACCCTGCTCGCCGGCAGGGCGGCCGACGCCCAGGACGACGGGGCGGCGATCCCGCCCGCGCTCAGCAGCGCATTCGAGAACGCGACGCTCGCCGCCGCCAGCAGCGCGGGTGCCGCCAGCAGGGCCACCCGCCGGGTCGGCAGGCCGCCCAGCAGCGCCGCAAGGATCGCGACCAGGGCCAGGACGAGGTTCACCGGGACCGACGCCGACAGCAGGGCGGCCGTGCTGAGCAGCAGCGCCGCCCCGAGCAGCGCCAGCGGATCGAGGCGACGCAGCCCCCGCCCGCCCGCCGGCGGCCCAGCTCCCGCTCCCGCCCCGGAACGCATGACCTCGGAAGGTTCTTGCGGATGGGGCGGCAGCACGCACCCACGTTCGGCCAGGGGCGGCCCCTGGAGGCGGAGCTCGCGGGCGCCCAGGGCGCTGACCAGGTCGGGGTCGTGCGTGGCCATCACCACCGTGCCCCCGGCGTCGCGATGGTCAGCGATGATGTCGACCAGTTCCGCCCAGGTGGCCGGATCCTGGCCGAATGTCGGCTCGTCGAGCAGCAGGATCCCCGGATCCAGGGCAAGGGCTGTGCCCACGCTCAGCCGCCGCTGCTCGCCGCCGGACAGGGTGAAGGGGTCCGCGTCCGCGAGATGGGACAGGTGCAGCCGATCGAGCATCTGCCTCGCCCGATCCGACGCCGCGGGCTCCGCGACGCCCGCACCCGTCAGCCCGTGGTGGACCTCGTCGAGCACCCGCCCGGTGACGAACTGGTGCTCCGGGTTCTGGAACACGACGCCGAAGGTGCCAGCGATCTCGGCCGACGGCCAGCGCCATGGATCGACACGCACCACCCCACCGTCGGCCCCGGGGATCCGGACCGTGCCCGCCGTGGGTTCGACGAGCCCCGCCAGGCAGGCCAGCAGGGTGGACTTCCCTGCGCCCGGACGACCGGTGACGGCCAGCACCTCACCTGCGTGGACCTCGAGATCCGTCGGCACGCAGCCGGTCGGCGACCGCGACGGACCCCGCCACCAGCACGGCCGCGCCTGCCGGGGCTGGCGGGAGCCGGCTGGGCAGGTGGGCGTGGTCGACCCAGACCCGCGCGGCGGATCCCGGCCGCGCCGCGAGGTGGGCTGCCAGGCCCGTCGGGCTCAGGTCGATGACCGCCCCGCCGTCGGCGAGGAGCACCCGGTCAGCACGCGCCAGCCAGGCCTCCACCCGGTGCTCGACGACCACCACCGTGCACCCGTGGGCGGTGCGCACCGCGTCGACGGCGGCGAGCACCTCGGCGGCAGCCGCGGCGTCCAGGTTCGCGGTGGGCTCGTCGAGCAGGAGCAGGTGCGGTCCGGCGACGGAGGCCGCAGCCACCGCGAGCAGCTGCTGCTGCCCGCCGCTGAGCCGCCCGGTGTCGCGCTCCAGGGGCACCGCCAGCCCGACCGCATCCAGCGCGCTGGCCACCTCCGCCCAGATGGCCGCCGCCGGGTGGGCCGCGTTCTCCAGTGGGAAGGCCAGGTCGTCGCCGACCCGTTCCATCACGATGTTGCCCTCGGGCTCCTGCTGGACCAGCCCGACGCGCACCGGCGCCCGGCCCGGACCGGGGATCGTCACGGCGAGGTCCCCGGTGTCACCCCCCTGGGGCAGCGTCCCGGCCAGTGCCGCCACCAGGGTCGACTTGCCGGACCCCGAGGCACCCATGAGGACGACCAGCTGCCCGGGCTCGATCGTGAACGACACGTCGGACAGGGCGGCGCTCGCGCGGCCGGGATACCGGTAGCCCCACCCGCGCGCGGTGATCCGCGTCCCCGCCGAGTCGCCCATGGGAGGTCGGCCGCCTAGACGCCGACGCGCTCCCGCCCCAGCGGGAAGGAGTCCAGGACGCCCGTGCGCGCGAGTCGGCGGGCCAGCACCCATGAGCCGAGCCCGGCGATCAGCGCCGAGGACGCCACGCAGGCGATCAGGTAGGCCATCGTCCACCCGGAGGTCCACTGCGGGTACCAGAAGAGGGGATCGAGCACGCCGGGAACCGCACCGGCGGCGGCTCCAGCCAGGATCGAGGACGTGCGCCCGAAGGTGCGGTACCGGCCGGCGGCGAACACCAGCTCCGGTGCCAGCCCCTGGAGCACCCCGTACCAGAGCACCGACAGCCCCCACCACGCCCCGAGCAACCACGACACGGCCGCGGCGAGGAACGCCGTGGCCAGGGCGGCGCCGGGCCGGCGCACGACCAGCATCCCGAGGACGCCGGGCACCAGCCAGACGCCGTAGAGCAGGGCCTGGGCCGGCGGGAAGGCGGCGAACGCCGGGCCGGTGGCGGTCCAGACCAGGTTCCAGGCCCAGAAGATCACCCCGGACACGACGGCGAGAACGGCGACGGTCACGATGTCGATGGTGCGCCAACGACGCGACGCGGCGGACGGGTCCACGGCAACCTCCTGGTGCGACGGGGCCACGCCAGGTGGGCGGACGACTTCCTTCGCCGGCATGACCCGGATCAGGTTCGAGGGTCTGCGGTCTGGCCCGCACTCTCAGCGCTCGTGGCGCTCCCCTGTCGTGGTGGGACCACGGTAGCACCACTGGCGCCCACGGGCACTGGACGCGGGGTGGCCCGCGGGTGGATGGTTGTCCTACGCCGAAGGGGGGTTGCCATGGTCAACCGCACAGTCGTCGTGGGGATCGGGCTGGTGCTGCTCGCGGGCTGCTCGTCGGGCGCGGACGACCCGGGGACGACACCTGGGACCACGGGGTCGGCTGCCGGCAACGGGATCCTCTACACCTCTGTCTGGGACACCGCCGCGAGCACCCGGGTCATCACGGGCCACCCCATCGGCGGGGACGGATCGATCGGCGCGGGTGCGCCGCTGCTCACCGGCCCGGCCGATGACACGAGCTTCCCGGGGGTCGTGGACGGGATCGGTCCGGCCGCCCTCACGGGAGACTTCACGGACTACTGGACCACGGACCTCCAGCTGCGCTCGGGCGACCAGGTCACGGCGAAGGTGGCCGCGCCCCGCTGGTGCGGCGGGGAGGGCCTGACGTACAACCTCTGCCTCCTCCTTGACGGCACGCGCATGGCGCGAACCACCGAGCTGGGCCGCGACCCCGAGACCGGCGCTGGCCCCTCCGAGGGAACGATCCTCGTGTCATCGCTGACGGACGGCTCGACGATCTCCGAGCTCGGCCCGTTCGCCGACCTGTCGATGATGCTCGGCACCGCATCGCCGGACCACGTGCTCTTCGTGACCACCCCCGCCCAGTCCGCCGAGGATCCCAGCGTGCCGAGCCGCGTGTTCCGGCTCGACGTGACCGACGGGTTGACCAGCCCGGTCGGCGACTCCCCCACGGGGTGGGTCCCGCTGTGCCCGATCGGCCAGGACTCCGTCCTGGGCTTCACCTGGGAGGGCAGCACGTCGACCGCTGCCGTCGTCGGGCCGGCGCAGGTCGCCAGCCTCTCCTGGGACGAGCAGGACTCCGTGGTGGGCTGCTCGGCGGACGGACGTTTCCTGTACGTCCAGCGGATCCCGCAGCCGCCGACCGAGGAGACCGAGGACACCGAGCCGCCGAACCCGGCGACCGCCCTCGAGCGGATCACGCTGGCCGACGGCAGCCGCACCCAGGTCCTCGCGCTTGATCCCGGTGAGATCGCCGGACCTATCACCCGGTAGCCGATCGGGTGCCCCGGACGGCGCCCGCACGGGCAGGGCCCACCACGCTCAGCCGAGGGCGCGACCCGCCGCGGTGCCCACGACCACGGCCGCCAGCCCGAACCCGACGGTGAGGGCGGCGTAGACCAGCGCGCCCCGCCCCCGGCCCTCCCGGATCAGGTTCCACGACTCCCACGAGAACGTGCTGAACGTGGTCAGGCCGCCGGCGAACCCGACCCCGATGATCAGCTCGAGCGTCCGGGCCGACTCGCCCTCGTCCGCCGATGCGCCTGCGGCCACCGCTGCCGACCAGCCCAGCACGAACCCGAGGATGGCCGACCCGACCACGTTGACGACCAGCGTGGCCCACGGCAGCTGGATCAGGGGAACGCGACGTGCGATCGCACGGTCCACAGCCGCCCGGCACACGGCACCCAGTCCGGCCCCGGCTGCCACCCCCACCAGGTGCAGCTGGTCGACCTGCTCGAGCGGGCTGGTCACAGGGCCGGCACCTCCTGGGCCTGGGGGACGACCCGTTCGGCGATCGACCAGCCGAGCGCCGCCGCGCCGATGCCCAGGGCAGTCGCCCCGAGGACGTAGACCCCGGCGAGGACCGGGGCGCCGTCGACGAACAGGTCGTACGTGTCGGCCATGAACGTCGACCATGTGGTGAACGACCCCAGGATCCCCGTGGCCAGGAACGGTCGCCAGGGGTGGGCCACATGACCGCGGCGGGCCCACCCGTGCAGCAGCAGCCCCATGATGAGGGCCCCGACCAGGTTCACCCCGAGGATGCCCCACGGGATCCGGCCCGCCTGTGTCGGGATCGCCAGGCCGATCAGGTACCGCGTCGTCCCACCGAGCATCCCGCCGGCGAACACCGCGAGGTAGACCAACCACGGCGGCGGGGTCGGTCGCGACGCTCGGCGCGACGCGACGGGATCCATGGGCACATGATGGCCCACCGCGTGCCGCGGCCGTGGTGGTGGCTCAGGCTGAGCGCAGCACCTGGCCCAGTACGTCGGCTGCCACGGGGTGGTCCAGGAGGGCCATGTGGCCCGCGTCGCCGATGACCACGCGGCGCGCGGTGAGATCCTCGTCGACTGCGAACGCGCTGTCGACGGTGACCAGGCCGTCGCCCAGGGGGCTGAGCAGGCCCGCGCGAGCCCGGCGCACGACGCCCGTTGCATCGCCCGGGCCCAGCGTGGCCGCCACGAGGTGCCACCTCGGCCCGGGGGTCGCGGGGGCGACCTCGGCGATCCCGAGATCCTTGATCCCGGTGCTGCGCTCGTCGCCCAGGGCGGCGATGTGCGCCGTCACCGGCAGGGACGAGGCCAGGGCCAGCCCGCGGACGGCCACCCGCTCCAGCGGCGCACCCGAGTGCGGCGTCCCCAGGGTGATGACGTCGGAGACCAGCCCGCGCCAGTGCCCGCCGACCGCGAGCCCGGCACGGATGACCAGCCCGCCCATGGAGTGCCCGACCAGGACGATGCGGTCCACTGCCACCGGCCACGCGTCCACGAGGCGGGCGAGCAGCGCGGCGAGCTCGGCGCCGGAGTCCTCGATCGCCTGGCCCGTGGTGTAGCGCACGGTCAGCGGCGTGGCACCGAGCTCCCGGACCAGGTCGAGGTAGGCCTGCCCCCACACGGACTCGTGGTTGCCCAGGCCGTGCACGAACACGACCACAGCGGGGCCGCACTCGCCGGCGCCGAGCTCGCCGCCCGCGCTCGCCGGCCCGCGCCGGCCCCTGCGCTCGCCGGCCTCGTGCTCGCCGCCCTCGTGCTCGCCGGACGGGGCGGGATCAAGCCGCACGAGCGTCCCGCGGTCGCGCAGGGACATGGGCACGGTCAGCGCACGCACGCGCGTGTCGGCCACCATCTGGTCGCCGAACGCAGCCCCGAGCGCGGCCAGCCAGGCGACGGCCGGGGGGTGCTCGGAGGCCGGCCGCGCGTCGGTCGATGCCGAGGCCTCGAGCCACGGCGCGGCAGCTGCGCCCAGCCCGCGGGCTGTCGCCTCCACGGCGGCGTAGTTGAACCGGGTCATCAGCGCGGAGGCCTCGAACGGCAGGCGACCGACCGGCCCCAGGGGTGTCAGCCCGGTGCGGACCACCTCTGTGAGGGCATCGTGGGTGCCGGCCACCGCCCTGGTCACGCGCGCCACCGCACCGCCGGCTGCGTGCGCGGCCGCGGCACGCTCCCGACCGTCCATCCCGGGCCCCCGCTCAGGCAGCCGCGGCGGCGCGACCGCCCGGACGGTCGCCGAGGGGCGCGTCATCGCCGGGATCACCGTCGATGCCGCCCAACGCCTCGATGGGCCGCGTCCCCAGCGCGATCAGCGAACCGACCGACGCCACGGTCAGTCGCTGGCCCATGCGCGCCCAGCTGCGGCGATCGGCCAGCGACACCCGCGGGATCCGCGAGGTCTCCACGATCGGCCAGCCCCGCTCCTCGGCGAGGTCGCGCAGCGCCGGCTCCGGGTTGACCGCCACCGGGTGGCCGACCGCCTCGAGCATGGGCAGGTCACTGGCGGAATCCGAGTAGGCGTAGCTGGCCGCAAGGTCGTACCCGTGCTCGGCAGCCACGGCCCGCAGGATCGCTGCCTTCCCGTCGCGGTAGCAGAACGGGCCGTCCAGCCGGCCCGTGTAGCGGCCGTCGGAACCCAGCTCCGAGGTCGTCCCGATGCCCCGCTCGAGGCCCGCGGCTGCGGCCACACGGGACACGATCTCGGTCGGGCTCGCGGAGAGCACGACCCGGTCACGCCCGGCAGCCCGGTGGTCGTCGAGCACCCGACGCATGGCAGGGGTGATGGACGCCACCAGGTCGGGAAGGACCTCGTCGGACAGTGCGACCATCTCGGCCGCGGACCGCCCGGTCACAGCCGCCAGGATCCGGTCGCGCACGGCCTCGGAGCGCTCGTCGGTGGCGCCCTGCACCAGGAAGGACACGCCATGGCGCAGGTCGCGGACGAGCTCGGGCGGGGTCACCATGCCGGCGCGGAACGCCGCCCGGGCCAGGGGGAGGGTGGCCGAGCCCGGGACCAGGGTCCCGTCGAGGTCGAAGAAGGCAGCGGCCCTGCCACTGGCGGAGCCCGCGTACTCCGAGGTCCGGGGGGCGCGCAGCGCCTGAGCGGCAGTCATCGTCATGTGACAAGCATCCCCACCCAAACCGGGCACAACACCACCCCAGGGGCAGAATCTCGACCACATCATTGTCACCTGGTGACAACTCCTGCCCCGGCGGGGGCCGGATCGTGCCGATCTGGAGCTGGCGCAGCGCCGCGCAGCGGGTAGGTAGCATCTCCGGATGGATTCCTCGGGTCGCGCGACACCTCGTGCCGGGGTCTCGGTGGACCCCACGACCCACGAGGTGACCTTCAGGGTCGACCTCGACGCCCGCTGCACCCCGCGCCGGGTCTGGTACCACCTGCGCGACCACGGCGCGGATCCCACGTTCCACCTCGAAGGTGACCAGTGGGTGGCGCGAATCCCCCGCCCGCCCGTCGCCCGCCTGGAGTACCTGCTCGTCCTCGAGTGGTCCGACGGCGGCGAGTCGATGGTCGCCTGACCCGGCGAACCCGCACCGTGTCCGCTCGGTGTTCGGCGACAAGTCCGTCGTCGACTTCCCGGGGTATGCCCGTCCCTGGTGGCTGTCGGTGGCCGACGCTGCTGACGCCCAGGCCCGTCGGGACGCCGAGGCTGACGCCGCCGCCGCGCGGCGCGCCGCGATGACGGGGCGCCCGCGGGGCCGGCCGGTGGGCGGCCCCCGGACGGTCATGCCCGGGCTGGTCCCCGTCGCCCGCCCGTCGACGCTTGCCGAGGGGCTGCCCGACACGGCCGACCAGGTGCTCGGCGAGGGGGTTGCCTCAGTGCGCGGGCGCTCCCCCCACCGCCGCGGCGACGAGCGGATCCGGCGATCACCGGCCGCCCGCAGCCATCCGGCCGGGGCACTGGTCGCCGATCCGGGGACTGCCGAGGTGGTGGATCCGGAAGCCGCCGTGGCGGTCGTCGGCCAGCTCCACGTGCCCGCGGACTCCACCCCGGACGAGCCCCTGCCGCTGCTGGTCGTCCACGACGGGCCCGAGTACGCCGACCTCGCCCAGCTCCTGCGCTACGTGACGACCCTGGCGCGGATCGAGCCCGTGCTGCGGTGCCGGGTCCTGCTGCTGGAGCCCATCGACCGCGACCGCAGCTACTCGGCCTCGCCGGCCTACGCCCGGGCGCTGGTCACCGGGATGCTGCCCAAGGTCACCGACGCCGTCGCCACCGAGGGCCGGCCGGTGGGGGTGGGGGCGAGCCTGGGCGGGCTGGCGATGCTGCACGCGGCCAGCAGCTACCCGGGCAGCTTCGCCGGGGTGTTCAGCCAGTCGGGCTCGTTCTTCCGACCACGCACCGACGGGATGGAGCGCGGCTACCGGCACTACAACCGGATCGTGCGCTTCGTCGACGACCTCGACGCCGACCCCGCGCGCCTGGCGGACCTGCACGTGACGATGACCTGCGGGACGGGCGAGGAGAACCTGGCGAACAACCGGTCGCTGGCCCGCCGGCTGACCAGGCTCGGGATCCCCACCCAGCTCGTCGAGAACCCGGACGGGCACAACTACACCGGCTGGCGTGACGCCCTGGACCCCGGATTGCGGCTGCTGCTGCGCACGGCGTGGGGCCGGACGGGCAACACCCCGGACTGAGGCGACAGACTGCGCGCATGCGGCGCGACGAATGGCAGGTCTGGTCCCCCACGCTCGGGGCCTCGGGTCACGTCGTGGCCTACGGGCACTGGGGCACCCCGGTGCTCTACTTCCCCTGCGAGGGGGGCAGCGCCTACGACATGGAGGACCACGGCATCATCCATGTCCTGGCGCCCGCGATCGAGGCCGGGCGGATCAAGGTCTACGCCGTGGACGCCAACGACCATGCGTCCTGGTCGAACACCTCGATCCCCAGCGAGGAGCGCGCCCGCCGCCACGACGCCTACCACGCGTGGATCACCGACCAGGTGGCCGGCGCGATCCACGACGACTGCGGCGGTTGGGTGCCCATCGTGACCGCAGGGGCGAGCATGGGCGCGTTCCACGCCGTGAACCTCGCGCTGCGCCGGGCGGACCTGTTCCCGCACGCGGTCGGGATGTCGGGCAACTACGACCCGGGCAGCTGGCACGCCTGGGGTGAGATGGGCGACGCCCTGTACTTCAACAACCCGGCGGCCTACGTGCCCAACCTGTACGGCGACCACCTCGACTGGCTGCGCAGCCGGGCGTTCATCCAGCTCGTGGTCGGCTCCGGGGCCTTCGAGGAGCACCCGACCCGGGCGCTGCCCTCGTCGTGGGCGCTGGCCCAGGCGCTGTGGGCCAAGGGGATCCCGTGCGACCTCGACGTCTGGGGAACGGACACCCCGCACGACTGGCCGTCCTGGCAGGCGATGGCCGTCAAGCACCTGGCCTCGCTCTGACCCGCCCACCCGACCCGCGCCCACCCGACCCGCGCCCGAGCCACCCACGACCGACCCACCCGGAGGACACGATGGACGCCACGACCCGCTCGCACCTCGTCGGGCTGCTCCTGGGCACCGAGAACGACTGGCCGGTGGCCTTCGAGTCGCTGGTGCGCGCCCTGGGCCCGATCCCCGACGCCCACGGGACGACCCACGTGATCGAGACCGAGCGCACGACCATCGAGCCGTTCAACCTGCGCGACAAGCCCCGCCAGGAGCTGGTCATCGACCGGCTGGCCTACTGGTACTACGTGCCCCGCGAGTGGCTGAAGAAGGCCGCCCTGATGGACGACGTGTACCTGCTCAACAGCCCGTTCACGTTCCAGTCGATGGAGAAGCACTCGGCGTACTGCGCGATGATGCGCCTCGGGATGAAGATCCCCGAGACGGTGCTGGTGCCGTACAAGAACCCGCTGGACCACGCCAAGTACGCCTACACAGCCGAGCGGTACAACCAGCCGTTCGACCTCGCCGCCCTGGCCGAGCAGGTGGGCTACCCGATGTACATGAAGCCCTTCGACGGCGGGGGCTGGCGCGGGGTGTCGCGCATCGACTCGCAGGCCGACCTGTTCCGCGCCTACGACGACTCCGGCGAGATGCTGATGCACCTGCAGGCTGCCGAGGACCACGACGTCTTCGCCCGCTCGCTGTCCATCGGCCCCGAGACGATGGTCATGCACTTCCTGCCCGACCAGCCGATGCACGCCCGGTACGCGGTCGACCACGACTTCCTCTCCCCCCAGGCCGGCGACGAGTGCATCACGATCAACCGGACCGTGAACGCGTTCTTCAAGTGGGAGTTCAACTCCTGCGAGATGCTGGTCAAGCGCGGCGCCGACGGCGCGCCGGATCAGGTGTACCCGATCGACTACGCCAACGCCTGCCCCGATGTGGCCGTCACCTCCCTGCACTACTACTTCCCGTGGGCGATGAAGGCCCTGGTCAAGTGGAGCTCGTACTGCCTCGTGACGCAGCGCCCCACCACCGTGGACATGGCGTCCTCGCGGTACAACGCGATCGCCGACCGCGACGACCTGACCTACGAGGAGAAGCTCGCCGGCTACCGCAAGCTGGCCGACGAGTACTTCGAGGCCGACCGGTACTACGACTGGTGCGACTCCCGGCTGCGCAACTTCGACCAGATCGCCCTGGAGTGGTTCAGCGGGCCCGAGATGGACGCCGTGATCGTCGACACCGTCCGTGCGACGTTCCCGCCGCACGAGCACGACCAGTTCATCGAGCACTACCGCGGCCTGATCGCCCTCTGGTGCCGGGACGAGGCCGCCCGCCTCTCCTCGGGCCAGTTCGTCCACCCGTAGCAGCCACGCCCGCCACCGCCGCCCACCAGCGAGGAGCCCACGATGAGGATCGCCATCGCAAGTGACCATGCCGGGTTCGCCCTCAAGGAGGAGATCAAGGAGAACCTGGCCGCTCAGGGGCACGAGGTCGTCGACTTCGGCGCACCCAGCACCGACGCCATCGACCTGCCCGACACCGTCTACCCGGCTGCGCTGGCGGTCGGTGCCGGGACCGTGGAGCGTGGCATCTTCGTCGACGGGGTCGGCTACGGCAGCGCCATGATCGCCAACCGCGTCCACGGGGTCTACGCGGCCGTGTGCCAGGACCCCTTCTGCGCGGAGCTGGCGCGGTCGCACTCCGACACGAACGTCCTGTGCCTCGGTGGCAAGATCATCGGCTCGGCCCTGGCCCACGAGATCGTGCGGGTGTGGATGGCCACGGACTTCCTCGACGAGGAGAAGTACCGCCGCCGGGTGGCGAAGGTGCGCGAGATCACCGAGCGGCACCTGCGCCCGCTGCCGATCTGACCGTGCGCTACTGGACCCGCTTGTACGACGAGTAGCCGCCCTCGGGGTGGATCTCGGGCGCCAGGACGAGGAACCCGTCGGCCGGGATGGTGACGCGGATCATGCCGTTGGTGAGGCGCACGTCGCCGTCGCCGAGCAGGTCGAGCATCCAGAACGGGTTCATCAGCTTCGAGTTCGGCAGCTGCACCCATTCGGTGACCTCGTCGGACGACGGGTTGGCCAGGACGAACACCGAGTCGGCGATCCGGTCGGTGTAGCGCTCGTAGCCGATCAGCCGATCGGTGGTAAGCGTGCGGAACTGCCCGACCCGCAGCGCCCGGTGCGACTGGTGCAGGTCGATCAGCTGTCGTGTCCACGCGAGCGTGGCGTTGTCCGGCGTGACCAGGTCCCAGCGCATGGGCGCCCGCATCTCCGGGTCGTCCCCGCCGGCCATGCCGACCTCGCAGCCGTAGTACAGGTTGGGGGCCCCGGGCAGGGTGAACTGGAGCACCTGGGCCATCCGTCGGGCATCGGCGGCGGGGACGGTCGTCGCCAGCCGGGCGGTGTCGTGGTTCTCCAGGAAGATCCACGACTTGAGGATGTGCTCGAAGTCGGCCTCGCTGATCAGGCGGTCGATCATCCGCAGCGCGTGCGCAGGCGCGATCCGGTGGTTGGCCAGCTGGAGCAGGATCTCGCGCAGGGCGAAGTTCATCACCGCATCCACCGCCGGGAACCACTCGCGGGGGTAGGTCGCGATCTCCCCCACCACCAACGATCCGGGCTTCTCCGCGTGCGCGGCGTTCGTGAGCTCCTCGAGGTAGCGGAACCCGGTGTCGACCGCCACGTCGAGGCGCCAGCCGTCGGTGCCGTCGCGCAGGTAGCTGCGCACGATCGAGTCCGGCCCGGCGTAGACGTACTCCCGGACCGCCGGGTTCTCCATCACCAGCTCGGGCAGGTTCTCGGCCAACCACCATGTGCGCACGCCCCCGGGGAACCGGTCGCCGAACTCGAACCAGTCCCGGTAGGGGCTGTTCGGGTCGGACTCGGCGCTGCGGAAGTACGCGGAGTTGCGGCCCATGTGGTTGAAGACCCCATCGAGCACCAGCTTCATGCCCAGGCCATGCAGGGTGTCGGCCAGGTCGATGACGTCCTGGCGGGTACCGAACTGGGGGGCCACCTGCGCGTAGTCCAGCGAGTCGTAGCTGTGGTTGGTGAAGGCCAGGTGGATCGGGTTCAGGTAGAGCACGTCCGCGCCGAGGCCGTGGATGTGGTCCAGCCTGCTGCGTGTGCTGGCGAGGTCACCGCCCCAGAAGTCGATCTCGTGGCTCCACATCATCGCGTCCTCGAGGTACTCACCCCGGGTCGGCACCTCGTCCCAGGTCCGCAGCCGCTTCGGCGCTGCGTACAGGTGCCGCTTGGCCTCGGCGTCCGCCGGCGGGGCGAACCGGTCGACGAGGACCTGGTAGACCACCGCGCCATTGCGCCAGTCGGCCTCACGGCGCTCGAACACCCCGGCAAGGTCCCGGTCGAAGCGGTTGGCGAAGTCAACCCCGTCGCCGGGGCCGAAGGTGGGCTCGGACGGGGTGCGCATGGTCAACCTCCTGGCCGGGTCGGAACTCGACTCAGGACGCTACTCCTGGGATTGGTCCGAGTCCGCCGGGGCGGGGGCGGCGCCGCGGGCCACCCCACCTCGGGCGAGCTCCGCGGCGGTCAGGCCGTCGAGGTCCATGGAGTCGGAGTCCTGGCCCCAGCGGGCGAACTGGGCCCTGACCGCGTCGCGGGCGGTGGCGAACCGCGAGGCCACCATCCGCCGGGTCGCCCACTCGCGCTCGTTGTCGCGCAGGGCGGCCTCGATGCGCTCGACCTGCTCGTCGGTGGCGGGCAGCGCGTAGGCGCGCTGGACCGCCTCGCGCAGCTCGATCCGGTAGTCGTGGCCCTGGCGGACGAACTGCCCGGGCTTGGAGTTCATGCCGTTCTTGAGGTCGATCAGCGTGATGATGAACGTGATCACCGGCCGGAAGGCCGTCTCCCTGGGGACGCCGGGGGGCCGGGTCTCCGGTGGGCCCATCCACCAGGGCGCCCGCACCAGGGCCGCATAGTCGAACTTGTTGATCGGGTCGTCGTGATGGACGACCATGACGTGCCGCGCGGACTCCGGGAGATCGGCGATCTCGCTGGCCTGCGAGACCAGGCCGACGAGGCCCTTCGGATCGATCAGCTCCCGCTCCGAGAACCATCGCTCCCACAGGGCGGTGCGGAACGGCGTGCCCAGGTAGAGGCCCCGCTCGACGCCGAGCTCCTCGAAGCGGTGCGTCCCGGAGGCCGCCACGTCCAGGGCGACCTCGGCCCCCAGGCTCTCGCCGAACTGCACGAGCCGTGGCCGGCGCCCCTCGGGCATCGCCGCGATCCGGTCGCGGATGCCGGCCAGGATCAGCTCCTGCTGCGCCTCACCCTCGAGCGTCTCCTTGAGGGCCAGCGCGCTGGGGACCAGCGCGTACTGGGGGACCACGATCGCGCAGTCCCCACGGGTCAGGTACTCCACCGCCTCGGCGAACGAGTAGTTGACGTACCCCACGCCGGTGGGCGCGGCGACGACGATGAGCGAGCGCTCGAACCCGCCCAGGCGCTCCAGCTCCGCCAGGGCGATCTTCGCCCGCTCCGCGGAGGTCGAGGCACTGCCGTACCCGGCGACGGCCCGGACCGGCTGCTTGGCCGGCTCGCCCATCACGTCGGTGATCTGCCCAGGCGTCAGCGCCATCAGCACGAAGCGCCGACCCTCCTTGCCGATCGCGTCGAACGCCACCACGCTGTTCGGTCCGGCGGTCACGTGCGGATTGGTGGGCGCGTCGGGGTAGGCGGGCTCGACGATGTCATCGGTGCGCATCACGTGCCAGCGCACCCGGTTGAGCGCGACCGCGCCGGTCACGGCCAGGACCGAGGCCGCAGCGACATGCCCGACCAGCGGGGTCACCGGGTTGGCCGGACGACCCATGAGCTTCGAGACCAGGATCGGCGTGCCCTCGGCGATCCCGAACTGGACGCCGGCCAGGGCGATGAGCCCGCCGGTCACCGCCCCGCCGACCGCCACCGACCGTCCCAGGTTCTTCGGCGTCGGCGCGGCCTGCACGGCCCTGCGCTCCACCGGACGCCCCTGCCCGTGCGTGCGGGCGCGCTTGTTGCGCAGGACGACCGTCAGGCCGCCGGTCGCCGCCCCCAGGGCGCCGGCGATCACGAGGTTGACGGGCAGCGCACGCGGCCCGACGACACGGTCGAGGATCCGATCCGAGCCGACGACCAGCGCGCCGGCGACGGCGCCGGCGGTCATGACGCGCGCCACGGACTGGGCGGTGGCCAGCGGCAGCGAGACGCTGTTGTCATCCGGGACGGCGGCGATCACGGCCACGCCCGCCGCGGCGACGATCGCAGAGGCGGCCAGCGCGATGTCCTCCGGATCCCCCTCCCGTCGGTTCGTCACGATGATCTCCGAGAGCGCCTCCGCGGTCGACAGCCCGAGGGCGGAGAAGCCCAGGGCGTAGGCGGCAGTCGCGCCGGTGACCATGGCCTGGTCGGTGGTCGACCGCGGCAGCAGGCCACGGGCGAAGGAGGGCCCGACGCTGGCCACGGCGGTCGCCACGCCCGTGCGCAGGGCGAGGTAGCGACGCTCCCGGACGAACGTCCAGGCGGGCTTGACCTCGACCATCGACGTCCACGCGGGCTTGACCTCGACCATCGACGGACCTCTCCTGGGCAGGGCTGACTCGTGCGTGGCCATGCTAGGCCACGCCTCGGCGGGGGGCCGGACGTCAGGCCGTGACGACCATCGCCACGGCGACGTACTGCACGAGGTAGGCCGCGATGGTGAAGGCGTGGAACAGCTCGTGGAACCCGAACCACTCCGGGTGCGGGTTCGGCTTCTTGCGGGCGTAGACCACGCCCCCGATCGAGTACAGGACACCGCCGATGGCCAGCAGGGCGACGGTGGTGACGCCGAGGTCCCGGTAGAACGCCGGGAGGAAGAAGACCGCGACCCAGCCCAGTGCCAGGTAGGAGCCGGTCACGAGCCAGCGCGGCGCAGCGGTCCAGGCCACCCGGACGATCAGGCCGACGAGGGCGATCCCCCAGACCAGCCCGAGGATGGTCCAGCGCAACGTCGCCGAGGGCAGTGCGGCGGCGAACGGCGTGTACGAGCCGGCGATGAACAGGTAGATGTTGGCGTGGTCGAGCTTGTGCAGGAACTCGTTGACCCGTACCGAGCCGGCGCCCAGGTGGTAGGCCGCGCTGACCCCGAACAGCAGGACGGTCGTCAGGACGTAGACGGCAACGGCTGCACGAAGGCCGACGGTGGGGGTGATCACCAGCAGGACCAGGCCGAGCACGAAGGCCAGCGGGGCTGCGCCGAAGTGCAGCCAGCCGCGCAGCCGGGGCTTCAGGGCCGCGACCCCGTGGACGTGGGGATCGCCGGCGAGGCGCTCGACGAGCGGGTCCGGGTCCATCGCCCCAGTGTGGGCGGTCGGGGTGCCACCAGTCATCACGAACTCCTACCGGGCGCCACCGCGGACCGTCGGCTGTCAGGGCGACAAGCGTAAGTTACGCTCGCGTAGGTTCCCAAATCCGCCCTTCCCGCCACAACGTGGAAGGCGGTTGCTTCACTTGGGGCAACAACCCGCCACGTCGTGGCCGGGACGGCACACAGGAGGCCCGGATGCTGCCGACGACGTTGACGCTCACCCTTCCCCGCTGGGTGGCCGACCTCGATGCCCCTGACGAGCTTGCGCACCTCACCGACCGGATGGAACTGGTCCTGGATCTGGCGATCCGCAACATCGACCGCGGCACGGGCGGGCCGTTCGCTGCGGCCGTGTTCGAGCGCGAGACCGGGCGGCTGGTCTCGGTGGGGGTCAACCGGGTGGTGCCGGAGAACAGCAGCCTGGCCCACGCGGAGGTGCTCGCGATCGGCCTGGCGCAGAATGCGCTGGGGAACTACGACCTCGGCGCAGCGGCTCCCCGGCTCCAGCTGGTGAGCAGCAGCCAGATGTGCGCGATGTGCCTCGGTGCGGTCGTCTGGTCCGGGGTGAGCGAGGTGGCGTACTCGACGACCTCGGGTGACGTCATCGCGGCGGTGGGCTTCGACGAGGGCCCGACTCCGCCGGACTACACCGAGCAGCTGCTGCATCGCGGGATCTCGGTGATCCCCGGTGTCATGCGCGACGAGGGCCTCGCGGTCCTGCGACGCTACGTGGCCTCCGGCGGGGTCGTCTACAACGCCGCACACCACTGAGGGGCCCGATCGTGCTGTGGCTCGGTGCGTACCTCGTGGTGGCCAACCTCGTCTCGTTCACGATGTTCGGCATCGACAAGCAGCGGGCTCGCGGGGGGCGGCAGCGGATCTCCGAACGGACCCTGCTGGTGTCCGCGGCGATCTCCGGGACCGTCGGCGCCTGGGCCGGCATGAGCGCGTTCCGGCACAAGACCGCCAAGCACTCGTTCCGCCGGCGCATGGTCGCGGTCACGGCCCTCGACGTCACGGTCGTGGTGCTCGCACTGCTTGCGGTGCGCTGAGCCCCTCAGCCCATCGTGGCCATCTCGTGGCGCACCGTCTCGGTCCAGCCGACCTCCAGCGGGCGGGGGTCGTACCCCAGCTCTCGTCGCGCCTTGGCGTTGGAGCCCAGGTAGGTCGGCCCGGCGATGACCCGCAGGCCCTCCGCGCTGTACTCCGGGGGCAGCGGCAGGACCTTGCCCAGCAGGCCGCTGACGGGCGCCATCGCGCGCATCCCACGCGCCGGAACCCCGATCGGCGCCCGCTTGCCGGCCACCTCCGCGGCCATCCGCATGCCGTCGAGGAGGGAGGCGGCGGGGCCGGCGACGATGTAGGTCTGCCCGGCGGGCGCGGTGTCCATGGCCAGGATGTGCGCGTCAGCGATGTCGTCGACGTGCGCCCAGCAGTAGGCGGTGCCGTTCGGGATGGCCGGGAGCCGTCCGCGCAGGAGGTTGCGCAGCGAGGCGCGCAGGCTGCTGGTGTCCTCCGGCCCGTAGACCAGGCCCGGCATCACGATGACCAGCGGCAGGCCGTCGGCGATCCGGGCCCGCGCGATCCGATGGGCCTCGGCCTTCGTGGCGTCATAGAGGCTCAGGTGCTTGCCGACGAAGTGGTAGGACTCGTCCACCTCCACCCCGTGGGTGTCGGAGTTGACCGCCAGCGTCGAGGTGTAGACGCCCTTGGCGATCCCGAGCTCGGCCATCACGTCCAGCACGTTGCCGGTGCCGTCCACGTTCGTGGCCCACGCCGCGTCGCGGTCGTCGACCCCGACCTTGTACCAGCCGGCGATGTGGAACACCCCGTCGACGCCACGCATCGGCGCGACGAGCGAATCCCGGTCAGCGACATCACCACGTGCCAGCTCGACCCCCTGGTCGGCCAGGTGCCGGGCTCGGCCCGGGTCGCGCACCACCGCCACGACGTCGTCACCGCGCTCCAGGAGCTTGCGCACGACGACCCCGCCGATGAATCCGGTCGCCCCAGTCACGAAGTAGCGCATGGTCGGATCGTAGGAGGCCGCCCCCGTTGGCGCCAGCGCCCGAGCCGCCCAGGCCCACCGACGAAGCCCGGGCCCTGGGTCCGCACTTGCACCCGACGCCCCGCGCCGCGACCATGGCTCCCGTGACCAGCCCCGAGCCGTGTGCACGCTGCGGCGGCGACTCCGACGTGGACATCGCCTCGCTGTGGCTGTGCCTCGACTGCTACCACGTCGCCGGGTCCACGTGCGCGGGGATCGGCCGGCTCCCAGCCGCCGCACCGAGCCCCGGGCCCGTCCCTCACGAGGCACGGGCCCGGGACGCCGGTGCGGATCTCGGCCCGGTGGATCAGGTCTGCTGACGCGCCCGGTCGACCCGCCAGAGGGCCAGGGCGATCCCGGCTGCCAGCAGGGCGCCGAGCACCGTGGCGCCCACCCGCTCCAGGGCGACTCCCAGCGCGTCCGTGGTGCCCGCCGAGCCGAGCAGGACGATCAGGGGGGTGAGGAAGGTCACCTGCTGGGCGTAGCGGCCCAGGAGTGCGTTGGCCACCACCAGGACCAGCAGGGCGGCCCCCGCCGCGATGGCCGCCCATGCGGGGAGGACCAGCGACAGCCCGAGCGCCAGGACCGCACCGAGCGTCGTTCCCACGACCCGCTGCCGTGCCACTGACTGGGTCTCGGCGCCGTAGGGCCGGAGCACGACCGTCATCGTCATGGCGATCCAGTACCCGTGCGGGATGTCCACGATCCCCAGGACGAGCACGATCACACCCACGACCAGCGCCATCGCCACCGCGTGGGCCCAGGCCGTCCACGGCTCGACCCCGGCGGGTGCCGCGGGCCGGCGCAGCCCGGTCAGGGCGGCCACCCCGACGACGGTCGCTCCGCCCACCAGCATCCAGGCGCCGACCTGGACGGGGTCCTGTCGCTCGGGCAGGGTCGCGTAGACCGCCGCGATGGTCGGGACGCCGGCCATCAGCCCGTTCTGGACGATCGCGGCCGGCGCGACCAGCAGGCATGCCAGCGCGACGAAGCAGGCCGCAGGCAGCGCCTGCCCGTTGATCCCGGCCGCGACGACCCCGGTCATGGCCGCGGGGAGGGCCAACGCCAGCGAGTACGTCGGCCGGAGCCTGAGCGCGGGGGTGAGGCTGCCGGTGTAACCCATGACCACCGCCAGGGCGGCGACCGTGCCGGCCAGTGCGTAGGCCAGGACCAGGGGGGCGAGGAGGACGGCGGCGATCCGCAGGGCGCCCATCAGCACCGGCCGCGGGACCGCCCAGGTGCCGGGCCCGGCGGGCGCAGCCGGGTCGGTCACCACCGCGGCGGGCCGCTCCGGATCCATGGGCCCAGACTAGGGCGGCTGGGTCAGCCGGCGGCCCGGCAGGAGGCACAGAGGCCGAACAGCTCGAGCTGGTGGCTGACGTCGGTGAACCCGTGCTCAGCCGCCACGGCGTTGGCCCACTTCTCGACGGCCGGGCCCGCGATCTCGACGGTGCGTCCGCACTGCCGGCAGACCAGGTGGTGGTGGTGCACGTCGCTGCACTGCCGGTACAGGGTCTCCCCGTCCTCGCGAACGAGGGTGTCGACCTCACCGAGCTCGGCCATCAGCCCGAGGTTGCGGTACACGGTCGCCAACCCGACCGAGTCGCCGCGGGCCCGTAGGGCGGCGTGGAGGTCCTGGGCGCTGCGGAACTCCCCGGACTCGGCCAGCAGGGCCGAGACCGCGACCCGCTGGCGGGTGGTCCGCTGGCGGGGCTGGGCGGCATCGGTCACGACGCCAGCCTATCCGGCCGGGATCCACCGCGGCCGGACCTGGACCGCCCCGGGCCGGGCCCTCGGGGTGGCGCCACGCGGCGCGCAGCGACGACCTGTGCCGGGCTGGGCCACCACGCGCGGTGGGCCGCCAACTGGCGGCGCCGTCTCCGCTAATCTAGACTGATTCTCATTCGTTGCAGGAACGGACCTGCCGGGGAGGACCGCAGATGAACCGCCGCACCGCACTGGCCATCACCGGGATCACCGCCGCCGCGCTCACGCTGGCCGGGTGCGCCGGCTCCGACGCGGACACGGCCTCGCCGTCGGGATCTGCCGGCGCAGCGGCGTCGGTCGTGGCCACCACCACGATCTGGGGCGACATCACCGGTCAGGTCGTCGAGTGCGCCGGCACCGGCGAGGTGATCACCCTCATGCCCGTGGGCACCGACCCGCACGACTACGCACCCTCATCGCAGGACGTGGCGGCGATGGTGACCGCCGACCTCGTGGTCGCCAACGGACTGGGCCTCGAGGAGGGTCTCGCCCAGAGCCTCGAGTCCGCTGCTGCGGACGGGGCCACCGTATTCGAGGTCGCCGCGCAGCTCGATCCGCTGCCGTTCGGTGCGCAGTCCGGGCAACCGGGCCAGGCCGAGGGCGACGTCCCTGGCAACCCGGACCCGCACGTCTGGCACGACGTCACGCGAACGGCCAGGGCCGCCGGCCTGATCGGCGCTGAGCTCACCAGGGCCACCGGGAACCCCGACTATGCCGAGTGCGGCACGCTCCTGCAGGGCGAGCTGATGACGGTCAACGACGAGGTGGCCGAGGCGCTGGCCACCGTCGGTGAGGAGCGCCGAATCCTGGTCACCGATCACGATGCCCTGGGCTACCTCGCTGCCGCGTACGGCTACACCGTGGCCGGCACGGTGGTCCCCGGCGGGTCCACCCTGGCCGAGCCGAGCTCGGCCGAGCTCGCGGCCCTGGCGGCGACCGTCACCGAGGCGGGGGTCCCGGCGGTCTTCGCCAACACGGCCAACCCGAAGGCGCTCGTCGACGCGCTGGCCTCGGAGGTGGGCGACATCGAGGTCGTGGCGCTCTACGTGGACAGCGTCGGGGAGCCCGGCTCCGGCGCGGACACCTTCCAGGGGATGGTGCGCACGAACGCCCAGCGGATCTCCGACGCGCTGGCTGGCTAGGCTGCGACCGTGCCCCTGATCGAGTGGTTCACCGAGCCGTTCGCGCTCGGCTTCCAGCAGCGGGCGCTCGTCGGGGGCATCCTGGCCGGGCTGATGTGCGCGATCGTGGGCACCTGGCTGGTCCTGCGCGGGATGGCCTTCTTCGGTGATGCGTTCACCCACGGCGTCGTGCCCGGGATCGCCGCCGCGGTGGCCTTCACCTTCTCGCCGCTGCTCGGTGCGGCCATCGCCGCGGTGGTGATGCTCCTGCTGATCGAGACGGTCCGGCGGCACAGCAGCCTGAGCGAGGACACGGCCATCGGCCTGCTCTTCGTGGGCATGCTGAGCCTGGGCGTGGTGATCATCTCGAAGGTGGACAGCTACACCGGCAGCCTCACGTCGATCCTCTTCGGCAACGCCCTGGGCGTGACCCGCGAGGACATCGCCTGGCAGCTGGCACTGGGAGCCGTGGTCATCTCGGCCTCGATCCTGCTGTACCGGCCGCTGCTTGCGCTGTCCTTCAACGAGCAGAAGGCCTACCTGCTGGGCATGCGGCCGAAGATGGCTCATGCCGCGCTGCTGGTCCTGATCGCGACCGCGGTGATCGGCAGCTTCCAGGCGGTCGGCACCCTGCTGGTGTTCGCCCTGCTGGTCGGACCGCCCGCGACGGCGTCGCTGGTGGCGCGCACGGTGCCCCGGATGATGCTGGGCGCTGCCGCGCTGTCGGTCGTGTCGGTGTGGCTCGGGCTGGTGCTCAGCTACCACCTGGGCACCGCCGCCTCGGCCACGATGGCGATCATCCCGGTGGCGATCTTCTTCCTCGTGCTGCCGTTCTCCAAGGCGGTCCACTCGCGTCGCCAGCGGCAGGACACCGAGTTCGCCGAGCACATGTTGGAGCGCAGCGGGGCGGTCGGCTGATGGACGCCGCCACCGCACCCCAGGGCGGGCACGTCCACCGCCCCGGAACCCGTTCGGCGGGCGACGACCTGGTCGTCGAGGCCGAGGACCTCGAGCTGCGCTACGGCAGCTACGTGGCCATCGCCGCGTCGTCCCTGCAGATCCCCCGGGTCGGCGTGGTGTCGGTGATCGGCCCGAACGGCTCAGGGAAGTCGACGCTGCTGTCCGCACTGGTCGGGCTCGTCCCGGTTGCCGCGGGCACCCTGCGGGTCCTGGGTGCCGACCCGCAGGACGCGCGGGAGCGGATCAGCTACGTCATGCAGGCCACGCCGGTCCCCCGGGTCACGCCCATCACGGTGCGGGAGGTCGTCGGGCTCGGTCGCTACGCCGAGCGGGGCATGTTCGGCCGGTTCCGCAGCTCGGACCGGCGGGCGATCGACGACGCCCTGGAGCGCATGGAGATCAGCCACCTGGCCCGCCGGCACATGCACGAGCTCTCCGGCGGGCAGCGCCAGCGCGTCCTCATCGCCCAGGGCATCGTCCAGGAGCACGAGCTGCTCGTGCTCGACGAGCCCCTGACGGGCCTGGACATCACCTCGGCGGCCACGATCGACACCCTCATCCACGAGAAGCTCGCCGATGGCTGCACCGTCATCCTGACCACGCACGACCTCGACGAGGCCCGAGCCGCGGACTGGGTGGTCCTCGTCAGCGGCCGGATCGTCGCCCACGGCCCACCTGCCGAGGTCTGCACGCGCCGCAACCTCGAGGTGGCCTACGGGCTGGGCAGCATGCACGACTGGGAGGGCTTCCTCGACGACCCCGCCCACGACACCCACCACCGCTGACCCCCGACACTCCCGGCCGGAGCACCGGTCAGCGCAGGGGGAGGTCCACCAGGACCATGTTGTGGTCCGAGGCACGGTAGGCGTTGTCGAACGTGCCCTTCGCCGTCAGGTGCAGGACGACCTCGTGGCGATGCGGGGCCACCGTGGCGAAGATGTAGTCGATCCGGGTCGTGTCCCTGCCGTAGAAGTACGGCCGGGGCGGGAACCCCTTGTACTTGCTGGTCTTCGGGGTGATGTTGACCGTCGAGTAGTTGCCGTTCACCTTCACCGGGGCGGCGAACCCGTCGATCAGCCCCGAGTTGGCCAGGACCTGGTGAGCGCCGTACGGCTGGCGGCGCTGGTAGGAGTTGAAGTCGCCGCCGACGACGATGTTCACGCCGGTGAGCCCGCTGCCGGCGATGAGCGCGTCAGCCCACGGGCGCAGCCGGGCGGCGACGGCCACGCGCAGTCGCTCCCCCTCGGCGGTCTTCTCGGTGGGCAGGTGCGCCGAGATGAACAGGGACGTCCGGCTGCTGCCCACCGGCGTCAGGAACGCGTAGGAGACGTTGCGGTCCTGGGTCCCGCCGAAGTCGACCTGCGCGATCGTGGACATCCCGGCCATCCCGGCCGCGGCCCCGCCCGAAGGGAGGCCCGCCAGGGACATCCGCGACGGGTTGTAGAAGATGTGCGCCCCACGGGTGCACCCCAGCGTGCACTGGGAGTAGTCCGCGGACGCGATCTGGTAGCCCAGGCCCCCGAGCAGGCCGCGGACGTCCTCGATGTGCGTGGACCCACCCCAGCGCTGGGTGTTGGCCTCCTGGATGGCGAGCACGTCCGGCGAGGCGTCACGAACGGTGTTGACCAGCGCGTTGCGACGCTTGGACCAGGACCACTTCGCCGACAGCCGCGTCGTCTTCATCACGTTGTACGTCGCGACCCGGATGGCATCGTCGGCCGGGGCCGAGCGCGGCACGCCGGCCTGGGCGACCGACACGGTCCCGGCCAGCAGGCTCACGGCCGTGGCCGCGGCGACAGCCACGATGCGCACGGATGCATTCACGCCATGGTCCCCTCAGCGTCGGTCGCGCCCCCCGGACGGGGGCCTTGCAGGCGTACGTCGGCATACCCTGCCCCAGAACTTGACCGATCGCACGCACATTCGCCCTCTCCAGTGCCCTGGGTACGTCCGCGACGAGGCCCGGCCCCCGCCCGGCTGAGGCGTAGGATCGAGCCCATTGGGTGCCGGCGTGGGTGCCTATCGCCCCGGCTCCGTTGAGCGTGCGGGCCCGATCCAGGAGCACCGGGGAGTCCGATGAGCGAGCCGTCGTCCGGCCCGGGAGCCGCGGTGACGGCCGGTGTCGGGTCCGTGTCCGCCGAGGCGGGCCGCCGCCGGACGTTCGCCGTGATCAGCCATCCCGACGCCGGCAAGTCGACCCTGACCGAGGCGCTGTCGCTGCACGCGCGCGCGATCGGGCAGGCCGGAGCCGTGCACGGCAAGGCCGGGCGGCGCTCGACGGTGTCGGACTGGATGGAGATGGAGCAGGCGCGCGGCATCTCGATCAGCTCCTCGGCGCTGCAGTTCACCTACCGCGACGTGGTCCTGAACCTGGTGGACACCCCCGGGCACGCCGACTTCTCCGAGGACACCTACCGCGTGCTGACCGCCGTGGACAGCGCCGTCATGCTGCTGGATGCGGCCAAGGGCCTGGAGCCGCAGACGATGAAGCTGTTCGAGGTGTGCCGCAGCCGCGGCGTGCCGATCGTGACGGTCGTGAACAAGTGGGACCGTCCCGGGCGGGACCCGCTGGAGCTGATGGACGAGATCCAGACCCGCACCGGGCTGGTCCCGACACCGTTGACCTGGCCGGTCGGGATCGCCGGGGACTTCCGCGGGGTGCTCGACCGCACCACCGGTGGGTTCATCAAGTTCACGAGGACCGCCGGCGGCGCCTCGATCGCACCCCAGCAGTTCCTCGACCCGGATGCCGCCCTGGCCAGCGAGGGCGCAGCGTGGGCTGACGCGGTGGGCGAGCACGAGCTGCTCGACGCCGACGGCTACAACCACGACGAGGCCGCAGTACCTGGCCGAGCGGACCACTCCGGTGCTGTTCGCCGCCGCGGTGCTCAACTTCGGGGTGGGGCAGCTGCTCGACGTGCTGTGCGACCTCGCGCCGCCCGCGGGTCCGCGACCCGACGCCGACGGGGTCCCGCGCCCTGTCGAGGCCCCGTTCAGCGCCCAGGTGTTCAAGGTCCAGGCGGGGATGGACTCCGCGCACCGCGACCGCCTGGCCTTCGCCCGGGTGAACTCCGGGGTGTTCCACCGCGGGGACGTCCTGACCCATGAGCCGACGGGCCGCTCGTTCGCGACCAAGTACGTGCACGCGGTGTTCGGCCGGACCCGCGAGACCCTCGAGGTCGCCTACCCCGGCGACGTGATCGGGCTGGTGAACGCGGGGTCGCTGCGGGCCGGCGACACGCTGTACGCCGAATCCCCGGTGCGCTTCCCGCCGATCCCGAGCTTCGCCCCGGAGCACTTCCGGATCGCCCGGGCGAAGGACCCGTCGCGGTACAAGCAGTTCCAGCGCGGCATCGACCAGCTCGACCAGGAGGGTGTGGTGCAGGTGCTGCGCTCGGACCGGCGCGGCAACCAGGCCCCGGTCCTGGCCGCGGTGGGACCGATGCAGTTCGAGGTCGCCGCGCACCGGCTCGAGCACGAGCTGCGCGCGCCGATCCACCTCGAGACGCTGCCGTACACGATCGCCCGGCGCACCCGTCGCGAGGACGTCGCCGCGATCGAGGCGCGTCGGGGCACCGAGGTGCTCGAACGGGGGGACGGGGCGCTGCTGGCCCTGTTCACCGATCGCTGGCAGGTCCAGTGGGTGCAGCGCGACCACCCCGAGGTCGTGCTGGAGTCCCTGGTCGCCGAGGTCGACGAGGGGTTGCGGTAGCCGGTCGCGGGCAGCCCCCGGTCACGCCCCGACGTAGGCCGCGAGGTGCTCGCCGGTGAGGCCTGAACGGGCAGCCACGAGGTCGGCGGGAGTCCCCTCGAACACGACCAGCCCACCATCGTGGCCGGCACCCGGTCCGAGGTCGATGATCCAGTCCGCGTGGGCCATCACCGCCTGGTGGTGCTCGATGACGACGACCGACGTGCCGGAGTCGACGAGTCGGTCCAGCAGTCCGAGCAGCTGCTCGACGTCGGCCAGGTGCAGGCCGGTCGTCGGCTCGTCGAGCACGTAGACCCCGCCCTTGGCCGCCATCTGCGTGGCCAGCTTGAGCCGTTGCCGCTCGCCGCCGGACAGCGTCGTCAGCGGCTGGCCGAGGCTGAGGTAGCCCAGCCCGACGTCGGCGAGCCGGTCGAGGATGGACCGCGCCGCCGGGACGGCCGCCTCGCCGGCACCGAAGAACTCCCGGGCCGCGGTCACGGGCATCGCGAGCACCTCGCTGATGTCCCGCCCGCCGAGGCGGTACTCCAGCACCGAGGCGTCGAAGCGCTTGCCCTCGCACTCCTCGCAGGTGCTCTCGACGGTGGCCATGAAGCCGAGGTCGGTGTAGATCACCCCCGCGCCGTTGCACACGGGGCAGGCACCCTGCGAGTTGGCGCTGAACAGCGCCGGCTTGACGCCGTTGGCCTTGGCGAACGCCTTGCGGATGGGTTCGAGGAGTCCGGTGTAGGTGGCCGGGTTGCTGCGACGCGAGCCGCGGATCGCGCCCTGGTCGACCGTCACGACGCCGTCGAGCCCCGAGACCGAGCCGTGGATGAGCGAGCTCTTGCCCGACCCAGCGACACCGGTGACGACCACGAGCACGCCGAGCGGGATGTCGACGTCGATGTCACGAAGGTTGTGCGTGTCGGCTCCGCGCACCGGGAGGACCCCCGAGGGCGTGCGCACCGAGGCCTTGAGCGCCGCGCGGTCGTCCAGGTGCCGACCGGTGAGGGTGCCGCTGGACCGCAGGCCGTCGACGGTGCCCTCGAAGACCACCTCGCCACCGGCGGACCCGGCGCCCGGGCCGAGGTCGACGACGTGGTCGGCGATCGCGATCGCCTCGGGCTTGTGCTCCACGACGAGCACCGTGTTGCCCTTGTCCCGGAGCTGGAGCAGCAGCCCGTTCATCCGCGCGATGTCGTGCGGGTGCAGGCCGATGGTCGGCTCGTCGAACACGTAGGTGACATCGGTGAGCGAGGACCCGAGGTGGCGGATCATCTTGGTGCGCTGCGCCTCGCCGCCCGACAGCGTCCCCGACGGCCGGTCGAGGGAGAGGTACCCGAGCCCGATCTCGACGAACGAGTCGAGCAGGTGCGTCAGGCCGCGCAGCAGCGGTGCGACCTCGGGCTCATCAAGGCTGCGCACCCACTCGGCGAGGTCGGTGATCTGCATCGCGCAGGCATCGGCGATGGAGGTGCCGTGGATCTTCGAGGACCGGGCACCCTCGGCCAGCCGCGTGCCAGCGCACTCGGGGCAGGTCTGGAACGTCACGGCACGCTCCACGAACGCCCGGATGTGCGGCTGCATCGCGTCGAGGTCCTTGGCCAGCATCGACTTGGTGACCTTGGGCACCAGGCCCTCGTAGGTCATGTTGATGTTGTCCATCTTCACCTTGCGGGGCTCGCCGTAGAGGAACTCCTGGCGCTGCCGGGTGGAGAACCGGGCGATCGGGATGTCGGTCGGCACCACCGCGGCGAAGATGCGGACGTACCAGCCGTCACTGGTGTAGCCGGGAACGGTGATGGCACCCTCGTCGAGGGACTTGGACTCGTCGAACAGCTGGGCCAGGTCGATGTCGGAGACCGAGCCCATGCCCTCGCACCGCGGGCACATGCCGCCGGTGATCGAGTAGGAGCGCTTCTGCGCCGTCGTGGCCGCGCCCTTGTCGACCTTGACCTGGCCGACCCCGCTGGCGGACGGGACGTTGAACGAGTACGCCTGCGGCGAGCCGATGTGCGGCTGCCCGAGCCGGCTGAACAGGATGCGCAGCAGGGCGTTAGCGTCCGTGACCGTGCCCACCGTGGACCGGGCGTTCGCGCCCATCCGCTCCTGGTCGACGAGGATCGCCGTGGTCAGCCCATCGAGCACGTCCACGTCGGGCCGCGCCAGGCTCGGCATGAAGCCCTGGAGGAAGGCGCTGTACGTCTCGTTGATCATCCGCTGCGACTCCGCGGCGATCGTGTCGAAGACCAGCGAGCTCTTGCCCGAGCCGGAGACACCGGTGAACACCGTCAGCCGGCGCTTGGGGATCTCGACATCCACGTTCTTGAGGTTGTTCTCCCGCGCGCCGTGCACGCGGATCAACTCGTGGCTGTCCGCGGCGTGCCGCGCCGATGGTTCCAGGTGCGGGCCGGGGGTCGGACTCATGGTGTCTCCTCTGATGGGGCGGGGCGACCGTCTCGGGGTCGCCGTCGCGGGACCCCTCGGCGCCGACGTCTCGCCTGAGCCGTGGTGTCGAGCAGTGGCCCGATTCTGCTGGGTCCGCTCGGCTGCGGCAACGAGTGCTGCCTGGTGGCGGACGATGCACGGCCAGGTAAGGCTCGCCATCCTCCCTCAACTGTGCGAAAGTCGTCCTCTATCCATGTCAAGGGCCGGCTAGTGGGGGGCAATGTCAGACGACAGGCAGCAGGGCGAAGGCGCCCCGAGGTTCGAGGTCTCGCCTGCACTGGCTGGCGCGATCGCCCTTGTGGTCGCGGGGCTGGCGGCTGTGGGTGTCTCGGGCGGCCTCCTGGCCCGCGCAGTCCGAAATGCCCCCGGGCTGATGGCTGCTGTCGTCTCGATGGCCATCCTGGTTCCCGGCATCGCACTCGCCGTGGGTCAATGGAGGTCCCATCGACGTGCCGCCGCGGTCGGGATCGGGGCCCTGGCCGTCGTCAGCGTCTACGCGGTGCTCCTGGGTGCCGCATCCCTCGTCCTGCAGGAGAATCCCTCGGTATCAGTCTCGGCCGAGCGAACCAGTGATGGGTACCAGGCCACAGTTGACGCCAGGGCCGCGGGGCTGCGAGCAGACGGCGACATGCTGGTACAGCTCGTGGGCTTGAGAGAGTTCCCCAAGACCGGCAGCTTCAGCGGCGCTGACGGCCTCGAACGCGCCTGTTCCGTCTCCCGGCTGACCACCCCGCCAGACAAGGCCCCGCCCTCACGAGGACCACTTCTGGCCTGGCAACAGGCCGGTCCTGACTCCAGCGGCGATGCGGCAGTCAGCTTCGACGTGGCAGTCCCGTCCGATCGATTCCAGGGCCTGTGCGCAGCGGCCATCTATCAGAGCGGTCCGACGACCTTGTTCGGCAATGTCCGGTCCTGGCTGCGCCTTCCCCGGGATCCCAAGGTCCACGTATCGGTGGCCGTCGTCCGACTCAGCTGAGCCTGAGCGTTGGTGTCAACGAGTGGCGTTCGATCTGGGGCATCAGCCTGCTGCGTGCTCGAAAGTGGGCCCCGCGGGGCTCGAACCCGCAACCTACGGATTAAAAGTACCCGGCAGGGTTGTCGGCTGGAGTCGATTGAGTTCTGCTATCGCAGGTCACGGGCAAGATTGGGTCGATCGGCGTCGGGCCGGATCGGATACGGACGATGCCGAATGGCTGCCAAATGGCTGCCATCTCTGACAGCGGTGGCCGTGGCACGAGGGCACAGGACACGCCTTCAGGAGTGGGCTTCATCGTTGCTCCAAAGTAGCAGCGAGCCACCTGACCCGTGCCACAATCGACGGCTCCTGACGCACCGGGAAGCGCATGTGGAACCATCTTCGGCCATGGACGCGAATAGTTGGGTCGCCATGGTCGTCGCCCTTGTCGGGTTCTGCTGGCGTCATCTTTACCCAGGTGCGTGCCGATACGCGGGCCGAGCGGGAGAGGTCGGCGGCGCGGCAAGACGCCAAGGCCGCCCGCGACCTGGCTCGCCGCGCAAGAGCAGGCACGCCATGCCCGGGAACGTTCCGATGCCGAGGCCGCTGCGCTCGACCACCTCCTGGATTTCGCACGTTGGATACGCGGCGGCGATCCGAAAGAACGCACTGGCCTTCCGCACCTACCTCGAGGCCGGCGGCGGCCCCACTGACGAATCCATCGCCGAACTGGCGGAGGCACGCGAGGCTCTGGCGGTTCGACTGAACCAGTCCGAGGCCCTGGCGGTTGGACTGAACCAGCCCGAGGCCCTGGCGACGAGGAGACCCGATCCCGTGTCTATCGCTTTCGATCTCGTCTGGGTCCGCTATGGCCGCCTCTTGACCGCAGCCAACGCATACCATCGGGCCCGCCTTGACCCGAAGTCATCAACCCAGCTGATCAGTGAAGATGGTGGCGCCGCGCTGACCCCCGAGCGACCACTTCTCCCAGGCATACGATCACTCGAAGAGCAGTTGTCCGACTTCGCGACAGCGACTCGGCAGTTTGCGTGGGCATCCCGGGCGGACGTGACCGACGCGCAGGCGAGCGAACGGCCGACTTAGCAGTTCGTGTCACATCACGGCCGCTCAGAATGGACCGTTGCTGACCTCTCAGACTCGCCCTGAACCTCAATCCACTGGGGTGCGGGGTGGGGTGAGGCTAAGGCATCGGGCGTAGACGAACCGGCATTCCCTCGTTACACCGGCTCCGCAGCGTCCCAGTCCCAACAATCAGGGGACGTGATCGGCGAGCAGTAGTCTCTGTCGCCTCGCTCGGAGTAGTAGTTCATGTTGGCTGTGGGCCTGCCGCAGTTAGGACAAGTGGGGTGCTCGCCGGGCAGGTGCGGTTGTTGTGCCCGCCGAGTCCGCACACTGTGCACGCCATAGTTGGCAACCATAGACGGCCAAGTCGCTCGAGGGCTTGCGCGGGCACAACGGCCCTCGTAGTCACTCCCTCGGTCGTCGCCCTCAGCCTCTACGCTGACTCAGAAGGGCTCAACCTGCTAGGAAGGTCGAGGCTTCATCTTCATAACTACCCGAGTACCCACCTTGAGGAAGGCACTCTAGCATGCGACTTTCCGCCCGTGAGCAGAACGAGATCGTGAACACACTGGCCGCCGAGATCGAGACGCTGACCGAGGAGGAGTTCGACGCCCTGTACGAGCAACTCGACGGCAGCCACCAAGCGGAAGTGAATGCGAACGTCCGGGAGTTTGCCGACGATGCAGTGGGAGACGAGCACTGGGACTCTGATAACTAGGACCACCACGAGCCCGACGGCGTAACGTCGACACCCCGCCCAAAGTGGTCCGTTGTGTTCTAGATGCGTGTGTGAACCAGCTCGGGGTGGACCTGTGGTGGTGACGGCTATGGGGTGGGCAAGGATGCCCAAATCCTTAGGTTCTCCCGTGTCAAGAAGTGGGATACGCAAGGCGTCGCCATCTTCCGGAGCGACGAGCTGCCGTGGAACCCCGCGGACCGGGAACGCCTGTACCGCCAGATCGTGGGGTCCTCCAGACCAGCGACTTCACGATCGTGTATGCCGCCCCCTTCAGGAATCCTCCGGGGAGTTCCACCTTCCGGCCGTAGTTCGCGACTATCCGAGGAGTAGCGTCAACAAGCGGAAAGGGGAGCAACCATAATGAATCGAACGCTCATCGCCGCAGGAGTGGCCCTGGCCCTGCTCGCACCGGCTGCCGCGCCAGCCACCGCTGATGAGGTGACGCCCGTGCCGACGATGCCCGTGGAGCAGGCTGCCGCTCGGTACCTTGCCTACGTGTGCCCGGTGAACGCTGCCTCAGCCAGTTCCTCCGGGCGATGGAGCGCTACGACGGCAACGACGACATGGGAGACCGGGTCCACAAGAAGACACGGGCTCCGGCGAAGAAGGTCTACACGCGGACGACGGCCGCGGCGCGGGCGTTCGTCGACCCAGCGTTCCCGTGGCCGGTGGAGGTCGCCGGGGACGTGCAGTTCATGGCCACCGCGTACTATCACGAGGCTGCGGACATGAAGCGGATTGGCAAGCCACGGCACCGCTGGTCCGATGCCGATTTCGACTGGCCGGACGCGTCGGACGCGTCTGCCTCGGTGCGCCTCCTCCTCGGGCTGCCCCCAGCCGGTGAGGGCTGCTGAAACGGGTCGTACCCCCACTGTCAGTTTCCGAAGTCACGTGCACGAGTTCGTGCTTGGAGCGGCGCTCTGTGCAGTCGACTTCGGTACGTTTCGTTCTGGAGTCGTCTTCACGTGCGCCTCACTGGTAGCGGTGCTGGCACCAGCCGCAACGGCGGCTTGGGCTGGCACCGCCGTTCTCAACGATCCGATCGCTTGTCCTGAGGCGCGCGATCGGCGGCGGCCTGGTGGCGGTAGAGGGTGGCCCGGCTCCAGCCGACCAGTTGCGCGGCTTCGGCAGCGGTGCGGCCCTTTGCCCGGGCATCGGCGGTCACTGTCAACTTTTCGGCGACCACCCTGGGGTCGACTGGTGGGCGACCGAACTGGGTCCCTGACTGCCGTGCGGCCGCTATTCCTGCGTTGATCCGCTCGGTGATCAGCTCGCGCTCATACTCGGCCAGGGTGGCGAGCATGTTCAGCATCAGCCTGCCGGTTGAGGTGGCGGGGTCGATCCCATCCTGCACGGACCGTACGTTGATCTGTCGCTCCCGCAACAGGTCGACCGTGTTCAGTACGTCGATCAGGGACCGCCCGAGGCGGTCCACCCGCCACACCACGACCGTGTCACCAGCAGTCGCGTACTCCAGCAGTCGGCGCATCCCGGGTCGATCGACCGCGGTCCGTGATCCCGAGGTCACATCGGCGAACACGTCCCGGGGCTCTACCCCAACGGCCAGCAGCGCGTCCCTCTGCAACTGGGCATCTTGGCTGCTGGTGCTCACGCGTGTGTACCCCAGGAGTCGCATCCAATCATCATGCCTCACAAACCCCAGCGGCAGGTGCGCGAGACACGCCGACGATGAGACGACTAAGCGAGACAGACAGGTCGTGCTGGACTCCCCCGCTCGCGGACCGACTGACACGTGCGGCGAGGTGTCTCAGCAACCTTTACCTTGATAAGACACGCCGCGTGTGCCGCACGGCGTCCCCGTCCCGGTGACGATCACCGGACAGGTCTAGCGGGACAGCTCCTCGCGCCCAGGTGCGATACCCCCGCCCTTGACGCCCAACGATCCGTAGACCGTTCCGCCAACGGGACGGAATGGACCAAAGCGTCGAGCGCAGGGCGGCCCGCGCTTGACAGTCATACGCGATGTGACGCGCCCTGGCCACCCGTCTTGGCTCCCGGTCCTGGGGTCAGTCATCCGTCCCCGACGAGCAGGATCACGGCCGCGCCTAGGGCCGCGAGCGCCGTGACGGCCGTGGCCACTACGTCGAGCGGGGACCGACCCCACTGCCAAGAGCACATTCACGGCGGCCGCGACCCCGACCATGACCGCGCCGATCACCGGCACGATCCACGTGTCGGTCACGGGGTACCTGGTGCGCAAGGCGAGGGTGACGATGGGGAGCACGAACCACGACCCCAGCCCCTCCGCCGCCGCGCCACCACCCACCTGCCGCCTCAGGCCACATCACCGGGAACGGATGAACCCCCGATCGGGCCGCCCTCGCTCAGCCGCTGGGAGACGAACCCGACTAGGAAGTCGACCCCGGCAAGGCCGGCACGGAGTGCGCGTGGGCGCGGGCGCAGTCCGCCCACTGCCTGGCGCGCCGGTCCGCTTCGAAGCCTGCGACGAGGACGGTCCGGATCGGGACGGTGCCAGGGGACGCGGACAGCCCCTCCAGTTCGAGGTCGTCGGCGGCGACATGGAGGTCCAGGCATCGGTCGGCGCACGTGGCGCTGTGCTCGCTGGGTTGGGGCGCCGCCTGTAGCCAGGCGACGCGGTCGGCGTAAGTGGACAGGGACGTAGCGTCGTTGTTGGTCACGGGAATCTCCGCATCTCGGTGGAGCGCCGACAGAGACCCGGCGGCACGCTTCAAGGGTCCCAGCGCGTGAACGACCCGTCTGGGTAAACGCCACCCAGTTCACACGTTGACGCCAACCTCGTCATCACCCGTCAGACTGGACGACGGTGGGGGCGGCGCGCTACAAGCCCTGCATACGCAGGTTCAACTCGGCGGCGGCAGCTTCCTCACGGCTTGAGTACGACGCGACCCGGCGGATCACCCGTCCGCCGTCGGCCATCACCGACGAGTCGCTGTCGTAGTTCGGGTCAGGGACGATCTCGCCGAACAGCTCGACCTCGTACACCTGAGCGCTCGACAGACACGCCCGTCCGGGCGGTGCGAAATGCACGTACCGCCCATTTGATCGCGTCGGAGTGGGTGCGGGTCGCCCACACGCACATCAACTCGCAGTCCGGGTCGATGCCCCCGCCGACCGCGCCGGGCGCCAGTGCTCCACCCGCTGCCAGGTCGGCGCCGGTGCCGTGGAAGAACACCCGCTTCATTCGGCGCCTGTACTCGATGCGGTGGCTGCCTCAGCGACCTGGATCGTGTCTCTGTCGAACACTTCGTAGGGTCTGCCAACGAGCCCGGCGACAGCAGCGGCGATCTCCCGGCTCATGTGCGTCATGAACTCCGAACCGTTCGCCTGCTCAGCCAGTTCACGCGGTGGATCCGGGGGCTTGCCGTCGACGTTGAGGCGCGTCCGTATCACCGGGAGCGGGAACAGGCTCGGCGGCAGTACGGTCACCAGCGCACGACACCGTTGGAGGGCTTCGGATGCGATCGGGTCGTGCGACAGCGCCGATGCCGTCGCGAAACACTCGGCGATCTTGATGAGGGTGTCGCGGTACAGGTCCCGTTCGGCGCGGCTGTTCGCGTCGCGGATCGCGACGGCGGTGTTGTCTGCGGCTGCTTGGATCGCCTTATCCGCATGTGCGCTGGCGGCGTCTGCCTGCCTCTTGGCGGCGACGGCGGTGCGCCACGTGAACCACACGATGACCAGCGTCGCGATGGCGTCTGTTTGAGATATGGCACACCCACCCTTGTGGAGGGGGGCGGGATTTTATTACTTGGCTACGACCGGCACGCTTCCAGCGCCGTGACCAAAGATGTTGCTGCTGCGGCGACTGCGATTGACTGCCCAGCCAATTGCGATCAGGCCGGCCACGATCGCCGATCCG
>CAVZGE010000004.1:0-112631 GCA_963774745.1 uncultured Actinomycetes bacterium | reverse complement strand
CCTGGGGGTTGCGCTTCTCCTGCGCCGGGGCCACTATGAGCGCGTGCGAATTATCGTAGTAGCGACTCACGCCGGGGTGGGAACCCCAGCCTGACTGTTCCCTACTCCGACGTGACCTCGTGAGCCTTCGGGCCACGGGGTCTTTCATTTGCACCAGCACCGCACTGGCAGGATCTCCACCGACAACCCGAACCGAGAGCAAGGGACCGATCATGTCGACGGCACACACACCACCCACCACGACGATCAGCGGGGCCAGCAGCCTCGTGCGCTCGCTGGAGGCCGCCGGTGTCGACACGGTATTCGGCATCCCCGGTGGCGCGATCCTGCCCGCATACGACCCGTTGATGGACTCCACCCAGGTCCGGCACATCCTCGTCCGCCACGAGCAGGGCGCAGGGCATGCAGCAGCGGGTTACGCGTACGCGACCGGACGGGTCGGGGTCTGCATGGCGACCTCCGGGCCGGGAGCCACCAACCTGGTGACGCCGATCGCTGACGCGTACATGGACTCGGTGCCGATGGTTGCGATCACCGGTCAGGTGAACTCGGCCGCCATCGGCACCGATGCCTTCCAGGAGGCCGACATCCGTGGGATCACGATGCCGGTCACCAAGCACAACTACCTGGTGACCCGCGCCGAGGAGATCCCCCGGGCGATCGCCGAGGCCTTCCACATCGCGAGCACCGGCCGACCCGGCCCGGTCCTGGTGGACATCGCAAAGGACGCCCTGCAGGCGCAGACGACCTTCGCCTGGCCCTCGCGGCTGGACCTGCCGGGGTACAAGCCGACGACCCGACCGCACACCAAGCAGGTCCGCGAGGCCGCGCGCCTGATGCTGGAGTCGCGAAAGCCGGTCCTCTACGTGGGCGGTGGGGTCATCCGCGCCGGTGCTGCCGCCGAGCTGCGCGCCCTGGCCGACCTCACGGGCATCCCGGTGGTGACCACGCTCATGGCCCGCGGGGCGCTGCCCGACAGCCACCCGCAGAACCTGGGCATGCCCGGCATGCACGGCACCGTGGCCGCCGTCGGGGCGCTGCAGTCCTCGGACCTGCTGATCGCCCTGGGCACGCGCTTCGACGACCGGGTCACCGGCCAGCTGTCGACGTTCGCGCCCAACGCCAAGGTCATCCACGCCGACATCGACCCGGCCGAGATCTCCAAGAACCGCCGCGCAGACGTGCCGATCGTCGGCGACGCCAGGGAGGTCATCGCCGAGCTGGTGGTGGCCATCCAGGCCGAGCTGGCCGCCGGCCGGGCGTTCGACATCGCCGGCTGGTGGTCCGAGCTGGACCGCTGGCTGGAGAAGTACCCGCTGGGCTACGAGCAGCCCAGCGACGGGACGCTCGCCCCGCAGTACGTCATCGAGCGACTGGGCCAGATCGCCGGGCCCGACGCCCTCTACGTCGCAGGCGTCGGCCAGCACCAGATGTGGGCCGCGCAGTTCGTCCAGTACGAGAAGCCGGGCGCGTGGATCAACTCCGGTGGCCTGGGCACCATGGGGTTCGCCGTGCCCGCCGCGATGGGCGCCAAGGTCGGCGCGCCGGAGAAGACCGTGTGGGCCATCGACGGCGACGGCTGCTTCCAGATGACCAACCAGGAGCTGGCGACCTGCACGATCAACAACATCCCGATCAAGGTCGCGCTGATCAACAACGGCGCGCTGGGCATGGTCCGCCAGTGGCAGTCGTTGTTCTACAACGAGCGCTACTCCAACACCGACCTGCACTCGCACAGCGTCCCGGACTTCGTGAAGCTGGCCGACGCCTACGGATGTGTTGGCCTGCGCTGCGACTCCGCCGAGGACGTCGACGGCACCATCGAGAAGGCGATGTCGATCAACGACGCGCCGGTGGTCGTGGACTTCCGGGTGCACAAGGACGCCATGGTCTGGCCGATGGTCGCGGCTGGGACGAGCAACTCTGACATCAAGTTCGCGCGCGACATGGCGCCGACGTGGGACCGGGAGGACTGAGCGATGAGCCGTCACACACTGAGCGTGCTGGTCCAGGACCAGCCGGGCGTGCTGGCCCGGATCGCCGGGCTGTTCTCCCGGCGCGGCTTCAACATCGAGTCGCTGGCCGTCGGCCCGACCGAGACCCCGGAGGTCTCGCGGATCACCCTGGTCGTCGAGGTCGAGGGGCTGCCGCTGGAGCAGGTGACCAAGCAGCTCAACAAGTTGGTCAACGTGCTCAAGATCGTCGAGCTGGAGCCGGCGACCTCCGTGCAGCGCGAGTTCATGCTGGTCAAGGTGCGCGCGGACGCCACGACCCGCAGCCACGTGCTGGAGACGGTCGCCCTGTTCCGGGCCGGGGTCGTCGACGTCGCCCCGGATGCGGTCACGATCGAGGTCACCGGCAGTCGCGACAAGCTCGACGCCCTGCTGCGGGTGCTCGAGCCGTTCGGTGTCCGCGAGCTGGTCAAGTCCGGCGCGGTTGCCCTGGGCCGAGGTTCCAAGTCGATGACCGAGCGCGCCCTGCGCCCGGTCGACCGGACCGCCTGACCACCACGTGCTGACGATTCCGACCCTGAAACGGTCGGAATCGTCAGCACAACCCGGTGGGTGCCCGATACGGGGCACCTCCGGAACGTACCCCCCCGACCTGAGACAATCACCCCACGATCCCCGGCGCCGCATTCGCGCCGCAACACCCAAGGAGCCCCACAGTGGCTGAGCTGTTCTACGACGACAATGCCGACCTCTCGATCATCCAGGCCCGTAAGGTCGCGGTGCTGGGATACGGCAGCCAGGGCCACGCCCACGCGTTGAGCCTGCGCGACTCCGGGGTGGACGTGCGCGTCGGACTTGCGGAGGGCTCCAGGAGCCGGGCCAAGGCCGAGGCTGAGGGCCTGCGGGTCGTCGACCCGGCCACGGCGTGCGCCGAGGCCGACCTGATCATGGTCCTCGTGCCCGACCCCGCCCAGCGCGGCCTGTACGCCGAGGCGATCGCCCCGAACCTGAAGCCCGGCGACGCGCTGTTCTTCGCGCACGGGTTCAACATCCGGTTCGGCTACGTGAAGCCGCCGGCCGACGTCGATGTCTGCATGGTCGCCCCGAAGGGCCCGGGTCACCTGGTCCGCCGTGAGTACGTGGCCGGACGCGGCGTGCCCGCGATCGTGGCCGTCGAGCAGGACGCCACCGGTGGGGCCTGGGACCTGACGCTGTCCTACGCCAAGGCGATCGGTGCACTGCGCGCCGGCGGGATCAGGACGACGTTCACCGAGGAGACCGAGACCGACCTGTTCGGCGAGCAGGCCGTGCTCTGCGGCGGTGCGTCGAAGCTGGTCCAGACCGGGTTCGAGGTGCTGACCGAGGCCGGCTACCAGCCCGAGGTCGCCTACTTCGAGTGCCTGCACGAGCTGAAGCTGATCGTCGACCTCATGTACGAGGGCGGCATCGCCAAGCAGCGCTGGAGCATCTCGGACACCGCCGAGTACGGCGACTACGTCTCCGGTCCGCGGGTCATCGATCCGCACGTCAAGGAGAACATGCGTGCGGTGCTGGCCGACATCCAGTCCGGAGCCTTCGCGCAGCGGTTCATCGACGACCAGGACGCCGGTGCCCCGGAGTTCCACGCCCTGCGCGCTGCCGGTGAGGCCCATCCGATCGAGGAGACCGGTCGCCAGCTGCGGCAGCTGATGAGCTGGGTGAAGACCTCGGACAGCGACTACGTGGAGGGCACCGCGGCCCGCTGACCCGACCGGCAGGGAGGCGAAGCGGGTCGCCAACGAGTACCGCGGCCCGCTGACCCGACCGGCAGGGAGGCGAGCGTCGCTCACAGGACGTCGGGATCCTGGTCCGCGGCCGGCACGGGCTCTGCGGGGATGCTGCACGTGCGGCAGCCCCAGGGACGCAGTTGCGTGTGGTCGATGCTGGTGGCGTCGATCGCGCCCAGCAGGGGGATCAGGGCCGCCGCCAGGAGCAGGGCGGCGTTGGCCGTGGCGCTCTTGCGCCGGTCGTGGCCGGTGTCGTCCATGCGCCACAGGATGGCCCGGCCGGCGCGGGTCCGCATCCGCAGTGCCCGGCGTGCCCTGGACCTGGCCGCCTGCCTCGGGTAGGGCCGTTCGCGGGACGGGACGGGACCTTCGGGGTGCCGGGGACGCCGCGGATGCGATCGTTAGAATTGCCCCAGCCGTGGGGAACGACCCCGTGGGTCCGTCAAGAGGGTGCCTACCGTGAGCAAGCCCATCGTCCTGATCGCCGAGGAACTCAGCCCCGCCACCGTGGAGGCACTCGGACCCGACTTCGAGATCCGCTACTGCGACGGTGCCGACCGCGCGCAGCTCCTGCCTGCCATCGCTGATGTCGACGCGATCCTGATCCGCTCGGCGACGAAGGTCGACGCTGAGGCGATCGCGGCCGCTCGCCGCCTCAAGGTCGTTGCCCGCGCCGGCGTCGGGCTCGACAACGTCGACGTCCCCGCAGCCACGCAGGCCGGCGTGATGGTCGTCAACGCCCCCACGTCGAACATCGGGTCGGCGGCCGAGCTGGCCATCGCCCTGCTCCTGGCCAGCGCCCGGCACATCGCCCCGGCGAACGACGCCCTCAAGGGGGGCGCGTGGAAGCGCTCCAAGTACACGGGCGTGGAGCTTGCCGACAAGGTGGTCGGCGTGGTCGGCCTGGGCCGGATCGGCCTGCTCGTGGCCCAGCGCCTGAGCGCGTTCGGCGTCAAGCTCATCGCCTACGACCCCTACGTCCAGCCCGCGCGCGCGGCCCAGATGGGCATCCGCATGGTGTCCCTCGACGAGCTGCTGGCCGACAGCGACTTCATCACCGTGCACCTGCCCAAGACCCCGGAGACGATCGGCCTGATCGGCGACGAGGCCCTGCACAAGGTCAAGCCGACGGTGCGGGTCATCAACGCCGCACGGGGCGGGATCGTCGACGAGGCGGCCCTCTACGAGGCGATCGTCGACGGCCGGGTGGCCGGTGCGGGCATCGACGTGTGGGCCAAGGAGCCGTGCACCGACTCGCCGCTGATGAGTCTCGAGCAGGTCGTCGTGACCCCGCACCTGGGCGCCTCCACCGACGAGGCCCAGGAGAAGGCCGGCATCGCCGTGGCCAGGTCCGTGCGCCTGGCGCTGGCCGGCGAGCTCGTCCCCGACGCGGTCAACGTCAAGGGTGGGGCCATCGCCGACGACGTCCGCCCGATGCTGCCGCTGACCGAGGCCCTGGGCCAGATCGCCACCGCGCTGGCCACCGCCCCGGTCGCCGCCGTCGAGACCGAGGTGCGCGGCGAGGTCACGGAGAACGACGTGAAGATCCTCGAGCTCTCGGCCCTCAAGGGCGTCTTCACCCCGCTGTCCGAGGAGCAGGTCTCCTACGTCAACGCCCCGATCATCGCCCGGGACCGGGGGATCGAGGCGGCCCTGATCACGGATGCCGACGCCGGCGACCACCGCAACCTGGTGCGGGTGCGCCTTGCCCTGACCGACGGCACCTCGCTGCGCGTCGGCGGGACGCTGTCCGGCCCGCGCAATGTCGCCAAGCTGGTGGAGATCGACGACTTCGACCTCGAGGTCCCGCTGTCCGAGCACCTGGTCGTCATGCGCTACGCGGACCGTCCCGGTGTCGTCGGTGCGGTCGGTGGGGCGCTGGGCCACGCCGGGGTCAACATCGGCGGGATGCAGGTCTCGCGCGACGCCGTCGGCGGCCAGGCGGTCATGGTGCTCACCGTCGATGCCTCGCCGGGCGCCGAGGTGCTCGCCGGGATCGCCCGCGAGATCGAGGCCGACCTGGTGGAGAGCGTCGACCTGGTCTGAGGCGGCTGAGTCGGACCTCCGGCCCACCCCATCCGCGGTCCGATCGGCCAGCCGGGCGGGTGTCGGCGGCGGCGCACTACAGTGGCGCGCATGGCTGCAGTGCATCGCCCCGTCCGGCTGACGTTCCCGCAGACCCAGGTGCGCGAGCCTGTGGTCTACCACCTGGGGGTGGACTACGGCGTGGTCACCTCCATCCGGCGTGCCTCCATCGAGGACCACTTCGGCTGGATGGTCCTGGAGATGTCCGGCGAGCCGGCGCAGCTCGACGCAGCCGAGGCGTACCTGACCTCGCTGGGCATCGAGGTCGACCCGGTGCTCGGGGACATCGTCGAGGGCTGATCCCGTAGGGCGCCGCGGCCGGGTGCGCCCAGCCGCGGCCCCTCGATGCTCCCGCCTGCCCTGGGCTCAGCCGACCTGGTCGCGCTGCGCCCGGTTGACCGCCGAGATGATCGCCTTGAGCGACGCGGTGACGATCGACGAGTCGATGCCCACGCCCCACAGCACCCTGCCACCGATCGCGCACTCCACGAACGCCGCCGCCTTCGCATCGCCACCGGACGACATCGCGTGCTCGGAGTAGTCCAGGACCCGGACGTCGATGTGGTGGGCGGCCAGCGCGTCGCAGAACGCCGCGATCGGGCCGTTGCCGTGGCCGATGCCCTCGAACTCCCGGGCATGGTGGGCGTTGTCGCGGATGACGGTGCGGACCATGGTCTCGCCGTCGACGTCGGACTCGACCAGGACGTGGCGCAGCTTCAGCCGGCCCCACGGCATCTCCGCGACGGGCAGGTACTCGTCGGCGAAGATCTCGTACATCTGCGCCGGGGCCACCTCGCCGCCCTCGGAGTCGGTCATCCGCTGGATCACCTGGGAGAACTCGATCTGCAGCCGCCGCGGCAGCTCGAGGCCGTGCTCGGTGCGCATGATGTAGGCCACGCCGCCCTTGCCCGACTGGCTGTTGACCCGGATGACGGCCTCGTACGTGCGGCCGATGTCGTGCGGGTCGATCGGCAGGTAGGGAACCTCCCAGCGGAACGACTCGACGGGCACACCTGCCATGCCGGCGTCGGTGGCCATCGCCTTGAAGCCCTTGTTGATCGCGTCCTGGTGCGAGCCGGAGAACGCGGTGAACACCAGGTCGCCGCCGTAGGGGTGCCGCTCGGGCACCTTCAGCTGGTTGCAGTACTCGACCGTGCGGCGGATCTCGTCGATGTCGCGGAAGTCGATCTGCGGGTCGATGCCCTGGCTGAACAGATTCATGCCCAGCGTCACCAGGCAGACGTTCCCGGTCCGCTCGCCGTTGCCGAACAGGCAGCCCTCGATCCGGTCCGCACCGGCCATGTAGCCCAGCTCGGCGGCGGCCACGGCGGTGCCGCGGTCGTTGTGCGGGTGCAGGCTCAGGACGATCGAGTCGCGGTAGCGCAGGTTGCGGTGCATCCACTCGATCGAGTCGGCGTAGACGTTCGGGGTGGCCATCTCGACGGTGGCCGGCAGGTTGATGATGACCTTGCGCTCGGGCGTCGGCTGCCACACGTCGTTGACCGCGTTGCACACCTCGACCGCGAACTCCAGCTCGGTGCCCGTGTAGGACTCCGGGGAGTACTCGTAGTAGACGTCGGTGTCGGGGGTGATCTGCTCGGCGTACTTCATGCACAGCTGCGCGCCGTGCACGGCGATGTCCTTGATCCCGTCGCGGTCCAGGCCGAACACGACCCTGCGCTGCAGGGTGGAGGTCGAGTTGTACAGGTGGACGATGGCCTGCTTCGCCCCGCGGATCGCCTCGTAGGTCCGCTCGATCAGGTGCTCACGGGACTGGGTCAGCACCTGGATGACGACGTCGTCGGGGATCATGTCGCCCTCGATCAGCTCCCGGACGAAGTCGAAGTCCGTCTGGCTGGCCGAGGGGAAGCCGACCTCGATCTCCTTGTAGCCCATCCGGACCAGCAGTTCGAACATGCGCTTCTTGCGGTCCGGGGTCATCGGGTCGATCAGGGCCTGGTTGCCGTCGCGCAGGTCGACCGCGCACCAGCGCGGGGCCGCAGTGATGACCGTGCTCGGCCAGGTGCGCTCGGGCAGGGCGATCGGCGTGAAGGGTGCGTAGCGCTGGAAGGCCATCGGCGAGGGCTTCTGTGCGGTTCGCTCGGCATAGGTGGCGAAGGGGTGGGTGCTACGGGTGGTGCTCATGATCTGTGGCTCCTGGGATGTGGTGGGGGTTCGACCCGTGGGGTCTCGAACCGGCGCACGCGATCACCCGCGACAGGGGAGCCGGTTGGATCAGGCCCCGCCGCGGCTACCAAGGAGCAGTCGCACGGTGAACATCGGGATCAGGGTAGCGCATGGTCGCGGGGGAGCGCACGCACCGTTCCGGCGCCGTGTTCGAGGAGCTGGCGTGCGGTGCGGACTCACGCCAGCTGCAGGCGCGCCTCGGTCTCGCCCTCGACGATCCGGCCCGTGGGCACGAACCCGTGGGCCAGGTAGAAGTCCCGCGGGGAGCCCTTTCCCTCGACCCAGCTGACCAGCAGCGTGGTGTCGCCCATCATCCGGCACTCGTCGGCGAGCAGCCCGACCGCACGCGAGGCGATCCCGCGGCGCTGGTGGAGCCGGTCGATCAGCAGCCGCCACAGGAAGGGATCGGGATGGTTCGGCGTCGTGCGGGCCAGCATCAGGAAACCGACGATCACCCCGTCCGCCTCGATCGCCCGCATCCAGGGCACCACGGGCGCCCCGTCGACGAGCCCCGGGAGCAGGGCGTCGGCGAACGACTGCAGCATCGGGGCCACGAAGGCCTGCTGGCTGCGATGCGTGCTCAGCGCGAGGACCGCAGCCTTGTTGTCCTGGGTCACCGTGGTCAGGCGCACCACCTCGGGTGGCGTGCGGGTCCGGTCTCGCCACGCCTGCCAGTCCGCGCGCGTCATCCCGTAGATCCAGTCGTCGGAGTTGTCCTCGCCCAACCAGAACGAGAGTCGGGTGTGACCCTCGAAGACGAACCCCGTCCGCTCCAGGACCATGGCCGAGGCGCGGTTGTCCGGATGCAGCATCCCGGCCACGCGGGTCACGGGCAGCGCCTCGACGATCCACGCCACGAACGCCTCCAGGGCCTCGGCCGCGTAGCCCTTGCCCCAGTGCCGGGTGCTCAGCGAGTACCCGACCTCGGCGGTGCGCGACTCGTTGGTCGGGTGCAGCACGAGGTCGCCCACCACCTCGTCTGTCGCGGCCTCGACGACGGTGGCCATGAACCACTGGCCGTCCACCGGGCCGCCGGCGGCCATCACGTCGGCCACGATCTGCTCACCCCGTTCGCGCGGCCACGGGGTCAGCCAGGCCTGCAGGGCGGCCACGGCGGGATCGTTGCGCCGCTCGACGAGGGGGTCGACGTCATCGGGGCGCACCGGGCGGATCACCAGGCGCTGGGTGCGCAGTTCGGGGAGCATCGACCGACCATACCGATGCGGCGCGCGGATCACGGCCCCGCGTAGCGTGGGCGCCATGACGACGTCACGAGGTCAGAAGCAGCATCCGGTGGCGCCGCTGGCTCCGGCTCCGCCGAGCGCCGTGTCGGCCGAGGGCGTGCCGCTGTTCGGCGGGTACGAGGGGATCGTGGCCAGCGCGGGCCTGTCAGGGCTGGCCGACCCCCACCGGCTCGGGGGCGCCGATCCGGTTGGGCTGCTGAAGCGCCGGATCCGGCAGAAGTCATGGGTGTACGTCTTCGCTGCGACCCCGGATGTCTCGGTGGCTGCCCTGATGGTCAACGGGGCCGTGACCGGCACCGGGTTCCTCATGGCGACGAACCTGCGCACCGGCGAGGTGATCGCGGACTCCAGCCGCAAGTTCGCCCTGGCCAGCGTGAACGACGCACCCGGTGACGGGCTGCGAGCCTCCTACCGCCTGCCGGGAACGCGGTACGCGGTTCGACGCGATGGTGACGAGCTTGGAGTACGAGTGTCGTTGGGTCGTGCGGTCGCCTCACTGCCCGGCCGGTCGCGCCCCTGGGTGGAGCTCGACCTGATCCTGCGCGACGAGGGCACGGGCATCACGGCGGTCTCCGAGGTGGAGCACGGCGGAGAGCTGTCGGTCTCCGTCACGGCGAAGACCGCAGGCATGCTGGTCTCCGGTCAGCTCGTGGTCCATGGCGAGGGTGGCAGCCAGACGTACAGCCTCGAAGCTGGGTTCGGTGGCTACGACTACACCAAGGGGCTCCTGCCCCGGACCACCTCCTGGCACTGGGCCTATGGCACCGGGCGACTCGACGATGGGTCGGTGCTGGGCTTCAACATCGTCGACGGGTTCTCCGGGGTCGGCGAGCGGTCGCGCGAGAACGGCGTGTGGATCGACGGCCGACCGACCGCGCTCGATGCGCGTACCCGGTTCGAGTTCGACCGTGGCGACGTGATGAGGCCCTGGCGGATCAGCACCGCGGATGGGGCGGTCCGGCTGCGCTTCGACCCCGTGGCCACGCACGACGAGTACATCGACGTCAGGCTCCTGCGCAGCCTGTTCATCCAGCCCGTCGGTCACTTCACCGGCGAGATCGACGTCGCGGGGCGGACGTACGTCCTTGACCGGATGCCCGGTGTGGCTGAGGACAACGACGTGCTCTGGTAGCGATCGGGCGGCCTGATCGGTCGGGTTGTGGCAGCAGGGCCTGCCGGTTCGGGCCACCCACCGCGCGCATTAGGGTTCTCCCCGTGACCCAGTTGAAGCTTGCTGTCATCGCCGGCGACGGGATCGGCACCGAGGTGGTCGCCGAGGGCCTGAAGGTGCTCGACGCCGTCGCGCCGTCGGCCGGCCTGACCATCGAGACCACCGACTACGACCTCGGGGCGCGCCGCTACAACGCGACTGGCGAGACGCTGCCCGCGTCGGTCCTGGCCGAGCTGCGCGGGCAGGACGCGATCCTGCTGGGCGCCATCGGCGACCCGAGCGTCCCCCCGGGTGTCCTGGAGCGCGGCGTGCTGCTGCCGCTGCGCTTCGAGCTCGACCACCACGTCAACCTGCGGCCGGTCAAGCTCTTCCCCGGCGTGGCCACGCCCCTGGCGGGCAAGGGCCCGGCCGACATCGACATGGTCGTCTGCCGGGAGGGCACCGAGGGGCCCTACGTCGGCTCCGGCGGCACGCTGCGCCGTGGCACCGCCCACGAGGTCGCCACCGAGGAGAGCCTGAACACGCGCTTCGGCGTGGAGCGGATCGTCCGCGACGCGTTCTCACGGGCCGGTGCCAGGCGCGGCAAGGTCACGCTGGTGCACAAGACGAACGTCCTGGTGCACGCCGGCTCCCTGTGGCAGCGCACGTTCGACGCGGTCGCCGCGGAGTTCCCCGGGATCACGTGCGACTACTGCCACGTGGACGCTGCGGCCATGTTCTTCCTGACCCAGCCCGAGCGCTTCGACGTGGTCGTCACCGACAACCTGTTCGGCGACATCCTCACCGACATCGGCGCGGCGATCGCCGGCGGGATCGGCCTGGCGGCCAGCGGCAACATCGATCCGAGCCGCACCAACCCGAGCATGTTCGAGCCGGTCCACGGCTCTGCCCCGGACATCGCCGGGCAGGGCACGGCCGACCCGACCGCGACCGTCCTGTCCGTGGCGATGCTGCTGGCGCACCTCGGCCACCAGGAGGCGGCCGACCGGGTCGAGGCCGCCGTGGCCGCCGACCTCGCCGCGCGGGGGACATCCGTGCGCTCGACCAGCCAGATCGGCGACGCCCTGGCCGCGGGTGCCGCAGGCTGATCCGGCGCAGGTCGCCCACCCGGTCCGATGTCCGCGTGGGCAGGGGTCGATTTCGCCTTCCCGTTCCTGGCCGCAGCCATGATCCATTCAGGTTGCGGACTCTCTAGGCTGCGTAACCCGAATGGATCACCGGGTGGGGGTTGGGGGTGGGGGCCGTCCTGCAGGTGGCTGGCGTCGAGTGGTCGGGTGGGCATTGACGGGTGCACGTCCCATCAGTCGGACAAGCTCGCGACCGGATGCTGGGATCAGGGATACTTCGGCCCATGACCACCGACGCAGCCACCCCCTGGTACCGCAGCGCAGCCGAGATGTCCGCAGCCGGCATCGACCTGTACCCGGTGACCGGACGGGTGGCTGCAAAGGTCGCCGACCGCAGCACCGGCGCGGTCCTGCCGGAGGAGCAGCGGGCGGCGATCCTCGCCGACCCCGGGTTCGGCCGGTACTTCACCGATCACATGGTCCGCGCAGACTGGTCGGTGGCTGGCGGCTGGGGCGAGCCCGAGCTGGTGGACTATGCCCCCCTGCCGATCGACCCCGACAGCATGTTCATCCACTACGGGCAGTCCATCTTCGAGGGGCTCAAGGCCTATCGGCATCCGGATGGGTCGCTGAACGCGTTCCGGCCGGAGGCCAACGCCGCACGGTTCGCCCGCAGCGCGCGGCGGTTGGCCATGGCCGAGCTGCCCGAGGACATCTTCCTCGGCTCGGTCGAGGCCCTGGTTCGCGCGGATGCCGCCTGGGTGGCAGATGACCCGGAGAAGAGCCTCTACCTGCGGCCCTTCGAGTTCGCGACCGAGATCGGGCTGGGCGTTCGCCCGGCCAACGCCTACACCTTCCTGCTGGTCGCCTCCCCAGCCGGCGCCTACTTCCCCCGCGGCGTGAAGCCGGTGAGTGTCTGGCTGTCCACGGAGTTCGTCCGCGCGGCTCCGGGCGGAACCGGGGAGGCCAAGTGCTCGGGCAACTACGCAGCCTCGCTCGTCGCCCAGGCGCACGCCGCCGAGCAGGGCTGCGACCAGGTCGTCTGGCTCGACGCGATCGAGCGGCGCTGGGTCGAGGAGATGGGCGGCATGAACCTCATGTTCGTCTTCGGCCATGGCGAGTCGGCGCGACTCGTGACTCCTGAGCTCACCGGCACCCTGCTTCCGGGTGTCACCCGCGACTCGCTGCTCACGCTCGCCGGCAGCCTGGGCATCCCAGCCTCGGAGGAGCGGATCTCGGTCGCGCAGTGGCAGGCGGGCAACGCGAGCGGTGAGATCTCCGAGGTGTTCGCGTGCGGGACGGCCGCCGTGGTCACCCCAGTCGGGTCGGTGAAGTCCGCGTCAGCCGAGTGGACCGTTGGAGACGGCCAACCCGGCCCCGTCACCATGAAGCTGCGCCACGCCCTGCTCGACATCCAGACCGGTCGTGGCGAGGACCCGTTCGGCTGGATCCACCGGATCGGGTGACCCCGGCCCGGGGGGCTCGCGCTGCGCGGGGCGGGCGTGGCATGATGCCGCCATGGCCGCATCGGCGATCATTATCGGCAAGCGCGCTGACGTCTGACGCAGACGCAGCGCGCTGACCCCCTACGCCTTCGGGCCAGGGGGTTTTCTGTTGGAGGGGCACCATGGACCGCGACGCATTCCACGTCTTCGACACGACCCTGCGCGACGGGGCCCAGCGTGAGGGCATCTCGTACTCGGTCAGCGACAAGCTGGCCGTGGCGCGCCTGCTCGACGAGCTGGGCGTGGGGTTCATCGAGGGCGGCTGGCCGGGCGCGATGCCCAAGGACACGGAGTTCTTCGCGCGTGCCGCGGCGGGCGAGCTGAAGCTCGCCAACGCCCAGCTCGTCGCGTTCGGCGCGACCCGCAAGCCCGGCATCAACGTGGCCGACGACGCCCAGGTCCGCGCGCTTCTGGACTCGCAGGCGCCCGTGGTGTGCCTGGTGGCCAAGTCCGACGTGCGCCATGTCAAGGAGGCCCTGCGCACCACGAACGAGGAGAACCTCGCGATGGTGCGCGACACCGTCGACTTCTTCGTGCGCAACGGCCGGCGGGTGTTCGTCGACTGCGAGCACTTCTTCGACGGGTACAAGCACGATCGCGACTACGGGGTGGCGCTGCTGAAGACCGCGTTCGATGCGGGCGCGAGCGTGGGCGTCATGTGCGACACCAATGGCGGGATGCTCCCGCTGGGCATCTACCGCACGGTCGAGGACGTGCGCGAGCGTTCGGGCGTCCGGCTGGGCATCCACTGCCAGGACGACACGTCCTGCGCCGTCGCGAACACCCTCGCCGCGGTCGAGGCCGGCGTCACCCACGTGCAGTGCACGGCCAACGGTTACGGCGAGCGCACGGGCAACGCCGACCTCTTCTCTGTTGTCGCGAGCCTGGAGCTCAAGCTGGGCATCAAGGCCCTGCCCGGAGGGCAACCTGCGCGAGTCCAAGCGGATCAGCCATGCGCTGGCCGACATCACCAACCTGCCGCCGAACACCCACCAGGCGTACGTCGGGGTCTCGTCGTTCGCCCACAAGGCCGGGTTGCACGCCTCGGCGCTGAAGGTCAACGAGGAGCTGTACAGCCACATCGACCCGCGGCTGGTCGGCAACGACACCCGGATCCTCGTCACCGAGATGGCCGGTCGGGCCACCGTCGAGCTCAAGGGCCGCGAGCTGGGCGTGGACATCGCCTCGGACCCCGCGGCCCTGGCCCGGGTGGTCGAGACGGTCAAGACCCGCGAGTCGCAGGGCTGGACCTACGAGGCGGCCGACGCGTCGTTCGAGCTGGTCATGCGCGACGAGCTGCCCGGTGAGCGGCGCCGGTACTTCGACGTCGAGTCCTGGCGCACCATCGTCTCCCCGCAGGTCAACGGCGACGGCCACGGCTCCGAGGCGATCGTCAAGGTGCACGCCGGCGGGCAGCGGATCGTCCGGGTGGGGGAGGGCAACGGCCCGGTCAACGCCCTGGACAACGCCCTGCGGACCGCGCTCGAGCAGATCTACCCGGAGGTCGCCGGGCTGGAGCTGGTCGACTACAAGGTCCGGATCGTCCCCGGCGCCAAGGGCACCGACGCGGTCACCCGGGTGCTGATCCAGACCGACGACGCCGAGGGCAGCTGGTCGACCGTCGGCGTGCACGAGAACGTGATCGTGGCCTCGTGGCTGGCGATCGTCGACGCCGTGGACTACGGGCTGATGCGTGCCGGTGTCGTCCCGCCGGACGGCGTTGCCGGCGGCGCCTCGGTCGGGGTGCTCGGTGAGGGGACCAGCCGGGGGGTCGGCGCATGAGGATCGCGCGCTACTCGCACGAGGGCCTGGTCCGCTACGGCGTGGTCGAGGGCTCGGAGGTACTGGAGCTCCCGGGCCACCCGTTCGCAGTCCCGGGTGAGCAGCTGACGACGACGGGGACGGTGCACGACCTCGACGCGGTGCGCCTGCTGGCGCCGGTGATCCCGAGCAAGATCATCGGCATCGGGAAGAACTACGCCGACCATGCCGCCGAGATGGGTGGCCAGGCACCGCAGCGCCCGCTGATGTTCCTCAAGCCGACCACGGCCCTGATCGGTCCGGACGACCCGATCGTCCTGCCGCCGGAGTCCGCCGAGGTGCACTATGAGGCTGAGCTCGCCGTCGTGATCGGCCGGATGTGCCGTCGCGTGCCGGCCGACCAGGCGGCATCGGTGATCCTGGGCTACACGTGCGCCAACGACGTGACGGCCCGCGACCTGCAGCGCTCCGACGGCCAGTGGACCCGGGCCAAGGGCTTCGACACGTTCTGCCCGCTGGGGCCCTGGATCGACACCGACCTGGACGCCACCGACGTCGTCGTCGAGTGCGAGGTGAACGGCGTGGTCACGCAGAACGCGTCCACCGCCACCCTCATCCACTCGGTGCCCGCGCTCGTAGAGGCGGTGTCGGCGGTGATGACGCTGCTGCCCGGCGACGTGATCCTCACCGGCACCCCCGCCGGCGTCGGGCCGCTCACCGCCGGCGACGAGGTGGCCGTGACGGTCGCCGGCCTGGGCACGCTGGTCAACCGGGTCCGCTGACCCGACCACTTCCCGCCGGCCGCTTCCCGCCGACCGCCATCCGGCCACGGCTTCCCGGCCGCCGGCCGCAGCCTTCCGGGCCCCCTTGTCGCCAGACTCTGCACTTCACCTCGGACCCTCCCGATCGGACTGGAGAGTCCGAAGGGAAGTGGAGAGTCTGCAGAGGGACTCGCGGGCGGGTGGCAGGCGGGCGGGTGGGCAACGGGGTCCGGGCGCGGGTCGTGCGTGAGGACTCGGGACCCACGTGGGGCGCCGGTAGGATTCGCCCATCATGTCTGAGCCCCTTGATGTCCTCGCACCCGTCGACCTGCCCGCCCGCGCCAGCAACCCGGACGTCCGCGTCCGGTTCTGCCCCTCGCCGACCGGGAACCCGCACGTCGGGATGGTCCGCACGGCCCTGTTCAACTGGGCCTACGCCCGGCACACGGGCGGCACGTTCGTGTTCCGGATCGAGGACACCGACTCCGCGCGCGACACCGAGGAGTCCTACGAGCAGCTGCTGGCCGCACTGACCTGGCTGGGGCTGGACTGGGACGAGGGCCCTGGCCTGGGCGGCGCGTACGGCCCCTACCGGCAGTCGCGACGCCTCGAGGTCTACGCGAACGCCGCCCGCGACCTGCTGGCCGCCGGCCGGGCCTACGAGTGCTTCTGCACCCCTGAGGAGCTCGAGGTCCGCCGCGAGCAGGCCCGCAAGGAGGGCCGCACCCCCGGGTACGACGGCCACTGCCGTGATCTCGCTGCCGAGGAGGCCGAGGCGCACCGGGCCGAGGGGCGCAGGCCGGCCCTGCGCTTCCGGATGCCCGGGACCGAGCTCAGCTGGGACGACCTCGTCCGCGGACCGGTGACGTTCGCCCCCGAGCACGTCCCGGACTTCGTCCTGGTTCGCGGCAACGGCGAGCCGCTCTACACGCTGGTCAACCCCGTCGACGACGCGCTCATGCGGATCACGCACGTGCTGCGCGGGGAGGACCTGCTCTCGAGCACCCCGCGGCAGATCGCCCTGTACGACGCGCTGGCCGAGATCGGCGTCTCCGACGGCACCACGCCGCGGTTCGGGCACCTGCCCTACGTGATGGGCGAGGGCAACAAGAAGCTGTCCAAGCGCGACCCGCAGTCGAGCCTGAACCTGTACCGCCAGGAGGGGTTCCTCCCCGAGGGACTGCTGAACTACCTCGCGCTGCTGGGCTGGTCGATGGGCGAGGACCGCGAGTTCTTCTCCAAGGAGCAGATGGCTGCCGCGTTCGCGCTGGAGCGGGTCAGCGCCAACCCGGCGCGCTTCGACCTCAAGAAGTGCACCGCCATCAACGCAGACTGGATGCGCGCGCTGCCCCCCGCCGAGCTGGCGCGCCGGGTCCAGCTGGTGCTGGTCGAGGGCGGCGTCCTGCGCGACCCGGTGTCCGAGCGGGACGCGCAGACGCTGGCAGCGGCGATCCCGCTGGTCCAGGAGCGGATGGAGACCCTCGGCCAGGCCGTGGGCATGCTCGGCTTCCTGTTCGTCGACGAGGCCTCCTTCACCCCCGACCCCGACGACGCGGCCCGGATGCTCGGCCCGGGTTCCGAGTCCGTGCTGAGCGCCGCCCGCGACGCGTTGGCGGGCCTGGACGGGTGGACGGCAGCCGAGGTCGAGGCAGCCCTTCGTGCTGCCCTGATCGAGGGCCTCGGGCTCAAGCCGAAGGTGGCGTTCGGCTCCCTGCGGGTGGCCGTCACCGGCCGGAGGGTCTCGCCGCCGCTGTTCGAGTCGATCGAGCTCCTCGGCCGGGAGCGCACCCTGGCGCGGATCGACGCCGCCCTGGCCTGACCGCCGGCACCAACCGGCACGCGGCCAACGCGGGCCGGTCCACCCCTGTGTGGGCCGAACCCGGGCGTCCCCACGGCGTACGTTTGTCCCGTGCCGGATGCCACGCTGTTCATGCAGGATCTCGATGATCGTCGGGTCCCACTCTCCGTGGGCATGATCGCCCGCTGGATGATGAAGGCAGGCATGGAGTCCGACCCGGCGGACAGCGCCGCATCCCGGGTCGTCCAGGTCATCGAGGGGGCGCACGCACCGGCCGCCGACCCCGCCGACCCCGCCGACCCCGCGGCAACGGTCCGCCGCGACGAGGTGTTCGCCCGGATCAGTGACGTCCTGCTGGCTGATGGGCTCACGGATGTGGAGCGCCGGGTGCGGATCCGGCGGTGGGTGCGTACCAGCGGGCAGCCGCTGGTCGTGGCCGTCGGTGGATCCTCGGGCGTCGGCAAGTCGACCATCAGCCAGGAGGTCGCCGACCGCCTGGGCATCTCGGTGGTGATCAGCACCGACCAGGTCCGCGCCGTCATCCGCAGCGTGATCAACCCCGACCTGTTCCCGGCGCTGTCGCAGAGCTCGTTCTCCGCGGCCAAGATGCTCAAGAGCAACCTGACCGGCAACCGGCTGCTGTTCGCCTACGAGGAGCAGGCGCGGATCGTCCAGCACGGCACCGTGGCGCTGGCCCGGCGCTCGGTCAAGGAGGGCCAGCAGGTGATGATCAACGGGGTGCACATCGTGCCCGGCCTGCAGGCCCTCGAGGCGGACTTCCCGCTGTTCACCTACGTGCTGACCGTGGGCAGCGCCGAGGAGCATCGGGGCCGGTTCATCAAGCGGTTCCTCGAGGGCGACCGCAAGCCCACCGAGCACCTCCAGCGGATGGACGCCATCCGGGAGCTCGACGACTACATCGTGGAGCAGTGCCACCGCCACGGTGTCCAGGTGATCACCAGCACCACGTTCGACCGCACCGTGCTGGACCTGATGGACGCGGTGGCGCGCGACCTCGAGGCCCGGTTCGACACCCACCCGATCCTTCTCGGCTGACGGCGGCGCCGGGACGGGGGACCGAGTCCTCTGGCGGGACGGCTCAGGGCGTGATCTCGTCTGTGGTGGACGGCGTCCCTCAGGTCGGAGGTGGCACATGGGGTACCGGGTTGCGGGACTGTGCGCCGGGCTCGGCGCGCTGCTGCTGGTGACGTGGTCGGTGAACCAGGCAGGGCCTGATGGCACCACCCAGTCGCCGGAGCGCCCCGCGGCGGTCGCGTCGGACTGGCCGTCGCCGACCGGTGTGCTGACCGATGGTGTCCGCTCACCCTGGGCGCCTGTGCCCGTCGTCTCGGAGCTGACGCCCACCGGGGTCGAGCTGGTGAACGCCCCCGGGGTGGAGTCGATGGTTGTGGATGGCACCGGTGCGGTGTGGCTGCACGGCCCCTGGCAGCTCACCCGGGTCGACCCCGCCACCGGTGCCGCACGGACATGGGATGTGGCCGATGACGCGGTGTTCGCGACGATGCGCTCGATGGTGCCCTCCGGGAACGGGGGGGTCTGGCTCGTCGAGCCGGAACGCGTGCGGCTCTTCGACGGTCGGAGCTTCGTGCGCGATCTCCCCGTTCCGGCGGCGTATCGCGGTGGCGAGGCTCGCGGGATCAACGGCCTGGTCGAGGTCGGAGCCGAGGTGTGGGTCAGCAGCGTGGCCGGGGTGGCACGCTCAGCCGGGGGACCATGGACCCTGGTGGGGGACGACACGATCACCGGTGCCGCGATGATCAGCCGCGACACCGAGGGCACCATGTGGTCCATCGGTCAGGTCCTGCTCTCCGACGGAGAGCTGGAACAGACGGTCATGCGCCTCGACGGTGACCGGTGGACCGCGATGGACGGGCCCGGGGCGCCACCGTTCGCCGACGAGCTCCTGACCGACCCGACCGGGGGGGTGCTGGTCCGTTCCGGGCCCGACGTGCGCCGGTTCGACGGCCGGTCGTGGCGGACGCTGCCACCGGTCACGTCGGTACGCGGCCCGCGCGATCCCGCGTCGGTGCTCATGTCGGTGGCAGCGGACGGGACGGTGTGGGTGGTCGGCCCCGCGGGACTGGTCCGGGGCCGCTCGGGGCAGTGGCGGCCGATCGCGCAGGTCGATGGTCCCCCGGCCGTCGGGGTGGGCATCGCGGGCAACGACGTGCTCGTCGCGGACTCCTCCGGCCTCCTCCGGCTCGCCGGTGATCAGCTGACCCGCCTGTGGGCCGCCCCGGATCGGGGGATCGGCTCGCCCGTGGCCGGGCTGCTGGTCGTGTCCGCCGACGAGGTCTGGGCGGGCGGGGAGGAGGCCATCCTGCAGTTCCGGGACGGGCTGTGGCGACGGAGGTTGACGGGGCTGGGATGGCAGGGCGGCTCCCAGATGGACTGGGGCTCGGACTCGGGACTCGCCCTCGCCGCCGATGGAGCTGTCTGGGCCATCGCGGGCGTCGGCGTGGCCAGGTTCGACGGGGACGAGCAGGTCGTCATCCCGCGCGACCGCGTCGACGGGTGGCTCCTGGCCGGCCCGGATGCGGGCATCTGGGCGGTGGAGGCGATCTGGCCGGGATGGTCGCGGTGGTACGCCGGCGAGGATCCCGACGGCAGCAGCGTCAGCCTGGTGCGCGCCGACGGGACGCGGTTCTCCGTCCCACTGCCGGGCCCACCGTGGTCGCTGACCTCGTTGACCGCCGGCATCGACGGCACCATCTGGGCGACCATCTGCGAGGGGCAGCGCGCGGACTACTGCACGGTCCCGTCCCTCATGCGCTGGGACGGCTCGTGGTCCCCGATCCCCTATCCGGGGACGGGCGCCTCCGGCATCGCCGTGGCCCCGGATGGGGGGTACTGGGCGCTGCTCACCGAGGGGGACTCCGTCTCCGAGAAGCCTGTCGTCGCCCGGTATGCGGACGGCACGTGGAGCACGTTCCCGGCAGCCGGGTACCTGGAGTGGCTCATGCCCGCACCCGACGGGCGGGTGTGCGGCGTGGCACCGGCAGTGCCGGAGCTCGTGTGCATCCGGCCCTCGGGTGAGGTCAGCCGCGCAGCACTGCCGGTCGCTGCCCGGGTGCGCGTCGGCCCTGACGGCTCCCTCTGGGTGGAGGATGCCGGGGTCGTGGCCCGACTGCCCGGGACCGCCCCGCAGTGAGCTCCGCCCGCTGTCCGTTTTGGGCCCCCGGGCCGCGGCCGGTATAGTTGTCCCTGCCCTTGGGGTATGGGGTAATTGGCAGCCCGGCTGATTCTGGTTCAGCTAGTCTAGGTTCGAGTCCTGGTACCCCAGCTCGATGTTTCACCCCCGCCCGACCCGGGTAGGATTGCGACGTCGCGCCGAGCGATCGGCACAGCAAGCGCACGGCCCCGTTGTGTAGTGGCCTAGCACGCCGCCCTCTCAAGGCGGTAGCGCGGGTTCGAATCCCGTCGGGGCTACGCGAACGTGAGGGACCTCTCCGGAGGTCCCTCACGTCATTTCCGGCGCTGTGGCCCCGAGCGTCCCGCGGTCAGGCCGCGTTGAAGAACTCGTCCGCCCGGTAGTTCCACAGCAGCAGCAGCACGATGACCGAGAGGCCACCGGCGAGCGCAGCGGCCAGGAACCCACCGTGCCCGTTGAGCGTGAAGGCGACCCAGAGCGAGGCGAGGATGCGCACCACCATCAGGGCCGTGACTGCCAGGCGGGCGAACGAGTTGCCCGTCCACAGGCCGACGGCGACCACGGCGGTGATGACGCCGAACACGATCTCGACGATGCCGTAGGTGGTCGCGGTTCCCGCGGAGATGTCGGCGCTGGCCAACCCGGAGTCGCTGGCGAGCAGGAACACGAAGCCGGCAGCCAGGGAGAGGAAGGCGATCAGGAACGTGAGGATCGCGATGAACGTCACCCCGCCCGGCCGGCGGGGCTTGCCGTACCACGTGCCCATGGTCGCTCCTGGGTCGGGCTGGACCTGTCCTGGCAAGGATGCCACCGATGGCTTGGCAGATGCGTGCCGGACGACGACGTGCCGTGTCGGTCCCGGCGCGGCGGATCAGGGCCCACGTCAGTCCCGGCGCAGCGCCTCGGTGAGCTTCGCGGCCGTTGCCAGGACGGCGTGGCTGTGCAGGCGCCCCGGGACCCGCCCCATCCGGTCCAGGGGTCCCGACACAGAAACCGCCGCCACCACCTTGTTGGACGGCCCACGGACCGGGGCGCTCACCGAGGCGACCCCCTGCTCGCGCTCAGCGACGCTCTGCGCCCAACCGCGGCGCCGGACGCCGGCCAGCGTGGCGGCGGTGAAGGTCGAGTCGCGCAGGCCGACGTGGATCCGGTCGGGGTCCTCCCAGGCGAGCAGCACCTGGGCCGCGGACCCCGCGTGCATCGTCAGGACGGCCCCGACCGGCACGGTGTCGCGCAGGCCGGTGAGCCGCTCGGCCGCCGCCACGCAGATGCGCCGGTCGCCCTGGCGGCGGTAGAGCTGGGCACTCTCGCCGGTGGTCTCGCGCAGGTGCGCCAGCGCGGGGCCGGCCGCGGCGACGAGGCGATCCTCGCCCGCGGCGGCTGCCAGCTCGGGCAGCCGGGGGCCCAGGACGAACCGGCCGCTCATGTCGCGGGCGATGAGGCGGTGGTGCTCGAGGGCGGTCGCCAGGCGGTGCGCGGTCGGCCGGGCGAGGCCCGTTGCGGCCACCAGGCCGGCCAGGGAGAGCGGTCCTCCCTCGAGGGCGTCGAGCACCATGGAGGCCTTGTCGATCACCCCGACGCCACTGGCGTATGATTCGTCCATAGCGTGATATTGCCGTTTCAACATGTGAGACGTCAACTGGCGAGCGGAGGTTCCTCATGGGTCGGACACTGGCCGAGAAGGTATGGGACGCGCACGTGGTGCGCAGCGCCCCGGGGGAGCCCGACCTGCTCTACATCGACCTGCACCTGATCCACGAGGTCACCAGCCCCCAGGCGTTCGACGGCCTGCGTGCGGCCGGGCGCCCAGTGCGCCGCCCGGACCTGACGCTGGCCACCGAGGACCACAACGTCCCGACGATCGACATCGACAAGCCGATCGCCGACCCCGTCTCGCGGGCCCAGGTCGACGCCCTTCGTGCGAACGCGGCCGAGTTCGGCGTGCCGATCTACTCACTGGGCAGCGCCGAGCAGGGGATCGTCCACGTCGTCGGCCCGCAGCTGGGCCTGACCCAGCCGGGGATGACCATCGTCTGCGGCGACTCGCACACCTCGACCCACGGGGCGTTCGGGGCGCTGGCGTTCGGCATCGGCACGTCCGAGGTCGAGCACGTGCTGGCCACGCAGACCCTGCCGCTCAAGCCGTTCAGGACCATGGCGATCACCGTCGAGGGCGCCCTGCCCGAGGGGGTCACGGCCAAGGACCTGATCCTGGCGGTCATCGCCCGGATCGGCACCGGTGGCGGCCAGGGGTACGTGCTGGAGTACCGCGGTGAGGCGATCCGGGCGTTGAGCATGGAAGCCCGGATGACGATCTGCAACATGTCCATCGAGGCAGGTGCCCGCGCCGGAATGATCGCCCCGGACGAGACCACGTTCGCCTACGTCGAGGGCCGCGAGAAGGCGCCGACCGGCCAGGACTGGCTCGATGCGGTGGCGTACTGGCGCACGCTGGTCACCGACGACGACGCGGTGTTCGACGCCGAGGTCGTCATCGACGCCAGCGGGCTGAGCCCGTTCGTCACCTGGGGGACCAACCCCGGCCAGGGCGTGCCGCTGTCGGCGACCGTCCCGGATCCTGCCGACTTCGCCGACCCCTCCGACCAGGCGGCTGCCCGCAAGGCCCTGGAGTACATGGGGCTGACGGCCGGCACCCCGATGCGCGACATCCCTGTCGACACCGTGTTCCTGGGCTCCTGCACCAACGGGCGGATCGAGGACCTGCGGGCGGCGGCCGGGATCCTGGCGGGTCGACGGGTCGCCGATGGCGTGCGCATGCTGGTCGTGCCAGGATCCGTCCGAGTCCGGCTCGCGGCGATGGCTGAGGGGCTGGACCGCGTGTTCATCGACGCGGGCGCCGAGTGGCGCGAGGCTGGGTGCTCGATGTGCCTGGGCATGAACCCCGACACACTGGCGCCCCAGGAGCGCAGCGCGTCGACGTCGAACCGCAACTTCGAGGGCCGCCAGGGACCGGGTGGGCGCACCCACCTGGTGTCCCCCCAGGTCGCCGCCGCCACAGCTGTGCGCGGCACCCTGAGCTCCCCGGCCGACCTGGCCTAGAGAGGACTGGACATGGACTCCTTCACCGTGCACACCGGCACCGCCGCCCCGCTGCGGGCCGGCAATGTCGACACCGACCAGATCATCCCGGCGCGCTACCTCAAGCGGATCACCCGCCACGGGTACGAGGACGCGCTGTTCGCCGCCTGGCGCAGCGACCCGGACTTCGTCCTGAACGACCCCGCGCGGGCCGGTGCGACGATCCTGGTCGCCGGTCCCGACTTCGGCACCGGATCCTCGCGCGAACATGCCGTGTGGGCATTGCAGGACTTCGGGTTCAAGGTCGTCATCTCCTCCCGGTTCGCCGACATCTTCCGCGGCAACTCGGGCAAGGGCGGGCTGCTCACAGCCATCGTCGACCAGTCCGTCGTCGAGGCGCTGTGGTCGGCCACGGAGTCCGATCCTGCGACCGAGATCACCGTGGACCTCGAGGCTCGGACGGTTGCCTTCGGAGACGTCGTGGCAGCGTTCGAGATCGACGACTACGTCCGCTGGCGCCTGCTCGAGGGCCTCGACGACGTCGGGATCACCCTGCAAAGTGCGGACCTGATCGCCGATTTCGAGCGTGCCCGTCCGGCATTCACCCCGCGTACCGCCTAGCGTGTGGCCCGAGCGCGGGAGTAGCCTGCGCCTCGGACCTGATCCACACCACCGGTCACCGCCGGTGCGATCCGCGAAGGAAGTCGCATGAACAAGGCTGAGCTCATTGACGTCGTTGCCTCGCGCATCGACACCAGCAAGAAGGACGCATCGGAGGCCGTCCAGGCGGTCATCGATGCCATCACCGAGACCGTCGCCAAGGGGCAGAAGGTCTCCATCAGCGGGTTCGGCGTGTTCGAGCGGGCCGAGCGCGCCGCGCGCACCTACCGCGCCCCGGCGACCGGCGAGGCGATCCGCAAGATGGCCACCGCCGTCCCGCGCTTCCGCCCGGGCGGGGACTTCAAGGCCACCGTGAGCAGTGAGAAGCCGGTCGCTGCGGCGAAGAAGGCCGCAGCCAAGGCCACGGCTCCGGCCAAGAAGGCCGCGACCGCTGCGACCGCTGCCGCGACCAAGGCCGCGACCCCCGCGAAGAAGGCCGCGACCAAGGCGACCGCCCCGGCGAAGGCCGCCGCGCCCGCGAAGGCTGCCACCCCGGCGAAGAAGGCCCCGGCCGCGAAGAAGGCCCCGGCGAAGAAGGCCCCGGCCGCGAAGCGGGCCCCGGCGAAGAAGGCGGCACCTGCCGCCCCGGCCGCCGAGGCAACGCCAGCCGCGGAGTAGCCGCACCCCACCAACGCCCGCACGCCCGGTCTGACCACATCCACCGGGCGGGCGGGCGTTCGTGTGCCGCGGCCCAGGTGCCGCGTCATCGGCGGCCTCGAGTGCCTGGTTGAGCGCGAAGCCCATTCTCCACACGATCTCCATGCGACGACCACACGGCCCCCACATCAGGGGAGCAACGTGCGGTTCAGGTGCCTGCTGAGGGCGAGTCACCTCAACGGCATCTCATGTCGAGTCAATGGAGGAACCATGAAGACACGTTCGCGTGGTGGCACGATCCTGGCAGCGGCCACATCCGCACTCCTCGTCCTGTCCACACCGGCCCTGGCGGCCGGTGGCGGTGGCGGTGGCGGTGGCGGCGGGGCGGGGGAGGCGGGGGCGGGGGCGGAACGACGACAGGGTCGCTCTACGCGGATCTCGTCATCGTCCTGCGCGCCGAGAACGGCACCCCGATCCTGGAGAAGTACGAGGTCCCGGCCACCACGGAGACCGACGCGACGACCGAGTACTGCGTCCAGCCGGTGTCCTACGAGGCGGTCCCCGGTGTCGCACCCTCGACCAACCCGGTCGACGGCCGGCAGGTCTGGGTCCTGCCGTTGCAGGGGGAGTGGATCGACAGCCCTCCGGACCCGCTCCCGGTCGCGGAGATCGAGGCCTGTGATCCCTGGCCGCAGTACGCCATGTTCGTCTCCGAGGTCGAGCTGGAGCGGCTGAACCTCGCCCGCACCGCGGACGAGGTCATCGCGCGCAAGCTCGCCGACGTGGCGTTGAAGCTGGGGTTCGCGGACGTGATCGCACTCGAGTCGACCGGCCGCATCAGCTACGACGGCTCGACGATCGACGCCTCGCCCGAGAACGCAGCGATGTACCAGTCGCTGATGAAGACCGGCACGATCCCGGGGCTCACCACCACGGCGACCACCATCCCCGGCCCGCCGGCCCAGATCGGACCGGCACCCGCCGACGCGCAGTCGAACAGCCGGTTCGACGGCTGGGAGCTCGCCGCGATGACCATCGGCGCCGCTGCCAGCAAGTCCACGCCGCTGACCATCGACGCCGTCGAGTACTACAACCGGATCATCGGCTTCCCTGCCGAGGGGTACACGCCTCCGGCGGGATGGCCGATCAGCTTCAACCGCTCCATCGACCCGAGCACCGATGATCCGATGACGACCGGGGAGCAGTTCGTCGACTACAGCGGCTTCACGTACAACCGCTCGGAGACCTTCAAGGGCAGTGTCACCTGGCTCGACGTCGCGGCACTGACGTGGAAGGTCAGCAGGATCACCGACGTGGTGCCGTTCACCAACCTGTCCGGCGCCCCGATCGGCACCACCACCCTGACCGGGGTCACGGCGTTCGCGCAGCTCGCCGATGACGTACGGGCACTGTGCAACTTCATCCCGGACAACACGTTCCTCCCCGGCTTCGCCATGGACGTCCCGGGGGTCGACACCACCGCGGCGCAGCTGAAGGCGATCCACGATCCGGCGGTCGACCTCGGTACCCTTCCGGCGAACGTCTTCCAGACCAACCCGTTCCCGTTGACGGCATCGCTGCTCAACCCGTGGGGCGGTGACCTCATCGACGAGGCCCAGCTGCGCATCATGGTCGACGCGCCCACCGCGTTCGTCGCCGGCGCCGAGGTGAGCGCCACCTCAGGAGCCGAGTCCGTCCCGTTCGCAGTGGACGGCGACGGTGACCTCGTGGGCACATGGGGACCGGACACCGGCTTCCCTGTGGCGCCCGGATACAACGTCTCCACGACGTTCGACGTCACCGTCGCCGATCTGGCGCCGCTGGGGGACTACAGCGTCACGCTGGCGCTGATCGACGTCGATGCCCCCGCGACCGTTCTCGCCGAGGAGACCGGCGTGATCACGGTGAACGCCAACGTGGCGACGGTCCTGTGGGGTGACTCGGTGCCGAAGCTGGCCACCCAGGGCGTCTCGATGACGCTCCCCCTGCGGGTCTACTCACCCGCGGCCGGGACCGGCCAGCTGGATCTCACCGTGATCGGCCCCGAAGCCCTCGCCGCCGGTGACGTGACGATCTACGCCAGCAACGGGATCGACATGGTCGCGTTGCCGCTGAACCTGGTGGCAGACGACCTCGAGGGCACGTGGGAGGCCACGCTCGATGCCGGCTACACCTCGGTGATCTGGTACGCCACGGTCGCCGCGGGGGCCCCGGTCGGCAACTACACCGTCGACGTCAGCCTGGAGTACGGCAACGACCTTGCCGGCCCGCTGGTCGTGGCCGTCTCCGCCCCGGAGACCCACGGCAAGAAGCCACCCGGTGTGGGTGACGACACCACCGCACCGGCGGTCACGATCACGGCAGCTGACACCACCGTGAGCTCCAGTGCCACGTTCGACCTCACGGCGAGCGAGGCCGACGTGACCTTCGAGTGCATGCTGACCACGAACGGCGTGGCGGGCCCCTGGGAGAGCTGCACGTCCCCCACGACGTACACCAACCTGGCGCCGGGTTCCTACACCTTCTCCGCCCGCGCGACGGACAAGGCCAAGAACATCGGTGCGGTGGAGGTCTATGCCCTGGTGATCCCGGCCGCTGCGACGACCGACCCGCAGACGGACCCGGCCAGCCCAGCGCCGCCCGCGGCGGCTGCGGCAGCCCCGGCACCTCCGGCAGCGGCTGCTCCGGCGCCGCCGGTGACCACGACGGTCGTGCAGTCCGCGGTCGTCAAGGTCAAGGCGATCGAGAACGGGACCAAGCTGTTCATCAACGTCAACCCCAACAAGGGCACGGGCTACTGGAACATCAAGGTCTACCGCAAGGTCGCGAACGGCAACAAGGCCTCCTGGGAGAAGGTCGGCAGGACCCTGCGGACCCAGACCAGCAAGGAGACCCGCACGGTCGATCTCGGCAAGGGCACCTACCGGGTCAAGGTGATGGAGAGGTACGCGATGAAGGGTGCCGTCTCCAAGCAGGTGACGCTGGTCGGCTAGCGCGCACCGACGTCGTGCGGGCCCGTCTGACTCGAGCGGGCCCGCACGATCCTGCCTGTCGGCCAGCTGCCCCAGCAGGCGGCGAAGCGTGCCGGCTCGTCGCGCGCGCGGGCACATCGACCGCGCTCGGCTGATCCGGCGCTCGGGACCTCGGCCGGTATACGGTGGCGGCCTGCGACGGCCAGGGGAAGAGGTGGGTGGTGGGCACGAAGACGCTCTTCATGAACCTCGGCATCTCCTACCGCGTCGCCGAGGTCATGCTGTGGCCGCCGTTCATGGTCATGACCCGGCGGGACTGGCGGGGGACGGAGAACCTGGGCAGGCACGGCGAGGGGATCGTCGTGGCCCCCAACCACATCTCGTTCCTCGATCCGCTGATCATGGCCCACTTCCTGCACGACAACGGCCGGCCCCCGAGGTTCATGGGCAAGCAGTCCGTCTTCGAGATCCCGCTGGCCGGACAGCTCATCCGAGGTGCTGGGCAGATCCCGGTCTCGCGGGACAAGGATCCGCACAAGGCACTGGCCGCGGCCGTGGCCGCCGTGCAGGGCGGCGAGTGCCTGGTCATGTACCCCGAGGGCACCATCACCCGGGATCCGGGCACCTGGCCGATGTCCGGCAAGACGGGTGCGCTGCGGGTGGCCCTGGAGACCGGTGCGCCGCTGATCCCCATCGCGCAGTGGGGGGCCAACGAGATCATGCCCCCGTACACCACGCAGCTCAACGTCCTGCCCCCGAAGACGATGCAGGTGACCGCTGGTCCGCCCCTGGACATCGACGACCTCCGGGGACGGCGCATCACCAAGGCCCTGCTCGAGGAGGGCACCGACCGGCTGATGGACGCCATCACCGGCCTGCTGGAGGAGATCCGCGGCGAGATCGCCCCGGCGCAGCGACTCGATTGGGCGGCCGAGCAGAAGCGGGCAGCCGCCCACCACCCCAAGGAGGAGAACTGATGGCTCGAGTTGCAGTGATGGGTGCCGGTTCCTGGGGCACCGGGTTCGGGATGGTGCTCTGCGACGCCGGCGGCGACGTCGTGATGTGGGCCCGCGAGCCCGAGGTCGAGGAGTCGATCAACACCACGCACACCAACGAGATGTTCCACCCGGGGATCGCCCTGCCCGAGCAGATGCGGGCCACTGGCGACCCCGCCGAGGCCCTGGCCGGCGCCTCCCTGGTGATCCTGGCCATCCCGGCCCAGACCCTGGCGATGAACCTGCAGGCCTGGCGCGACCTGATGGAACCCGATGCCGTGGTCGTGTCGCTGATGAAGGGCATCGAGCTGGGAACCATGCGCCGGATGAGCGAGGTCATCGCCCAGGACGGCGGGATCCCACCCGAGCGTGTTGCGGTCGTGTCCGGGCCGAACCTCGCCCGCGAGATCGCCCAGCGGGCGCCGGCGGCCACGACGGTCGCGTGCCCCGACGAGGCCTCGGCACGACGGCTGCAGGAGGCCTGCACCACCAACTACTTCCGGCCCTACTGGACCACCGACGTCGTCGGTGCCGAGATCGGCGGCTCGGTCAAGAACGTCATCGCGCTGGCCAACGGGATGGCTGTGGGGCTGGGCTACGGGGCGAACTCGCAGGCATCGCTGATCACCCGCGGGCTGGCGGAGATGTCCCGGCTCGGCGTGGCCCTCGGCGCCAACCCGATGACCTTCCTGGGACTGGCCGGCATGGGCGACCTGATCGCCACCTGCTCCTCGCCGCTGTCGCGCAACCGGACCTTCGGCGAGAACCTCGGCAAGGGCCTGACGGTCGAGGAGACGATCGCGGTCACGAAGCAGACCTGCGAGGGAGTGAAGTCCTGCCTGCCGATCCTCGAGCTGGGCCGCTCGCACGGTGTCGAGATGCCGATCACCGAGCAGGTGGTCCAGGTCGTGCATCACGAGATGGCGGCCTCCGACATGCTCGGCGCGCTGATGGGGCGCGTGACGAAGCCGGAGATGGGTGCCGAGTAGGTAGCCTTCGGCGCGTGATCACCCGACGCGCGCTCGCCACGCTGGTCCTGTCCCTGACCCTGACCGTGGGGGCCATCCCGGCGTCGGCCGACGAGCCGACGCCGCCGGCACCCGTCGCCCAGGGGGACGTGGTCGCCTCCGGCGTCCGTGGCGGGGACATCTCGTGGCCCAACTGCCCGAAGGGCATGGGCGTGCCGGGTCGGCGCACCCAGGGCCTGCCGCTGCCGACCGCGAAGGCGCAGTTCTTCGTGATCGGGCTGACCAACGGGCGGGCGTTCACCCGCAACCCCTGCCTGGCCGGGCACCTGTACGCCGCGCGCGAGCGGGACGTCGCGGTCTCGGCGTACACGATGCTCAGCTACCCCAACGCCGCGGAGCGCTCCGCGCACGGCTCGTCGGGGCCCTTCGGCATCGCGACCTACGCCGACCGGATCGCGAACGTCGGCTATGCGCAGGCAGCCTTCGCGCTGGACACGATGGCGGCCGCGCAGTTCCCCTCCCCGTTCGTCTGGATCGACGTGGAGCCGCGCGCCGAGCGGCGGTGGTCGCGGACTCCTGCCAACAACCAGGCGCTGATCCGCGGTGCCCTGCAGGCAGCGCAGGACCGGGGGATCGGCTCGGGCATCTACACCTATGCCCTGGCCTGGCGGCAGATCACCGGCGGGATGACCCTCGACGTCCCGCTGTGGGCCCCGGGGCACTCGCGGGCGCGCACGTTCGCCGGCAAGATGCGCCAGACCGCTGAGTCCTGTGCGCGCGTCGGATTCACCGGCGGTCCCCTGGTGATGACCCAGTGGGTGTGGCGCAACCGCGACCACAACATCACGTGCTCCGCGATCGAGACGGTCACCACCCCGCTGTGGGCTCGCCTGGGACAACCCATCGCCTAGGAGAAAGTTGCGTCGATGGGCGTCGAACGCGGAAGAATCGACGACGTGATTCGTTCCAACGGGAGAAGATTCGGTCAAAGCGGGACAGTGACCGTATGATTGCCTGATGGATCTCGCGTTCTACGGTGCTGTCTTCGTGACCCTGCTGGTGATCATCGACCCGCCCGGCATCGTCCCCATCTTCCTCGGGCTCACCCGTGAGCGGACGCGCCCGGAGGTCTCCCGGCTGGCGCGCACCGCCGTGCTGACCTCCTTCGCCGTCATCACCGGCTTCGCCGTCCTCGGGGACACGGTGCTGACCTACCTGCACATCTCGCTGCCGGCCATGCAGGGTGCCGGCGGGCTCCTGCTGCTGCTGGTGGCACTCGAGCTGCTGATGGGCAAGGAGGCCGAGCCTGAGGCCCACACCGATGTGAGCATCGCCCTGGTCCCGCTGGGGGTGCCGCTGCTCGCCGGACCCGGGGCGATCGTGGCCACGATCCTGTTCGCCCGCGACGCCAGCACGGTCCCCGAGCTGGCTGCACTGGCCGGCGCCATCGTGGCGGTGCATGCGGTGCTGTGGGCCGCGATGCGCTACTCGACCCTCGTCTCCCGGATGATGGGCAAGGGCGGCATCACGATCCTGACCCGGATCTCCGGCCTGCTGCTGGCCGCGATCGCCGTGCAGCTGGTGGCCGACGCGGTCCTCGGGTTCGTCGCGGCGGGCTGACCGTCAGGCTGACCCGTCAGGTGCCGTTGCCCGCCACCGAGTCCAGCGCAGCCGAGAGGTCCTCCCACAGGTCCTCGACATCCTCGATGCCGACCGAGAGCCGGAGCAGGCCGTCGGGCACCTCGGGGCTCTCCTCGGGCCAGCGACGCCGACGCTCCAGGGTGGACTCCACCCCGCCGAGGCTGGTGGCGTGGACCCAGAGGTTCGTGGCATCCGCCACGGCCTCGGCGGCGTCGGCACCACCATGCAGCTCCAGGCTGACGATCGCGCCGAACGCGGCCATCTGCCGGACGGCCAGGTCATGACCCGGGTCCTCGGGCAGGCTCAGGTGGCGCACCCGGGTCACGGCCGGGTGCCCGGCGCACCGCCGGGCGATCTCCGCCGCGTTCGCGCACGCCCGCTCCCAGCGCAGCGGGAAGGTGCGCAGCCCGCGCAGGGCGATCCAGGCCTCCATCGGGCCGGGGATCCCACCACCGAGGACCCGGTTGCGGGTGACCCGCTCGACCAGGGCCGGGTCGCGGGCGACGACGACTCCCAGCAGGACGTCGGAGTGCCCGGCCAGGTACTTCGTGGCACTGTGCACGACGATGTCGGCCCCGAGGTCCAGGGGCTTCTGGCCCAGCGGGGTGGCGAACGTGGAGTCCACCACGACCAGGGCGCCCGAGGCGTGCGCGGCCGCCGCGACCGCAGCGATGTCCACGACCTCGAGCGTCGGGTTGGTGGGGGTCTCCAGCCAGACCAGGGCCGCGCCCGCGCTGGCCTCGACCAGCGCGTCGGTGCGGGCGGGGACCTCGTGCAGCCGGATCCGCCCGGACTCGTGCCACCGGGCCAGCTGCGTACGGGTCCCGCTGTAGGCGACGGTCTGCGACACGACCACGGCCCCCACCGCGACGAGGTCGGCCACGGCGGTGATGGCGGCCATCCCGCTGGCGAAGCTGATCGCGCGGCAGCCGGGTCCCTCCAGGGCGGCGAGCACCTCCTCCAGCGCGGTCCACGTGGGGTTGCCGACGCGCGCGTAGGAGACGGGTCCGCCGGCGGCGAAGGTCGAGCTGAACACGGCCGGGGCGTTCATCGGCGCCCCGGGATCACGGGCTGGTCGGCCGGCGGCCACGGCGATGCTCGCTGCCGACAGGCCCGCCCGGAGGTGGTCGCGGGCACTGCTGCGGTCATCGTCGGCCATGCCGCCGCAGCCTACCGCCTGGTGCACATTAGGGTCGGGGTCGTGGATGAGCAGCGACGGATCCGGGTGGCAGTGGTCTTCGGTGGGCGCAGCAGTGAGCACGCCATCTCCTGCATCAGCGCGGGCAGCGTGCTGTCCGCGATCGACCGCACGGCCTACGACGTGGTGCCCATCGGGATCACGACCGAGGGTCGGTGGGTCGTGGAGCGCGACGAGCCGGAGCGGCTGCGGATCACCGACGGGCGGCTCCCGGCCGTGGACACGACCGGCGCGCACGTGGTGCTGCCCGGTGACCCCACGCACGGTGGGATCGACGTGCGCCCGGCCGATGCGGCAGTCGGGCTCCTGCACGACGTCGACGTCGTGTTCCCGGTGCTGCACGGGCCGTGGGGCGAGGACGGGACGATCCAGGGGTTGCTCGAGCTCGCCGGCATCCCGTACGTGGGTTCCGGGGTGTTCGCCTCGGCGGCCGCCATGGACAAGGGGCACATGAAGGCGGTGCTGCTCGCCGCCGGGCTCGAGGTCGGCCCCTACGAGCTGGTCACGGCTGCCCAGTGGCGGGCCGATCCCGACGGCGTCCTGGCGCGCCTGGCCCCGCTCGGGCTGCCGGTGTTCGTCAAGCCGGCCCGCGCGGGTTCCAGCGTCGGCATCACTCGCGTCAGCGATCCGGCCGACCTGCCGGCGGCGATCGAGGCCGCCCGGACCCATGACCCGCGGGTGATCGTCGAGGCCGGGTTCCTGGGGGTCCGCGAGGTCGAGTGCGGCGTGCTCGACGGCGCGGACGGGCCACAGGCCAGCGTCCCTGCGGAGATCGTGGTCCGAGCGGGACACGACTTCTACGACTTCGAGGCCAAGTACCTGGAGGACGCGGTCGACCTGATCGTCCCGGCCGACCTGCCCGCCGAGGTGGAGGCGTCGGTCCGGGCGCAGGCGGTCCAGGCCTTCGACGCCCTGACGTGCGAGGGCCTGGCGCGTGTGGACTTCTTCGTGACCCCCGAGGGCACGGCCATCGTCAACGAGGTGAACACGATGCCCGGCTTCACCTCGATCTCGATGTTCCCGAGGATGTGGCAGGCCACGGGCATGACCTACCCGGAGCTCATCGACCACCTGATAGCCGACGCCCTGCGGCGTGGGACCGGCCTGCGCTGACCGGGGCCGCAGGGCAGCGAGGAAGTCGCAACCTTGCCGCAGTTTCGGTTGAAATGCGCCCGGGCGACCGTCGGCGCGGCGAACCTCGCGCCCGCTCTGGTTGAACCCACCCTCAGGTCCACCGCGGGAACGACCGGAACGGGCGCGAGGTTGGCGTCGCTGCCGATCCACCGGCAGCCATACGACCAACACTGGTGCAAGGTTCCTGTTCGGTGGACCGGGCCGGTCCTGCGGGCGACAGCATCGTGACGGGGCGCCGGGCCCGCACTGCTGGAGCGACGTCATGGGTGGCTCGACCCGAGCGGGGGAGACGGACCCGGTCGAGGCGTCCCCGGCAGGCGAGATCGCACTGCGCGGTGGAAGCATCGCTGGCATGAGCGAACATCCGATCTCCGGGCACGGTGGGCACCACGCCATCGCCGCGGCGCGTGCATACGGCGCCACCACGCTGTTCACCCTCTCGGGAGCGCACATCTTCCCGCTGTACGACGCCGCCGTCGGGGGCAAGCAGGGGTTCGACACCGCGCCCGATCGACGGGCTGCCGAGCGTGACGGCGCCGTACGACTGCTCGACGTCCGCCACGAGGCGACCGCCGTGTTCGCCGCCGAGGCGACCGGCCGGCTGAACCGGACTCCCGGGTTCGCCGCCGTCACCGCGGGCCCGGGCGTGACGAACGCCGTGTCGGCGCTGGCCACGGGGTTCTTCAACGGGGCCCCGATGGTCGTGGTCGGCGGCCGGGCCCCGGAGGCGCGGTGGGGCTCCGGCTCGCTGCAGGAGTTCGACCATCCCGCACTGCTGGGTCCGGTCACGAAGGCCGCGTGGACGCTGAAGGACCCGGCGACCATCGGTGCGCGAACCGCCGAGGCCTTCCGGCTCGCACTCACGCCACATCGCGGTCCGGTGTTCCTCGACATCCCCATGGATCTCTTCTACTACGGGGCGACGGCCCCCACGGCCGCCCCGGTCCCCCCCGTGGTGAAGGTTCCGGACCCCGGTGCCCTCGACCGTGCCGCCGGGGCCCTGGCCGCAGCCCGGAGGCCCGTTGTCGTGCTCTCCAGTGACGTGTGGTCGGGCTTCGCCGAGCAGGAGGCCGCCGACTTCGTGACGCAGTTCGACCTGCCGACGATCCTCACCGGGCTGGGTCGCGGTCTTCTCCCCACGGGCCACCCCAGCCTCGTCACGCGCGCGCGATCGGCGGCCTTCAAGGGTGCGGACGTGGTGGTCGTCGTCGGTGCCCCCCTCGACTTCCGGCTCGGCTATGGCATCTTCGGCAACCCGGCCTCGCCGGCCAAGGTGATCCACCTGACGGACTCCTCCGACCACCGGCGGCCCGACACCGTGGAGGTGGCGGTGCGCGGGGACCTGCCCCTCGTGCTCAGCGGGTTGTCCGAACGGCTGGCGCCCACGGGCACGTCCGCCGGTCCCGAGTGGGCGCAGGGGCTGCGTGAGGCCGATCGCGCCGCCCGGGACCGGGACGGGGCGGTGCTTGCCAGCTCCGCGGACCCGATCCATCCGGCGCGCATCTACGGCGAGCTCCTGCCCCGGCTGGCCGATGACGCGGTGACGATCGGCGACGGAGGGGACTTCGTGTCCTTCGCCGGCAAGTACATCGAGCCCGCGCACCCGGGCTGCTGGCTGGATCCGGGCCCGTTCGGCTGCCTGGGCACTGGTCTCGGGTACGCGATCGGCGCGCGCGTGGCCCGGCCCGACGCCCAGGTGACGCTGCTGCTCGGCGATGGTGCGGCGGGCTTCTCCCTGATGGACGTCGACACCCTGGTCCGCCACGACCTGCCGGTGGTGATGGTCATGGGCAACAACTCCGGCTGGGGCCTGGAGCGTGGACCGATGCAGATGCTCCACGGCTACGGCGTGGCCACCGAGCTGGCACCGGCGACGCGCTACGACGAGGTGGTCCGCGCGCTCGGTGGTGCGGGGGAGATGGTCACCGACCCCGAGCAGATCGGGCCTGCGCTGGACCGTGCCTACGCCGCGGGCGTGCCCTACCTGGTCAACGTCATCACGGACCCGGCCGCGGCCTATCCACGCACCACGACGGGGATCTGATCGGGTGCCGGTGCTGGGACAACAACGGTGGGCTGGTGCGCGTCGGCGGTTCCGCCCGGGGCTCAGCCCGCGGCGGGGAGGGTCGCCGCGATGGTCGGGGCCAGGTCGGCGGCCACCGAGGGCGCAGGCCCCTGATCGCTGGGCACCGTGATCTCGACGTTCGCCGCGCGGCCGGTGCTGGTCAACCGCCACCCCCCGGTCAGCTCCTCGGCCCACCAGTCGATCCCGTCGACGGTGACCGGGGTCGAGGTCGGCGACTGCGTCGGCGGATCGGGCACGCCGCAGCGCACGCCGACAGGGGGGTCACCGTAGGCCGCGGTGAGAGTCGAGGCGGGGGTGACCTCGCGGCGCTCGCCGGCGGTGGAGAGGGCGGTGGGCAGGGCGGCGCTGAACCCCGCACACGCGGCGGTCACCTCCGGGGCGGGTCCGGCCGGCACGGCCACCTCGACCGGCCGGGCGCACGCTGGCAGCAGGCTGATGCTGAGGGCCAGGACCACCGGCAGCGACGCGGCGGAACCCCTCAGAGGTTGACCACGGGGCACGTGAGGGTCCGGGTGATCCCGGGGACCTTCTGGATGCTGGCAACGACCAGGCGCCCGAGGTCGTCGATCGAGCCGGCCTGCGCCTGGACGATGACGTCGTACGGGCCGGTCACGTCGTGGGCGACGGTGACGCCGTCGATGGCGCCGATCTCAGCGACCACCGACGGGGCCTTGCCCACCTCGGTCTGGATCAGGATGTAGGCGTGCACCACGATGCTGGCCTTCCGTCGGGGCCACCCGGGTGCCGGGCGGCGCTGTGTTCAGACTAGCGTGCGCACACGACGCAGTGGCGGCAGTGGCGAGAGTGGAGGACCGATGAGTGGTGGCGGCGAACTGATCAGTGACGTGGGGGAGTTCGGCCTGATCGCGCGGATCGACGCTGCCCTGGACGGACACAGCGCGACAGGGGTCCATGTGGGCATCGGCGACGACGCGGCGGTGGTCGGGGTCAGCGGTGGCCGGGTCGTGGTCTCCACCGACATGCTCGTCGAGGGTCGGCACTTCCGCCGCGACTGGTCCACCGGTAACGACATCGGGGCCAAGGCCGCGGCGCAGAACCTGATCGACGTGGCGGTCATGGGCGCGCGCACGACGACGCTGGTCGTCGCCCTGGGGCTGCCCGCGGACCTGCCGGTCGAGTGGGTCACCGACTTCTACGCGGGCATGCGTGCGGAGGCCGAGGCGCAGGGAGCGGCGATCGTGGGCGGTGACCTCGTGCGCAGCGACCGCGTCGTGATCTCCGTGACCGCCATCGGGGAGATGCTCGGGGCCGACCCGGTCCTGCGCTCGGGGGCGGAGCCGGGGGATGTCGTTGCCGTGGCCGGACGGCTGGGCTGGGCGGCAGCCGGCCTGTCGATCCTCTCCCGTGGGTTCCGGACCCCCCGGGCCCTCGTGGACGCCCAGCGGCGCCCGGAGCCGCCCTACACCGCGGCGGCAGCGGCCGCAGCCGGTGGTGCCACGGCGATGATCGACGTCAGCGACGGCCTGGTGGCCGACCTGGGCCACATCGCACGGGCCTCGCAGGTGGCCATCGAGATCGACCCGTCCCGCCTCGAGGTGGCTGAGCCGGTGTCGTCAGCGGCAGCCGCGTTCAACGCCGATCCCTTGGTGTGGGTGCTCACCGGCGGCGAGGACCACGCGGTGGCTGCCACCTTCCCGGCCGGTGCCGACCTGCCCGAGGGGTTCACCGCGATCGGTGTGGTCGCCGAGGTGGCCGACGTCGAGCTGCTCGAGGCACCGGGCGTCACGGTCGGCGGTCGCGTCCCCCGCGGCAGCGGCGGCCACGACCACTTCGCCGGCTAGCCCGCCCGGGTGGCCCGCCCGGGTGGCCCGCCCGGGTGGCCCGCCCGGGTCCGGACATGACAGGGCCCCGGTCCCGCTGGGAATCCGGGGCTCTGTGAAGGCAGGTCAGGCGCGCGCGACCTTGCCGGCCTTCAGGCACGAGGCACACACCTTGACCCGCTTCGGCGTGCCGCCCGTGACGGTGCGCACCGACTGGATGTTCGGGTTCCAGCGACGCTTGGTCCGCCGGTGGGAGTGCGAGATGCTGTGGCCGAAACCGGGGCCCTTGCCGCAGACGTCGCAGTTGGCAGCCATAGTCGTACTCCAGTTCCGAAGGGGACAGGCCATGCGGCCCGAGTGATATGGCGACAAGGATATCCGAACCGGTGAGCAGCACCCAAATCGCGGTGCTGCACCGTGCTCGGTGCGCGCTCCGGCGGGGGTCGGGCCACTAGCCTAGGCCGGATGAGGAAGGAGGGACATGCGCACGATTCTCGACGCTGAGGCGCTGACGCAGTGGGCGGCGCTGGCCCTCGACGGCATGAAGACCCACCGGCGCGCCATCGACGCCCTCAACGTCTTCCCAGTGCCAGACGGCGACACCGGGACAAACATGTACCTCACGCTGGAGGCCGGCGTCGCAGCCATGATGGCCACCGAGGGTGCGGTCCCCGAGCCCGGGAACGCCCGCCTCGCGGCCCTGGCCCGGGGCATGCTCCTCGGCGCGCGCGGCAACTCCGGGGTGATCATGTCCGAGCTCCTGCGCGGGATCGCCGCGACCCGGGCAGCCGACCTGAGCCGACCGATGGACGGTTCGTGGCTGGCCGACGCCCTGACCCGAGCATCCTCGGCCGCGTTCAGCGCGGTGTCCAACCCCAAGGAGGGCACGGTCCTCACCGTGGCACGGGCCGCGGCCGGCGCGGCCACGGAGATCGCCGCGGAGACCGACGGCGACCTGCAGGCCGTCACCCAGGCCGCGGCCGAGGCCGCGCGCACGGCGCTCGCCGCGACCACCGGCCAGCTCGAGGCGCTGCGCCGGGCGGGCGTGGTGGATGCCGGTGGGCGCGGCTACGTGGTGCTCACCGACGCCCTCCTGGAGGTGGTCACCGGGGTCCACCGCGAGCTGCCGGAGTTCGCCCGCCTCGCCCCTGAACCGGACTCGCTGGCCGATCCCGAGCACATGCTGCACGGCTACGGCGGCCCGGCGTACGAGGTCATGTACCTGCTCGACGCGCCCGACGAGGCCATCCCCGGGTTCAAGGCCCGGCTGGCTGGCCTCGGGGACTCGCTGGTCGTCGTGGGCGGGGACACCCTGTGGAACATCCACGTCCATGTCGACGACGCGGGTGCCGCCGTGGAGGCAGCCCTGGCGATCGGCGTGCCCCACCGGATCCGGATCACCTACCTCGCGGCCGTCGTCGACGCGGGGGCCCAGCCCACCGGCCGGGCGCTGGTGGTCGTGGCCCACGGTGCCGGGGTCGCCGACCTGCTGGAGGCCAGCGGCGTGACCGTCGTGCGCGCCCCGGAGCTCGGCCGGCCCTCGACCGCGGAGATGCTCGCCGGGATCGAGGCGACGGGCGCGCACGAGGTCGTCCTGCTGCCCGGGGACAAGGACTCCCGGCCGGTCGCCGAGGCCGCGGGGCTGGCCGCCCGTGACAGCGGGCATCGGGTCGCGGTCATCCCCACCCGGTCGATCGTCCAGTCCCTGGCCGCGGTTGCGGTGCATGACCCGTCGGAGGACTTCGACGACGACGTGGTGAGCATGAGCCGCGCGTCGTCGGCCACCCAGTACGCCGGCCTGACCACCGCCAGCAGGGCTGCGGTCACCACGGCCGGGGCGTGCAAGGTCGGCGACGAGCTCGGCCTCATCGCGGGGGACATCCTGGAGATCGGCTCGGACGTCCAGGAGGTGGCGCGTGCCGTCCTGTCCCGGATGCTCGCCCGTGGCGGGTCCGAGCTGGTGACGATCGTCCTCGGTGCTGACGCCCCGCCGGACCTGCTCGACGGCATCGAGCGCTGGGTCGAGCGCCACCACCCCGAGGTCGAGGTGGTCGGCTACGAGGGCGGCCAGCCCCGCTGGCACGCCATCATCGGCGTGGAGTAGCCGGTGCCGGATCTGGTCGGAGTCGTCGGCGGCAAGTCGGCCAAGGCCCTGGGCACGCTGGGCATCACGACCGTCGAGGACCTGCTGGCGCACTACCCGCGCCGGTACGCCGAGCGCGGCGAGCTCACCGACCTCGGGTCGCTGACCGTCGGCGAGCAGGTCACGGTCCTGGCCCGGGTGGCCTCGGCCTCGTCGCGGCCGCTGAAGCCCAAGCCGGGGGAGCGGCGCAGGCGCAGCATCACCGAGGCGGTCGTCACCGACGGGACGGGGGAGCTCACCCTCACGTTCTTCAACCAGGACTGGATCGTGAAGAAGTTCCGGACGGGTCGTCTCGGGCTCTTCGCCGGGACCGTCGGGGTGTTCAACGGCCGTCGCCAGCTGCTGCACCCCGAGCACGAGTTCGTCGACGAGGAGGCGGCCGACGAGGCCGCGGCGGACTACGCCGGCCGGCTGATCGCGGTGTACCCGGCGACCGAGAAGGTCAACAGCTGGACCATCGCCCGGATGGTGGCCATGGCGCTGCCCGAGGCTGCGACGTGGCCCGATCCGCTCGATGCGGACCTGCGTGCCCGGGTGGGGGTGATCGACCTGCCGACGGCCCTGCAGTGGGTCCATCGACCCGTCGACCGGGGTCAGGTCCGTCGCGCCGTCGAGCGGCTGCGGTGGGACGAGGCGTTCGGCGTGCAGGTGGTCCTCGCCCAGCGCAGGGCCGCGATCACGGCCTCGCCGGCGATCCCGAGGATGGGCCGCTCCGGTGGCCTGCGCGACGCGTTCGACGCCCAGCTGCCCTTCACCCTGACAGCGGGGCAGCGGGAGGTCGCGACCGTCATCGATGACGAGATCGCCGGGAGCCATCCCATGCACCGGCTGCTCCAGGGGGAGGTCGGCTCCGGCAAGACCGTGGTGGCGCTGCGGGCGATGCTCCGCGTCGTCGACTCCGGGGGCCAGGCCGCGCTGCTCGCGCCCACCGAGGTGCTGGCCGCGCAGCATGCCCGCAGCATCGCCGCGCTGCTCGGGCCCCTGGCCCAGGGCGGGATGCTGGGAGGCGCGGTGGATGCCACGCGCGTCGCGCTGCTGACCGGGTCGCAGGCAGCGACTGCCCGCAGGGCCGCGCTCCTGGATGCCGCCGGCGGCGCTGCGGGCATCGTCGTCGGGACCCACGCCCTGCTCGAGGAGCGGGTGCAGTTCGCCGACCTCGGGCTGGTCGTCGTCGACGAGCAGCACCGGTTCGGCGTCGAGCAGCGCGCGGCGCTGGCGGCCAAGACGGGGGAGTCGACGCGGCCGCACACCCTGGTGATGACTGCCACGCCGATCCCGCGCACGGTGGCGATGACCGTGTTCGGCGACCTCGAGACCTCGACGCTGCGCGAGCTCCCGGCCGGACGTCAGCCACTGGTGACCCACGTGGTGCCCTCGCTCGAGCGCCCGGACTACCTGGCACGTGCGTGGCAGCGGGCGCGCGAGGAGGTGGCGGCGGGGCGCCAGGTGTACGTGGTGTGCCCGCGCATCGAGGCGGGGCTGGCCGAGTCGGACGGGGAGCCCGCGCTGGCCGACTCGCCGGACGGCCCGGTCGGTGACGGCGGGGGTGCCGCCCGGGCTGGTGCCGCCGTGGAGTCCGTCCTGCCCGAGCTCCGCGACGGTCCCCTGGCGGGGCTGCGGCTCGCGGGACTCACGGGGCGGATGCCGGCGGTCGAGAAGGACGAAGTGATGGCCCGGTTCGCCGATCCCTCCCGTCCCGACGGCATCGACGTCCTCGTTGCCACGACCGTCATCGAGGTCGGTGTCGACATCCCGAATGCGACCGTGATGATCGTGCTGGATGCTGACCGCTTCGGCGTGTCCCAGCTGCACCAGCTGCGCGGCCGAGTGGGGCGGGGAGCCCATGCCGGCCTCTGCCTGCTGGTCACCGAGTCCCCGCAGGGCGCGGACGCCCGCGAGCGGCTCGCAGCGGTGGCGGCCACGAGCGACGGGTTCGAGCTCTCCCGCTACGACCTCGTGGCCCGCCGCGAGGGCGACGTGCTGGGCGCGGCGCAGTCGGGCTCGCGCAGGTCGCTGCGGTTGCTGTCCGTGCTGGAGCACGAGGACGTCATCCTGCGAGCCCGTGAGGAGGCAACCAGGCTCGTCGCCGCGGACCCGGACCTCTCGGGCCATCCGGTGCTGGCGGGGGTGCTGGCCCGCGAGTTCGACCCCGAGCACGCGGAGTACCTGGAGAAGACCTGAGCAGGTGAGCGCGGCGCCCCGGTGGGCAACCGCATCCGGGTTAGGGTCGGGGGGTGAGCGGTGATCAGCGCACCTACCTGCTCGTCGATGGGGAGAACATCGACGCCACCCTGGGGAACATCCTGGGCCACCGACCCAGCTCGGAGGAGCGCCCCCGATGGGACCGGCTGCTCACCTTCCTGGAGCAGCTCTGGGACCAGCCGGTCACGGGGCTCTTCTTCCTGGTGGCCAACGGGGAGCTGCCGCATGCGTTCGTGCAGGCGCTCCTGGCCCTGGGGTTCCGGCCGATCGCGCTGTCCGGTGGTCCGCAGGAGAAGGTCGTCGACATCGCGATCCAGCGGACGCTGGAAGCTCTCGCGGGCCGGCCCGGCGACGTCGTCCTCGCCAGCCATGACGGTGACTTCCTGCCGCAGCTGGAGCAGGTCTGCGATGGTCGCCGGGTTGCTGCGATCGGATTCCCGGAGTTCCGCAATCGCGGCTTCCAGGCCCTGGCCACCCGAGGCCTCGAGTTCCTGGACCTCGAGCACGACGCCCGGGTGTTCAACCTCCGGCTGCCGCGCGTGCGGGTCATCCCCATCGACGAGTTCGACCCGCTGGACTTCCTCTGACCCGACCGCACGGCACGGCCATCCCAGGGGTGCCCGTGAGCGCCTCCCGCGGGTGTGCGGCGGGGTGGGCACGGTAGGTTCTCCTGCACGCCGAGCACGTCACCAGCGCGGGGCATCGGCGCGTCCGGTGCGTCCCGACGATCCGAAGGTCGATCCGTGAACCACTTCAGCCCAGCCGTCGGCACGTGACCCGGATCATCGCGGGCGCAGCCCGGGGGCGCCGGCTCGCGGTCCCCTCGGGCGGTGCGCGCCCGACCACCGACCGGGTTCGCGAGTCCATGTTCGCCTCCCTGGACCACCTCCTCGGTGGCTTCGCGGGCGCCCGGGTGCTCGACCTGTTCGCCGGATCCGGCGCGCTGGGCCTCGAGGCGGCCAGCCGGGGGGCGGGCGTCGTCGTCCTCGTGGAGCGGGATCGGCCGAGCGCCGCCGTCGCGCGCGCGAACGCCGGGGTCGTGGGGGTGCCCGGGGTCCGCGTGGTGACCGCGTCCGTGTCCGCGCACCTGGCCGGCACCCCGGCACCGTTCGATCTCGTGCTCGCCGACCCTCCCTACGTCACGACGGCCGCCGAGGTCGAGGCGTTCCTCGGCGACCTCACCCGGGGCTGGCTGGCCCCCGACGCGGTCGTGATGGTCGAGCGGGCCACCCGTGGTGGGGAGTTCACCTGGCCATCGGGCCTCGTGGCGTTGCGGCAGAGGACCTACGGGGCGACCACCCTTTGGTACGGTCAGGCAGCGTCCGATGGAGAGGACCCATGATGCGCAAGGCGGTATGCCCGGGATCGTTCGATCCGGTCACCAACGGACACATCGATGTCTTCCTGCGCGCCGCGGCGCTCTTCGACGAGGTGACCGTCGGCGTCCTGGTCAACAAGAGCAAGACCTCGATGTTCACCGTTGCCGAGCGCATCGAGCTGCTGGGGGCGGAGCTGGCGCATGTGCCCAACATCCGCATCGACAGCTTCCACGGGCTGCTCGTGGACTACTGCCGGGACAACGGGATCATCGCGATCGTCAAGGGCCTGCGTGCCATCACCGACTTCGACTACGAGCTGCAGATGGCCCAGATGAACCACGGGCTGGCGGGCATCGAGACCCTCTTCATCTCCACGAATCCGCTGTACTCGTACCTGTCCTCCTCCCTGGTCAAGGAGGTCGCGACGTATGGTGGGGATGTCAGCGGACTGATCCCCCCGGGGGTCCACGCGGCCCTGCAGGCCAAGCTGTCCGACCACTGATCGTCAGGAGTGTGATGACCCAGGACCCGGTCGCGGCCGCGGACCCCCGAACGGCCGACGTCTACACGGTGCTCGACGAGCTCTCCGACATCGTCGAGGCCGCACGTGCCATGCCGATGTCGGACAGGTGCGTGGTCAACCGCAACGAGGTGCTGGACCTGCTCGATGCGATCCGCCGGATGCTGCCCACCTCCGTGCAGGAGGCCGAGGAGCTCCTCGCCGACCGTGTCGGTGTGGTCGAGGAGGGCTTCCGGGAGGCCGAGCGGATGGTCGCGGAGGCCAATCGTGAGGTGGAGCGGATGCTCGCTGAGGGCACCCGGGAGGCGCAGGGGATCATCGATCGGGCCAGCGCGCAGCAGGCGCACATGGTCAGCACCCACGAGGTCACCCAGGTCGCGCTGGCCGAGGCCGAGGCGATCCGCGCCCAGGGGGTGGCTGAGGCCGAGGCCATGCGCCAGGAGATCGACCAGTACGTCGAGGACAAGTTCGCGGCGTTCGAGGCGAGCCTGGCCAAGACCCTCGCGGCCGTGCAGAAGGGCCGGGACCGCATCCGCGAGCGCTACACGTACTCCGGACCGGACCAGGGCTACGACGGCCGGTCCTGACAGCTGGGGTCCGCCGGGCTCCGGACCGGGGCGGCGGTCGTGCATTTCCGCCCCTGACCGCCCCTGCGGTATCCTTCTGCGGTGGCCCTCACGCCGAGGGCCATACGTGTGACGCCATCGGGAAGGTTCATGTCCACCCTCGATCCGCGCGACCCCCTGGTCTTCGATATCCGGGACCTGGGACGACGTGCGGGGTCGATGATGGAGGTGGACCGAACGGTCCCCGCACCCGCCGATCTCGGCGGAGGCGTGGCCGTGGTGCAGCAAGGCTCCGACATGGGGCTGGTCCTGCGCTTCGAAGCCGTCGTGGAGGGTGTGCTCGTCTCGGGGACCGCGTCGGTCACCGTGAGCAGTGAGTGCGCTCGGTGCCTGGACCCAGTCGTCTGGGACCAGACCGTGCCGCTCACCGAGCTCTACCTCCATGAGCCGGGGCCCGAGGAGGAGGAGCTGCCCGTCCTTGACGGGGACTTCCTCGACCTCGACCCGGTCGTGCGCGATGCTGTGGTGCTGGCCCTCCCGCTGGCCCCGCTGTGTCGGGCCGACTGCCCCGGGCTCTGCGTGGAGTGCGGTGCCCGGCTGGCCGACGATCCCACGCACGCGCATGACCGGATCGACCCCCGGTGGGCCAGCCTCGCCGGACTGGAAACGACTGAGAAGGAAGACTGACGTGGCTGTTCCGAAGCGGAAGATGTCCCGCTCCAACACGCGCGCCCGCCGTTCGCAGTGGAAGGCGGCCCCGATCACACTCGTGACCTGCGACCGCTGCCGCGCGCAGAAGCTGCCGCACACCGCGTGCCCCACCTGTGGCACCTACGCCAAGCGGCAAGTCCTCGACGTCTGATCGCGTCGCCGGTGCCCGACCGAGCAGTTGCGCCTGTGGGGCTGCCCGCACGCGACGACCTGGATGTCCTCGCCGAGCGCCTCGGGGTCGCCATCGACCACGAGGCGCTTCGCCATGCCCTGACGCATCGGTCGTACTCCTACGAGAACGGCGGCGTGCCGCACAACGAGCGCCTGGAGTTCCTCGGCGACGCGGTGCTGGGCATCGTGGTGACCGACTCGCTGTTCCGCGCCCACCCGGGTGTCGCCGAGAGCCAGCTGGCCAAGTACCGCTCCGCGGTGGTCAACGCCCGCACGCTGGCGGAGGTGGCCCGCGCGCTGGGCCTCGGCGAGTTCATGCTCCTGGGCCGGGGGGAACAGACCACGGGTGGGCGCGACAAGAGCTCGATCCTGGCCGACGCCGTGGAGGCCATCCTCGGTGCCGTCTACCTCGACCTGGGCCTCGGGGCCGCCGCCGAGCTCGTGCACCGGCTCCTCGACGAGCGGATGACCGTGGCCGCCGCCATGGGGGCGGGCCTGGACTGGAAGACCTCCCTGCAGGAGCTGGGTGCGCGGACCGGCGCAGGCGTTCCCAGCTATGAGGTGACGGCCACCGGCCCGGACCATGCCAAGCACTTCACGGCCATCGTCACGGTCGGCGATGCCGTGACCGGCGAGGGGATCGGGCCCTCGAAGAAGGTCGCCGAGCAGATGGCCGCCGCAGCCGCCTACGAGGCGCTGAGCTGCGCCCACCCCGAGCACTCGGCAGGCTGATGCCCGAGCTGCCCGAGGTGGAGGTCGTGCGCCGGGGGCTGGCCGCCCACGTGCTCGACCAGCAGATCCATGCCGTCGAGGTCCGCCACCCACGGGTCGTGCGCCGGCAGGCCCAGGGCTCGGGCTACTTCGAATCGGTTCTGGCAGGGCGCACGCTCACCGGCACGGGCCGACGCGGCAAGTTCCTCTGGCTGGTCACCGACGACCCCGACCTGGTGCTCGCCGCACACCTGGGCATGAGCGGGCAGTTCCGGGTCGACTCGGCGTCGGGGGCTCCCGCCGTGGACCTCGGGGGCGACGGTGACGACAGCGGCGGCGCCCCGCACCGGCACGCCCGGGCGCAGTTCGACCTCGGGGAGCGTCAGCTGTGGTTCGTCGACCAGCGGACCTTCGGGTGGCTTGCCGCGTGCCCGGTCGTGCCGGACGCCCGGGGCGTGCTGGTGCCCGACCTGGTCCAGGGGATCGCCCCGGATCCGACCGACCCCGCCTTCGACGTCCGGGCCGTCGCACGCTCGCTGCGGACCCATCGGGTGGAGGTCAAGCGGCTGCTGCTGAGCCAGGTGCTGGTCTCGGGCATCGGCAACATCTACGCCGACGAGGCGCTGTGGGCGGCGGGTGTGCACCCACGGCGCCGCGCGGACAAGCTCAGCGTCGGTGTCCTGGTCGGCATCCTCGATGCGGCCGCGGACGTGATGGCCGCATCGCTGGCCGCGGGCGGCACCTCGTTCGACACCCTGTACGTGAACGTCAACGGGCAGAGCGGCTACTACGGTCGCGGACTTGCGGTGTACGGCCGCGCAGGGCTTGCCTGCCCCCGCTGCGGCACGCCGATCGTGCGTGAGCACTTCATGAACCGCTCGAGCCACTTCTGCCCGGCATGTCAACGTCCGCCGCGCTTGCCACACTAGGTCCGTGCAGGAATCAGCACCCGAGCCCCGGTCCGGTTGACCGCGACCGTCCAGGGGTACGTGCAGGGCGTCGGGTTCCGCTGGTCGACGATGTCGGTCGCCCAGTCGATGAAGCTCGTCGGCGTGGCCGAGAACCTGCCCAACGGCGACGTGCTGGTCATCGCCGAGGGTCCGCGGGCCGGCTGCCAGAAGGTCCTGGACTGGCTGACCGGCACCGGGGCGAGGGTCCCGCGCCGACCCGGGCGAGTGGAGTTCGTGGATGCTCGATGGGGCCCGGCCCAGGGCGGCTTCCGCTCGTTCACCTGCCGCTAGCGACACCGCGGCGCGCCCCGAGCCCGGACATATCGATTCGACATATCGCAGCGCTTGACCCAGGCCGGCGTGGCTGTCACGCTTGTGGGCGGTCCGGATCGGGCCCGCGAGGGCAGGAGTTGCGATGGGCAAGGCGATCTACGGCGTGCATGCTGGTCCCGATCCGCGGACGGCGGCGGAGTTGGCAACCCTGCGGGCCCGGGTCCGCCAGCTCGAGGCCGAGCTGGCCGAGCTTCGCCGCACGGAGCACGTCGACTTCGCCGACCACGACCTGGACCTCGAGCTGCTGACGACCCAGGACACTGCGCTGGTCTGACCCGATGCCGTTGCCGGGTGTGCGGCTGGTCATCGCGTAGGTTTCGCTCCGTGCACCTCAAGAGCCTGAACGTCAAGGGCTTCAAGTCCTTCGCGTCGTCGACGACCCTGGCCTTCGAGCCGGGCGTGACGTGCGTCGTGGGCCCCAACGGTTCGGGCAAGTCCAACGTCGTCGACGCCCTGGCCTGGGTGATGGGCGAGCAGGGCGCCAAGAGCCTGCGCGGCGGCAAGATGGAGGATGTCATCTTCGCCGGGACGTCCGGGCGCGCGCCGCTGGGTCGCGCCGAGGTGTCGCTGACCATCGACAACTCCGACGGAGCCCTGCCGATCGACTACTCCGAGGTCACGATCTCGCGGGTGATGTTCCGCTCCGGGGGCTCGGAGTACTCCATCAACGGCAGCGCGTGCCGGCTTCTGGACATCCAGGAGCTGCTCAGCGACTCCGGCATCGGCCGCGAGATGCACGTGATCGTCGGCCAGGGCCAGCTCGACCAGATCCTGCACGCCACCCCGGAGGAGCGCCGCGGGTTCATCGAGGAGGCTGCCGGCGTCCTCAAGCACCGCAAGCGCAAGGAGCGCGCGGTCCGCAAGCTCGATGCGATGCAGGCCAACCTCACCCGCGTGCAGGACCTCACCACCGAGCTGCGCCGCCAGCTGACACCGCTGGGCAAGCAGGCGGAGGTCGCACGCCGGGCGAACGTCATCCAGACCGATGTCCGCGATGCCGCCCTGCGCCTGCTCGCCGATGACCTGCACACCCTGACCACCCAGTACGAGCAGGAGATCGCCGACGAGTCCGCTGTCCGCGAGCGTCGGGCGCTGGTCGAGGCGGAGCTGGCCAACGCCCAGTCCGCGGAGGCCGTGCGGGAGGCAGCGGCATTGGCCGACGCCCCGGCGCTGACCGCCGCGCAGGAGACGTGGTTCGCCCTGTCGGGCCTGCGGGAGCGACTGGCCGGCACGGTCGGCATGGCCGCCGAGCGGGTCCGCAGCCTCGCCCCCGAACCCGAGGAGGAGCGTCGCGGGCGGGCACCGGAGGAGATGGAGAACGAGGCGCGGGCCATGCGCGGCCAGGAGGCTGACCTCAACCGGGCGGTCGAGGAGCAGCGCGCCGCCCTGAGCCTGGCGGTCTCGGCGCGCACCGCGGCCGAGGCGGCCCTGGCCACAGCCGAGCAGGAGCTGCGTGCTGCCGTGCGGGCGGCCTCCGACCGCCGCGAGGGCGTGGTCCGGCTGCAGGGTCAGGTCAACGCCGCGCGATCCCGTGCTGACGCCCGGGCCAGCGAGATCGAGCGCCTGCGCGGCCAGGTGCAGGCGGCCAGGGAGCGAGCCACGAAGGCCGATCACGAGTTCCGCACCCTCGAGACGTCGATCGCCGGTCTCGACGAGGGCGAGGTCGACCTCGACTCGGGTTTCGAGGCAGCGCAGATCGCACTCACCGCCGTCGACGACCAGATCGCCGAGCTCGCCGCCCGCGAGTCGCAGGTGGAGCGGACCCGGGCTGGCCTGGCTGCCCGGGTGGAAGCCCTGGCCCCGATGGTCACGGTGGCCGATGCCTCCGGCGAGCTGGCCGGGGGAGCGGTCCCCGGGGTCTCCGGCACCCTCGCCCCGACCCTGCGCGTCGAGCCCGGTTACGAGGTCGCGATCGGTGCCGCGTTGGGGGCAGCCGCCGATGCGGCCCTGGCCGAGGGGGCGGGATCCGCCCTCGCCGCACTGGAATGGCTCGCTGCCGACGACCGGGGGCGTGCCGCAGTGCTCGTCCCCGAGCTGGGCGCCTCGGATCCCGCAGGATGGCCGGAGCTGCCCGACGGGGCGCGGTACGCGATCGAGTGCGTGACCAGCACGGGCCCCGGCGCGCCTGCACTGGGCGCGCTGCTCGACCGGGTCGCTGTCGTGGACGGGGATCTGTCCACCGCGCTGGAGGTCGCCGGCTCCGCGCCGGGGCTGCTGGTGGTGACCCGTACGGGGGATCTCGTCGGCCGCGGCCTGGTCGTCGGGGGATCGCAGGCGGCGCCGAGCCGGATCGAGGTCACCGCATCGTTGGAGCAGGCGCGCACCGAACTGGCTGCGGCCGCACACGACGCCGAGCGCCTGCGCTTCGAGCTGGCCGCGCTGCGCACGGAGCGGGAGGTGGCGGCCCGGGCCAGCGACGAGGCCCTCGACCGGCTGCACGAGTCCGACGCCCGGATGGCCGCCGTGGCCGAGCAGCTGGGCAACCTGGGTCAGCAGTCGCGTGCCGCGCTGGCCGAGGCCGAGCGCATCGAGCGAATGCTGGCGGCCTCCGAGCAGGCGCTCGCCGACGATCGCGCCACGCTGGCCGAGCTCTCCGCGCGGATGGACCGGGCCAGCGCCGACCCCGTGGATGAGGCCGATCCCTCACCGGACGCCCGCGATGAGGCTGCGCTCGCCGCCGAGGCCGCGCGCCGCGCCGAGGTGGAGGCGCGGCTTGCCGTGCGGACCAGCGAGGAGCGCGCGCGGGCCATCGCCGGGCGCGCCGAGCAGCTGGAGCGCGCCGCCGCGAACGAGCGCTCGTCCCGGCGCCGAGCCGTGGAGCGTCGGGAGCGTCGCGCCCGGGCTGCCGCCGTGGCCCAGGCGGTGGCAGACGGCGGATCGGTGGTCCTGACCCGCCTCGATGCGTCGGTGGTCGCTGCCGCCGAGGCCCGCACGGCCGCCGAGCAGGCGCGCGCTGCGTCGGATGCCGAGCTCTCCGAGCTGCGCGCACGGATCCGCGGCCTGTCCGCCGACCTCGAGGAGCTCACCTCGTCGGTGCACCGCGACGAGGTGGCCCGCGCCGAGCAGCGCCTGCGGATCGAGAACCTCGCCAACCGCGCGATGAGCGAGTTCGGCCTGGAGACCGAGGCGCTGGTCGCCGACTACGGACCCGACCAGCCGGTGCCGCCGTCGTTGCGCGCCCCCGGTGACGACGTGGACCCCAACGCCCCCGAGCCGGCGCCCTACCCCTACGTGCGCGCGGAGCAGGAGCGCCGCCTGCGGACCGCCGAGAAGGCGATGGCACTGCTGGGCAAGGTCAATCCACTGGCGCTCGAGGAGTTCGCCGCGCTCGAGGAGCGCCACCGATTCCTCACCGAGCAGCTCGACGACCTCAAGCGCTCGCGCAAGGACCTTCTCGACCTCATCAACGACGTGGACGCACGTGTCGAGGAGGTGTTCACCGCCGCCTACGCCGATGTGGCCGTCCAGTTCGAGCAGGTGTTCGCCCGGCTGTTCCCCGGGGGCGCGGGCCGCTTGGTCCTGACCGATCCGGAGAACATGCTCACCACCGGCATCGAGGTCGAGGCCCGCCCCCCGGGCAAGAAGATCAAGCGGTTGTCGCTGCTCTCCGGCGGCGAGCGCTCGCTGACGGCCGTGGCCTTCCTCGTCTCGCTGTTCCAGGCCCGGCCGAGCCCGTTCTACGTGCTCGACGAGGTCGAGGCCGCCCTCGACGACGTCAACCTCGGCCGGCTGCTGGACGTGTTGGAGGAGCTGCGCGCGAACAGCCAGCTCATCGTCATCACGCACCAGAAGCGGACGATGGAGATCGCCGATGCGCTGTACGGCGTGAGCATGCGCGGCGATGGCGTGACCCACGTGATCAGCCAACGGCTGCGGGAGCGCCAGGCCGGCTGAGCTCGCCGGTCAGGCCCCGGGGATGGTGTCGCTGCTCCGGTCGAGAATCCGGCGAGGTAGGGGTCGGAAGCCCCTGTCCGGGTCATGTTACCGGCGAGTAACTTCGAGGTATGAGAACGAACCGGGCTACTCGAGTGGGCATCACCGTGCTGTCAGTCGTAGCGCTGGTCGCCTCAGGCGCCAGTCCCGTCCTCGCCCAGGCCCCGGACCCCGGTACGGCCCCGCTGGCCATACCCGCGCTGCCCGGGGGGATCGACATCGACGCGGCGGGCAGCGTCTACGTGACTCAGTGGGGTGAGGGCAGCGGAACCCAGGTGTCGGTGTACGACCCCGGGGCGACCTCCGCGAACGCCGCACGCACCCTGACGGGGGCATCTGGACCCCTCGACGTCATGACCAAGCCCGCCACGGGTGAGGTGTTCGTCGCCAACTACAACACCGACAGCATCCTGGTGTACGACCCGGCGACCACGACGCCGAACGTGGCCAAGACCCGGTGCTGCGTCCCCGAGCCGAGCGGGCTCGCACTGTCTGCCTCGGGGAACCTGCTGGTCAGCTCGTTGTCGGGCGACGCGGTCTACGTGTTCTACGGTGCGCAGCTGACCCCCGGGATGCAGTTCGCCACGGCGCCCGAACCGATCGGCATCGACGTGCAGCCCGGCACGGGTGACCTGTACGTGCCCAGTTACGGCAGCAACTCGGTGCAGGTGTTCGACAAGGGCCAGACCACCCCGAACGCGGCGAAGACCGGATCAGGCATCATCTATCCCGTCTGGGTCGCCTTCCACCCGGCCACCGCCACGGCGTACGTCAGCCAGTACGAGGCCGATGTGGTGTCGGTGTTCCCCAAGGGGGCGGTCACGCTGCCGGCCGCCGACACGCTCACGGGGCTGGACGTTCCGTTCGGGGTGGCGGTCCATCCCGTCAGCGGCGTGGTCCTCGTCGGTGATTTGACGAACCGCGTGTTCACCTACACCCCGGCGCCCACCATCGCCACGGTCGCCCCGACCAGCGGCCCGGTGACCGGAGGGGGCGTTGCGACGATCACCGGGACCAACCTGGACCGGGTCACGGCCGTCTCCTTCGGCGGCGTGCCAGCGGCGCTGACCGCACGGCCCGTCGAGTTCTCGACCGTGGAGGTCGTGATCCCGAAGGTGACCACTGCGGGAGTCGTCCCGGTGACCGTGTCCGGCGCGGGGATGACCGCGACGAAGGTAGCGGCCTACACCTATGCAGCCGTCGCTCCGGGGAAGGCGACGGGGGTGTCGGGTGCGCCGGGCAACACGCAGGTGACGGTCTCGTGGACGGCGCCGGCCGACACCGGCGGCGTGCCGATCGGCTCGTACACCGTGACCCCGACCCCGGCCGCGGCGGCGTGCGTCACGACGGCGACGTCGTGCACGATCGGGGGGCTCACCAACGGCACGCCCTACACGTTCACGGTGACCTCGACGAACACGGCGAGCCTGTCCAGTGTCTCGGAGCCGTCGGTGGCGGTGACCCCGGTCGTGCCGGTGTGGCTGAAGGTCAAGGCGAAGAAGGCGTCCTACCGACCCAGTCGGTGGGGCACCACCACCCTGGTGACCTCGGCGAAGAAGTCGGCCAAGGCCAATCGGGTGGTGACCCGGACCTGCACGAACGGGACGGGACTCAGCTCCTGGAAGCTGTGCCGGTTCACGGTGTACAAGTCCGGCAAGGTCAAGGTCCGGACCAGGGGCTACCGGAACGTGGTGGTCACGGTCAGCATCGTGGCGGTCCCGAAGGCCAGCGCTGGGCCGACGTACGGCGCGTCGCCGACCTGGACGCGCACCTGGCGCGTGCGGTAGTCGCGGCGGCGGTGCCGGTGCTCGCGCAGGTGGGCACCGGCACCGCCGTGCTCTGGGACAATGGTGGTCAGTCCCGAGGATCTCGGGACCCGTCGTCCCCGACCGATAGGCGTGACCCGTGCAAGACGCACTTCCCTACATCCTGATCGCCCTGGCTGTGTTCCTGCTGGTCGTCGTCGGCGGGGTGGTCCTGGTCCGCAGCCGGCGGGGCACGCCGCCCACCGTCAGCGGCCCAACGGCCCCGACCCTCGACGCCGGCACCGGCACCGGCACCCTGGCCCCACCGGCACCGACCATCCCCGCCCCCACCGGTCCGACCGCGCCCGGGCTCGAGGTGCCGGCACCCACCGCCGGGCGCCTGGTCCGGCTGCGCGCACGGCTGGCCCGCAGCCAGAGCGTGCTGGGCAAGGGGCTGCTCGCCCTGCTGTCCAGCGACTCGGTCTCCGAGCAGGACTGGGAGGACGTCGAGACCCTCCTGCTCCAGGCCGACCTGGGCGTGGCCCCCACCACCGAGCTCGTCCAGCGGCTGCGGACCCGGGTGCGCGTCGAGGGCACCGGCGATCCGGGTCGCGTGCGCGCCATGCTCGGCGAGGAGCTGCTGGCGCTCGTGGATCCCGCCATGGACCGGACCCTCGCGCGCCGCCACGAGGGGCACCCCGCGATCATCCTCGTGGTGGGGGTCAACGGCACCGGCAAGACGACCACCACCGGCAAGCTCGCCCGCGTGCTCATCGCCGACGACCAGCATGTCGTGCTCGGTGCGGCCGACACGTTCCGTGCCGCCGCCGCCGACCAGCTGCAGTCCTGGGGCGACCGGGTCGGTGCGACCGTCGTGCGCGGCCCGGCCGGGGGCGACCCCGCCTCGGTGGCCTTCGACGCCGTCCGCGTCGGCATGGAGTCCGAGGCCGATGCCGTCCTGATCGACACCGCGGGGCGGCTGCACACGAAGGTCGGGCTCATGGACGAGCTGGGCAAGGTCAAGCGCGTCATCGAGAAGCAGGCCCCGGTCGACGAGGTGCTGCTCGTGCTCGACGCGACCACTGGCCAGAACGGCCTGACCCAGGCCCGGGTGTTCAGCGAGGTCGTGGACGTCACCGGCCTGGTGCTCACCAAGCTCGACGGGACAGCCAAGGGGGGGATCGTGGTCGCCGTGCAGCGTGAGCTCGGGGTTCCGGTCAAGCTGGTCGGCCTGGGCGAGGGCCCTGACGACCTGGCCCCGTTCGTGCCCGAGGACTTCGTCAACGCCCTTCTCGACGCCTGAGCAACCTCGCGGCCGTTCCCGTCGAACGGGGCGCGCGTGCGGGGGTCGTGGACGAGCCTCGCGGCCGCTCCCGTCAAAAGGGCCGCTGAGCCACGACAGGGTTCAACCGCAGCGGCCGCGAGGTTTGCGCCGCACCCGCCCCACAGCCCGCCGAGACACCGGGATCGACACCAACGGCTGCGAGGTTCGGGCCGATGGGCCGCCGGCGCCTCAGCGCTGCAGGGCCGCCACCGCCCCCAGGTACGCGTCGTCGATGGGCAGCTCGCGCAGGTGCCGTTCGGTGAGCAGGCGGGCAGCGGCGAACTCGGGCACTGGTGCCATCGCGGCCAGCATCACCCAGATGGCCATGCGCGTGCCCAGCCGACGGAACTGCAGGTCGCGGACATCTGCCGGTGCGTCGAGGACGGCCACGAGCGCCGCGCGGTCGACCGCCAACGCCTCGGCATGCTCGGCGCCGAGCCGTTCGGCCAGGGCATCGAAGAAGCCGGAGTGCACGCCCAGCCGGGCGCAGTCGCGCAGGACCTGGGCCCGCAGGACGTTGTGGCTGCCCTCCCAGTTCTCGTAGACCACGTTGTCGCGCAGGAGCCGCGGCAGCACGCTGAACGTCTCGATGGCACCGTTGCCGCCGAGCACCTCGATGCCCCGGTTCACCGCGTCGTGGGCGAGCACCGACGTCTGCAGCTTGTTCAGGTTGATCGCCACCCGGAAGAACGCGGCATCGATGTCGCTGATGGACCCATCGTCCACCTGCTCCTGGAGGCCCGCCAGCATCAGCGTGGAGGCCAGGCACGCCACCGCATCCGCGCGGATCCACGCCAGGGTCTCGGCCACCAGCGGGAACCCCCCGATGGGCTGGCCGAACGCCGTGCGGTGCTGGGCGTAGGTGGCGGCGACCACCCAGGCGCGTCGGGCATGGGCCGCGCACCCGGCGGCGTTGAACAACCGCGAGGTGGTGATGACCAGGTCCATCACGTTGCGGAAGCCCTCGCTGACGGGACCGAGCGCGGTGGCCCGGGCAGCTGTGAAGTCGATCTCCCCGCTGGCCATCGACCGGGTGCCGAGCTTGGTCTTCAGTCGTCGGATCCGGAACCCGTTCGGAGTGCCGTCGGCTCCAAGCCTCGGGACCAGGAACAGGCCCAGGCCCTTGGTGCCCGTGCGCGGCTCGGCCACCCGCGCGGTGATCAGGAACACGTCCGCGTCCGCGTTGGAGCAGAACCACTTCTCGCCGCTGATCGACCATGCCGAGCCGGGCCCACCGTCGTGGTCGCCGACCGGGGTGGCCACCACCGCGTTGGCGCCGACGTCGGAGCCGCCCTGCACCTCGGTGAGGAACTGCGAGGCGGTCAGGTTCGTGTCGAAGTCCGGGTCGAGCAGCCCGGGCAGGAACGCGGCCTGCTGCTCGGCGGTCCCCAGGTGCTGCAGCGTGCGGATCGCCCCGGCGTCGCAGGCCAGCGGGCAGTTGTGCCCGGCCTCACCGGCCTGGGCCGTGAGGTAGAACAGCGTGAGGATGAAGCGTTGCGGCGCAGGGGCCACCGGTCGGCGCGGCGAGCTGCCGGGCGCGCGGCCGTCGACGCCGACCTCGCCGTAGGCGGTCATCACGCCGGTGCCGTAGATGGCCCTGCCCGCCTCGCGGTGGCTGGGATGGTGGGCCACCGCGGCTGTGTGGCGCCCGATCGGGTCCCACTCCTCGAGCACCGGATGGTTGCCCGGGAGGTCGTTGCGCCGCGCAGCGACGTCCAGGGGCCCCGCGACGGCACGGCCCGCGGCGTGCAGCGCAGGGATCCGGGCGTCGAGCCCATGGTGGGCCACGAGCGCCGCGAGGTCCCGGTCGTCGGCGAACAGGTCGATCGGCTGGGCTTCCAGCCACGAGGCGAGGGCGGCACGGCCGGCGGCCGCCGCGGTGGGGGAGCTGACCGGGAATGCCGTGCTGGTGGGGGAGTCCGGGTTCGCGTCGCTCATCCCTGCAGCGTAGACCGCCGGCCACGCGCGCACCGGCCGCCGGGGATCGCCCGATGCCCTGCGCCGCGCCCGTCTCGAGGGGTCAGCGGGCGCCCGGCCCTGAGGCGCGCAACCTGTTCGTAACTCAGGATCTGGGTTCGTCACGGGCCGGTAACACTGCGGGGCAGTGCCGCGCAACACGGCCCGGGGACCCTCGTTCCAAGACCCCGACTGGGGTCAGGACAACCACGAGAGGGAGTGATGGGCATGCCGGAGATCAATACCGGCGATACCGCCTGGTTGCTCATGAGCGCAGCACTGGTGCTGCTCATGACACCCGGCCTGGCGTTCTTCTACGGCGGCATGGTGCGCGCCAAGAGCGTCCTGAACATGATGATGATGTCGTTCATCGCGATCGGCATCGTGAGCATCCTCTGGGTGCTCTACGGCTACTCGGTCGCCTTCGGTGACACGGGCAACGGCCTGTGGGGTGGCCTCGGGCAGATCGGCCTGGGCGAGCTCATCGGCCAGACTGCGAGCAACGGCGGGTACTACCCGATTCCCGCGCTGGTCTTCGCGATGTTCCAGCTCATGTTCGCGATCATCACGGTGGCGCTGATCTCGGGCGCCATCGCTGACCGGACCAAGTTCCTCGGCTGGGGCATCTTCGCCGCCATCTGGGTCACCCTGGTCTACTTCCCCGTGGCGCACTGGGTGTTCGACTTCGGCAGCACCGAGCTCGGCGGCAGTGACGCGGGCTGGCTGGCGAACCTGGGCGTGCTGGACTTCGCCGGTGGGACCGCGGTCCACATCAACGCCGGTGCCGCGGGCCTGGCCCTGGCCATCGTCCTGGGCAAGCGCGTCGGCTGGCCCAAGACGCAGATGAAGCCGCACAGCCTTCCCCTGGTGCTGCTCGGCTCCGGCCTGCTGTACTTCGGGTGGTTCGGGTTCAACGCCGGGTCGGCGCTGGGCGCCAACCAGACCGCGGCGCTCGCCTTCACCAACACCATGCTCGCGACCGCTGCCGGTATCGTCGGCTGGTCCATCCTGGAGAAGATCCGCGACGGGCACCCGACCTCACTGGGTGCTGCGTCCGGCGCCGTCGCCGGCCTCGTGGCGATCACCCCGGCGTGCGCGTTCGTCGTGCCCTACGCCGCGGTCGGCCTGGGTCTGGTGGCCGGCATCCTCTGCGCCCTGGCGGTGGGACTGAAGTTCCGCTTCCGGATCGACGACTCGCTCGACGTCGTCGGCGTCCACCTGGTCGGCGGGCTCGTCGGGTCCTTGGCCCTGGGCTTCATCGCGACCACCAAGTCCGGCTACAGCGCCGTGGACGGCCTGTTCTACGGCGGTGGCTTCGATCTGCTGGGCAAGCAGGCGATCGGCTCCTTCTCGGTGCTGGCCTACTCGTTCCTGGTGACCCTGGTGGTCGGCTTCGCCATCAAGAAGACGGTCGGCTTCCGGGTCTCCGCCGACGAGGAGGTCGCCGGCATCGACCTGGCCGAGCACGCTGAGACGGCCTACGAACTGGGCTCCTCCGGTGGTGGCGGGCACTTCGCCGGCATCGGTCAGTCCGCCCTCCGCACCAGCAAGGAAGAGGTGAACGCATGAAGCTCGTCACCGCGATCATCAAGCCGTTCAAGCTCGAGGACGTCAAGAGCGCGCTGGAGGCCTACGGCATCCACGGCCTGACGATCTCCGAGGCCAGCGGCTACGGCCGCCAGCGTGGGCACACCGAGGTGTACCGCGGCGCGGAGTACACGGTGGACATGGTCCCCAAGGTCCGCATCGAGGTGCTCGTCGAGGACGACGACGCCTCCGCGGTGGTGGACGTCATCACCAAGAGCGCCCAGACCGGACGCATCGGCGACGGCAAGGTCTGGACCATCCCGGTCGAGGACGTCGTGCGGGTGCGCACCGGCGAGCACGGCCCGGACGCCCTGTAGCCGCCTGCGGCAGATGAGACGATCCGTCGCCCGGCCAGGGCGGCGGATCGTCCCATTCCCCAGACCAACCCGCCCCAGAGAGGACACCATGTCCGCAACCACGTCCGAGCTCACGCCCGGCGACCGGTTCCTGGCCGCACGCTCCGACCTGCTCGCGGCCCAGGCCAGGCCCAGCCGGCAGGCCCGTGTGGCCCTGTCAGCCCTGACCGACCAGTGGCTGGTGGAGCTGTTCGAGGAGTCTGGCGCGGCACAGGCGGGGGCCACCCTCGTGGCTGTCGGTGGCTACGGCCGCGGCGAGATGAGTGCGGGCAGCGACCTGGACCTGGTGCTCCTGCACCCCGGTGGCGCGATCGCCGAGGTCGCCGACCGGCTCTGGTACCCGATCTGGGACTCCGGGCTCCGCCTGGACCACTCGGTGCGGACCGTCTCGGAGGCCCGACGGGTGGCCGCAGCCGACATCAAGGTGGTGCTGGGCATGCTGGACGCCCGGACGGTTGCCGGGGACGAGACGGCGACCGCAGCCCTCAAGACGTCGGTGCTCGCCGACTGGCGCGCGCTGGCGCCCCGCCGGCTGCCGGACCTGCAGGCGTCCGTCCGCGAGCGGACGTCGGCCAGCGGCGAGCTGGCGCACCTGTTGGAACCCGACCTCAAGGAGTCCTACGGTGGCCTGCGCGACCTGACCGTCCTGCGGGCGGTGGCCGCCTCGTGGGTCACCGATGCCCCGCACGGGGAGCTGGCACCGGCCAAGGCGCTGCTCCTGGACGTGCGCGACGCGCTGCATCGGGTCGCCAGCCGGCCCACCGATCGGCTGGCCAAGCAGGAGCAGGGCCCGGTCGCCGCAGTGCTGGGGATGGCCGATGCCGACACCCTGCTTCGCGACGTCTCGGCGGCGGGCCGGTCGATCGGGGTCGCCTCGGATGTCACGTGGCACGCGGTGGACCGGATCGTCCGAGCGCGGCCGAAGCTGGGGTTCAAGCGGCTGAAGGCGCGCGGGCCGGCGCGCAGCCCGCTGGCTGATGGTGTCGTGCTGCAGGACGGCGAGGCCGTCCTGGCCGCCGATGCCCGCCCCGACCGTGATCCGACCCTCATCCTCCGGGCCGCCGCCGCAGCGGCCCAGTCCGGCAACCTGCTCAGCCGGCACGCCGTCGCGCGGCTCGTCGCGGAGTCCGCGCCGATGCCCGTGCCGTGGCCGGCTCCTGCGCGCGACGCCCTCGTGTCCCTGCTCGGGGCCGGGCGCAGTGCGGTCCCCGTCTGGGAGACCCTCGACCAGGCCGGGGTCATCACCGCGCTGATCCCGTACTGGGACGTGGTCCGGTCGGCCCCGCAGCACAACCCGGTGCACCGCTACACGGTCGACCGGCACCTGCTCGAGGCCGCCGTCCAGGCGTGCGCCTACACCCGCGACGTCCACCGCCCCGACCTGCTGCTCGTCGGGGCGCTGCTGCACGACATCGGCAAGGGTCGGCCCGGCCGTGACCACACCGACGTGGGTGTCGGCCTGGTCGCCGAGATCGCCGAGCACCTCGGGTTCGGGGCCGAGGACGCCCAGGTGCTGGTGGAGATGTGCCGGCACCACCTCCTGCTCCCCGATACCGCCACGCGGCGCGACCTCGATGATCCACAGACCATCGACACCGTCGCGCAGGCGGTCGGGACCGCGCAGATGCTCGACCTGCTGTCCGCCCTCACGAAGGCTGATGCGCTGGCCACCGGTCCGCTGGCCTGGACCTCGTGGAAGCGCTCGCTGGTGGCCGAGCTCGTGGACCGGGTCCGCGGCCAGCTGGCCGGGGAGGAGCTTCCCGTCGAGCCCCGGCTGTCCGAGGACCAGATGGCGATGGCCTCCGGGGAGGGCGTGCGGGTCCTGCTGCAGGAGCACGAGTCGGGCTTCGACATCACCGTCGGTGCACCGGACTCACTGGGCCTGCTGGGGCTGGTCGCCGGCATCCTGTCGATGCACCGGCTCGAGGTCCGCTCGGCGGTCACGACGGTCGTGGGCACCCGGGCGATCGAGGTGTGGGGCGTCAACCCGCTGTTCGGTGACCCGCCCGCGGTGGACCGCCTGCGGGAGGACATCCGCCGCGCCATCCTCGGGCAGTTCGACGTGGCCGCCCGCCTGGCGCGTCGCGATGAGGCTGCCCGTCCCGTGGATGCCCCCGCCACCGCCCCCCCGCGGGTGGAGATCGTGTCGGGCGCGTCCAGCCGGGCGACCGTGATGGAGGTCCGCGCCCACGATGCCCCGGGACTTCTGCACCGCGTGGGGACGGCCATCGCGGCGACCGGCACCGATATCGCCGCCGCGCGGGTCTCCACGCTGGGATCGGAGGTCGTCGACGTGTTCTACCTCGTCGATCGGCACGGGGACCCGCTCGACGGGGAGCTGGCCGATGCCGTTGCCGAGGCCGTGGCCGAGGCCCTGTCGGATGCCGCCGGGTAGGCCGGTCAGCCGGCCCGGCCCTCGACCTGGCCGGTGAACCCGGCCATCCAGTGCTCCATCCGATCGGTGTAGTAGCCGGCCGTGTCGGGGTAGATCCAGTCCAGCTGGCCGGTCACCTCGAGGGTGACCAGCCCGTGCCACAGGGCCCAGCCCGCCAGCATCTGCGGGATGAGGGCTGCCGGGAATCCGGGGGCCAGGGCAACCAGCTGGGCGTGCAGCTCGGCCTCCGCGGGCGTGGTCCCGGCACCCGCGGGGGGCGCGGCCGGTGGCGTGATCCTCCCCGTCGCCCAGCCCAGTGCGGCGAGGGTGAAGAACACCTGGCCCATCTGCCGGTTGGCCTCGACGGTCGGTCCGTCCTCCGGGGCGGAGTACCCCGGAACGGGGGTGCCGAAGATCAGCAGGAACCGCGCCCGGTTGGTCACCGCCCACTCGCGGTAGGCCTCGATGGCCCGCAGCATCGCCGCGATCGGGTCGCCGACCTCGGGGACCGCGCCCACGGCTGGCTCCGCGACTCGGTCCCCGGGCAGTCCTGCCGCCGCTGCGACGGCGTGGGCGAGGTCCCGGTAGGCATCAGCGAGCAGGTCGGTCAGCAGGGCGTCGCGCCCGTCGTAGTAGCGGTAGAGCCCGGCGGGGCTCATCCCGATCGCGCGGGCGACTCCCCGGATGGACAGGGCAGCGGCCCCCTCGGCCGCGACCTGGTCGAGGGCCGCCGCCCGGATCTGGGCGATGGTGGCCGTACGGGTCAGCGCGCGCCGGGTCGACATGGGCCCAGCCTAATGGCCCCGGGACGGTCGATGCGAACACCCGTTGCATAGCGAACAGTGTTCGCGTATCGTTCTCGGCATGACCACCCAGACAAGCACGCACGTCGTCCTCGGCGCCTCGGGCGCCGCCGGTTCCGCGATCCTGGCCGCACTGGTCGACAGTGGCCTGGCGGCCCGCGGGGTGAACCGCTCGGGGCCGGGTCCTGCGGCGCCCGTGGGGGTCGACTGGCGGACGGCCGACGTCAGCGTCCCCGAGAGCCTGGCTGCGGCACTGGCCGGAGCCGATGTCGTCCACATGGCCGCCCAACCGCCCTACCACCGCTGGCCGCAGGAGTTCCCCGGGATGCTGGACCGAGTCCTGGGCGGCGCGCAGGCCGCTGGCGTGCGCCGCCTGGTGATGGTCGACAACCTGTATGCCTACGGGCCGGGCTCGAGCCCGATGAGCGAGGCCACCGAGCAGCGGGCCACCGACCGCAAGGGGGCGACCCGGGCCGCCATGGCAGACGCGCTGCTCGCCGCCCATGCAGCCGGCCGGATCGAGGTCGTCATCGGCCGGGCCTCGGACTACTTCGGCCCGCACGCGGACAACTCCGGGATCACCGCGCTGGCCATCGAGCCGGTCGCCGGCAGCGGCAGGCTGCGCTGGATGGGATCGATGGACGCGCCGCACTCGTGTGCCTACGTCCCGGACGTGGCGCGCGCGTTCGTGACCCTCGGGTCGGCCCCCGACGTCGCAGGTCGGATCTGGCACCTGCCGCACGCCCCGGCGATCACCGGCCGGCAGTTCCTCGACCTGGTGAACGCCGCGCTGCCCGAGCCCCGGGGCACCGCACTGGTCACCACCACGATGCTGCGCCTGGCCGCACCGTTCCACCGGATCTCGCGGGAGTCCCTGCCGCTGGCCCACCAGTGGACCGCGCCCTTCGTGGTCGACGACGCAGCCTTCCGCGCCCGGTTCCCCGACTTCGCCTCGACCCCGTTGGCCGAGGCGGTCACCAGGACCGTGGCGCACTACCGCCCGGCCTGAGCCGCGCGGCGCGCGGGGTGCTGGGCGGCAGCAGGCGCGGGTCCATGTCAGGATTCATCCCCATGGAGGCAGTCGAGGTCGAAGAGGTCGTCGCCGCGCTCAACGAGCGTGGCTTCATCGCCAACGTCCACCGTCCGGGGTTGAACCGCGTGTGCGTGCGCATCGTCCTGCCCGGCGGCGCGGAGGCGCTGTGGGACGCGGACGGGGCGTCCGGCCTGGAGGCGCAGGTGATGGCCGACGGGATGCTGGTCGGGTTCGTCCCGACGATCCCGGGCTCGGCGCACTTCGACACCGCCCAGACGATCGAGGCGATCGCCGGGGCGAAGTACGTCGGCGGGGTGCTGTGACCCTCGTCGCCGCTGGCTGGGGCGGGCGACGTGCCTGACCTCCCGAACGCGGGGACCACCCCGCCCTTGCCGGATGGGCCGGCAGCGCCGCTCGCGATGGGCCAGCTGAAGGCGGTCGACACGACCCAGGCCTCGTCGGCCCTGGACAAGCGCAAGACGATCATCGGGGCGCTGGTCACCCTCGTCGTCCTGGTGATCATCTTCGCGGGCCTCATCCCCAAGTTCGGCAGCTACGCCGACGCCTGGGCCGAGATCCAGGGGATGACCCCGGCCGCCCTGGGACTGATCGGCCTGACGGTGCTGGTCATGATCGTCGTCTACGTGTGGCCCTACCAGGCGGCCATCCCCGGGCTCCCCTACAAGCCGGCGTTCGTCATCCGGCAGACCTCGTTCACGATCAGCAACACGATCCCGGCCGGCGGCGCGTTCGGCCTGGCGATCCAGTTCGCCATGCTCGCCAGCTACTCGGTCTCCGTCGCCGCGGCCACCGCGGGCATCGCCGTGACGAGCCTGTGGAGCCTGCTCATGACGCTCACCCTGCCGGTGTTCGGGGTGATCGCCGCGCTGACGACCGGGCAGGTGCAGTCCCAGTGGGTCTGGGTCGCCGTGATCGGCGTCGTTGCCACGGTGGCCACGATCGTGGTCCTGTGGTTGATCCTGCGCAGCGAGGCGTCGGCGCACAAGGTCGGCGAGCTCGGCAACCGGATGCTGTCGCCGATCAACCGTCGGCGGGCGAACCCACTGGATGCCGTCGGAATGGCCGTCGACCTGCGCGACAGCACCAAGGACGTCGTGTTCGGGCGCTGGCGCTGGGTGACGGTCTCGAACTACATCGTGATCCTGGCCCAGTTCGCGGTGCTCTGGTTCGCCATCCAGGGAGTGCTCGGCGACCAGCCGACGACCCTGACCCTGGCAGGTGCCTTCGCCGCGTTCGCCATCTCCCGGATGGCCAGCATGATCCCGGTCACGCCGGGCGGGCTCGGCACGGTCGACGCGGCGCTGATCGCCCTGCTCACGACGTTCGGGCTGACCAACGAGCAGGCCGTGGCCTCCGCCCTGGTGTGGCGCGCATGCTCGTGGATCCCGCAGGTCTGCCTCGGCGTCGTGACGTTCATCTACTGGCGGGTCGCCCAGGCGCGCGTCACGCGGGCCGCCCACGCCTGATCCGGTCGTCGCCGGGACTCCCGACCGGGGTCGCGCACGCTCGACTCGGTCAGCAGGCAGGGGGACGCCGGACACCCCGGTAGAATCCATGGTGTGTTCGCCTCCCTCTCCGACCGGCTGTCCGCGACCTTCAAGGGCCTGCGTGGCAAGGGCCGGCTGTCCGAGTCCGACATCAACGACACGATCCGCGAGATCCGGATCGCCCTGCTCGAGGCCGACGTGGCCCTGCCGGCAGTGCGCGTCTTCACCGATCGCGTCCGTGAGCGGGCCGTCGGGGCGGAGGTCTCCGGTGCGCTGAACCCGGCGCAGCAGGTCGTCAAGATCGTCCACGAGGAGCTCATCGAGCTGCTCGGTGGGCAGACCCGTCGGCTGCAGTTCGCCAAGAACCCGCCGACGGTGATCCTGCTCGCCGGCCTGCAGGGATCGGGCAAGACCACCCTGGCCGGCAAGCTGGCCGTGCACCTCAAGGAGCAGGGCCACACCCCGATGCTCGTGGCCGCCGACCTGCAGCGCCCGAACGCCGTGGACCAGCTGTCCGTGGTGGCCGAGCGCGCAGGTACGCCGGTCTTCGCCCCGCAGCCGGGCAACACGGGTGCGAACCCGGAGGCCACGTGGGGCGACCCGGTCGAGGTGGCCCGCGAGGGCGTCGAGATCGCCCGGATGACCCAGCACGACGTCGTGATCGTCGACACCGCCGGCCGCCTGGCCATCGACCTCGCGCTCATGGAGCAGCTGCGCCAGGTCCGCGACGCCGTCCAGCCCGACGAGACCCTGCTGGTCGTCGACGCGATGATCGGCCAGGACGCGGTGGCCACCGCGAAGGCGTTCCACGAGGGCGTCGGGCTTCGACGGCGTGGTCCTGACCAAGCTCGACGGTGACGCCCGCGGCGGTGCGGCGCTGTCGGTGGTGACGGTCACCGGCGTGCCGATCATGTTCGGCTCCACCGGCGAGAAGCTCACCGACTTCGAGCTGTTCCACCCGGACCGGATGGCCTCCCGGATCCTCGACATGGGCGACGTGCTGACCCTGATCGAGCAGGCGGAGAAGGCGTTCGACTCCAAAGAGGCCGAGAAGATGGCCGGCAAGGTGCTGGCCGGCGAGGACTTCACCCTCGACGACTTCCTGAGCCAGATGCAGGCGCTGCGCAAGATGGGCAACCTCGGCAAGCTGCTGGGGATGCTGCCCGGGATGGGCGAGATCCGCGAGCAGATCGACAACCTCGACGAGAAGGAGATCGACCGCGTCCAGGCGATCATCCAGTCGATGACCCCCGCCGAGCGCGCCGACGTCAAGCTGCTCAACGGCTCGCGCCGGGCCCGCATCGCGCGCGGCTCGGGCGTCCAGGTCAGCGAGGTCAACGGCCTGGTCGAGCGCTTCGGCGAGGCGCAGAAGATGATGCGCCAGATGCGCTCCGGGATGGGCATGCCGGGGATGCCGGGGATGCCCGGCGTGGGCGGGTCGAAGAAGGCCAAGGGCCGCGCCCAGCAGCAGCAGCCGAAGAAGAAGTCACGAAGCGGCAACCCCGCCAGGCGCGCGATCGAGGAGTCGGCCCCCGCCGCCGGCGCTGCGGGCCTGCCCGCCGGGCTCGACGGCTTCGATCCGGCGGCGTTCGATCCCGAGCATGCTCGACCCCGAGGCGCTGAAGAAGATGGGCGACCTGCCCCCGGCGTTCCGGGACCTGCTCAAGTAGGAGGTCGGGTCCACGCGGTCGTCTGGCAGCATGGGCCCGTGCCGCGTGACCGACTGAGCCTGCCCGCCGCGCGACGGGTCGCGCTGGCTGCCCAGGGGTTCGGGCGGCCGCGACCGGCCGGTGCGCCGGGAGCCCGGGCAGTCGCCGATGTCGTCCGTCGGCTGGGCGCGGTGCAGATCGACTCGGTCAACGTCCTGGCCCGGGCCCAGTACCTGCCCGTCCTGGCCCGCATCGGTCCGTACGAGCGCAGCCGCCTGGACGACTGCTCCGGGCGCGCACCGCGTTCGTTGTTCGAGTACTGGGGCCACGAGGCCGCGCTGCTCCCCGTCGGAATGCACCGGCTGATGCGCTGGCGGATGCAGCGCGTCCACGACGACGCCTGGGGCGGGATGGTGCGGGTCCAGCGGGAGCAGCCCGAGCTGGTGCGTGAGGTGGCCGAGGTCGTGCGGGCGACGGGACCGATCACGGCCACCGAGCTGGAGGCGGTGTTCGCCCACATCGAGCGCGGGGGGCGCGAGCACTGGGGATGGAACTGGTCGGCGGTGAAGCGTGCGGTCGAGTACCTGTTCTGGGCCGGCGAGATCACCTCCGCGGGGCGCGACTCGGCCTTCCGGCGCCGGTACGCGGCCCCCGAGGCCGTGCTGCCCCGGGCGGCGCTGGCCGCCCCCACGCCGACCGAGGCGGAGGCCCACCGGGAGCTCGTCGGGCTCGCCGCGCGTGCGCTGGGGGTCGCCACTGCCGCCGACATCGCCGACTACTTCCGGATGTCGACGGCCCCCACGCGCGAGGCGATCCGTGACCTGGTGGCGGCTGGTGAGCTGATCGAGGTCTCGGTGCCGGACTGGCCGGCCAGCTACGCCCCTGCCGACCTGTCCGTCCCCCGACGGGTGCCGGCCGCGGCCCTGCTGGCGCCGTTCGACCCGCTGGTCTGGTTCCGCCCGCGGACCGAGCGGCTGTTCGGGATGCGCTACCGGATCGAGATCTACACCCCGGCCGAGCAGCGGGTCCACGGTTACTACGTGCTGCCGTTCCTCCACGATGAGCAGCTCGTGGCACGCGTCGACCTGAAGGCCGACCGGGCGACCGGGCGGCTCCTGGTCCAGGCGGCCCACCCGGAGGGGGACGTCCGCCCGGAGTCCGTCGATGCCCTGGCCGGGACCCTGCGTGAGACCGCCGGGTGGCTCGCCCTGACCGAGGTGCACGTGGCCCCGGTCGGCGACCTCGCCGGGCGGTTGCGCGCCGCGCTGCACCACGGGGGGTGACGCCGCGGCGCCGGCCCGGGGGCCGCGCCTTTGAGCAATCCGGGTGCGGGATGGCACAATGGGGGGCGTCCCATGCGGGCCGCGGTCCCTCTCAACCTCGGTTCGCATGATCCATGCGGTCCTCGCAACCTGGGTAACCCCATGTCCGCGTCGTGAGGATCCACCCCTGAACCGAAAGAGACACCAACACACGTGAGCGTCAAGATCAAGCTCAAGCGCCTCGGCAAGAAGAAGAACCCGCAGTACCGCATCGTGGTCGCCGACTCGCGCACCGCCCGCGGTGGTCGCTCGATCGAGGAGATCGGCATCTACCAGCCGCGCCGCGAGCCCAGCCTGATCCAGGTGGACTCCGATCGTGCGCAGTACTGGCTGGGCGTCGGCGCGCAGCCGACCGAGCCCGTCATGGCGATCCTGAAGGTCACCGGCGACTGGCAGAAGTTCAAGGGCCTCCCCGGCGCCGAGGGCACCCTGCGCGTTGCCGAGCCGAAGGCCGACAAGCAGCTGGCGTTCGAGGCGGCCGTGAGGTCCGCGGAGGATGCCGGCAAGGCGCCGAAGCCGAAGGCCCCCAGCCTGAAGGAGGCCGCTGCCGCGGCCGGTGCCAACCTCGAGCAGAAGGCCGAGGAGGTCAAGGAGCTCGTGGCCGAGAAGGTCGAGGAGGTCAAGGAGCTCGTGGCCGAGAAGGTCGAGGAGATCGAGCACGCCCTCGAGGAGCGCAAGGCGGCGAAGGCCACTGCCGAGGCCGTCGAGGAGACCCCCTCGGCATGAGCACGGTCATCGAGGACTCGCTGGAGCACCTGGTCTCGGGCATCGTCGAGCACCCGGAGGACGTCAGCGTCCGGGTCCGCAGCGGACGCCGGGGGCCGCGTGAGCAGGGTGGATCCACCTTCCAGGTGCGTGTCCACCCGGACGACATCGGTCGCGTGATCGGCCGCGGGGGGCGCACCGCCACGGCCATCCGCACGGTGGTCAGCGCGATCTCGGGCGGACGCCCGGTGCGCGTGGACTTCCTGGACGCCGACGAGCGCTGATGCGCGCCCGGGTGCCTCCCCGCCCGCCTGTCAGGGTGGTGGTCGGCCGGATCGGCCGGGCCCAGGGCATCCGCGGTGAGGTCACCGTCGAGGTTCGCACGGACGCCCCCGAGGAGAGGTTCTCCCCGGGGGCCGTCCTGTTGCTGTCCGGGCGTGCCGGGCTTCCGGCGAGCATCACCGTCGAGGGGTACCGCTGGCAGAACGCCCGGCTGATCCTCACCGTGGAGGGCATCGCCGACCGCACGGCCGCCGAGACCCTGCGCGGGGCGATCCTCGAGGCCGACGTCGACCTGACCGACGCCGACGAGGACGAGTTCCACGACCTGGCCCTCGTCGGGCTGTCGGTCCGCAGCGCCGACGGCACGCAGCTCGGCACGATCAGCGAGGTCCTGCACCTGCCCGGCCAGGACGTCCTGGCGGTGGCCCGGACCGACGGCGCCGAGCTGCTCGTGCCGTTCGTGCGCCAGATCGTGCCCGAGGTGGACGTCGCCGGCGGGTTCGTCGTCGTCGACCTGCCCGACGGGCTCGCGGAGCTGGCCTGATGCGCATCGACGTCGTCAGCATCTTCGGCGAGTACCTCGCCCCCCTGCACCTGTCGCTGGTCGGCCGGGCCATCGCCGACGGGCTGATCGACCTCGAGGTCCACGACCTGCGCGAGTTCACCCATGACCGGCACCGCACCGTGGACGACTCCCCGTACGGCGGTGGGCCAGGGATGGTGATGAAGCCCGAGCCGTGGGGGGAGGCCCTGCGCAGCGTCCTGGCGTCGGGTGATCCCGCGCACCCGGTCCGCCTGGTCGTGCCCACGCCGAGCGGGCGGCCGTTCACCCAGGCGATGGCCGCGCTCTGGTCGAGCGACCCGCGCCTGGTGTTCGCGTGCGGGCGGTACGAGGGGATCGACTCGCGGGTCGTCCCGTGGGCCCGGACCCTGGCGGCCGGCGGACAGCCCGTGATCGTCGACGAGGTGTCGATCGGCGACTACGTGCTCGCCGGTGCCGAGGCCGCCGTGCTCGTGATGGTCGAGGCCGTCGGCAGGCTGGTCCCCGGAGTCCTGGGCAACGAGGCCAGCCACGCCGACGACTCCTTCGCCGCGGGCGGCATGGAGGACCTGCTCGAGGGCCCGGTGTACACCCGACCCCCGGTCTGGGAGGGCATGGCCGTCCCCGAGGTGCTCACGTCCGGGGACCATGGCGCCGTGGCGCGCTGGCGCCGCGAGCAGGCGCTGGAGCGCACCCGGGCGATGCGCCCGGACCTGCTGCGCTGAGCGCGCGCATTTCCGGGCCGGGCCCGGGGTGTGGCAGACTTGTGGGGCTGGTCGTCCCGCGTCGCCGCCACAGGGGAGTCGCGTTGCATGCGCCGGCATCCATTCCGACCCACATCTGCGGGCGACCTGTGGCTCCCGCCAGGAAGCGATCATGAACACGCTTGACTCCGTCGACGCAGCATCGCTGCGCTCCGACATCCCCGACTTCCGCCCCGGCGACACCGTGAAGGTCCACGTGAAGGTCGTCGAGGGCACCCGCTCGCGCATCCAGGTGTTCCAGGGTGTCGTCATCCGTCGGCACGGCGGTGGCCTCGGCGAGACCTTCACGGTCCGCAAGGTCTCCTTCGGCACCGGCGTGGAGCGCACCTTCCCGGTGCACACCCCGGTCGTCGAGAAGATCGAGGTCGTGACCCGTGGCGACGTCCGCCGCGCCAAGCTGTACTACCTGCGCGAGCTCCGCGGCAAGAAGGCCAAGATCCGCGAGAAGCGCGACAACGTCTGATCGCGTTGCGCCACGCGACAGCTGACGAGGGCCCCCGCCGGATCATCCGGGCGGGGGTCCTCGCTGTTGGCGCCGGAGTGCTGGCGGTGCTGGCGATGGACGTGGCTGTGGCCGAGGTGCGGGCGGTCGACTCCGACTCGATGACGCCCGCACTTGAGCCCGGTGAGCGGATCCTGGTCGCCAAGGCGGGCATCGCCCGGTGGGACCTGCCGTCCGGCTCCCTGGTCGTGTTCGACGGTGCGGACCTGTGGGCCGAGCCCGATGACCCCCAGGGATCGGTGTTCGTCAAGCGGATCGTCGGGATCGGCGGCGACCGGATCACCTGCTGCACCTCCGACGGCCGACTCACCCGGAACGGGGAGCCCCTGGTCGAGCCGTACCTCGACGGGGCGCGCAGCGACCAGCAGGCCTTCGACGTCGTCGTCGCCCCCGACCACTACTGGCTGCTGGGGGACAACAGGGCCGTCTCGGCCGACTCGCGGGCACATCTGGGCGACCCGGGCGGTGGGAACGTCCCGGCATCACGCATCATTGGCACTGTCGAGGCGGTCGTGTGGCCCCCGGGATCGATGCGTCGTGTGGAGGGGTCCGATGAGTGAGCCGATGGAGCCATCCGGACCGCTCGAGCCGAGCGACCAGGCCGGACCGGGCCCGGTCGGGCCGGGCGCCCCGGCCGACGCAGCCGGCCGGGCGTCGGGCGACTGGCCCCAGCGGGCCGATGCCGTCCCGGAGTCGCACGGCTCCGGGTTCCTCCGGGGCCTGCGCGAGATCGCGATCGTCGTGGTGACCGCCCTGGTCATCTCCGCGGTCGTGCGCACCTTCCTCCTGCAGGCCTTCTGGGTCCCCAGCGGGTCCATGGAGCAGACCCTGATGCGCGGCGACCGGATCCTGGTCTGGAAGCCCGGCGTCGATCCCGGGCACGGCGACGTGGTCGTGTTCAAGGACCCCGCCGACTGGTTGGCCGACCCGGTGCCGGTGGGCGGCATCCGAGGGGCGCTGGCCGAGGCCGCGGCGTTCGTGGGGATCCTGCCCTCCTCCACCGGCGATGACCTCGTCAAGCGCGTGATCGGCGTGGGCGGTGACACCATCGAGTGCTGCTCGCCGGGGGGGCAGATCATCCGCAACGGTGAGCCCCTGGATGAGCCGTACCTCTACCCCGGTGATCCGACCGACCAGGTCGTCTTCCGGGTGGAGGTGCCCGAGGGCCGACTGTTCGTGATGGGGGACCACCGCGGCGACTCGGCGGACTCCCGCTTCCACCTCGAGACCGATGACGGGACCGTCCCGGTGGACAACGTCGTCGGCACGGCCGAGGTCATCATGTGGCCGATCTCCCGATGGGCGACGCTGCCGACGTACGCCGACGAGCAGACGGCGATGCCGGCACCCGCCGGCACCACGGTTGCCCCATGACGCAGGCACCGACCCTGCGGGTGGAGCGCGCGCTGCTGCGTGCGGGCGCCTCGACGCTGGCCTGTGTCGATGAGGTCGGGCGCGGTGCCCTGGCCGGGCCGGTGAGCGTCGGGGTGGTCGTGCTGGACCTGGGGGTCGGCTCGGCGCCGAGCGGGCTGCGCGACTCCAAGCTGCTCACCCCGCGGGCTCGCCGCGCGCTGCTGCCACGGCTGCGTCGTTGGCCGGTCGCGTTCGCCGTGGGCCATGCGGACCCGTTCGAGGTCGACGCGGTCGGCATCATCTGCGCGCTGCGCGTGGCCGCCGCCAGGGCGTTCGCCGCGCTGGCGGTGACTGCGGACCTGGCGCTCCTGGACGGCAACCACGACTGGCTCAGCGTGCCCGAGGAGCCCGGCGCCCTGTTCCCGGATCCGCGCCAGGCGGTCGGCGACAGCCTGGCCGACATGTCGGCGGTGCCCCCAGCGGTGCAGACCCGGGTCCGCGCGGACCTGACCTGCGCGGGAGTGGCCGCCGCCAGCGTGCTGGCCAAGTGCGAGCGCGACGCGATGATGGTCGACCTGGCCCAGCAGCATCCGGAGTACGGGTGGGCCCTGAACAAGGGCTACAGCGCCCCCGACCATGTCGACGCGCTGCGTCGGCTCGGCCCCACCCCGCTGCATCGCCGGTCGTGGAACCTGCCGGGCACCGACTCCGATCCGGCCGCCGCGCTGTCCACAACTTCTGGCTGACCCCTTCCGCATCGGCGCCGGGCCCCGCAGGGTTGGCCCCGGGGGTGGGAGCGATGGGGGATCGACAGGAGCTCGGCCGGGACGGCGAGGACGCAGCTGCTGGGTACCTGACCCAGCGTGGGATGCGCGTGGTCGCCCGGAACTGGCGCTGCAGGTACGGCGAGATCGACATCATCGCCAGTGAGGGTGCGGTCCTGGTCTTCTGCGAGGTCAAGACGCGTCGGGGCACGGGCTACGGGGTCCCGCTGGCGGCGATCACGGCTGCGAAGCTGGCTCGGATGCGCCGGCTGGCGGGGCTGTGGCTCGACGAGCACGGCGGCCACCGTGGCCCGATCCGCATCGATGCCGTCGGGTTGGTCCGCCACCCCGACGGCCGCTTCGACATCGAGCATGTTCGCGGGGTGTCCTGATGTCCCTGGCTCGGGCCCACGGGGTCGTCATCTCCGGCGTGGACGCGCATCTGGTGGAGGTGGAGGCCCATCTCTCCTCGGGCCTGCCCGGGATGTCGATCGTCGGGCTGGCCGACACCGCCGTGGGGGAGGCGCGCGACCGGGTCCGGGCCGCCGTGCTGAACAGCGGTGCCCGTTGGCCGGAGAAGCGGATCACCGTCGGGCTGTCCCCGGCGTCCCTGCACAAGCGGGGATCCGGGCTCGACCTGGCCATCGCGCAGCGCCATACTCGCCGCCGACGGCCAGATCCCGGCCGAGCCGCTCGCGGACGCGATCCTGTTCGCCGAGCTGGGCCTCGACGGGCGGGTCCGCCCGGTGCGGGGGGCGGTCGTGGCCGCCGTTGCCGGGGTCCGGTCGGGCCGCAGCCGGATCGTGGTGGCCCAGCGCAGCGCCGCGGAGGCCGGGGTGGTGCCGGGGATCGACGCCGTCGGCGTCGCGTCGCTGCGCCAGTGGGGCCAGATGGTCACCGGGGCGCCGATGGACGAGGCCCGCGGGCAGGAGCCCACCCGCGAACGCGAGGTGCCCGATCCCGGACCGGTCCCACCGGATCCCGACCTCGCCGATGTCCTCGGCCAGCCCGAGGCGGTGGCGGCCCTGGAGGTCGCCGCGGTCGGCGGGCACCACGTGTCCATGGTGGGGCGGCCGGGCGTGGGCAAGACCCTGCTCGCCGAACGGCTGCCGAGCATCCTGCCCGACCTCGCCGACGACGATGCCCTGACCGTCACGGCCATCCGCTCGGTCGTGGCCGACGTGAGTGGCCTCGTCCGGCGCCCCCCGTTCCAGTCGCCGCACCACACCGCCACGGTGGCGGCCCTGGTCGGCGGTGGCCGCGGCGGGCAGCCGACTCCCGGCGCGGTGACCCTCGCCCACGCCGGGGTGCTCTTCCTCGACGAGGCGGCGGAGTTCGGCGCGGCGTGCCTGGAGTCGTTGCGCCAGCCCCTGGAGTCCGGCGTGGTCTGCATCGCGCGTGCCGGGTTCACCGCCCGGATGCCGGCACGCTTCCAGCTGGTGCTCGCGGCCAACCCATGCCCGTGCGGCTTGGGCGACGGGGCCGGCCAGGAGTGCACCTGCCGGTCCGTGGACAGGCGTCGCTATCGAGCGAAGCTGTCGGGCCCCCTGATGGACCGCGTGGACATCCGGGTGACCCTGGGACCACCCGGGCGTCGTTCGTGGTCCCCGGAGGTGGGGGGTCAGGACTCCGCCGGGGTGCGCGAGCGGGTCACCTCGGCCCGTGACCGTGCGATCCGACGTTGTGCAGCGCTGGGGCTGGCCCCGGCGCTCAACGGCGCCCAGCCCGCGTCATTGCTCCGGGGTCCGCTCGCCCCCGATCCGGCGGCCGCCGACGTCCTGGGGGCGGCCATCGGTGCGGGCCGGCTGAGCGCCCGCGGGGCGGACCGGGCGATCCGGGTGGCGTGGAGCCTGGCGGACCTGTCCGGCGCCGATCGGCCCTCCCTGGAGCACGTCGGTCGGGCACTGACCCTGCGGGGGGACACATGAGCTCCGGAGGCGAGTCACCATGACCATGCCTGAACGGCAGGCGGCCATCGCCCTGGCATGCCTGGTGGAGCCGGGGACGTCCGGTGTCGCCGAGCTGATCGCCGAGTGTGGGGTCCAGGAGGCCCTCTCCAGGCTGCGCAGCCGACGACGGGCCGCCCCGGTCGCGGGCCGGCTCGACCCGCAGGAGGTTCCGGCGATGCTGGCCGAGATGTCCCGACGTGGCGTGCGGGTCGTCCTTCCGGGTGAGCCCGAGTTCCCCAGCCAGCTGCTCGACCTGCCCGAACCGCCGCTGGCCCTCTGGATCCGGGGCCCGCTGGACCTGCGGGCGGCGGCCCTGCGCTCGATCGCGGTCGTGGGGGCCCGGGCCTGCACGCCCTACGGCGAGCGGGCCACGGCTGCACTGGCCGGTGGGCTGGCGCAGGACGGCTGGGCGGTGGTCTCGGGTGGGGCGTTCGGGATCGACGCGGCCGCGCATCGGGCGGCCCTGGCGGTCGACGGACCGACCGTTGCCGTCCTGGCCTGCGGCGTCGACGTGGCCTACCCCCGGGCGCACGACGCCCTGCTGTGCCGGATCGCCGACTCGGGGCTGGTCGTCTCCGAGCTGCCCCCCGGCAGCCAACCGCTCAAGCACCGCTTCCTGGCCCGCAACCGGGTGATCGCCGCACTGAGCCGGGGGACGGTCGTGGTCGAGGCGGCGCGGCGCAGCGGTGCGGTGTCCACCGCGTCCCGGGCCCTCGAGCTCGGCCGGGTCGTGATGGCCGTGCCCGGTCCGGTCACGTCGATGGCCAGCTCCGGGACCAATCGGTTGCTGCACGAGCAGGCAGCGAGGGCTGTCAGTGACAGTGCTGAGGTCGCCTCGCTGCTGCTGGGGTCGGGCCCGGGGCCCGGGACCTTCGATGCCCCTGGCGGCTCGGGGGAGCGGCTCGAGCCGGCGAACCTGAGCGGCCTGCCCGACGGGGCAGTGGCGGTCCTCGACACCCTTCCCAGCCGTGGTAGCCGCACCGTCGAGTCCGCCGCGCACCTTGCCGGCCTGAGCCCGGCGGCCTGCCTGGCGCACCTCGGCCTGCTGGAGATCGTGGGACTCGCCCGACGTTCGGGTGCGGGGTGGCGCCGAAGCGCGTGACAGGTGGGGCAGCATGGGGACGTGACCCTGCCGATCGCGCTGGAGGAGGCCCTGGCGGGCTACGCCACGCACCTGCGCGACGAGCGGGGCCGCGGGCCGAACACGGTGCGTGCCTACCTCGGCGACGTCGCGGACCTCCTGGGCTTCGCCGCCGAGCAGGGGGTGGCGCAGCTCCCCGATCTCGACCTGGCGGTCCTGCGCTCCTGGCTGGCCGGGATGGACCGGCGCGGGGCTGCGCGAGCGACCGTCTCCCGGCGTGTGGCCGCGGCCCGGAGCTTCACCGGGTGGGCGACCCGGCAGGGCCTCGTCGACGCGGATCCCGCTGCCCGGCTCAGTGCCCCCGCGGCGCGACGTGGGATCCCGGAGGTCCTTCGACCCGGCCAGGTCGACGAGCTCATGGCCGTCGCGACCCTGCGGGCAGACGACAGCGGGCCGGTCCACCAGCGTGACGTCGCGATGCTCGAGCTGCTCTACGCGACCGGCATGCGGGTCTCGGAGCTGGTCGGGATGGACCGGGCAGACCTCGACTGGTCGCGCCAGACCGCCCGGGTGCTGGGCAAGGGCGCCCGCGAGCGCGTCATCCCGTTCGGCGCCCCGGCAGCGCGGGCCCTGACCACCTGGATCGGCGACGGCCGGGGCCGCCTGGCCGCGCCGGGCAGCGGCGACGCGCTGTTCCTGGGAGCACGCGGGGGTCGCGTGGACGCCCGGGTGGTGCGGCGCGTGGTCCACGGCCTGCTGGCGCACGTCCCGGATGCCCCTGACGTGGGACCCCACGGGCTGCGGCACTCCATGGCGACGCACCTCGTTGAGGGCGGCGCGGACCTGCGTTCCGTCCAGGAGGTCCTCGGCCACGCTAGTCTCGGCACGACCCAGATCTACACCCACGTCTCGATCGAGCGACTCAGGAGCAGCTATGACCGGGCCCACCCCCGCGCCTGACAGCTCGCTGCGCCTCGCGACGGTCGAGGGCGAGGAGCTGATCGATCCCGATGCCGCGGTCCTGGAGCTCGACGAGCCCGGCGCCGCCCTCGGTCGCCTCTGGCGGGAGTACAAGCAGACGGCGGACGCCGGGATCCGCGAGCAGCTGATCCTGCAGTACGCCCCGCTCGTGCGCTACGTGGCGGGCCGCGTCGGGGTGGGGCTCCCGGCCAGCGTCGAGCAGGGGGACCTCGTGTCCTACGGCGTGTTCGGCCTCATCGATGCCATCGAGAAGTACGACCCCGAACGCGCGATCAAGTTCGAGACCTATGCGATCAACCGCATCCGTGGCGCGATCATCGACGAGCTGCGCTCCTTCGACTGGATCCCACGGTCGGTGCGCACCAAGGCCCGGGACGTGGAGCGCGCCATCGCCGTCCTCGAGGCCCGCCTGCAGCGCACGCCCACCGAGGGGGAGATCGCCGAGGAGCTCGGGCTGGACATCCCGGAGCTCCGAAAGGTGTTCGACCAGGTCTCCTTCGTGCACGTCGCCGCCCTCGACGAGATGCTGGGGTCCGCCGACCACGGCGACGGCTCCACACTCGGCGAGCGACTCGAGGACGAGCGCACGACCGCTCCAGGCGATGCCCTCGACGACGAGGAGACCCGCCACCTGCTGGCCCGGGTGATCCACACGCTTCCCGAGCGCGAGCAGATCGTGGTGACCCTGTACTACTACGAGGGGCTCACCCTCTCGGAGATCGGCCTGGTGCTCGGGGTCACCGAGAGCCGGATCTGCCAGCTGCACTCCAAGGCGATGATGGGCATGCGGACCAGGATCGGGTCCTTCGACGACGACTGAGTCCCCGCTGCCTCACCACGGCCGTAGGCGGGCAGTGGGGCGCCCCAGCAGCAGCATCGGATCCAGGTACTCGCGCCCCCGCCTGAGCCCCAGGTGCAGGCAGCGCCCCGACCCGCAGTGGCCGGTGCCGGTCGCGACGGTCCCGATGCGCTCGCCGGCAGTCACCCGTTCGCCGGGCACCACCAGGGCGTCGACCGGTTCGTAGCTCGTGCGCAGGTCGCCGTGGTCGACGGTGACGACCCCGCGCCCGGCCACCGTTCCGGCGAAGGCCACCCGGCCGTCGCCGGCGGCGCGCACCGCAGCCCCCAGCGACGCGCGCAGGTCGACCCCACGGTGCCCCGGGAGCCAGCGCTGCGCCGGGGGCGCGAAGGGGGCAACCACGACCGCCGGCGTGACCGGAGCACGCCAGCGATCGCCGGCCCGGGCCGCCCCGGGTGCGGTGGCGGTGGCGAGCAGGGCAGCCAGGGACAGGGTGAGGGCGATCCTGCGAGCAGTCATGGCCCCACCCTGTTGCCCACGGGGCCGCACAGGCAGGGGTCGCACGGCGATCTGTGGATGATCACCCGGGCGTCGCCGGTCGGCGGCGCGCCCGTGGCCCCACCGGGGACGCGAGGGGGCGCAGGATTTCCGCGGCGTCGGGGGTTGGTCGTAGACTGGGCGCACGGGTCCTCCGGGATCCGAAATTCGCATGCCCCAGCACGTGCGGTTGGTCGGAACGGTCTGCCTCGGCAGCCCGACCCACCAGGGGCATCAGGGCGACGGCCGACCGGCGGTCGCGACAACCGATCGCGCGGAGCACCGCGCACGAAAGAGGACCACCCATGGCCGTCGTCACGATGCGCCAGATGCTGGAGAGCGGCGTCCACTTCGGACACCAGACCCGGCGCTGGAACCCCAAGATGAAGCGCTTCATCCTCACCGAGCGCAATGGCATCTACATCATCGACCTGACCCAGTCGCTGACCTCCATCGACCGCGCCTACTCCTACGTCAAGGAGACTGTGTCGCGCGGCGGGACGATCATGTTCGTCGGGACCAAGAAGCAGGCCCAGGAGGCCGTTGCCGAGCAGGCCACGCGCGTGGGCATGCCCTACGTCAACGAGCGCTGGCTGGGCGGCATGCTCACCAACTTCCAGACCGTTCACAAGCGGCTGCAGCGCCTCAAGGAGCTCGAGCAGATCGACTTCGACGACGTCGCCGGCTCCGGCATGACCAAGAAGGAGCTGCTGGTCCTGCGCCGCGAGAAGGACAAGCTGGTGCGCACGCTGGGCGGCATCCGGGACATGAACAAGATCCCGTCGGCCGTCTGGGTCGTGGACACCAACAAGGAGCACATCGCCGTCGGCGAGGCGCACAAGCTGGGCATCCCGGTCATCGCGATCCTGGACTCCAACTGCGACCCCGACGTCGTGGACTTCCCGATCCCCGGCAACGACGACGCGATCCGCGCCGTCGGGCTGCTCACCCGCGTGATCGCCGATGCGGTGGCCGAGGGCCTCGTGGCCCGCTCCACCGGTGGCACCACCGAGGCCGTGGAGCCGTTGGCCGAGTGGGAGGCCGAGCTCCTCGCCGCACACCAGGCCGAGGCTGCAGCCGAGGTCGTGGCGGTTGAGGCCGTGGCTGAGGCGGTCGTCGCCGAGGTCATCGCGGAGGAGGCTGTTGCCGAGGCCGTCGCTGCCGATGCCATCGCTGAGGACGCGGTCGTCGAGGCCGTCATCGCCGAGGCCGTGGCCGATGAGGAGATCGCCGAGGCCGAGGCCGGCCTCGTGTCCGTCGAGGAGGCCCAGGCCGCGGTCGAGGTCGCTGTCGTCGACGAGGCCGTTGCCGAGGTGGCAGTCGCGGACGCAGCGGTCGCCGAGGCGGTTGCCCAGGAGGCCGTGGTCGAGGCGGTCGTCGCCGATGCTGTCGCCGAGGAGGCGGTCGAGGAGGCCGTTCTCGCCGAGGCCGTCGCGATCGACGTCGAGGCAGAGGCCGCGGCTGCTGCCGCGGATGCCGCCACCAAGGCTGCCGAGTAGGCACCAGCACCATCCAGCGCGGCCCCCGGTCCGACCGGAGCCGCTGAGACAGTCCTGCCCGGGCCACGCGCCCGGGTGGGGCTGTGCTCGCCCGCCCCCAATCCGGGGCCATTGCGCCCCATCGTGAAAGGACAGCCCATGGCTGCGATCACCGCCGCGGACGTCAAGAAGCTCCGCGACCTCACCTCCGCCGGGATGATGGAGTGCAAGAAGGCCCTGACCGAGGCCGACGGCGACTTCGATGCCGCCGTGGAGATCCTGCGGATCTCCGGGGCCGCCAAGGCTGCCAAGCGTGGTGCGGAGCGCACCACCAAGAACGGCCTGGTCGCCGTGCAGGGCGGCTCGCTGGTCGAGCTGCTCTGTGAGACCGACTTCGTGGCCAAGAACGCCGACTTCCAGGCCTTCGCCGACGAGGTCGTGGCCCTGGCCGACGAGATCGGTGCCGAGGACCGCGACGCCCTGGCCGGGGCCGAGATGGCCAACGGCAAGACGGTCGCCGAGGCGATCCAGGAGATGTCCGGCGTGATCGGCGAGAAGCTCGAGCTGGGCCGCGTCGCACTGCTCGAGGGCTCAATCGCCACCTACATGCACCGGCGCTCCACGGACCTGCCGCCGCAGGTGGGCGTCCTGGTCGGCTATGAGGGCAACGAGGAGACCGCGCGCGCCATCGGCATGCAGATCGCCGCGATGCGTCCGGAGTACCTCACCCGCGAGGAGGTCCCGGCCGACGTCGTCGCGCACGAGAAGCACATCGCCGAGGCCACCGCACGTGAGGAGGGCAAGCCCGAGGGTGCCCTGCCCAAGATCATCGAGGGGCGGGTCAACGGGTTCTTCAAGGAGCGCGTCCTGCTCGAGCAGTCCTCGGTGCAGGACAGCAAGAAGAACGTGAAGGCCTTCGCCGCGGAGAACGGTGCGGAGATCACCGGCTTCGTCCGGATCGAGATCGGCGGCTGACGCACGCATCTCGTCGAACGTCGACGCCCCCGGGATGGACCACCTCCCGGGGGCGTCGTGCGTCGCGCGTAGGGCAGAATCAGGCCCGTGATGGTTGACCAGCCCACCCTTGACGGCACGTTCGAGCGTTGGGCTGAGGCCCCCGAGCACGGATGGAGCCGGGTGCTGCTCAAGCTGTCGGGCGAGGCCTTCTCCGGGGGTGGGGGCCTGGGCGTCGACCCGGACGTCGTGCAGAGCATCGCGCGCCAGATCGCCGATGTGGTGCGCGGCGGAACCCAGGTGGCGGTCGTGATCGGCGGCGGCAACTACTTCCGAGGTGCCCAGCTCCACGAGCGCGGGATGGATCGATCGCGCGCCGACTACATGGGCATGCTCGGGACGGTCATGAACTGCCTGGCCCTCCAGGACTTCCTGGAGAAGGAGGGCATCGACACCCGGGTGCAGACCGCGATCCCGATGAACCAGGTGGCCGAGCCGTACCTGCCGCGCCGCGCTGTCCGCCACCTCGACAAGGGCCGCGTGGTCATCTTCGGCGCCGGGCTCGGCGTCCCGTTCTTCTCCACCGACACCTGTGCCGCGCAGCGGGCGCTGGAGATCGGTGCGCAGGTCGTGCTGATGGCCAAGGGTGTCGACGGGGTGTACGACGACGACCCGCGGACGAACCCGCTCGCGGTCCGCTTCGAGCACCTGGACCATGCCGAGGTCCTGGCGCGCGGGCTGAAGGTGGCCGACGCGACGGCCATCTCGCTGTGCGCCGACAACGACCTGCCCATCATCGTGTTCAACCTCCTGGTCGCGGGCAACATCGCTCGGGCGGTACAGGGTGAGAGGATCGGCACGTTGATCGCGCCCGTGGGCTGACCTGCCCGGCGCACCCTGACCTGACCACCACAAGGAGGATCGATGATCGACGAGGAACTGTTCGAGGCCGAGGAGAAGATGGACAAGGCCGTCTCCGTGGCCAAGGAGGACTTCGCCACCATCCGCACCGGTCGTGCGACCCCCCAGATGTTCAACAAGATCCTGGTGGACTACTACGGCGCCCCGACGCCGATCCAGCAGCTGGCGTCGTTCCAGACCCCCGAGGCGCGGATGATCCTGATCTCCCCCTTCGACAAGAGCTCGATGCACAACATCGAGAAGGCCATCCGGGACTCCGACCTCGGCGTGAACCCGGTCGACGACGGCCAGCAGATCCGCGTGGTGCTGCCCATCCTGACCGAGGAGCGGCGCAAGGAGTACATCAAGCTGGCCCGGCACAAGGCCGAGGACTCGCGCGTGTCGATCCGCAACATCCGCCGGCACACGAAGGACCACCTGGAGAAGCTGAACAAGGACGGCGACGCGGGCGAGGACGACGTCCGTCGGGCGGAGAAGGCGCTCGAGGACCTCACGGCGAAGCACATCGCCATGGTCGAGGACCTGCTCAAGCACAAGGAAGCCGAGCTCCTTGAGATCTGAGGGGATGGTGCGCGCATGAGCGGATCGACGGGCGCACCATCGCCGGAGGATGTGACGGCAGAGCCGAAGAAGTCGCGGGCCGGGCGCAACCTCCCGGCCGCGATCGCCGTGGGCGTGATCCTGGTCGGGATCGCGCTGGCGTCGCTGTACTGGCAGGTCTGGCTGTTCGTGATCGTGATCGTGGCAGCCATCGTCATCGGCACCGACGAGCTCGCCTCGGCCATGCGCTCGAAGGGGATCCAGCTCACGAAGACCCCGCTGCTCGCGGCCGCGGTGATCCTGCCGGTCCTGGGATTCCTCGCGGGATCCGCCCAGGTGCTCATGGGGTACGGATTGCTGTTCCTGTTCACGGTGGTGTGGCGGCTGTTCCGCCACGGGGTGCAGGACTTCGTCCGGGACGCGACGGCCAGCGGATTCGTGCTGGCCTACGCGCCGCTGATGGGCGGGTTCGCCGCCCTGATCGCGGCGTCCCCGGACGGCGCCGACCGGGTGCTGACGTTCATCGCCCTGTCCATCGGCAGCGACATCGGTGGGTATGCCTCCGGGGTGCTCTTCGGCAAGCACCCGATGGCCGCGGCGATCAGCCCGAAGAAGTCGTGGGAGGGGTTCGCCGGGTCGGTCACGCTCCAGGTCATCCTCGGGTCGGTGATGTTCGCGATGCTGCTGGAGTCCGACTGGTGGAAGGGCGCGATCGTCGGCGCGATCATGACGGTGACGGCCACGCTGGGCGACTTCATCGAGTCGGCCATCAAGCGCGACCTGGGCATCAAGGACATGTCCAACCTGCTGCCCGGCCATGGCGGGCTCATGGACCGCCTCGACAGCCTGATCCCCAACACTGTCGTGGCCTACACGCTGTTCGCGATCTTCCTGGGCGGGGTCAGCTGACGTGGGCCAACCCCCGGGCCTGCTGGTCCTCGAGGCACCACGGCGCGGCAAGCCACCGCGGCACCTGTCCGACATGACCCTGGCCGAGCGCCGGGAGGCGGTCGTGGCGGCCGGACTGCCGAGGTTCCGGGCCGACCAGGTCAGCAACCACTGGTTCGCCCGGCTGGTCGATGATCCCGAGCAGTGGACCGACATCCCCGCGGCCCTGCGCACACCCCTGGCCGAGAGCCTGTGCCCGCCGCTGCTGGGCAACGTCCGGGACATCACCTGCGACGGTGGCCTGACGGTCAAGTCCGTGTGGCGCCTGCACGACGGGGCCATGGTCGAGTCGGTGCTCATGCGCTACCCGGCCACCCGCAACAGCCGCGAGCGGAACACGGTGTGCGTGTCCTCGCAGGCCGGCTGCGGGATGAACTGCCCCTTCTGCGCGACCGGGCAGGCCGGCCTCACGCGCAACATGTCGACCGCCGAGGTCGTCGAACAGGTGCTCGCCGCGGCCCGGGCCCTGGCGCGCGGGGACGTGGCCGGCGGGACGGGTCGGGTCTCCAACGTCGTGTTCATGGGCATGGGGGAGCCCCTGGCCAACTACAACGTGGTGGTCGGGGCCGTGCGCCGGATGATCGCCCCGGCCCCTGATGGCGTGGGGATGAGCGCCCGCGGGATCACGGTCTCGACCGTGGGACTCGTCCCCGCGATGCGCAAGCTGGCAGGTGAGGGCCTTCCCGTGACGCTGGCGCTGAGCCTGCATGCCCCCGACGACGAGCTGCGCGACACCCTCGTGCCGGTGAACACGCGCTGGAAGGTCGCCGAGGCCATCGACGCGGCGTTCGAGTACACCCAGGCCACGGGTCGGCGGGCCTCCATCGAGTACGCGCTGATCCGCGACATCAACGACCAGGCGTGGCGCGCGGACCTCCTCGGCAAGCTGCTCAACGCCCGGGGCCGCGGCTGGGTGCACGTCAACCCGATCCCGCTGAACCCGACGCCGGGCTCGAAGTGGACGGCCTCCGACCCGGCCGTGGAGCGGGCGTTCGTCGCCGCACTCGAGGCCCGCGGCATCCCGACGACGATCCGCGACACCCGCGGCAGCGAGATCGACGGTGCCTGCGGCCAGCTGGCGGCGGCCGTCCGGGACTGACGCGTCGACCCCGCGCCGCCGCAGAATCTCCACCTTCCTGCGGAGTCTCCCGTTCCTTCGGGAGATTCCGCGGAGAAGTGGAGATTCCCGGACTCGACGAGATCGGCGCCGCTCGTCGACCCGCGTTGGCCCGCTCGTCGCAGGGCCGTCCGCATGGGCAGCCGCCACTGCGGGCCGCGCGGGCACACTGGGTCCATTCGACGACCCGGGAGGCGCCCATGGCCACGTATGCGCAGTCACACGCCCAGAGCATCACGGACCCCGAGACCTTCTGGGGCGAGGCCGCTGCGGCCATCACCTGGACGACCGCGCCGACGGTTGCCTGTGACGACAGTGCGGCCCCCCTGTACCGCTGGTACCCGGATGCGCGGCTCAACACCTGCTTCAACGCCCTCGACCGCCACGTCGCGTCAGGGCGCGGTGAACAGCCCGCCCTGATCCACGTGAGCCCGGTGACGGGGACGCAGCGCACGTTCACCTATGCCCAGCTGCTCGACGACGTGGCCCGGTTCGCCGGTGCGCTGTCCGGGCTCGGAGTGGGTGTGGGGGATCGGGTGGTGCTGTCCATGCCGATGGTCCCCGAGGCGGTCATCGGGATGCTGGCCTGCGCACGGCTCGGCGCGGTGCACTCGGTGGTGTTCGGCGGGTTCGCCGCCGACGAGCTCGCCGTGCGCATCGACGATGCCCGGCCGAAGGTGATCCTGTCGGCATCCTGCGGGATCGAGCCGAACCGGGTCGTGGCCTACAAGCCGCTGCTCGACGAGGCCCTGGCCCTGGCCACGCACCAGCCCACGGCGTGCGTGATCCTGCAGCGCCCGCAGCTGACCGCGGCGATGGGCCCGCGCGACCACGACTGGGCGGAGCTGGCCGCCGGCGCCGCCCCGGTCGGCTGCACCGACGTGGCCGCCACCGATCCCCTCTACATCCTCTACACCTCCGGGACGACCGGCCGGCCCAAGGGGATCGTGCGCGACAACGGCGGGCACGCCGTGGCACTGGCCTGGTCGATGGCCAACGTCTACGACATCGGTCCGGGCGACGTCTGGTGGGCGGCCTCCGACGTCGGGTGGGTCGTCGGGCACTCCTACATCGTCTACGCACCGCTGATCGTCGGCGCGACCACGGTGCTCTACGAGGGCAAGCCGGTGGGGACGCCGGATGCTGCCGCGTTCTGGCGGGTCATCGCCGAGCATGGGGTCAAGGCGCTGTTCACCGCACCGACGGCGATCCGTGCGATCCGGCGCGAGGACCCCGAGGGCACGCTGATCGCCGACCACGACATCTCCAGCCTGCGGACGCTGTTCCTCGCCGGCGAGCGCCTGGATCCCGACACCTACCACTGGGCGACGGCGACCCTGGGGGTTCCGGTCGTCGACAACTGGTGGCAGACCGAGACCGGCTGGCCGATCGCGGCCAACCCGCGGGGGCTGGAGCCGTTGCCGCTCAAGGAGGGCTCGCCGTCGGTGGCGGTGCCCGGATACGACGTGCGGGTGCTCGACGGCGAGGGCCACGAGGTGCCGCCGGGCACGGAGGGCAACATCGTGATCCGCCTGCCGCTGCCGCCGGGGACCCTGCCGACGCTGTGGGGCGACGACGAGCGCTACGTGTCGTCCTACCTGAGCGCCTTCCCCGGCTACTACACCACCGGCGACGGCGGCTACGTCGACGCCGACGGCTACCTCTACGTCCTGGGCCGCACGGACGACGTCATCAACGTGGCCGGGCACCGGCTGTCGACGGGGGTGCTGGAGGCGGTGGTCGCCGCGCACCCCGCAGTGGCCGAGTGCGCCGTGATCGGCGTGGCCGACGACCTCAAGGGCCAGTCCCCGCGCGCGTTCGTCGTGCTCAAGGGCGGTGTCGACATCGATCCCGACGAGCTCACCCGGCAGATCGTCGCCGACGTCCGCCAGCACGTCGGGCCGGTGGCCGCGTTCAAGGAGGTCGTGGTCGTGCCCGGCCTGCCGAAGACGCGGTCCGGCAAGATCCTGCGGCGCACGATGCGCGGGATCGCCGACGGTCGACCCGAGGCGATTCCCTCGACCATCGAGGACGCGAGCGTGCTGGAGATCCTCACCCCGCTGCTGCGCCGGCACTCCGGACAGGCGGGGTAGCCGACCCGACCAGGTCGGTCCGCAGCGCGCGGACGGCCCCGGCCCGGTGCTCGGCGAGGATGCCGACGAGTGCCTCGGTGTCGCCGGCCTCAACCGCGCGCAGCGCTTCGGCGTGCTCGTGCGCCCCCCGGGCGACATTGTCGCTGTGCGCGAACCAGCGCGCCCGGTAGACCTCCGAGGCATCCCAGAGCGTGGTCAGGATCCGGTCGGCCCGGGGGGTGGGTCGCAGGATCGCCCAGTGGAACCCGCGGTTGGCGGCGGCCATCGCGATCGGGTCGGTCGGGTCAGCTGCCTCGGTGGCGGCCAGTCGCATGTGCGCCGCCCGCACGGCATCGACGTGGTCGGGCTCATGCCCGGCCAGCGCGCGGCGGGCCAGGTCGTCCTCGATGAGCGCCCGCAGGTGGTAGATCTCCTGGAGCGAGTCGAGGTCGAGCTCGGCCACCCGGTAGCCGCGGTGCGCGACGTAGCTGACGTGGCCCTCGGACTCGAGCATCCGCAGTGCCTCGCGCACCGGCACGCGGCTGACTCCCAGGGAGGCCGCGAGGTCCTCCTGTCGCAGCGGGGCCCCGGGCGCGAGGTCACCGCGCAGGATCCGGGCGCGCACCTCGACCAGGACGGCCTCCTGGGCGGTGGGCGGTCGCTGGAAGTCAGGCATGGGCAGGTCCCCGGGTGCGGGCTCGGGGGAGCCAGGCGGTACTCCACTGGCGTCCGCGACAGGGTGATCGGGTTCGCCACGGTGGGCACCCCGTCAGCCATGGCGACCGGGGAGAGGCCCAGGGACTCGGCCAGGTCGAGCGCTGCCGGGATGTCGTTCACGGGCCCTGCGGGGACTCCCGCGTCGGTCAGCGCGTCCACCCAGTGCCTGGTCGGCCGCGTGGCCAGCACCCTGCTGAGCCGAGCGGCCAGCGCAACGCGGTGGGCCACCCGCGCCGGGTTGGTCGCATGGTCCGGGTCGCCGGCCAGGTCCAGTCCGAGGACATCGCACAGGGCGGCGAACTGCCCGTCGTTGCCCACGGCCAGCACGAGGACGCCGTCGGCGGTCGGGAACGTCTCGTACGGGGCGATGCTCGGGTGGGCGTTGCCCATCGGCTGCGGCACGATCCCGGCGCCGACGAATGCCTGCGCCTGGTTCACCAGCGCCGAGAGCGTCGAGCTGAGCAGGTTGACGCAGACGTGCTGACCGCGGCCGCTGGCGTTGCGCTCGTGCAGGGCTGCGAGGACCCCCACGGTGGCGTGCAGGCCGGTGAGCACGTCGACGAGGGCCACGCCGACCTTGGTGGGCTGGTCCGGCGACGGGCCGGTGATGCTCATGAGCCCGCCCATCGCCTGCACGAGCAGGTCGTACCCGGGCATCGCCGCCCCGGCCCCGGTGCCGAACCCCGAGATCGACGCGTAGACCACGCCGGGGTTGGCCGCCGCGACGGCTTCGTAGCCCAGGCCGAAGCGCGACATCGCCCCGGGCGCGAGGTTCTCGACGAGGACGTCGGCGGACGCGGCCAGCTCCAGCGCCCCGGCGTGGTCCGCCGGGTCGCCCAGGTCCAGCCACACCGAGCGCTTGTTGCGGTTCACCGACTGGAAGTAGGTGGAGGTGCCGTCGGGGGCGACTGGCGGCCCCCACGACCGGGTGTCGTCGCCGCGAGGTGGACGCTCCACCTTGATGACCTCCGCGCCGAGATCGCCGAGCATCATCGTGGCGTACGGCCCGGCCAGCACGCGGCTGAAGTCGGCGACCCGCAGCCCGGCCAACGGGCCCGTGGGCTGCCCGCTCATCGGTAGGCGGCGATCCCCGTGAGCGCCTGGCCGATGACCAGCGTGTGGATGTCGTGCGTGCCCTCGTAGGTGTACACGCTCTCGAGGTTCACCATGTGCCGGATCACCGGGTACTCCAGCGAGATCCCGTTGCCCCCGAGGATCGCCCGGGCCTCGCGGGCCACCTCCAGCGCCGCCGAGACGTTGTGGAACTTCCCCACGCTGACCTGCTGCGGGGTCAGTGCCCCGGCGTCCTTGAGTCGCCCCAGGTGCAGGGCCAGCAGGTGGCCGTTGCCGACCGCCACCGCCATCTCGGCGAGCTTGCGCTGGGTCAGCTGGAACCCGGCGATCGGCCGGCCGAACTGCGCACGAGTGGCCGCGTATTCCAGGGCGGTCTCGAGGCAGTCGCGGGCGGCGCCGATCGAGCCGAACACGATGCCGTACCGCGCCTCGGCCAGGCAGCCGAGCGGGCCGGACAGCCCGCGGGCGCCGGGCAGCATGGCATCAGCCGGGAGCCGCACGGCGTCGAGGACCAGCTCGGAGGTCACCGACGCGCGCAGGCTGAGCTTGTGCGGGATCGGTCGGGCGGTGAACCCGGGCGTGTCGGTCGGCACCACGAACCCGCGGATCGTGCCCTCCGCGCGCGCCCAGACGACGGCCACATCGGCGACCGAGCCGTTGGTGATCCACATCTTCGTTCCGGTGAGAACCCAGTCGTCGCCGTCACGGGTGGCGGTCGTGCGCATCGACCCGGGGTCCGAGCCGGCGTCGGGCTCGGTGAGGCCGAAGCAGCCGATCAGCTCGCCCGCGGCCATCCCGGGCAGCCACTGCTCGCGGTGCTCCGGGGATCCGTACTCGTGGATCGCGAACATCGCCAGCGACCCCTGCACGCTCACCAGCGAACGGATCCCGGAGTCGGCAGCCTCGAGCTCGAGGCACGCCAGCCCGTAGGAGGTGGCGTCCGTTCCGGCACACCCGTACCCGTCGAGGTGCATGCCCAGCACTCCCAGGGAGCCGAGCTCGCGGGCAAGGTCGCGCACGGGCAGCTCACCGGACTCGAACCAGCCGGCCAGGTGTGGGCGCAGGTGCTCGTCGGCGAAGCGGCGCACGGTGTCGCGGATCTCGACCTGCTCGGCGGTGAGCAGGGCGTCGATCGCATAGAGCTCAGTGGCGGACAGGGGCGGTGCAGTGGTCATGGGTCACCTCAGGTTCGACGGTGTCCGCGAATGTATCAGATTGGATCCAATATCCAAGTAGATCGGGTCATAGGGCACTGAGATCACCCCCGGAGGGCTCGTACGCTCGGAGTGTGAGTCGCCGATGGAAGCGAGCACTGGCCAAGACGGGAGTGTTCGCCCTCCTGCTCCTGGCTGTGGCCGTCGTGGTCACCTACCGGCAGGGTGGATTCATCCGCGATCAGGTGTCACCCGAGTCGAGCGTCCTCATGGCTGGTGACGAGGGGCTCGCGCGGACGGCGCGCCTGGGGCCCCCGGCCCGCGACGTCATCTACTTCGTGATGGTCGACAGGTTCGCGAACGGGGACCCGTCCAACGACACGGGCTCGGGCGGGGATGGGCCGCTCGAGCACGGCTTCGACCCGACGCGGCCGCAGTTCTACCACGGGGGCGATCTGGTCGGGCTGCGCGAGGGGCTGGGGTACATCCAGGGCCTGGGTGCGACCGCCCTGTGGCTCACCCCGGTGCTGACGAACAAGCCGGTGCAGATGGACGGCGACGAGGTCTTCACCACGGGCTACCACGGGTACCAGGTCACCGACTTCACGCAGGTGGACCCGCACCTGGGGACCAACGAGGACCTGGTCGACCTGGTCGAAGCGGCGCACGCACGCGGGATGAAGGTGTTCCTCGACGTGACCGTGGGCATCACCGCCGACGTGATCACCTATGAGGGGGCCGGTCGCTGGCCGGCGTACCGGACGAAGCAGGGCTACCCCTACACCGACGTCAACGGGGTTCCGTTCGACGACGCCCCGGTCGCCGGATCGGAGGACTTCCCCGAGATGGGCGGCCCGGAGTCGTTCCCGTACCTGCCGGCGGTTCCCGCCGACCAGGCCGACGTGAAGGCCCCGGCGTGGCTCAACGACGTGACGATGTACCACAACCGCGGCGACACCCGGTTCGAGGGCGAGAGTTGGACGTATGGGGACTGGGCCGGCATGGACGACCTGTTCACCGAGCGGCCTGAAGTCGCCGATGGGCTGATCGACATCTACGCCGACCTGATCCGCTGGACCGGGGTCGACGGGTTCCGCCTGGACTCCGCGCGGCACGTCAACCTCGAGTTCTGGCGGGAGTTCGTCCCCGCGATGGAGCAGGCGGCTGCCGAGGTGGGGGTGCCGGACTTCTTCATGTTCGGCGAGGTGGTTGCCGACCACCCGGACACCCTGGACTACGCCCGGCGTAGCGGCCTGCCCGCCGTCCTTGACTTCCCGCTGCAGTCGGCCATCGAGCAGTTCGCCGAGGGCCTGCAACCCGGCACCGCCTGGGACTCGCTGTGCCCGGTGATCGACCGCGACCTGGAGTACGCCGATGTGGACTCCGACGCGTACGCGTCCCCGACGTTCGTCGGCAATCACGACCTGGGACGGATCGCCATGCGGCTCTGGGGCTTCGACTCGGATGCGGGGTCGTGGCTGCACCGGGTGCACTTCGCCTACGAGACGCTGTTCCTGCTGCGCGGCCAGCCGGTCATCTACTACGGCGATGAGCAGGGCTTCACCGGCCACAGCGGGGACAACCTGGCGCGGCAGGACATGTTCGCCTCGCAGACGCCGCAGTACCTGGAGAACGTTCGACTCGGGACCGAGGCCGGTCATGACGTCGACACCTACGACACGTCCCATCCCACCTACCTGCTGCTCGGCCGGCTGGCCCAGTTGCGCCGCGACCACCCAACCCTGGCCGACGGTGCGCTCGTCCTGCGGACGTGCCCGACCGATGCGCGGGGTGTCGTGGCGTTCAGCCGGATCGACCGGGACACCGGCACGGAGTACGTGGTGGCCCTCAACAACGCAAGGGTGCCCACCCGGGTCACGGTCGGGACCTGGACCCGGGATGCGATGTTCACGACGGTCTACTCGTCCGGTGGATCGGTGGGGTCCCGGCCGCGGTCGACCCCGGACGGGCAGCTCACGATGACCGTCCCGGCGATGGGGGCGCTCGTGCTGGGTCCCGACCGACCGATGGCGGACGCGACGACAGGACCGTCGGTACGGCTGCGCGTCGCTCCCACCCCCTGGGAGGGCTGGCTCCGGGTACAGGCCGAGGTGAGTGCTCCGAGCTGGTCGGTCGCCGCCTTCTACGCCGACCGCGACGGCGCCGGTCCGGCGCCCCGGGAGCTCATCGCCGTCGATGACGCGCAGCCCCCACAGTGGACAGCCCCGCAGGTCGGTGGCTGGCCGCGGGGCGCACTGTTCGACGCCACCGGGCTGGCGCGGGGCGCTCCGGTCGAGTTCACCGTCGTCGTCCGCGACGTCGCCGGGCGCGAGGCCTCGGCACACCTCGGGATCACCATCGCCCGCAGCCTCAGCGAGGACTGACCAGCGCGCGGCTCCACGCACGGCTGCCGGCGCACCTGCGCCGGATTCCTGACAGGATCTGCGGGTGGCCCATCCGATCGACTCCCTGCTCGAGCTGTTGGACCTGGATCGCCGGCCCGGCGACGTGTTCGTCGGGATCAGCCACCCGGTCAGCTACACCCGGATCTTCGGCGGCCAGGTGGCTGCCCAGGCCCTGGTCGCGGCCGGGCGCACGGTGGACCCGGAGCGTTACGTGCACTCCCTGCACGCATACTTCCTGCGCCCGGGGGATCCCACCCAGCCGGTGGAGTTCCACGTCGAGCGGATGCGCGACGGCCGCGGCTTCAGCGTCCGGCGGGTGCTGGCCCACCAGCACGGCAAGGTGACGTTCGCGATGTCGGCATCGTTCCACGTGCCCGAGGCCACGCCGATCGCGCACACGACCCGAGCGCGAGAGGTCCCCGGCCCCGAGGGGCTGCCCTCGCTGGCCGAGCTGATGGAGCCGCACGTCGACCAGCTGCCGCCGATCCTGGTGCAGATCACCCCGCCGGTGGACATCCGACCGGTCCGGGGGCTGGGCCAGCAGCTCGTCGCCTGGTGGGGGGATGCGTTCCCGGACCACCCCACGCGCGGCGAGGGCGGTGAGGACTACCCGGGGGAGGACGTCGTCTGGTTCCGCTCCGACGGTCCCATGCCCGACGACCCGCTGCTGCACGTGTGCGTCGCGGCCTACTTCTCGGATGCGACCCTGCTGGACGCGGTCCAGCGCAGGCACGGGTACTACGTGGGCTCGGGCGACCTCGACGTCGCCAGCCTCGATCACGCGATGTGGTTCCACCGCCCCTACCGCGCCGACGAATGGGCGCTCTACGTCACGGCCTCACCGGCGGCCGAGCGCGGCCTGGGGTTCGCGCGCGGCCGGATGTTCGACCGCAACGGGGAGCTGATGATCTCGATCACGCAGGAGGGGCTGTTCCGGCGGCCGACTCCTCCGGGGGCGCCGCTGGCACGGTCGTGAGGCCCTCCGGGCCGTGGACCGCGCGGTCGAGGGACTCCGGAGCGGACTGCGTGTCGTCCAGCGCCCCGGGGGACTCCGCCCGGCCGAGGGCTGGGCGGGCGAGTGCGGCCACGCCGAGGCCGGCGATGGCAGCCACGGCGCCGACCGCCAGGCCCCATGAGGAGCCGCCGGCATCGATCAGGGCGCCAGCGAGGGCGACCGCTCCCGCTGAGCCGATCAGGACCCCGGAGATGGCCAGGGCCAGCGCCTCGGTGAGCCGGGTGCGTGGCTGCGACCGCTCGATGATCTGCATGGCCCCGATCATCACCGCGGACACGCCGAGCCCGGCTGCGAACATCCCGGTGGCGTACCCGCCCAGCCCGCCGATGAACGGGATCACCGCCGTCGCCACCGCAAGGGTCGCGGTGCCCACGAGGACCTGGACGGACAGGCGCCACCCGCCCGGGCGGGCGCCGAGGTAGAGCCCGGTGAGGCCACTGGCCAGGGCGAACACCCCCAGCAGCCAGCCGGTGGCCCAGACCGCATCGGCCTCCTGGGCGAAGGCGACCGTCGAGACCTCCAGGGCGCCGAAGATCCCCCCCATGAGGACCATCAGCAGCGTCAGCAGCTGCAGGGTGCCCGAGCGCCACACGGCCGCGCCGTGCTGCCCGGTGCGCGGCGCGGGTGCGGGTTCGGTGGACCGCTGGGCGGCCAGGGCCAGCCCGCCGGATCCCGCCAGCAGCAGTCCCGTGACGATGGCCGACCACGGCGCGATCGCCACGGCCAGTGCGGTCGCCAGCGGCGGCCCGAGGACGAACGCCACCTCGTCGAGTGTGGACTCGAGCGCGAACGCCGAGGTGAGCTCGTCGGGTCCGTCGGTGATCCCCGCCCAGCGGGTGCGCACCATGGCGCCCAGGTTCGGCCCGGACAGCCCGGCGAGCACGCCCAGTGCCAGCCAGAGCACCATCGGAGTCCCGGCCATGACGGCGATCGTGAGGCCGGCCACGGCCAGGATGTGCACCCCGATCAGCGGCGGGATCGCCCGGTGCTGGCCGAACCGGTCGGCCAGCCGGGCCCCGACCGGGCCGCCGACGGCGCCCGCGAGCGTGATCGACGCGGCCACCGCACCGGCCCGCCCGTACGAGCCGGTCTCCGTGGCCACGAGCATCGTCATCGCCAGCCCGAGCATGGCCATCGGGAAGCGCCCGATGAAGGCGGCAACGGTCATCCCCACCGTCCCGGGGTGGCGGAAGATCGCTCGGAAGGCCTGCATCGCTGCTATCTACCCGTCGCGGCACACCGGCAAACGGGACGCAGGTCCGAACGGGTCAGAGTGTGGCAGGAATAGGACACCGCCGGGCGTCCGGCGGACACCTGTGTCCGGATCGAGCACATGGGGCCCACCCTCCGCGGTGTGGCGGCTCAGAGCGCGCCGGGGACCCGCGGTTGCGGGCCGGCGCCGACGTTGCCGTAGCGGTGCGCGGTCACGCACACGCTCTGCTCGTGCATCCAGCGCGGGCCCTCCACCGCGACGGAGCCGGCGATCGGGCGGCGGTCGACGCTGATCCCGGCATCGAGGCCGACGACCGCGAGGTCCCCTGGATCCTCCGCGGACAGCCAGCGCACCCGGCTGACCTCGCCACCGGCGACCCGCGCCACCGCGTCCGCGACCGACTCGACCGCGGTGTCCGCGCCGCGCGACGTCGCGCAGCTCAGGACGATGCGGGTGCCCGTGCGGGCGGCGAGGCGACGCACCGACTCGAGGTCCGCCGGCCGGGTGTCCGCGTCGACCCGCACCAGGATCGGTGAGCCCATCGGGCGGTAGCGGATCAGGTTGCGCTCGACCGTCAGGCCGGTCAGGTCGCGCGCCGCGCTGCCGGTGCTGACCCACCAGGCCTGCACGTCGCCGCTGGTCAGCGCCGCATCGCCGGGTGCCCAGTCACGCAGGCAGGCCACGTAGTTCTCGCCGCCGGCCTTCGCGGTAGGCCCGACCGCGGACTTCTTCCAGCCACCGAACGGCTGGCGGTTGACCACCGCGCCGGTCGTGCCGCGGTTGACGTACACGTTGCCCGCCTGGATCCGTTCGATCCACCGCTCGCACTCGCCGGTGTCCAGTGCGTGGATGCCGGCGGTCAGCCCGTACTCCACCGCGTTCTGCCAGGAGATGGCCGTGTCGAGGTCGGGGGCGCGCATCACGCCCAGGACCGGGCCGAACCACTCGGTCAGGTGGGTCCACGAGCCGGGCTGCACGCCGATCTTCACCCCGGGGCTCCACAGGTGCCCGGTCTCGTCGAGCTGGCGGGGGGCCACCAGCCAGGACTCACCGGGTTCCAGCGTCGTCAGCGCGCGCAGCAGCGGTCCCTCGGCCGGGCGGATGATCGGCCCGATCACCGTGGAGGGGTCCGGTCCGGCCCCGACGACCTCGGTGGTCACGGCATCGCGCAGCTGGCGCAGGAACGCGGGATTGTCGTGGATGGAGGCCTCGACGATCGCGAGGCTGGCCGCCGAGCACTTCTGCCCGGCGTGCCCGAATGCGGATGCCACCAGGTCCTTCACCGCGGCGTCGATGTCGGCGGTCGCCGAGATCAGCAGCGCGTTCTTGCCCGAGGTCTCGGCCATCAGCCGCAGGTCCGGGCGCCAGGAGGTGAACATCCGGGCGGTCGCGAACGAGCCGGTGAGGATCACGGCGGCGACGTCGGGGTGGGTCACCAGGTGCTGGCCCACCTCGTCGTCGCGGGTGGGCACGAACTGCAGGACGTCGCGCGGGACCCCGGCGCGCCACAGCTGCTGGACGAGCACCCACGCAGTGGCGACCGTCTCGGGGGCGGGCTTGAGGATGACCGCGTTGCCGGCGGCCAGGGCGGCCAGGACCCCGCCCGCGGGGATCGCGTACGGGAAGTTCCACGGCGGGACCACCATGACCACCCCCACCGGGCTGCTCGGCGCGCCGGCCTCGAGGGTCAGGATCGCCGAGCGGGCGTAGTAGCGGGCGAAGTCGATGGCCTCGCTCACCTCGGGGATGCCCTGGTCCATGGTCTTGCCGGCGTCCAGGGACATGACGGCCAGGGTGTCGTGGTGCTCCTCGCCCATCACCCGGGCGGCCTCCCAGAGGATCCGCGCGCGATCCCGGGGCCCGCGGGCGTCCCAGTGCTCGACCGCGCCCCGGGCGGCGGCGACGGCCTCGTCGACGAGGCTCGGTGGTCGCGACCGTGTAGGTGTACCAGGGCGATCCCTCGGCGCTGGGGTTGCGGCCCTCGACCATGCCGTCCGCCCGCTCGCTGCCGGCCACCACCACGGGCACCGGACGGTCCCAGCCGGGGGAGTGCCGGTTGAGGGCGGCGGCGATCCGCTCGCGCTCGTCGGGCCGGGTCACGTCGATCTCGGTCTCGTTGCCGAACATTCCCGCGGTCTCGGGCTCGGTGGCGACCGGCGGGCGTGGGGCGTGCCGGCGGGACTCGGTCGAGATGGTGTGCCGGGCACGCACGGCGTCCCGGAAGCGGCGCTCCTGCTCGGCGAACGTCGGCGAGCCGACGGTCAGGCTGAACGACGCGCGCAGGAAGTTCTCCGGCGCCGTGTTCTCATCGAGGCGTCGGACCAGGTAGGCCACCGCAGAGGCGAAGTCGTCCCGGGAGGTGACCGGCGCGTAGAGCAGCACGGATCCGACGTCGTGGATGATGGCCAGGGCCTCCGCGTTGGCCATGCCCTCCAGCATCTCGATGTCGACCTGGCCGCTGACGCCACGCGAGGCGGCGACCTCCAGCGACCACGCGAGGTCGAACAGGTTGTGGCTGGCGATCCCGATCCGCACCGCGTCGGCGTTCTCGGGGCGCACCGCGGCATCGACCAGGCGCTTCCACGAGGCGTCCACGTCCGCCTTGGACCCGTAGGGCGCTGCCGTCCACCCGTGGATCTGGGCCTCGGCGGTCTCCATCGCGAGGTTGGCCCCCTTGACGATCCGGACCTTGATCGGCGCACCGCCCGCCGCACGGCGGGTCCGGGCCCAGGCCAGCAGCTGCTCGAACACCGCATGGCTCTCGGGGAGGTAGGCCTGCAGCACGATGCCGGCCTCGATGTCGCGGAACTCCTCCTCGGCCAGGACAGCCGTGAAGACGTCGACGGTCAGCGCCAGGTCGCGGTACTCCTCCATGTCCAGGTTCACGAACGTGTGCGGCGTCGTGGCCCGGGCCGCCCGGTAGAGCCGGCGCAGGCGCTCGGCCACGCGGTGGACGGACCCCTCGTGGTCGTAGGTGCTCAGCTGTGCGGCGATCGCCGAGATCTTCACCGAGATGTAGGTCACCTCGGGCCGCGTGAGCATCTCGATGACCCGGTCGAGGCGATGCGTGGCCTCGTCCTCGCCGAGCACGGCCTCGCCCAGCACGTTGATGTTCAGGCGGGCACCCTCGGCAGCGCGCCTCTCCAGGTGCTTGCGCAGGCGGGACTGCTCGGCGGGCAGGATGATCCCGGTCGAGGCGTCGCGGATCTGCCAGTGGACCAGCTTCATCGACGGGTCCGGGGCCAGCGTCGAGAGCCGGCCGACGGCCCGCAGGCCGAGGTGGTCGCGCACGCCGAGGGCCTGGCGGTTGGACGACGCAGCAGCTGAGCGCAGCGTGGCGGCCGCCCGACCCGGATCCGAGATGCGCATCACCTCGTCGGTGAGGGCCATCGTGACCGGCAGCCCGGCCGGGTCCTTGAGCAGCCGGGTGAGGCGGCGGCGGTTGGCCTTCTCGCGCCGGGTGCGCTGGCCCTCGGCGTCGGACATCCAGCGCGCGGCGCGGGCGACCGCGCGGTCGACCACGGCGTCAGCATCGGGACGGGGGGCAGGCAGGTCAGCAGCGGTGATGTCCACGGGTGCAATCGTGGTCCTGCCGCTGGCCGGACTCAATGCGGGGGGGCCTGTGGGCCGGATTCTCAGTGTCCGAGGAATCGCTCGAACAGCGCCGCCCGTCGGGCCGGACGACCCGACCGGGCCTCGGCAGCGTCGGCGGAGGACATCACGGCCAGGCCGCCGTTGGCCCCGAGCCAGCGCAGGGGCTCGGGCTCCCAGCGCCGTGAGCGGTGGTTCACCCAGGGCAGCGAGGTGAGCTCGGACGGTGTGCCGGTGATCAGGTCGGCCAGGGTCCGTCCGGCGAGGTTGGCGGTGCCGACCCCGTCACCGACATAGCCGCCGGCCCACGCCAGCCCGGTGCGCCGATCGAGGCCGCACGAGGCGTACCAGTCCCGTGGGATCCCCAGCGGCCCGCCCCAGCGATGGGTGACCCGGAACGGTGCGACCGCGGGGAACATCTCGGTCAGGGCGTGCCACAGCCCGTCGTGGACGCCCGGGGCGAGGTCGTGGGCCGGGTCGATCCGGGAGCCGAAGTGGTAGGGCGCACCGCGACCGCCGAAGGCCAGCCGGCCGTCGGCGGTGCGCTGGCCGTAGATGATCAGGTGCCGGCCGTCGTTGAAGGTCTCGCGGGCGGCCAGGCCGACCTGGTCCCATACCTCCCCGGGCAGCGGCTCGGTCGCCAGCATGAGCGAGTACACGGGCAGGACCGTGCGCCGATGGCCGGGCAGCCGTGCCGTGAACGCCTCGGTCGCGCGCACGACGTGCGGCGCGCGCACGTCGCCGAGCGGGGTGCGCACGACTCCCGGCTCGATGCTGGTCGCGGGGGTGCCCTCGTAGATGCGCGCCCCTGCGGCCTCCACGAGCTCGGACAGCCCACGGGCGAGCTTCGCGGGATGGATCGCCGCGCAGTGCGGCGTGTAGGACGCCCCGAGCACCCCCGTCGCGCCGGCTCGCGCGCTCGCCTCGTCGGCGTCGAGCACCCGGTAGTCGCCAGCCCCGAAGCCCCAGGAGCGCCAGTGCGCCACCTCCTCGCGCGCCCGCTCGAGCTGGACCGGCGTCCGGGCCAGGCCAACGGTCCCGCCCCTGGCCCAGTCGATGTCCATCGCGTGGGCGGTCGCGACCCGACCGACCTCCTCGACCGTGTCGTGCATCGCGTGCTGCATCGCGATGGCCGCGTGCCGGGAGCTCCCGCGCGCGATCCGGTCCAGGGACGCGGGGAAGAGCGCCGAGCACCAGCCACCGTTGCGGCCGCTGGCCCCGAAGCCGGCCACGTTCGCCTCGACGATCGCGATCCGGGTGCCGGGGGCCGCACGGGTCAGGTAGTACGCGGTCCACAGCCCCGTGTAGCCGGCGCCGACGATGGCCACGTCGACGTCGAGGTCGCCATCCAGGGGCGCCCGCGGGGCGGGCACCTCGCCGAGGGTGTCCCACCACAGCGAGAGGGCGCGCAGGTCCGTCACGGTCTCGTTGCCCGCAGGCAGTCGGGGACCTGCGGCCCCGGGCGCTGCCCCTGCTCCCCAGCCGGGACGGGTGCCCCCGCAACCATGCGGATCGGGACGTGCCCGGCCCAGATCGGCCACTGGGCGTCCGCGTCGTCGTTGGGTCCACCGTCCCGGGACTTCACGGAGAGCTCCGCCAGCGGCAGGGCCAGGACGAGCGTGGCCGCGACCTCGCTGGCGCGCATCGGGCGTGCGGTGTCCCAACGCCCGGGGGTGAGGTGATCGGTGAGGATCCGCAGGGCCGCGAGCTTGTCGTCGCCCTCGAGGACCTCGCACCTGCCCATGACGACCACGCTGCGGTAGTTCATGCTCGACTCGAAGGCGCTGCGCGCGATCACGAGCCCGTCGAGGTGCGTGACCGCCAGGCAGGCGGGAGCCCCGGCGGCCAGGCGCCGGAACATGCCGGCCCCGGTCGAGCCGTGGAACAGCACCCGATCGGCGTCGGGATCCAGGGCGATCGCCACTGGGAGGACCACCGGTCCGCCGTCGGCGTCCGCGGTGCCGACATGGCCGATCAGCGCCTCGGCCAGGACTGCCCGTGCATGCGCCAGGTCGTGGGATCCGCGGTCGGGCTTGCGGGTGAACTTCGTGCGGGCGGTCGCGCCCGTCTGGTCGGCCATGGTCTACAGCAGGTCCATGCCGCGGGTGAGCACGTCGCGCAGGATCCCCTCGATCTCGTCGAACTCCGGCTGCCCGATGATCAGCGGCGGGGCGAGCTGGATGACGGGATCGCCGCGGTCGTCGGCGCGGCAGTAGAGGCCGGCATCGAACAGGGCCTTGGACAGGAACCCGCGCAGCAGGCGCTCGGACTCGGCGTCGTCGAACGACTCCTTGGTGGCCTTGTCCTTGACCAGCTCGATCCCGTAGAAGTAGCCCGCCCCGCGCACGTCGCCGACGATCGGCAGGTCGAGCAGCTTCTCGAGGGTGGTCCGGAAGGCGCCCTCGTTGGCCTGCACGTGGGCGTTGAGACCCTCGCGCTCGAAGATGTCGAGGTTCGCCAGGGCTGCGGCCGCCGACACCGGGTGACCGCCCCACGTGTAGCCGTGCAGGAAGGTCGTGGTCCCGTGCTTGAAGGGCTCGAACAGCCGGTCGTGGACCATCATCGCGCCCATCGGGGAGTAGCCGGAGGTCAGTCCCTTGGCGAACGTGATGATGTCGGGCTGCACCCCGTAGCGGTTCATCGCGAAGTAGTCGCCGATGCGGCCCATCGCGCAGATGGTCTCGTCGGCCACGAACAGCACGTCGTACTCGTCGCAGATCTCGCGGACCCGCTCGAAGTACCCCGGCGGCGGCGGGAAGCAGCCGCCGGAGTTCTGCACCGGCTCGAGGAACACCGCGGCCACGCTGTCCGGGCCCTCGAACTCGATGGCCTCGGCGATGCGGTCGGCGGCCCACCGGCCGTAGGCCTCGATGTCGTCCGCGTGCTGCTGGGCGCGGTAGAAGTTGGTGTTGGGCACCTTGATGCCCCCGGGGACCAGCGGCTCGAAGGCCGTCTTGGCCGCGGGGATGCCGGTGATCGACAGGGCTCCCTGCGGGGTGCCGTGGTAGGCCACGTTGCGGCTGATCACCTTGTGCTTGGTCGGCTTGCCGGTCAGCTTGAAGTACTGCTTGGCCAGCTTCCACGCCGACTCGACGGCCTCACCGCCTCCGCTGGTGAAGAACGTGCGGTTGATGTCCGTCGGGGCGAGGCCCGCCAGTCGGTCGGCCAGCTCGATGGCGGTCGGGTGCGCGTAGGACCACAGCGGGAAGAAGGCGAGCTGCTCAGCCTGCCGGGCCATCGCCTCGGCGATCTCCTTGCGGCCGTGCCCGGCCTGCACGGTGAACAGCCCGGCCAGGCCGTCGAGGTAGGAGCGGCCCTGGTCGTCCCAGATCCGGGCGCCCTCACCGCGGACGATGATCGGGACGTGCCCGGCCCCCTCCTCGTAGACCGAGTGCCGGGTGAAGTGCATCCACAGCCGATCGCGGGCCGTGTCGGCCAGGGCGTCGTCGCCGGCCTCGGAGAAGGACATCTCGCTGATGGTCATCGGGTTCCCCAGGTGTAGATCTGCTTGCGCAGCTTCAAGTAGACGAAGGTCTCTGTGCTCCGCACGCCGGGGACGGCCCGGATCCGGGTGTTCATGATCTCCAGCAGGTGCTCGTCGTCCTCACAGACGACCTCGGCGAGGATGTCGAAGCCACCGGCGGTGATGACCAGGTAGTCGACCTCCTCGAGCTCGGCCAGGCGGTCGGCGACCTCATTGATGTCGCCGTCGACACCGATGCCGATCATCGCCGCGCGGGGGAATCCCACCTGCATCGGATCGGTGACGGCGACGATCTGGATGACACCGGACTCGACGAGGCGGGCCACTCGCTGGCGGACCGCGGCCTCCGAGAGCCCGACGGCGCGTCCGATGGTCGCGTAGGCACGGCGACCGTCCTGCTGGAGCTGCTCGACGATGGCCTTGGCGGTGTCATCGAGCGGAACCGGCCGGGGGCGTGGTGACTGGAGCATGGGGTTCATCGAACCTCACAACCGGGGAACAAGCAAGCGAAACGGTGGTCGGCAGGCCACAATTCTGCGGATAACGCATGCAGGACTCGGGTTCACCACGAATAGTGATACCTCAGGGGTGGGATGATCTGCGCCCCTGAGCTAGACTCACGCCGCATCGCCGCCGCCCTCGCCGCGCCGATCAGGACCATAGCTCGAGCCTGTCGCCCTGAAGGAGATCCCAGTGAGCCGCACCATCCGCAACTTTGTCAACGGTGAGTCCGTCGACTCCGTCTCCGGCCAGACCTCCGACCTGGTCAACCCGACCACGGGCGAGGTCTTCGCCCAGGCCGTCGTGTCCAACGCCGAGGACGTCGACCGCGCGTACCGGGCGGCCTCCGACGCCTTCGAGTCGTGGAGCCAGACGACCCCGTCCGAGCGCCAGGCGGCCCTGCTGAGGATCGCGGACCTCGTGGAGGCCAATGCCGAGGAGCTCATCGCGCTGGAGAGCGAGAACACCGGCAAGGCGATCGCGGTGACCGCCTCGGAGGAGATCCCGCCGATGGTCGACCAGATCCGGTTCTTCGCCGGTGCGGCCCGGATCCTGGAGGGTCGGGCAAGTGCCGAGTACATGAAGGGCTTCACGTCGATCATCCGGCGCGAGCCGGTGGGCGTCATCGGCCAGGTGACCCCGTGGAACTACCCGATGATGATGGCCGTCTGGAAGTTCGCCCCGGCGATCGCCGCGGGCAACACCGTGGTCCTCAAGCCCTCGGACACCACCCCGGTGAGCACGGTGCGGATGGCCGAGATGTTCGCCGACGTCCTGCCGGCCGGCGTCCTCAACGTCATCACCGGCGACCGGACGACCGGCCAGGCCCTGGTCGAGCACAGCCGTCCCGACATGGTCTCGATCACCGGCTCGGTCCGTGCCGGCATGGCCGTGGCGGGCACCGCTGCCCAGGACGTCAAGCGGGTGCACCTCGAGCTCGGCGGCAAGGCCCCGGTCGTGGTCTTCGAGGACGCGGACATCGCCGCCGCAGCCGAGTGGCTGGCCGTCGCCGGGTACTTCAACGCGGGCCAGGACTGCACCGCCGCCACGCGCGTGCTCGTTGCCGATGCGATCCACGACGAGTTCGTCGCGGCCCTGGCCGAGCAGGCGCGCAACACCGCCACGACCTTCGCCGGCGGGCCGACCGATGCCGACGCACTCGTGCCCCCGATGAACAACGAGCGCCAGATGGACCAGGTGCTCGGGTTCCTGGCACGGACCCCGGAGCACGCCCAGATCGTGGCCGGCGGCGTCCGGCAGGGCGACCGCGGGTTCTTCATCGAGCCGACGGTCGTGTCCGGGCTGCGCCAGGACGACGAGATGGTCCAGAACGAGATCTTCGGCCCGGTCATGACCGTCCAGCGCTTCGCCGACGAGGCCCAGGCCCTGACGTGGGCCAACGACGTCCCGTTCGGCCTGGCGTCCTCGGTCTGGACCAAGGACCTCGCCCGCGGGATGCGCATGGCCAAGCACCTGCACTTCGGGGCGGTGTGGATCAACACCCACATCCCGCTGGTGGCCGAGATGCCGCACGGTGGCTTCAAGCACTCCGGCTACGGCAAGGACCTGTCGATGTACGGCTTCGAGGACTACACCCGCATCAAGCACGTGATGATCAGCCTCGACGAGGCCTGAGTCCCGCGCCGGGCAGCCGCCTGCTCAGTGCGCCGCGTAGGGGTCGGGCGGGGGAACGGGCGTCTGGCCGGGGGCCACGACGACGAACTGGCCCATCAGCCCGGAGTCCTCGTGCCAGAGCAGGTGGCAGTGGTACATGTAGGGCCAGGTCGGGTCCGCGTAGTCGGTGAACGACGCGATGATCCGCACCTGTGAGCCCGGCGGCAGGTAGACGGTGTCCTTCCAGCCGGCGAGCTCCGCCGGGGGCGGGGCGCCGTCGATGTCGAGCACCTGGAACTGCACGGTGTGCACGTGGAAGTTGTGCGGCTGGGGGTCGCGGTTGCGCAGCACCCACACCTCGGTGGCTCCCAGCGGCACGACCTCGTCGATGCGGCCCATGTCCACCGGGCGCCGGTTGATGATCTGGGCGCTGATGGTGAACGTCCGCTCGCGATCGGCGCCCGACTCAGGGATCCGGGCGAACCGGGCCAGGGTCGCGGGCACCGCCGGTGACGGCGTCAGCGTGTCCGCGGCCCGCAGCTCGAGCACCCGGTAGTCCCCGGTGCCGAACCTGGAGTTGCCGGCAACGCGGCCGCCGAAGTCGGGGGAGTTGTTGCGCAGCTCGACCGTCTCGCCGGGGGTCATGGTCACGACGATCTCCGCCCGCTCACCGGGGGACAGCTGGATCCGGTCCAGCGGCACCGGCGAGGTGAGCAGCCCGCCATCGGTGCCGACGAGGTCGAAGGTGCGGTCGTCGGCGAACCCGAACCGGTAGATGCGCGCCGTCGAGGCGTTCAGCAGGCGCAGCCGCGTGCGGGTCGCGGCCACGTCGAGGTAGGCCCCGATCGTTCCGTTGACCATCACGGTGTCGCCGAGGAAGCCCGTCGAGCTCGGCCCCCGCTGGTCGAACTCCAGCTGCCCGTCGGAGTCGAAGGACTTGTCCTGCACGATCACCGGGATGTCGTCCACCCCGTACTGCTCGGGAAGGTCCGGGCCGCCGGCGGGATCCGCGACCAGGATCATCCCCGCCACGCCCCGGTACACCTGGTCGGCGGTCTGCCCGTGCGGGTGGGCGTGGTACCAGAGGGTCGCGGCCGGTTGGCGCACCTGCCACTCGGGTGACCAGGTCTCCCCGGGGTCGAGCAGCTGGTGCGGGCCCCCGTCCATCGCCGCCGGGACATGCATTCCGTGCCAGTGCAGCGTCGTGACCGTGTCGAGCCCGTTGTGCACCTCCATGCGGACGTCGTCGCCGGTGCTGATCCGCAGCGTGGGCCCCAGGTAGGACTGGTTCACGCCGTACGTTTCGGTGGGGGCGCCGACCCCGAAGTCCGTCGTGCCGGCCTGGACGGCCAGGGGAAATGCCCGGACGCCGTCGGTGACCGTCCCCTCGTCGAGCGGCGGGATCGCCAGCGGCCGGGTGACGGGCGCCTCGGTCACCGGTGACGAGGCGGGGTTGGCGCACCCGCCCAGGGCGCCGAGGGCGGCAACCGCGGCCAGGCCGGCGCCGGCGAGCCACGCGCCCGTGGCGCGCAGCGGACGTGGGGACCCGGGCATGTGGGCACCCTGCCACATGGTCGCCCGACGCGAGCCGCCCGGCCCGCCGCTTGGATGGCAACGGGACGGGCCCGCCAGTAGCGTTCAGGCCATGACCAACATCACCGTGTTCGACACCAAGAGGTACGACCGTGAGCACCTCGGCGAGACGCTGATCGCCGCCGGGTTCACGCCCAAGTTCCGTGAGTACCGACTGAATCCCGACACGGTCGAGACGGTGGGCGACGACGTCGCCAGACCGCCGCCCCAATGAAGTCTATGATCCAGCCCAACATAGGTGGCCAGATGGAGGGTGGCGTTATAGAACGCGAGAAGGCCGAGCGCGCCGGTCACTTCGAGAAGATCAATTCTCGCCACTTGTCGCAACGGCCTGATCATAAGGCTCGCCAGAAGGAAGCGCAGCGCCCAGAGACCGAGGCTCTGTTCGAGCGCCCGGATCGGCTCCGCGCCAAGCTGATCGTTCAGGCCTAGGCGAAAGGTCCAGACGGCGGGGATGAAGCCGATGACATAGACCGCAAGCTTCGGGAGTCGCCATTGCGACGCAGTTCGCCAGGCGGGACGCCGGCGCCCATCGGTCGAATTTACGATCCATGTGCGAATATAGGCTCGCGACTTGATCGGCGTAGCCGTTGAACATGAGCGTCGGTCGCCGTTTGTTGAGGAGGCCGCCTCGCCAATTCGCCGCTCGCTCGCTTAGAACTCCACCGCGGATGATCGACATTCGGATTGACGTTCGAATAGAAGCCGTATTCGCGCGGATTCTGCTTGTTCCACGACGTTTGCGGCTTAGTCTTCGAGAAGGCGAATGCGCACGATCGATTTGATGCTCTTGAAGCCATATTTCCAAGGCACGACGAGACGCAAGGGCGCCCCGTTCTAATTCGGCAGCGTTTCGGAATAAAGGCCGACCGCGAGGATAGTGAGGGGCTGCATGGCTTCGTCGAGACGCAGACCTTCGGCGTAGGGCCAGTCGAGGAGCTGCAACAAGCCATTTTGCCCAGCATATCGTCGGTCAGGAGCAATTCAAAAGCTACATATTTGGCGTGGCCGAGCGGCTCGGCCCGCTTCAAAACTTCGGACAAAGGGAAGCCGACCCATGAAGAAATCACCATTCGACCAGCCTTCGACGCAGCGTAGCCTATAGACGCGTTCTTCGAGAGCATAAGGTCTGACGAAGACCTCGAGGTGATATTGCGCGGGTTTGCCCACGAGGCCGTCGATGGCGACGGTCCAAGGGCTGGTGGTCAGCCTGTGTCAACGGCGGCGACAAATTCTGCCAGATGGCGGCGTAAAAGTGTACCGGTCTGGTTGAGAGAAAAGGGCCGTGAAGCCCTTGTGAGTTGGGTTGCCGCGCGCATTGAGGCGCGCGGAGCGTGCAGCGAAGCGCGCCTCAATGCGCGCGGCGGCGGTTGATGTCTGCGTCGGCTTCTCCCTTGATTCTTTGGGTTTGCGCTCGGCTCGTCGGCGTTGCGCCGTTGCGCCTTCCTGGCTGTCGCGAGACGATAGCTGTCGCCGTTCATCTCCAGAATGTGGACATGATGGGTGAGCCGATCGAGCAGCGCGCCGGTGAGCCGTTCCGACCCGAACACCGACGTCCATTCATCGAATGGCAGATTGCTGGTCACCCGCGTGGCGCCACGTTCATAGCGCTGGCTGAAGACCTCGAAGAGCAGTTCAGACCAACCGCCGTGAACGGCACGTAGCCCAGCTCATCGACGATCAGCAATTTGACGGTGTTGAGATGCTCTTGCGCAGCGCCCGCAGGCGGCGCTCGTCGCGCGCTTCCATGAGTTCGTGCACGAGAGCGGCGGCCGAAGTGAAGGCGACGCTGAAGCCCTTTTGGCAAGCGGCGAGCCCAAGGGCGAGCGCGACGTAAGTCTTGCCGGTTCCGGATGGACCCAGCGCGATGCAGTTCTGTCGCTTCTCTATCCATTCGCACCGCGCCAGCTCCAGAACCAGCGGCTTGTTGAGTGACGGCTGCGCGGCGAAGTCGAATGTGTCGAGGCTCTTGATCTGCGTAAAGCGCGCCAGGCGAATGCGACGCTCGACATTGCGCCGCTCCCGATCGATGCGCTCCAGTTCGCACAGGCGCAGCAAATAGCGCGGATAATAGGCACGATGTTGGCCAATTCCAGCGCCACTTTCTCATATTCGCGCGCGAAGGTGGGAAGCTTCAACGCCTTGAGGTGATTGCCCAGCAGCACCTGCGGCGCGACGATCGTTTGTGACCCCGGCTCAAGCGAAGTGGTCATGCCGGACCTCCCGCATTCGTCTCCACGGCGCCCGCGCCGGCGATGAGCCCGAGATAGGCGCGCGGATCCGTCGCGCCGACCGAGGCCGCCGGCAGGTAAGGGTAAAACGTCAGATCGAGCCGGGCTGGCCGGTTCTCCAGCCTGGCGAGCAGCAGCATCTTCACCGCGTCGAAGCTGATCGCGCCAAGACGCAGCGCCTCCGCAACGGCTTGCTCGACCTGATGCTGATGAAAGTCCTCCATCAATCGCAGCACCTGGATGAACTCGCGGCGCCCGCTGTTCCCCATGCGCGCCTCCATCAACCGCCGCAGACGATAGACGCAATCGGCGAGGCGCCAGTCGTCGAGCGGCGCGGCCTGATCGAGCGCCTTGCTCTTGTGTTCGAGCAAGGCGAGATAATGCAGCGGATTATAAATGAACTCGGCCTTGTCGTAGCTGCGCGCATGCACGGCGACCGTCTCACCGCGACAGACAATCTCAACTCTGTCGACGTAACCCTTCGCCAACACCTCTTGATGGCCATAGCGGGTTGGAACCGAGTAATCGTTGTTGCGGTAGCGCACCAACGACATGGACGAGACGCGCGTGGGCCTATCAAGCTGGCGTCTTTCAGGCGATGCATGAAGCAGGGATCGAGCCCGATTGGGTGATCGGCACGTCGATCGGCGCTATCAACGCCAGCCTCATCGCCGGCAACAAGCCGGAAGAACGGCTCGCGAAGCTACAAGAATTCTGGAGCCGCGTCGAACAGGATCCGACGCTCGAAGCCATAACCAGCTTGCCATGGGTCGGGCGCCGACCGCCGAATTGGCTGACCCTGACCACTGGCGTACCTTCTTTTTTCAAGCCCAATCCTCTCGCATTCCTCGGACCGCATGCGTCTTTCTCGACCGATGCGGCGGGCTATTACAGCACTGACGCGCTCGGGGCCACGCTGACCGATCTCGTCGATTTTCCAATTCTACAAGGCCAGGCCCCGCGACTAACCGTCGGCGCGGCAAATGTTCGAACCGCCGAAATGCGGTATTTCGGACAGCCGCGACTTCGATCTCACCGCTCGCCATGTCATGGCTTCGGGCGCATTGCCGCCCGCGTTTCCCGCGGTGCACATCGACGGCGAACTCTATTGGGATGGCGGAGTTCTATCCAACACGCCGGTCGAGATCGTGTTCGACGATAACCCGCGGCGCAGCTCGTTGGTGTTCGCAATTCATCTCTGGCAACAAAATGGGCCCGAGCCGCAAACAATTTGGCAGGTTATCAGCCGGCAGAAAGAAATCCAATATTCGAGCCGCGCCGTCAGCCATATCAGACGGCAGAAACAAATTCATCGTCTACGCCATATCATCGCCGAACTGGTCGCGCGCTTGCCCGAGAACGAGCGGGAAACTCAAATCGTCCACGAACTCGCGAGCTATGGGTGCCTAACGCGCATGCATGTGGTCCGAGGCTGCTCGCGCCGCGCCTCGACGGGGAAGACCATACGAAGGACATCGACTTCAGTCGCCGAGGAATTCGTTCTCGGTCGGATACAGGCTACAGTGATATGCGTGACGTTCTCGCCGAGAGACCATGGGAAGCCTACGCCGATCCGATCGAGGGTTTCTATCTGCATGAGCACCGAGTCCGCGACTGCGTACATGAGTTGAAAATACGTATAGCGCCATCTCGTTGAACTCGCGCTTCCCGCGAACGTGAAAATGGTCTCGGCTTTCGCCCGCAACCATAGGAGGCGCTCATGCGCATATCCATCATACGACTGTTGGCAGGCTTCGGGCTCCCGACGGCGAGCGCGGCAGTTAGTCCCGCGCCGATGGCGTTGGCGGTCGAGGGAGATGGCGTCATCAAGGAAAAAAGCGCCTACTCGATGCGAGAAACGATCGCTCGCGTGAAAAAGGATGTCGCCGCCAAAGGCATTCGCTTTTTCGATCAGATCGATCAATCCAAGCTGGCAAGCGGCGCCAAGATCGAATTAAATCCCTCGACCCTGCTGATTTTTGGCAATCCGCCACTCGGAATCCAGTTCCTCACAGCAAATCCAGCCGCTGGTCTCGATTGGCCTGTGCGGCTGCTTCGTCATCGAGGACGATAAAGGCGAGGTCTGGATGCTTTACACGGATTTCGCGTGGATCGCCGAGCGTCACGGCATCAAGGATCGCGACGCCGCATTCAACATGGCGACGCAAGTGATCGCCTCGATTGTCTCCAGCGCGAAGGCAAAATAGGAAATAGGCGGGGTGTCGGCAAACTCTGATCGGGGACGTTCGGGGCAATCGGTGCAGACGCGCGTGAGGCGCTTGGGATTGATCTTTATGCCCCGCTCGATAAGTTCAACGTCGCGGAATTCGGTACGCTGGTCGTCTCCAGAGAATATGTCAAATAATCATCACCAAGAGGAGCTGATCCCGTATCATCGGGCGAGGCGGGATGCCGCGTTCGCCGCCTCCGGATCTGACCCGAATAGGAGGAAAGGCATGGATCTCTGTGTCATTCGGCGCATGGGCGAACTTGCGAGAAACTCGAAGCCGCCGGCACCAAGTCGACCAAGGTCGGTAACGAGGAGATGCCCGACCGCGTCCGCTGGATCCGCAGTTATGTGGTCAAGGAGCCCGATGGCCGGCTCGGGACATTTTGCATTTACCAGGCGCAGGATCCTGAATCGATTCGCGAGCACGCCCGGCGCGTCGGCGTGCCTGGCGACCAGATTTTCCCCGTCGTGAAACCCTCGTCATCCGCGATGACCCGGCTGAGGCAAGCGGCGCTGCCTGAAATCGTGCCGGCCGAACCACCGAGGATGGCGCGTCAGAAGAGTGGCGGTCAGGCTGGGCGCGCGGCGCAAGAGGCGCCGCCATCGGTCCGCAGCTGGCTTCGAAACATCCGTATTGACTTCGCTTCATTCAATCCCCAGTTTCCGATCTAGAGCGAACCTGCCCCCGCCGAAAGCAATCAGTGACGCCAACAGTCCAGCCCAACTCAAATGAGTTGGCCAAGCGTCAGGGTAGACGAAGAGTTGGATGACGAGCGTCATCGTGAGCAGCGCCAACGCCGAAACGCGAGTAAAGAAGCCAACCAGACAAGGCAAAAACGTATCCGCCGTCGTAGCGACATAGGCGGCGAACTCAGGCGAAATGAGCGGCAGATTGTACTCGTTGCGAAACAACTCGAAGGCGCTGTCGGTCACTGTAAACCATCCGTCCACTTTCGTGCGTCCCGAGAAGAAGAAGATCGCGGCGATGGCGAGCCTCTGCATCAAGAAAGAAATCAGTGAAACGGGGAACAGCGCCTGGCCAAGCCGCGCAATGAGCGTGAATGGCGAACGGCCCTGCGCGAGAAGGGAGTGCTGGAGTTCGCTTCGGTCATGGTCGTGCTGTCCTAGCGTTGGAACCGATAAATCGCGCCGCTTTCGAGCAGGCGCTTGAACGAGACGCCGACGTCCGCCTGCGGAAAAAGGCAGGCTGCGGCGATCGCCGCTTGGCCAACGCTCTCGCGCCGCTGGAAGCTCATCGAAAGCTTGATCTCGGCGCGATCGATCCAGAAGGCCTTCGACGGGCGGAGGGCGCGTGAAGAGAATTCCCTCCGCTGGCCCTGTGGCGCCGATCTCGTTTGGCGTCGCGAGATCTCTCAACTCGAGCCAGATCGACGGCGCCAGCATCACGAAGCCAGCGGAAACGGGCCGCTGGATGCAAAACGGCGACGACCTTCATCCAGGCTTCCTCGGCGATGTCGGCTGCGTCAATTCCGCAGGCGTCATCAGGGTCTTCGGCGAGGTGGGCTTCAATCTGCATACGATCGATGCGCGCGACATCGGCGAGGTAAGTCTGGGGAGCCGTGTCGAGCCGCTGTTCGAGCCAGTCGACGAACCGCAGGCCATACTCGGCGAGCACAGGGGTTGCGGGTGGATCGTCGCGGAAATAAGCGCACGCGAGTTTACGAAACTCGGCGTCGCCAAAGTCGCGCGTCGCCGGATAGGAAGCTGCGAGCGCGTCGATTGCGCCCGCCGTCGACGTGTTGCGATAAACGGCGAAGCCGGGCCAGCGATCGAAATCCGACGCGGCGCCGCCGAGAATGGCGGCGGCGAAGGCGCGCTGAAATGCGGCGAGTTCAGGCTGCATGGCCGAGTTCCTTATTCGCGCGATAGCGAGCATTGCGGCCGCGTGGTCGCGTTCGTCCCATCAATTCGCCGAAAGGCGGAACATTACCGTCACGCTCCAGGAGAATAGGAACGACGCCCACGCGCGCGATGAGACGGTCGAGAAGCGTCCAGACAGGCTGACTGGCACATCGTGGCTGTCGATGAGCAACGTCGCCCCATGCATGGGGTCGAGTCTGTGGCCGGCAATATGGATTTCGTCGATCGCCCAGATCGGCAGGGCGTCGAGATAAGCGTCGGGCAATATCCGAGATTGTTGGCGCTGACCCAGACGTTGCCGACATCGATCAGGAGGCCGGCCACCCGTGCGCCGCGCGATTTCGCTCAGAAACTCGGGCTCATCCCATTCATGGCCGGGCAGCGGAATATAGTGAGGAGGGTTTTCGATCAGAATTTTACGGCCGAGCACGGTCTGCGCCTGATCGATGTTGCGCGTGACGCATTCCATCGCTTCGCGTGTGCGCGGGACTGGGAGAAGGTCAGGAAGGCAAAAGCCGTCGGCGCGCGACCGGCGAGATGTTCAGATACGAGGAATGGCTGAACAATAGACAAGCCGTTTCAGTTTGGTCAAATGGCCGACGTCGACGCCGCCGGTGCCGCCAAGCGACAGGCCGACGCCATGCAGCGAGAGCGGCCGCTCCGCGCGCATGGCGTCGGAGCATGGCGAGGCGCGGCCCGCCCGGGACCATGTAATTCTCGGCGTGAACCTCGAACCATAATCCCACCGCCGGAGCGGCGATCGCCTCGAAATGCTGGGGCTTGAACCCAATTCCGGCGGTGGGAAACATGGCGGTCAACCCTTGATCGGCGTGAGGGATCCGGCCCCCTTCGGGGTAACGATCTTGTCGCAGGTTCCTCTGTCCACGTATTTCCAGGAGTTGCCCTGGTAATCGACATGCGACGTGCCGGCGCAGGTGGTCCCCGGGCCGGCGGCGCAATCGTTCTTGCCGGCGAGCGCGACGCCGTAGCACTTGTCCTTCCCGGGCTGCGGCGGAACGGGAGCCGCGTTGGCGGCGGCGGTCGTCAACGCGCTCAGCACGCCCATGGTGATCGCGACAGTTATGGCGTTCATACTCGTGTCTCCTCTTTGTGTTCGCGCTGCTGCGGCGCGTGTTGAAAAAAGATAACTCGAAATGGCGCACTCGTCCGCGCTTACAAAAAATGCATCGGTTCGATGCAAGGCAGGCAGCGAAGGAACAGTCGTCCGGTGCCGCGAATAACGGCGGTTGTCGCGCTCGCGACGCGAAAGTTCATTGCTCACGAGATTTTGCGCAGTTGTCTTTCGTGACGCGTATCGCGCGGCGCCCGGGAACGCTCCTCTCAAACTTGAGGGACCGCCACGTTCGCCGGAGGGATGAACGGACGTGGCGGTCCCTCGCCGATCGCCTGGGAGCAGCGAGATGGAGATCGGCCGATAGCGCTTGCGGGACTATTCCCGTCTCTTCACGTCGGCGGCGAGCAACACCACCGGTGCTTTGCCGCGATTGACCCGTGACCCGAAACGCTGTGGTTCGCGCGCCACGTCGCCCGCTCGATGCACGATAGGGACAAGGCAACTGTTGTTGTATTCGAGGATTTCGCCGCGGACGATAACAATCGCGGCCGGTCGGCCGTCATGGCTATGGAAAGGAACAATTCTGCCAGGTTGGACGACGAGCCGGCGCAAGCGACGATCGCGACCATCGACGCCGATCTCCTTACCCAGATCAATCGCGCCGATAACCGTGTCGGCAACGCCCTTGGGCTGAGTGGCGCGATTGGCGTGCGAATTATTCCCCTCGCGACCGGCTGGACATTCGCCAGCCACAACGGGGTTGGCGATAGCGGCAAGGGCGACTAGGACCGATGCGGCCGCAGTAGCGCGCGCGCATTTCAGTAAGAAGTCTTCATCTCGTCCTCCTGCCGCTCAATGCCACGTTCGAAGCCGCTTCATTACGCGCCATTGTCGCTTGGGGTTCTCAACGTGTCTGAAGGTTACGACTGGCCGCGCCAAAGAACCACTCGAATGTGGTGATCAAGTCGATGCACAAAGCTGATTGCATGGGAAGCGCGGCATAATTATCCGCTATCGAGGTCAGAACGAGATGGCATTTTCTTTGCGCTATTTGGCGCAATTCTTTCTGCATCAACGTAACCGGTCGGCGTTTCGATGACGGAGCCGAGTGGGTGAGCCCGCAAACTCTCGTGGCGAAGAAATCGATCTATCCTTTTGTGCCGAATGGCAGCCAACATCGCCTCGTCCACCTGAGCAGCTCCGCTCGACGACGCATTGGTGCGCTCGGTGAGCCGCGAAATTCAGGGTGGACACGACGCCGGGAGGACCAACAACGGAAAACCTCGCAGCGGAGATTAAACAACTCGGCCAGACCGTGCTCGTGCTTCAGGGCGGCGGCGCGCTCGGCGCTTACCAAGCCGGTGTGTATCAGGCGCTGCATGAAGCGGGGCTCGAGCCGGACTGGGTTATTGGCACATAGATCGGCGCCGTCAACGCCTCGCTCATCGTCGGCAATGCCCCCGCGGAGCGAATGGAGAGGCTGCAAGAATTCGAAGCGAGTCGAATATAGTCCCTTCCTTCAGGCGCGCCCACGCTCGCGCCGTTCAGCGCGGCGATGCGCAACATGGTTACCCCTGGGCAGCGGCCTTCCGAGCATCTTTCGTCCCAATCCGGCCGCCTTCGTCAGTCCACATGCGCCGCTCGGCCCTGAGCGGGCGAGCTATTACTCGGTCGAGCCGCTCGTGGAGACCTTCGCGACCTTGTCGATTTCGACCGGATCAATTCGGGCTCGGCGAGGCTCACGGTCGGCGCCTGCGACGTCCAAACCGGCGAGATGCGCTATTTCGACAGCCGCGAGCAACCCCTTGG